>JAFGAC010000029.1 GCA_016933835.1 Clostridiales bacterium
GAAACAGGTTTTACTTTTCCACCAAATAGTTTGAGGTTTATCATTGTCTCGTCTACTTGGATGTTGTGAACCCAGTTTTTTGAGTATTCTATGTGGTAGGTTCCTTCGGCAACTACGTAAGGTTCAAAATATTTTTCCATAGAAATAATCTGGACTTCTTCAGGTCGAGGTTTTATGAAATATAGCTTACGAAACAGGCCAGTTTTCATTTTTTCTGCAGTTTGTCTTATTGTTTTTTGGTCAATACGTGATTTGTAAACAATAATTTTGCGTGCAACTATTTTTTCTGGGATAGGACTAGGGCTCGTCAAGAGAAACGCCATCATTTCATAATCTATTATATTAATTATTATTTATGAATATCAATTACGTATTATTTGTCCATAAAATAAGGTAGTAACTATTTATAGTTTGAATTGAATAAAAAAATTAACTTTGTCAAAAAAATGAAAAATTAGGTATAAAGCCTAAAAGTGTGGTTACATTTTGTGCATCTAAAGAATTGTGTTGCTCCTTCATCACCTGAACGAGTCTGTACTTGCCAAGTGTAAGCCAAGTTGTTCTCACATTTAGGACATTTAATTTCTGCTGTAGGATTTGCATTTATACCTTGGTCTTCTTTTCCGATTACAACAATTGTTTCACGTGGTTTTTTTGGACCAACAGTTTTGACTTCAGGCTCTTTAGTTTTTTTGCATTTACAAACTGGACAAATATAAACTGCGCTTTCTTTGGTTCGTTTCATGACCATCCGTTTTCCACATGAAGAACAAAATTCCATTATACGTCTCTTCCTTTTACAAGGCTAATGAATTAGTCATCATTAAATATTAACGTATTTGCATATCTTCGTGACATTTACGATTTTTGTACTTTTTCTAAGATTGTTTCAATTTCAGGCAATACCAGTTGCGTTAGGACCATCTTAACAGAATCCAAAGACTCAGGAATGCAAAAAAGCACCTTTTGGTGATCGGTGATTCCGGCTAATGCACGCAGAGTTATTGCTTCCGAACCAAATTTTTCATAACTAAGTTTTCGAAATATTTCAGCAAAGCCAGGAATTGTTTTAACCATTAATGGTCGCAAGCACTCCAAGGTAATTTCTGAAATTTTTAGTCCAGTTCCCCCACAAACAATTATTGCATCCACAGATTTGGTGCTGATAATATTACCTACTTGTTTGCCAAGCATTACACGGTCATCAGGCAAAAATTGAGTTGAAACTATATCGTGACCAGCTGAAGTAACAAGTTTAACAATCAAATCAGTCAAAGGATCAGAGAATTGTTGATTTTTTCTGAACTTTTCATAAATTATCGAATTACAAACAATTACGGCAAAATTTATTTTCCGAGTATTTCTGTTTAGTTTTTCAGTCAATTGTTTGGTCCAGCTAATTAGTGAAAGTAATCAAACACATTAACCATCTAAATGTGTTTTGGGTTTTATTTTTTCTGGTCCCATTTTTCCATTAGTTGTCTAATCATTATTGCTCTAGGATTTTCTTCATTATAACGAAAAATGCGTATTCTCCCGAAGGTCTTGTGGCGAACAAGCTTGTTGTTTTCTAATAATTC
>JAFGAC010000030.1 GCA_016933835.1 Clostridiales bacterium
CTTTCTGTTTACATCAATCGCCTTTTAGGCAAACCGGATGTGTTACAAATCAAAGCCCTGGCTTTACCTAACATCTAGCACAAGGGCACATTACTATTGTCCTTCTTTATATGCATAGATGATGGCTGGAACTTTTCTTCCCAAGTAGCCGTTCCACTTAAACTTTTCTGAAGAGTTTTCTGGCCAGGTTTTGTAATGCAGGTTTCCATATACATCAAAACCTTGCGGAGTATTTAGGACGATTTTTGCGGCATGACCGCCATCTACATTGACGAATCTCACAAGGTTGGGATATAGAGTCAATAGAATATCCTGTAGATCAGCTATTGTTAGTCCTTTTTGCCCCTCAATGTTATTTCTTGCATCAGCCAGAAAGAAAATCGTCTTGTTCACAGTTTGGATTATACATGCTCGGCAAGCTTTGTAGTCTGTTTGGTAAGAAGGAATGCCATTAACATAACGGGTTTGAATAACCTGACTCCGCAATATGTTAAGCTCCGTTTGTCGTTTGTTTGGTGTAATTATAGCACCTACTGTAGCTCCATATACATAGTCATTCAGATGAGTTCCATCAATTGTTACATCTTCAATGACATCTCCTGGTTTAATTTGGTTTGCATACTTATTCGGAATACTTATTATTAGGATTCCTTCAAAGAAATGAGTTTTGGTTGCTGTATTGATCCTTGACACTCTTAATTTACCTGATGTATAGTTGATTATGAGATCAATTCTTCTGTTATCGAATGGTGTATAAGTTCTTTCGGGATCAAATAGCTTACGGGTCCCAGTTATTGGATCATTAAGAATAAGAATACCACGATTAAAAGAATTATATACATAGAGTAATTCTGTGGAATTTAATTTACTCGTTTCCTTTGTTAATGATCCAATCCATTGAAATAATTCATGGTTGATGCGCAATGTTCCAAATGCTCTTCTAAAACTTATATCTAACAAGCCATTGTGATTGACAAGCAGGGTTGTTTTGTCTGCTACTGGCCACTGGAATAACCTACTATCTTCCAAATGTAAGTTGTATGTAATATCTACAGGCTCGATGTCATATTCGTCTGAAATAATCCCGAAATTACAGTTCATCGCACATAGTAAAGAGTTGTTTGTTTTTTCGTTTGCTTCTTGTGCTAAACGTACACAATAATTTCCTCTGCATGAAAAATTTATGCCAAACTTGTATTTGGAAAAATTTTCAATCTCGATTGCGTAAATGTTTACCAAGTTTTCTCCTTCTGCATCAGAATAACGATATGGCATTTTCCTAAAAGTTATTCCATCATCAAGAACTTGACAGCTTGGTTTTTCTGGGATTAATCGATCAAAAAAGTGTAGCCCTCGACTTTGATTGTTTATCATATGTCCTCTTTACACATAAGTTCAATCAACGTTTTGTTAACCGTACCGTTACTCTTTAAAATGAAGAACATTTGGAACTGTTTTGCTTCTTGCACGATATGCAGTAGAATTTAGTCAATTTATGGGCTATTTATTTTGAATAGACTTTTAGCACAGCGTTTGTGATTTCCGCAACTACATTATGGTGCTGTCTTGAGCCACGTTGTGGATAAGTACAGTTTGTAAGGAACACTATACAGATGTTGCTACATGGTATATTGATTACAATGGGACCTGTAAATCCACTATGTCCGTAAGCGCTTAAAGGTGCGTCTCCCATAAAAGGTCGATTCAACATCCAGCCTAAACCGTAACCTGGAGTACAGTTAGTATTTTTTTCTATACTAGAACTAGATTTGAAGAAAGGCTGAAGGCCAGATGTGTGATTCCTAATTGCCATTTCAACAGTATGCAATTTAAGAATCGGGTAACCTCCATGTAACCAAGTCAGACAAAAATTCCATAAGTCCATTGCTGTGCTAAACAAACCCGCATGCCCTGCAACCCCACCCAATGCATAAGCACTGTCATCGTGTACAAATCCATGAACAAGCCTTTTCCGCCAGCTTTTGTCCCATTCGGTAGGGGCTATCATATTATGTAGGTCCTCTTTTGGTAGAAAGCAAGTATTTTCTAGCTTTAGTGGTACTGATATCTGCTGCTTGATCACTGAATCTAAAGGTTTATTAAATAGTTTTGTCACAATTTTTCCCAGTATTAATGTGTTAGCACTAGCATAATCAATATACTCTCCAGGGGAAAAATGAAGTCTACAATTACAAATCATTTCTATTATATCCTCTTCTTCATATTCCCTAGCTTCTGACAATTTAGTTGATAAACCGGATGTGTGAGTAAAAAGATGGTGAATTTTTATTTCTCGTGCTTTCATTTGCGGAAGATAATATGTTACTGCTTTATTAAGCTCTAACATATTTCCCTCTACAAGTTGGAGAGCTACAGTATAAGTGAATATTTTAGTTAATGAGGCAATGTCATAGTATGTATTGATCTGGACTGGTTGACTGCCAAGGTCTTTATACATTGTTGTTCCGTAAGCGGCAGAGTGTATCAAGTCATTGCCGTAAGATGCTATTACTACTGCACCAGGGAAAACGTGTTGCCTGATTGCTTTCTTGATGATAGTGTCAATGATTTGCAAAAGAAACTCCTTAAGATTGTATCTTCTCAAAAAAGCGGGGGAAATTAGGGCATAACCCAAGAATCCACCAGATGCGCGGCTTGGGCGGCTTGCGCAATCAAGTCAGCGAGCGGAGAATATGAGACTTTTTAAGGTGCAAGAAAGGTGAAGTTACCCCAAAAACTAGACCACATGCTAAATGGAAATGGTGTACAATTCTAACCAAGCATGTGGAGGGAAACAATGAGCAAGCGTCGCACATTTACTGCCGAGTATAAGTTCAAAGTGGCCCTGGAAGCAGCCAAAGGGACCAGAACGTTAAACGAACTGGCGCAAGAATACCAATTGCATCCGCATCAGACTAGTACTCCGTAAAATAAGAAACGCAGAGCTTTTGACAAACCGGTCAAATGTGTCAGCATGACCGGATGAAAAAACAACACGTACAAC
>JAFGAC010000031.1 GCA_016933835.1 Clostridiales bacterium
AGCCAAGATCAAACTCTTAATAAACACTTGCATGTTTGTTTCATTTTGTTTCTTTTTCTTTACACTACTTCAGTTTTCAAGGTTCTCGTCACTCAGCGGCGACTTAATAATAATAACACCACTGGCCTTTCATGTCAATATTATTAACGATGTTTTTTTATATTTTTTTCCTACATTATAATACGCAAAAAATAGCAATGTTTTTTTAAAGTCCATACTCATTTCATACAACTTATGTAAACTAGACTTCTAAAAAACATTGCAGATACAATTTTAAAAACAAAAGAATATTTTGAGAATCTTAAAAATTCTCACGCGTCATTCCAAAAAACTTTCTAAAATTTCTTTGAAAATTGAAATAAAATCATTAATTTCATCTATAGAAACAGTTAAAGGAGGTACTAATCTAATTGTCTCAGCACCTGCTCCAATTATTAACAACTTTTTTTCCAAGGCTTTTTCAACAATTTTTTTAATTTCAATTCTACTAGTATCAAATTCAACGCCTATTATCAATCCCTTTCCTTTTATTTTTTTTACAAAATCAATCTCATCAGTCATCTCCTCCAATTGGTGTTTTAAATAATTACCTTTAATTGTCACGTCCATCAAGAAATTATCATCACTAATTTTATCGACAACTACATTAGAGACAGCTGTCACCAAAGGATTCCCACCAAATGTACAGCCATGGTCACCATAAGTCAAAATATCAGCTTTTTTATTGACCATGACAGCTCCAATTGGAACACCAGCACCCAATCCCTTTGCCATAGCTACAACATCAGGAACCACTGAATAATTCTGATAAGCAAAAAACTTACCTGTTCTCCCTACTCCTGCTTGTACTTCATCAAATATTAGTAAAGCATCCCATTCATCGCATATTTTCTTTATTTCATTAAGAAATTTTGATTCTATTTCATTGATACCACCCTCACCTTGTATAGGTTCCACAATAACCGCACAAACCTGATTGCTCATTTTTGATTCCAAATCTTCAATGTTGTTAAATTCAACGGGCACGACATCCGCAATCAAAGGTTTAAAATATTTTTGATATTTTTCTTGTCCTGTCACTGATAAAGCTCCTAATGATCTGCCATGAAAAGAATTTTGCATATACAAAATTACTGATTTCCCTCTTTCATACCCATACTTTCTAGCTATTTTCAATGAAGTTTCAATGGCTTCTGTCCCACTATTACAAAAGAAAACCGATTCATGATCTGATAATTCAATCAATTTATCTGCTAAGTTTATTTGATTGTCATCAAAATATAAATTTGAAATATGAATTAACTTCTCTGCCTGATTTTTTATAGCTTCAACAACATCCTTGTTACTATGCCCCAAAGCATTCACCGCTATTCCTGCAACAAAATCTAAATATTTATCTCCATTCTTTTCATATAAATATGATCCTTCACCTCTTACAAAATTCAAATCAAAACGCTTATAAGTCTTCATAATCGACATGTTTTTCACTCCTTTCAATCATCGTTCCAATACCTTCATCTGTAAATACTTCAAGCAAAACACTATGTGTAATTTTTCCATTAATAATATGCACACTTGCTACGCCATTTTCAATGGATTCCAGACACGACTTCATTTTAGGTATCATACCTCCATTTATTATCCCATCACTTATCATCTTTGAAGCTTGAGAATAATCCAATCTGCTTATAAATGTCGATTCTTCACCTAAAATTGTATAGACACCATTAATATCACTGATCAAAAACAATTTTTCCGCCTTCATACTTTTTGCTATTTCACTTGCAACATCATCAGCGTTGATATTATAAGTATTCCCTGACTTATCAAATCCGATAGGCGATATTATTGGCAAATAATCATTTTTAAGCAGAAGTTCCAGAAACTCTGCATTTATACTTTCTACATCTCCGACATGCCCTATATCGATATTTCCTGAAACAATTTTCTTTTTAGCAACAATAAGTCCGGCATCTTTGCCATTTACTCCTATAGCTTTAGTGCCATAATTGTTGAATAACAATGTCAATTCTTTGTTTATATGACCAGACAATATCATTTCTACTTCATCAATTGCCTGAGAATTTGTTATTCTATATCCCTCATGAAAAATCGTTTCAATTCCTTTTTCTTCCAACCTTCTGCTGATATGCTTCCCGCCACCATGGACTATAATTACTTTCATCCCTAAATGTTGTAGCAGTGAAACATCCTCTATGAATGCTTTTTTATTTTCTTCGTTTTCAATAATACTTCCGCCATATTTAAAGACAAAAACCTTGTTTCTAAATTGCATGATATACGGTAGCGCTTCAATTAAATGATTGACCATCAATTTTTTCTTATGCATTAAATCACCTCTATTAGTAAATAATTATACAGAAGAATATTTTTTTATGCAATATATTTTATTAAAATATTGCATTTTATTCAACGTAATTGTATAATTATACAAATATAAGGAGTGTGAAAATATGAATATAGGTATATATGGTGCCACAGGTTACGGTGGTATGCAATTAATCTCTTTGCTGAAAAAACATCCTCATGTCAACTTACTATTTTTAACTTCCAATAGATATTCTGGAAAAAAATTCTCTGAATTATACTCAAAATTTGCAGGCGAAGTTGATGATCTTTTGATTGATGAACTTTCTTCATATAATTTGATTGGAGATACAGATTTGGTTTTTTTGGCACTTCCTCACGGTGTCAGTATGCATCATGTGAAAAAATTAAAGTCTCTCAATCCTAATTTGAAAATAATTGATCTTTCAGGTGATTTTAGAATCCAAAATCCTGATATCTATGAAAAATGGTATGGCAGTGACCATGTTCTTAAAGAATCTATTGCTGAATTTGCCTATGGTCTTCCTGAAATCAACCGAGAAAGAATAATAAATTCAAAATATGTAGCAAACCCCGGATGCTTTCCTACATCGATGTTGCTAGCATTATATCCATTGATTGAAGAAGATATGATAGAAGGAAAAATTATTTCAGATTCAAAGACAGGTGTAAGTGGTGCCGGAAGAAAAGAAAATCAAAATTTTCTTTTTACTGAAATTCAAGACAACACATACGCATATAATACGGGTGTCCATCGTCATAGTCCTGAAGTAGTAGAAACACTTAAAGACCTGACTGGCAATGAAATACAATTTCTATTCAGTCCTCACATCGTGCCATCGAGCAGAGGCATTTTCACAACTATTTATCTAAATTTGAAAAAATCATTTACAATCGCAGATGTTGATCGAATTTTTCATCAGTATTACGATAAAGAATATTTCATAAAACTCATTGATTTCATTCCATCTACAAAAGACGTCAATAGGTCTAATAATGTTTTTATTCATTATAGATTTGATGATAATTCAAATACTTTAATTGTCTATTCAGCTATAGACAATTTAATGAAAGGTGCAAGTTCCCAAGCAATACAAAACATGAATATTTTATTTGGTTTTGAAGAACAACTGGGAATTGACTTTAATTTATATTATTTATAGAAAGAAGGAATAAAAATGTTAAAGAAAATTTTAGAACCCATAAAAGGTTTTTCAGGCAACAGCATACACTCCGGCATAAAATTCAAGAATCCAGATCTTTCCGTCATATATTCCGAATTTCCATGCATTGCAGCAGGCTCTTTCACAAAAAATTTAACCATAGCCGCACCTGTTGTCATTACAAAATCCAAGATGGACAATCCCATTCATGCTCTGATTGTTAATTCTGGCAACGCAAATGCAGCAACTGGTAAACAAGGTATTATTGATGGGAATAAAATGTGCTCAATATTGGCTGATAAAATGAATATTGATTCAACTCAGGTTTTAGTTTCTTCCACTGGTGTCATTGGTGTGCATTTACCCATGGACAAAATTGAAATTGGCATCAATGATGCCATTCAAGATCTGTCGCAAGAAAATTTCAAAAAAATCCCCAAGGCCATAATGACAACCGACACGTTCGAAAAATACGGCAGCATCACTTTTAAAATCGGAAGTGAGGAAATAATTGTAAATGGTATGGCAAAAGGATCAGGAATGATTCATCCAAATATGGCAACGATGTTGTCATTCTTGACATCTAATATCAATATTTCAAAAGAAATGATGCAGAAGGCACTTTCTGAAGTTGTAGAAGATACTTTCAACATGATCTCTGTTGACGGTGATACATCAACCAATGACATGGTCATTCTTCTCAGCAATCAAACGGCAAAAAATCCAATTATAACATCAGAAGATGAAACGTATCTATTATTTAAAGCATCACTTTATGAAATTTTAGAATTCCTTTCTATTGAAATCGCTAGAGATGGTGAAGGTGCTACAAAACTTTTAAAAGTAAATTTGATAAATGCGAAGTCTAAGCTCGATGCAAGAGTTCTAGCTAAGTCCGTTATAACCTCAAGCCTGGTAAAATCTGCATTCTTTGGAGAGGATGCCAACTGGGGAAGGATATTAAGTGCTCTAGGCGCTTCTGGAGCCTCTATGGTTCCAGAAAAAGTAGATTTGTCATTTGAAAGTAAATTTGGCGTCATTGAACTGATGAAAAAAGGTGAGCCGATGCAATTTTCGGAAAAAATTGCAAAGCAAATATTATCAGACTCAGAAATCACTATTCACATCAATATGAATGATGGTGACTTCTCATCAAAATCTTGGGGATGTGATTTAACCTATGATTATGTGAAAATAAATGCCGATTATCGTTCATAATCAAAATTAAGATAAAAAAAAAAGGTAAACCATAAGTTTACCTTTTTTTTGCTGGAGATATGTAAGGAATTGTCGTTATTCAAATAAGCTCCATGCAAATTAATTTTAATCTATTTTGACAAATTATTGGTATGCAGGGAGCATACATTTCACTTTTCTTTCAAAATGTTATTTAATTGCATTATCCTGATTTTGGATAATGCAATTAAATTTTACAAATATCTACAATATCAAAATCCAATGAATTGCACCTTCTGTCAATCATTCTCATCACAAGTTTCATTGTATTCAAAGAAGTCATGCAAGGAATCTTATGTTCTACGCACAGTCTTCTTATCAAAAATCCATTCTTTATTTTATTTTTTCCTTTAGTCGGAATATTCAAAACCAGATTGAATTCTCTATTGATAATCATTCGATTTATTTCATCATCTTTTATACAAATACCATCCACACCGTGCTCAGTTGCAAACTCAAATGTTCCCTTCGTATAATACAAATCAAAATTCATTCTCTTCATTTCCTCAATCATTGTAAGAACTTCACTCTTTTTTGCATCTGAAATCGATATCAATGCTTTTCCAACTGCCGGAATTTCCATATTTGATGCAATAATGCCTTTATATAACGCTCTATCTAAATCTGTATCAATACTCATCGTTTCACCAGTGGATTTCATTTCTGGACTCAGAGCCATTTCAGCTTGCTTCAATTTTTCCATACTGAAAACAGGATTTTTTACAGCATAAAAAGCTTTCTTTGGAATTATCTTCTCTTTGTATCCCAATGATTCCAATGATTTTCCAAGCATCAATTTTGTAGCTGTTTCAATAATCTCAACGCCTGTTATTTTACTCATCATGGGAACAGTTCTACTTGCTCTTGGATTGACTTCAATGACATACAACTTATCTTCATGAACAATGAATTGCACATTGAAAACGCCAATGATATTGAAAGTTCTTCCAATCTTTTCTGTCACTTCTATGATTTTATCTTCAATCTCTTTTGAGATGCCATAAGCTGGATATACAGCAATTGAATCACCTGAATGTACACCGGATTCCTCCAAATGCTGCATTATACCTGGAATCAATATCTCTTTTCCATCAGACAAAGCATCCACTTCAATTTCGATCCCTTGTATAAATCTATCGATTAAAACAGATTGATCTGCATCCTTATCAAATGCACTCATCAAATATTGTTCAAGTTCCTCATCAGTATACACGACTTCCATGCCAGATCCTCCAATGACGTAGCTAGGCCGTACAATCATCGGAAACCCAATCTCCCCTGAACGCTCAAGCCCTTCTTCAATACTGTATACACCAATTCCCTTTGGACGCTCTATATCAAGTTCTTCAAGCTTTCGGTCAAAAATATCCCTATCTTCAGCCGCGTTGATATCTCTGTATGAAGTTCCTAGAATGTCTACTCCTCTAGCATCAAGTTCTTTTGCCAGTTTAATTGCCGTTTGGCCGCCAAATTGAAGAATGACACCATCTATCTTTTCTTTGTCGATTATGCTGATTACATCTTCAACTGTAATCGGCTCGAAATATAATTTATCTGAAATATCAAAATCTGTTGATACTGTTTCAGGATTGTTATTGATGATTATTCCTTCTATACCAGCTTCTTTCAGTGCCATGATTCCATGCACACTGCAGTAATCAAATTCTACTCCTTGACCTATTCTTATAGGGCCTGATCCAACAACTAGAATTTTCTTGTTTTTTGAGACTTCTACTTCATCAAAATCATCATAGGTCGAATAATAATACGGTGATTCTGCTTCAAATTCAGAAGCACAGGTATCAACCATTTTATAGACTGGTTCGATATTGTGTTCTCTTCGATAATCATAGACATCTTTTTCTACTGTTTCAAGCATCAGCTGCGCCATACCTTTATCGGAAAATCCTCTTTTTTTCAAATGTTTGATCCATCCTCTGCCAATATAAGGCAACATTCGACCTGTAATCGACTTTTCCATATCGACAATATTTTTAATTTTATTGATATAGAAAATATCAATCGCTGTCAAAGCATGAATTTTTTTCATGCTTACTTCTCTTCTCAGCAATTCAGCAATATAAAAAAGCCTTTCTGTATCTCCCAAATTTATTATTTTGAAAAGTTCGTCCAGAGTCATGTTGCTTGCAGGTTCATATTTCAGATTGAATTGATTTATTTCCAAAGACCTGACCGCTTTCAACAAAGCCATTTCAATATTGTTTCCGATAGCCATAACTTCACCGGTAGCTTTCATCGCCGTACCTAGGCTTTTATCAGCATATTCAAACTTGTCAAATGGCCATTTAGGTATTTTAACGACACAATAATCCAATGCCGGTTCGAAGCAAGCATACGTTTTCTCAGTAATTTCATTCTTGATTTCATCCAAATGATAACCTAGTGCGATTTTAGCCGCAACTTTTGCAATTGGATAGCCTGTCGCTTTTGATGCTAGCGAGGACGAGCGTGATACTCTAGGATTCACTTCTATAACACGGTATTCCATGGATTCCTGGTTCAATGCCAGTTGCACATTGCATCCGCCTTTGATCTCAAGAGCATTTACAATTTTCAATGATGCATTCCTAAGCATTTGATATTCTTGATCTGTCAGAGTTTGTGATGGTGCGAATACAATGCTGTCTCCTGTATGGATACCTACTGGATCGAAATTTTCCATATTGCACACTGCTATTGTATTGCCAGCTCCATCTCTAATCATTTCATATTCAATTTCTTTCCACCCTTTAATTGATTTTTCAATTAAAACCTGATTTGTGATTGAATAATTTAAACCTTTTTGGACAATTTCTGTCAATTGTTCTTCATTTTCAGCAATGCCGCCTCCAGCACCACCCAATGTATAAGCTGGTCTTACAATTATTGGATAGCCAATTTCACTTGCTGCTTTAATCGCAGCCTCAAGAGTTATGGCTATTTGACTCTCTATGCTGGGTTCATGTATTTTATCCATCATTTTTTTGAACAGTTCACGGTCTTCAGCAATGTCAATAAATGATAGCTCTGTTCCCAATACTCTGACATTGTATTTCTCCAGAACGCCGCTTTTTTCGAGCTCAATGCCTAAGTTCAAAGCAGTTTGCCCACCAAACCCGACTAAAATACTATCAGGTTTTTCTTTTGCAATTATTTTTTCGAGATAAGATATCACCAATGGCTCAGAATAAACGATATCTGCAATTTTTTTATCTGTCATGATTGTGGCAGGATTAGAATTGGCCAATACGACTTCAATGCCTTCATCTTTCAAGACGCGACAAGCCTGAGTACCTGAATAGTCGAATTCAGCCCCTTGTCCAATCACTATGGGACCTGATCCTATGACGAGTGTTTTTTTGATTTCCATGAATTTATCTATCCTTTCTGCTCTTCAATCATTTTGAGAAATTGATCAAAGAGATATGATGAATCATCTGGTCCCGGTGAAGCTTCAGGATGATATTGCACACTGAACAAAGCTTTTGTTTTATGCTTTATGCCTTCAATAGTGCGGTCATTGATATTTCTATGGGTAATTTCAACGGATATAGCCATTAAAGATTCATCAGTCACAACATATCCATGGTTTTGAGCCGTTATGACAATTTTATCTTCAAGTAAATCCTTGACAGGATGATTTCCACCTCTATGGCCATATTTCATTGGAACTGTCTCAGCACCCAGTGCAAGTGCTATCAATTGGTGTCCGAGACATATCCCAAATGTTGGAATATTTGAATCGATGATTTTTTCAACTTCTTTGATCACCATCGGAATTTCCTTTGGATCCCCAGGTCCATTGGACATAAAAATACCATCAGGATTAAAGGATTTAATTGCTTCAAAATCTGTCTGTGCAGGAAATATTCTAACCTGTAGATTTCTTTTTAAAAGCTCCCTGATGATATTTCTTTTTATACCAAAATCCAAGACTGCTACCTTTGCCACCGGTTCACCCAAAGGCCACATATCGTAAATTGATTTTGTCGTAACTGATTGTACATAGTTATTGAATTCTGTTTCCTTCAATAATTTCAAATTATCATCCACCATGACTTCATCGCTTGCAATAATTCCTTTCAAAGTTCCTTTTTCTCTTATTATTCTTACGATAGCCCGGGTATCAACTCCCGATATGCCAATGATGCCATTTTTCTTCAAATAGGCATCCAAACTTGTGTACCCTTTCCAGTGCGTGTATATATCCGCACTCTCGCGAACAACAAACCCTTTGACAATGGGCCCATTTGATTGATTGACGAAATGATGGATTCCATAATTTCCTATCAATGGGTACGTCATGACTACAATCTGATTAAAATAAGAGGGGTCAGTCATTATCTCCTGATACCCCGTCATGCTCGTATTGAAAACAACTTCACCCACTTGCTGGTTAATTGCGCCAAAAATATTCCCACTGAATTTAGTGCCATCTTCTAAAAGCAAATATCCCTTCATCTATTCTCCTCCAGCCAATTATATGCATTCCCCAACATTTCCAGCGTACTTATCATGTTGGTCGACCCCATTGATTTTTTTGACTCTACACAATTTTCAATAGCCAATATGTCATAGACACTTTGATCTATTTCAGTGACAAACTCTTGATATTTGTCTAAAGCTATTTCTTCTAAAGTCAAATTGTTCGCGATGGCATAGGCGACTAAGCTGCCGACGATTTCATGAGATTTTCTGAATGGAATCCCTAATGTAACCAAATAGTCTGCGAGATCAGTCGCATTCAAGAAACCCTGCTGTGTTGCTTCAAACATCCTAGTTTTATTGAAAATCATCGTTTGAATCATTTTGCTCATTATCGACAGTGAAATCTTGAAATTATCTATCGCTTCAAATATCTGCTTCTTATCTTCTTGCATATCTTTATTGTAAGCAAGTGGCAATCCTTTCATCATTACTAGCAGTGCAAGAAGATTGCCATAAACACTGCCTGTTTTGCCTCTGATAAGCTCAGCTGCATCGGGATTTTTCTTTTGTGGCATGATACTTGAGCCTGTTGAATATTTATCTGAAAGTGTAAAAAAATCAAATTCTTTAGAACTGAAAATCACTATTTCTTCAGCTATACGGCTTAAATGCATCATTCCAAGTGCAATATTTGATGAGGTTTCTATTACATAATCCCGATCACTGACTGCATCCAAAGCATTTCCCATGATTTCTTCAAATCCCAATATATCTCTTAAAAACTCTCTGTCTGTCTCATAACTCGTTCCAGCCAATGCACCTGCACCAAGCGGCAGTTCATCCATAAGTTTGTAAGCATTGTCAAAGCGAATATAGTCCCTCTTCAACATTGAAAAGTATGCCATGAGATAAAAAGAAAGCCTTATAGGCTGTGCCCTTTGCAAGTGTGTATAACCAGGCATTATCACCTCAGTATTTTCTTTGGCTCGTTTGTATAGCGAAGTCATAAGCTCATGTATCAATAATTTTATCTTGCTGATTTCTTTTTTGACATAGAGTCTTAAATCAACTGCTGTCTGGTCATTTCTACTTCTCGCCGTGTGCAGTTTTTTACCGACTTCTCCAATCTTCTCAATCAGCAAACGCTCAATGAACATATGGATATCTTCGTCTGATATACTGAATTCGATATCGCCATTTTCAATATCTAAAAGGATATCTCTCAATCCAGTCTTGATCAAATCGCATTCTTCACTGTTGACAATACCGATTTTTTCAAGCATTTGTACATGAGCCAAGCTGCCTTCAATATCCTCTTTGTATAAAAGACTGTCTATATCGATAGATGCATTGAATAAATCCATCAATTCATCTGTATCTTCTTTGAATCTACCTCCCCATAATTTCATATGGCCTTCACTTCATTCTTTGTTTTTTTTTGGTTCATGATTGCTCTTATTTTAAGTGGCAAAGTAAATAGATTTATGAATCCTTCCGCATCTTTTTGATTGTAGACTTCATCTGCACCAAAAGTCACAAACTCTTCACTGTAAAGCGAGTATTCAGATGTGCTTGCTATAGTATAACAATTTCCTTTGTACAATTTTATTTTAACTTGTCCTGTCACATTGATTTGTGTACTTTCAACAAAGGCATCCAAGGCTTCCTTCAAAGGACTCAACCATAAACCATCATAGACAAGTTCTGCATACTTCAACGCCACTGTTTTCTTAAATGACATTGTCGCACGATCAAGTGTCAATTTTTCCAAAGCTTTATGCCCTTCATACAATATAGTGCCACCAGGCGTTTCATAGACGCCTCTCGATTTCATGCCTACCAAACGGTTCTCAACGATATCGATTGTGCCAATTCCATGTTTGCCACCTATTTCATTGAGATATTTTACAATCTCAACAGGATTCATTTTCTCTCCATTTATCTTTATAGGTTCACCTTGAAAATAATCTATCAGTATTACTTGAGCTTCATCAGGTGCTTTTTCTGATGTATTCGACCATTTAAGCACCTCATCATGATAAGCATTCCAAGGATCTTCCAGGTTCCCACCTTCATGGGAGATATGCCATAAATTTTCGTCTCGCGAATAAATATCTTTTTTCGTAACAGGAATTGGTATATTATGCGCTTTTGCATAATCAACCAACACTTCACGAGAATTCAATTTCCATTCACGCCAAGGTGAAATAATTTTCAAATTAGGATTCATCGCTTTTATAGTAGCTTCAAATCGTACTTGATCGTTTCCTTTTCCTGTAGCGCCATGAGCTATAGCTTCAGCCCCTTCTTTTTCTGCAATTTCGACTAATTTTTTTGCAATCAAAGGTCGTGCAAATGCTGTTCCCAGCAAATAGTCATCTTCATACACCGCACCCGCTTTTATACCTTTAAATATATAATCTTTTACGAATTCTTCTTTTACATCTTCGATGTAGACTTTAACTGCACCCGTTTCCAACGCTTTCTTCTTTACCGCCATAAAATCATCTCTTTGGCCTACATCAACACATACAGCAATAACATCATATCTATATTCTTCCTCCAGATATTTCAATATCACTGAAGTGTCTAATCCACCTGAATATGCTAAAACTACTTTCTTATTCATATTTATACCTCCTAATGTATATTTATTAAAAACATTATAACAAATATTATAAATTATACAAGTGATTTTATGAATATATTTTATGTTTTATGTGTATTTATACAAGTCCATAAATCATCTGCAGTTATCTGGATAAGCAATAGGATGTCAATATCACGAAATATAAATTAAGTAGGAATATCAAAATGAATTATGAAATCAAAGACAACATTTGGCAAATAAAAAAGCCGGCTGTTTACATGAACAGTCGGTTTTAATTGAATCTAATTCCTTTTAATTTACTTTTATGATTTATATATATTTCTTCATCAAAATGCCATCTTTCAATTCGTTCTGAAGGAATCATTACTCCCCCTTCGTTTCTGTAATTTTTAAACTCAGCTGACCAAATTTCAAGTTTATATTTTCCATGCTCCTCTAAATATCTTTGTGCAATAAAATTTGTAATTTGGCCTTCATCATTAATAGAAATTTCCGCTTCAACTTTAAATCCTTTTAAATTAAGTATCCCTTTTACTAGATTCTTACCGAGTGAGTGCCACTCAATATTATCACTAATAAAAGCAGTAGGTGCATAGACCATTTCACTAAAATACTTGACAAGCAAACTTTGGCTTATTTCAAATTTTCTGGATGACTGATCTAAAGCAATGGCTGAGAAAATCAATAGCCTTCTTTCTCCATTGCTGTTTTTAAATTTATTATCAACTTTCATTTGAATCAATGGCATCACTTTATACGTTGATTCTCCAATGAAAGTGATTGTATTTAAATACATGTTTTTAACTGTCAAGAATTTAATCCATTGGTACTTGAAATATTTTTTTGAATGACCTTCTTCATAAACAGTAACTTTCTTAATCCATTCACGATCTAATGCACCAGAATATACCAGATATCTTTTAATAGGATCAGGTAAATTTCCCATATCCAATTTTGCTTTTCCAAAATGATAGCTATTGTTCAAATATTCTATTTTCTTTAATTCTAGAGCCATTTTTCTGCTTTCATTAATCAACAAAAACTTAATAAAAACAATTATAAATCCAAAATATATACATATATTCAATAACATATCTTACTCCTAAAATAGGCGTATACAAATTTGTATACGCCTATTATCATTATTTTACTTGGTTCATTCCAAGTTTGAGTGCTTCAATATTCATATCGACAAATTTAGCTTTTACCGTTTCTTTTATAACTTGATCCCAATCAATCTCCTCAAGTTCAAGCGCTTTTATCAAAGCACCTACTATGATGACATTCATTGTTTTAATATTTCCCAGTTTATTAGCCAATTCTGCTGCATTTAAAACTATCGTGTCATCAATTTGTTCTTTTACAAATTCAATTACGCCTTCAGGATAGTTTGATGTTCCAATTAAAATAGGGGCAGATGCCAATCTATAATCATTGATCACCACTTTTCCGTCTGGTTTTACAAAATCCAACCAGCGGCTTGTTTCCATAGTCTCAAATGAAACTAAAATATCAGCTTGTCCTTTACCAATGATAGGCGAATAAACTTTATCTCCAAAACGGACTTGTGTTGTAACACTTCCGCCTCTTTGCGCCATTCCATGCACTTCTGACATCTTTACATCATATCCTGCATTAATCAACCCTGTAGCAAGAATTTTACTTGCAAGAATAATACCTTGACCACCAACACCAGATAATAATATATTTTTAACTTCTGCCATTATTTTTCACCAACCTTTTCAATAGCATCAAATGGACATGATTGTAAACATACTTCACAACCTACACATTGATTTGGATCGATAAATGCTTTTTTCTTAGTGACATCAAAGCTAATTGATGGACATCCTGTTTTTGTACAAATTCTGCAGCCTTTACATTTGTCTTCTACAACATGACATTTACTGCTGATTGGTCCAAATTCTTCAATATCTTGTTGCGAGTATTTTTTAAGTGCACATGGCCATCTCGTAATAATAACTGAAGGTCCGTCAAAATTGAATGCATCTTCTAAAGCTTTATCAACTTCGTCCAATTTTAATGGATTAACCGTCACTACATGCTTAATGCCAATTGCCTCTACTAAATTTTCAAAATTTATTTGATTCGTTGGTTCTCCTTGTACTGTGAATCCTGTACCAGGATTTTGCTGATGACCTGTCATAGCTGTAATTCTATTATCAAGAATAACATTGACTGTGTTTCCTTTATTATAAGCAACATCGATCAATGAGTTTATACCTGTATGCATGAACGTAGAATCTCCAATAACTGAAACAACACGTATGTCCACGCCATTTTTAGCAAATGCCTTTTGAGCACCATGCCCCATTGATATGCTTGCCCCCATACAGATAACTGTATCTATTGCATTTAAAGGCTCAGCCGAACCTAATGTATAACAACCAATGTCACCAGTTATCATAACATTTTTCTTTTTACTTAGTTGATAGAAAAATCCTCTATGAGGGCATCCTGCACAAAGTGTAGGAGGACGTCCAACTATTTTTGATTCATCAACCTTGACAGTTTCTATTTCTTTTCCAAGTAATGCATGAGCGATGATATCGGGATTCAATTCACCAACATTAGGAATTTTATCTTTTCCTATACATTGGATGCCGTTCACTTTCATTTGCTCTTCCATAAATGGTTCTAATTCTTCTATAACATATAATGTTTCTACTCTTCCAGCAAATTCTTTTATTTTATCCATTGGAAGTGGATAAGAGAATCCTATTTTCAAATAATTGGCATTGTCACCAAAAACTTCTTTTGCATACGTGTACGCAACACCCGATGTTACAATTCCTATTTTTGAATCATTCCACTCAATTCTATTTAAAAATGTATTGTTGCTGTATGCTTCTAGTTTTTTCAATCTATCTTCAACTACAGGATGCAAAAGTCTTGCATTTGCTGGAGCAACAATATATTTCTTAGGCTGCTTCACGTAAGGAATAATTTCAAATTCTTCACGTACACCCTCTTCAACTAAACCCTTGGAATGACATACTCGCGTAGTCATTCTAAATAAAACAGCTACATCAAATTCTTCACTTATTCTGTATGCTTCTTTTACAAAATCCAATGATTCCTGAGAATCACTTGGTTCTATGCATGCCATTTTCGCAAATTTTGCATAATATCTGTTGTCCTGCTCATTCTGTGATGAGTGACAGCCAGGATCATCTGCACTAACAAGAACTAATCCACCCGTAACACCTGTATAACCCAATGTGAATAGAGGATCCGCAGCGACATTTACGCCTACATGTTTCATTGCAGCAAGAGATCTAGCTCCTGCTATAGAAGCACCAAAGGCTGATTCCAAAGCCACTTTTTCATTTGGAGCCCATTCTGCTACTATATCTTCTTTATAAAGTGCAATGTTTTCTAGAATTTCAGTACTAGGTGTACCTGGATATGCGGCTGCATAGGTAACACCTGATTCATATGCACCTCTCGCAACTGCTTCATTTCCCGTAAGAAACTTTTTCATTCTTTCACTCTCCTTTAAAAATATTAGCTGCAACAACACTGCCAAGCGCTATAGAGTACAATTTAGATTCATAACTATCCGCTCTTGACACTAATACAATCGGTACTTTTGCTCCCATAATAATGCCTGCAGATTCTGCTTTTGCAATATAGGTCAATGCTTTTCCAATACCATTTCCCACTTCAATATTAGGAGCTAGCAAAACATCAACATCTCCTGCAATATTGCTTTTGAAATTTTTTACTTCTGCTGCTTTTTCAGATACAGCCAGGTCAAATGCCAAAGGACCTTCAATTATGACACCTTCACCAAATTCTCCACTTTCGCACATATCCTGAAGTTGACGAGCTTCTACCGTTACTGGCATTTTAGGATTGACCTTTTCTTTAGCCGCAAGCGCCGCTACTTTTACCATCTTGATGCCCAAAGCTTTTACAACATCAATAGCATTTTTTGTAATTTTAACTTTTTCTTCCAAAGTAGGCGTAATATTCATTCCGCCATCAGTCAAAAATAAAAATTTGTGGTAATTTTCACTAGAATACAACATGACATGGCTGAGCTGAGACTCCGTTCTCAAACCATACTCTTTATTTAAAACTGCTTTTAGAAGAATTGATGTGTCAATCAATCCTTTCATTAAAAAATCTGCTTCACCATTACTAACTAATTTCACAGCAATTTCAGCAGATTCTTCTATTTTGTCTGCCTGAATAATCGTGAAAGAACTAATGTCTAAATTCTCATCTTTTGCAATTTTTTTAATTTCTTCAACATTACCTACTAATATTGGTTCTATAATGCCATCATGTGCCGCTTCAACTACTGCCGCCAACACATCTGAATCTTGTGCTGCTGCTACTGCCAATTTCATTTTTTTCTGATTTTTAGCTTCATTCATTAAATCCTTTAGGTTTTTAATCATTTCATACTCCTTCTATTGGATTTTTAATTTTTTAGCAACCTTCAACAATTTGTTGAACCCTTATTAGTTTACAATAAAACATCAATAGTTTCAATGAGAAGATTTGTTTAAATATTCTATCCATATTTTAGTAACTTCATCATCTGGTGCAATCTCATAGGCTTTTTGAATAAACTTGCTAGCCAATTTCAAATCACCCTTATTATAATATACAATTCCAAGATTGCAGATGGTTTCATGATTTTCAGGATTAAGTACAATTGAATTACTATAAATTTCTATCGCTTTTTCATATTCACCAAGCATCGTATAACAAATTCCTATTTCATTCATCGTATCGACATTATCATCGTTAATTTCCAACGCTCTGTTGAAATAATGAATAGCACTCCGGTAATCTTCTTTAAATCTATATCCTAGACCAATAAAGAAATAAATATTCCACCATTCAGAAAATTCATCCTTTACAGATAAAAGTTTTTCCAATCCCTCATCATATCTTTCTTTTAAGATGAGTTCGTAGCCTTCTTCATAAATAATCTTGCTTTTTAATTTCGGAAATATTTCAATAAGTTCCAATTGCTGATTCTCTTCCAAACCTTTGTCAAAGCTATTTTCCCATAAAGATTTAGCTTTTGAATACATTCCTTTATTGTAGTAAAAGTACCCCAAATAATATTCAGGCAGGGGACTAAAAACATTTTTTTCAAGCAAGTATTCAAAAATTCTTCTTGATAAATTATTGAATTCTTCATTTTCATTTTCGATGTAAATATCATTGCTCAATCGGCCTATATTTATCATCAGATTTTCATCATCTAATCCCAAATGATGAATTCCTACAATTTTCACTAATGAATCCAAACGATTTTCTAAAGTGATTTCATTCAAAATTTCAGCACTTAGTATTTCTAATATATTTTCATCAATCCCTAAAAGCAATTCTTTATAATATGCCAAATATTTAAACTTGGGATCTAATCCCAATAAAAATATGATTCCATCAGTCATTTCACTTTGTGAAAATACAGGATTAGAATCATATATCTTGTCTTTTACTGATTCGAGCAATAATGGTATAGGGAATTTCTTGTCAAGTATAAAACCATTCTTTAATTCGATATCTTTCATTAATTCAAAAAATACAATTTGATCTAATTTTTCTTTTAAAAAACTCAAGTTAATCATTATCAGTCACTCCTACTTTAAATATCGATATATGTTTTTATCTATGATTTTTTGTCTATATAACTCAAAATAATCGTAATCATCTGTTCTTAAAATTTTAACCGACAAATCAGATATTTTAACATGTATTTCTGCAATATAGTCATCCGATACATTGATCCCATCACAGGCGACAATAACAGCTCTTTGATGTGCTTTTATTATTTTAAAATCAATCAGAGTATTATTGGGAACAATCATAGAAGTCTTCATCGGTCTGTTGATTCGATTGTCATTGGGGTTCAACGGCGTCAATTGAAATACAGGCAAATCCGAATGCGTCGCTACCCCTCCAGCCCATATTGCATAGCCAGTTGCCCCTACGGGTGTAGAAAGAATAAATCCATCACCGGTGAAATAATTGAATGGTTTCTTATTCAAATAAACCAGTGCCTCCATCAATTTTGGCTGTTGATGCTTAATCAAAATTTCATTGAATGCATAATTGATGACCTTTTCTTCATTGATGGTTTTACTATGAACCTCTAATAGAGGATATTCAAAAACCTTCAATTCTTTTTGCTTTAATATATCAATCAATGTATCAATGTCTTTAGGCAAAATGGAAGGTAAAAATCCAAGTGTGCCAGTATTGATTCCAATAAAGGGAATATTTTTAATTGAATGTGCGCGAATAGCACTCAGCATCGTCCCATCACCACCAATTACAATAATAATATCTGGTTGATACTTAGTAGGATAGAATTCATTATCTTTAAGTAATTCAATTAATTTTTCTTTGACACGAATACTTACTCGTGAATTGTTGTGATGTATATAAATTCGACGCATACTTACCTTGTATACTAAAACTCTAGTTTAAGTATACTCTCCTTCCTTTTTTATTGATCCTTTACTCTATTATTTATTAAATTGATAAAATATTCTTTTTCTATAATTTGTTTTATGTAAATTTTTAAAAAGATAAGCTCTAAATATCATGACAAAAGAACTGTACAAAAGTAATAACACATTTGAAACATAAGGTATATACGATGAAATAGTAAATAATAAATACAGTCCTGCAAAGAAAATTCCATTAATCAAATACCACTGTAAATAGTTGTGTTTTATAAAACTGAAATTATAAAAGAACATATCTCTTTCATTGTAATCAGTAAGATAAATAATCTCAGGCATTGGATTAAAAAGAGCAAATAAAAGAAGCGGCAATAAATAGCTGAATCTACCTAATATTGCATATATTCCTAGCAATAAAAATATATAAAACGTCAAGTTCACAATTAAAGTAAAGACCCAACTTTTCATTAAAAAAACTTTTATGCCACTTATCATATAATTAAATTTGAATCTTTTATAATAATGCGCTTCATATAGCACATAAAAATAACTGGATAAAACAGCCGCTAGGACTAATCCTCTAAAAAGAGAAGAAAAGATTCCAAGATTAATAAAACTTATTACATAGAAAACTGCTAAATATACCAAGAAATAGATTATTGGAATTACCAGCAACAGCGGTAATCTTCTTACAGTTTGCATAGAATTTTTCAATGCATCGTTAAATAAATATTGAATATCTTTAACTTTATTCATCTTGAACACCTACCTTAATCATACCAAATTTTTCATTTTTATAATCATAATACCCAATTGTTTTAATCTTTTGATATGTTTTATTGAAAACATCATATTCAAAATTCATAATCTGTATACTCTTTAAAATATCTTTTGCTTTTTCACCTTTGAATTGCGGCATTTTTTCACTGATGAAATCACTGTTCTTCAACATATCATGAATATCTTGCTTTGCCATATCTAAATCCAATTTGCCGAAAAACTCCAATTCTTTATAACGATTCTTTTTAAAATAATCAAATTTCATCAATTCTTTTAATAAATCTAAGTCAACATCTTCTTTTGATTCCATAAATTGAAAAAGAAAAATAAATAAATCAATCAACTGATGCTTATTGTCAAACAAATTTTTTCTGTTCCAAAATTGTTGGAAACCTTTATAAAATTCAGAAGGCGATTTGAAATATTGCATGATGAAATCAATAACTTCATCAAAATGATGGGAATTATAATATAATTCCACCAGCTCTTCAATTCCCTTTAAGTAAATTAAATCATTATATGACAAAAAATCATTCTTTAATATTTCATATGGTGGTTGATCATCAAACACATAGCCATATTTTTCATATTCTCTTCTAATCTGGCTTCCTTTCAATAATTTCAAAAAACCCAGTTGAAAATGGTCTGCCTTTAAATCATACACTTTATCAAAGGATATCATAAATCTATTTATATCTTCAAAAGGAAGTCCTGCTATCAAATCTACATGGATATGAATATTTCTTAATCCTATTATCTGCTTTAAATTAAATTCAAATTGATCAAATAAAATGTTTCTATTGACTGCCTTGATAACATTCTCGTGGACACTCTGTATACCTATTTCAAATTGAAACAGGTCTTTTCTTACTCCTCTCAGCAACTCAATCCAACCGAAATCTATTAAATTCGGTGATAATTCCAGATGGAAAGTTGTTATTCCATTATCATTTTCAATCAAGTACTTCATAATTTCAAAGCTTCTTTTCTTATCAACATTAAATGTACGGTCTATGAATTTAACAATTCTAACCTTATGGTCTAAAAATAATTGCAAATCATTTTTTACTGATTCAATGGATTTATATCGAACACCTTTAATAGTAGATGATATACAATACGAGCAATTGTACGGACAACCTCTGGAAGATTCATAATAAATCAATTTATTGTCTTCAAATGGCAATTCATAAGGAAATATCAATTCACTAATATCCATCAAAGGACTCTTCTCTCCTATTATTATTTCTCCTTTTGAGCGATAACTTACACCAGGAATTTTCAGTATTTCACCATTTTTCATTAGATTTTCCATCAGTTTACTGAAAGGCGCTTCACCTTCACCTGAAATTACATAATCGATTAAAAAAAAGTCTTTCAATATTTCTTCTGGATTATAACTTACCTCAGGACCACCTACAATAATGACCATTTCAGGCTTTATCTTTTTTAAATTACTGATTACCTCAAGTGTCATTTTGTAATTCCAAATATACATAGAAAAAGCGACAACATCTGCTTCGCTCGTGATAATTTTTTTTACAATTAAATCTTTATTTTGATTAATTGTAAAGTCTTCATAATAAGTCTCAAGATTGTTGATTTCTTTTGCATATTGATATAGATACCTAATTGCTAAATTTGTATGAATATACTTTGAATTTAAACTTGTAATAAATAGTTTCATTGTAATCTCCTGTCAATTAATTATAAGTAATTATATCATATTTATGCTATAATTATTGTGAATATATGAACGGAGGGGTTAAAATGGCAATAATGTCATCTCGATTAATCAGACATGAGATATGTAAAGATGAATTAAAAAAATTAGGTGCCCGCGTAATTGACATACAAGGTGTTATGTCACTATTGAAATTTAATCTTGACGGTACAGCAATCTCTTACATCTATCATCTCAATGACGATAATACATATTTTTTAGAAAGAATTAAACCTTATGCAATGCCAGTAGGTGAATATGATACTGAAGAAGAAATTGTCGATACAGTAAAAATTGATATCGAACAATTCCGGAATGCAATGCGCAGCCACAACTTCAGTAAATTTATAGAAATAGATTATAATATAGCTAAATTGGTTAGATTATTTGAAGACTTATATCTCTATTACAATATTAAAAGAGAGAACCTTGATGTCTTGGATAATGAGATCCATTTGCTTCTTAACATCATCAAGGATATAAAAAATGATTCTGAGCGTGTTTATTTTGCAAAAGAACCAGATGTACTCTCAAAGGATATCGAATATGATCATCCGAAACTCAATAATTTGTAAATTGAAAAGGCAATGAAAAACATCAAAAATGTTTTTTATTGCCTTTTTCATACTTCATTTCTTTTCATCATTTCCCATAAATAAATTTCCAAATCACCATATCTTTTAATAAGCATACCCAATTTGGGATCTCTATCAGCAATTCCATGCAGAACCTCGTCTGGGATTTTAAATCTCGCATACATGATAGAATTATCCTTTCTCAAAAAAAATTTATCTGATAATAATAAAGGCTACTCCAACGAGTAGCCTTTAAATTACATTTTCTCTGGTGCTTTTAAACCTATCAGGTAAAGTCCGTTTTTAATTGTCTGTCGTACAGCATCCACCAAAAGAAGTCTTGCTTTAGTCAATTCTGCATCATCTGTTATTATTGAATTATCATGATAAAAATGATTGAATTCTTGTGCCAAATTGACTGTATATCGTGTAACAATTGACGGTTCGTATTTTTCAGCCGCCAACATGGTGATTTCAGGGAATTTGTTTAGTATCCTTATAACTTCAATACTTCTCTCATCAGTCAATAAATCGAAATTAATATTTTCAAGAGAATATTCATTTGCCTTTTTCAATACTGAACATGCCCTCGCATGTGTATACTGAACATATGGACCAGTCTCGCCCTCAAAACTCAAAGTTTTTTCCAAGCTGAATGTATAATCTTTTATTCTGTTGTTTGAAAGCTCCTGGAATACAACAGCACCAACACCTACTGCCTTAGCAACTTCTTCCTTGTTTTCCAGATTGGGATTTTTCTCTTCTATTATTTTTGCTGTTTGCTCAACAGCTTTATTAAGAACATCTTCTAAGAAAACTATTTTCCCTCTTCTTGTAGATAAAGACCCTTCTTCTAAGGATACTGTGCCAAATTCAACATGCACACAGTCTTTAGCCCATTCATGACCCATCATTTCAATTATTTTAAACCACTGTTTAAAATGCAACTGCTGCTGTGCACCAACTACATAGATATTTTTATAAAAATTATAATGATTTTTTCTGTAGATGGCAGCCGCTAAATCACGAGTAATGTAGAGCGAAGATCCATCTTTTTTAGTAATCAATGCAGGGGGCATATTATGCTCTGATAAATCAACAATTTCTGCGCCAGCATCTTTGACAAGCACACCTGATTCTCTGAGTTCTGTCAACACTGCCGGCATTTTATCTGAATAGAAACTCTCCCCTGCAAATGAATCAAAATGAACATCCAGCAAGGTATAAACTCGATTGAATTCCTTCAAAGATTCATCTCTGATCCATTTCCACAATTCATAAGCTTCTGTATCATTATTTTCTAATTTAGTGAACCACTGCCTGGCTTCTTCATCCAATACTGGGTTTTTTTCTGCTTCTTCATGAAATTTCACATACAATTTTAATAATTCCGGAATCGGATCATTTTCAATTGTTTCTTTATCTCCCCACAACTTGAAAGCAACAATCAGCTTTCCAAATTGCGTGCCATAATCACCTAAATGATTTATTCCAACCGTGTCATAATTCATGAATTTATATATACGATACAAAGAATTTCCTATCATAGTACTTCTAATGTGTCCTATATGAAATGGCTTTGCAATATTTGTAGATGAAAATTCAACAATAGCAGTTTTTCCAGCTCCAATATTCGATGATCCATAAAAATCTTTTTGACTTTCAATATTTAAAAGCACTTCTTTTGCTAAAATAGCTTTTGAAATAGTGAAGTTGACATAGCCACCTTCAGACGTAATCTTTTCAAAAATTTCATTTGATTCAATTGACTTAGAAATTTCTTCAGCTATGATGTTTGGCGATTTCCTTTGGACTTTCGCGAATTTAAAACAGGGAAAAGCTAAATCACCCATTTGCGTAAACTTTGGAACTTCGAAAGCATCATAAATTTCTTGAATTGTCATTGAATCAACTTCTCTAGCGATCAATTGTGATGCAGTTTTTTTAAAATCCAACATAATTTATCCTCCTTATTTTTCAACAAAAAACGCCCCTTGATAGATCAAGAGACGAAAAATATCCGCGGTACCACTCTTATTAGTAAACACTCACTTTAAACCCCTCTAATGGTGGGTAAACCATAGCCTTGCTATACCTAAAAAGTTCTATTCAACAAATAAATTTATAATGAGCTTTCACCACTTCTCATCTCGCTTAATAAAATCATTTTATCTACTTTCTTTTGTCAAAGGTTGATATGAAAATTTGAAATAAGTTTAACACATATATTTTTTTCTTTCAAGTTTTTAATTAAAGAATTATAATAGACACAGGTGATTAAATGAAATTCAAAAAAACTTATTCAAATTACATCATAGCAGCCAATATCGTCATATTCATATTGATGATATTTTATGATCCATCAATTTCTACACATACCTTAATCAAATTTGGCGCAAAATCAAATTTTGAAATTGTAGATTTTCAATTCTTCAGACTTTTTAGCTCCATGTTTTTACATGTCACTTTCTATCATATTCTCTTCAATTCCCTCGCTTTATATATTATTGGGAATCAAGTTGAAGCAATAATGGGAAAAAAGAAATTTTTAATTGTCTACTTTTCAGCAGGAATAATTGGTGCAATGGGTAGTTTCATCACAAATAATTATGTCGCTGCCGGTGCTTCTGCAGGTATCTTTGGTTTACTGGGCACGCATATATATCTCTACCTCTACAATAAAGAAGGCTATAAAAAGTTTTTTGGAAATGATTTTTTAGTATTGATTGCCATCAACATCGCATATGGATTTATTAATCCCAACATTGACAATGCTGCGCATATTTTCGGTATGATCGGTGGTTTATTTGTTACTCTTTTTATTGCAAAACAAGTAAGTAAAATCAAATTCAATCAAAAAATCATATCCGTTGCAGTATTGAGCATTATCGTAATACTTTTTGGATTAAAATTCAACAGTTATAAATATTCTGAAGATTACTATCTCAGTAAAAGTGTTTATAAAATTTGGGATGAAGACTATGATGAAGCATATCATTTGATTATTGAAGGGTTAAGTAAATATCCAGATGATCAGAAATTGACTGAAATTTTCAATTTGTTTCTCATTGAAAAAAAGTAGACCTTGATCTTATTCGAGGTCTATTTCATCTTCACTCAAAACAATAATACTCTCACTTGTCAACAGCTCAGCAGTCCTACCCATGCCCTGAATTTTAATTCCTGAAAATGTGCCGTCATATACCATATGCACACCACACGATGGACTTTTTTCTTTCAAAATAGCATGAGTACAATTAAATATTTTCGCGATTTTCAATGTTTCAAGTGCACCTTTTTCATATTGTCCAGTAACATTTTCTCCAAATTCCGTTATCACTTCTTTTCCGACAATTTCAGATTTAGCTCTTGGCGTTTGCAGTCCACCCATTTGTTCTGGGCAGGCAATCACAAATTGTTTGTCTTTTAAAAAATTAATGATTTTTTCATTGTAGTTATTTTCACCATTGTATTTACAGTTCATCCCCACTAGACAACTACTTACTAAATATTTCATTTTAATTCCACAATTGTCACACCAATTCCACCTTCTCGATATTCACCATCTCTTTGAGATTTAACATGTCTATTTGTTTTTAAATATTCTTTAATTCCTTTTCTTAAAACTCCTGTACCTTTTCCATGTATGATTTGCACTTTCTCAAGCCCCGCCATAAATGCATCATCAATGTACTTATCAACCGTCATCCACGCTTCTTCGAAATCCATCCCTCTCAAATCAATTTCAGAATCGATTGAAATCCTTTTAGAAGAACTATATGACTTTTCTATTCTTTCATCGTTTTTCTTCTTAGATTTACTGGATATGACATCGTTCAAATTGACTTTTACTTTCATAATCCCTGCCTGAACATAAAAATTTCCATCTTTATCAGATTTAGACAATACTTCACCATTAGAATCTAAACTCAATATTTTAACTTGATCTCCAACAGAAACACTTAATGGATGCTGATGTTTTTCAGTTTCTCTATTTAATCCTAATTCAGAAACTCCGCTCATTTGGTTTTTTAGCTGGTTCCTCATCTGTTCAATTCTCTGATTGTCTTCTTTTTTGTTAACTTGCATACCTCTTAATTCTTTAATAATTTCCTCAGTTTCTTTTTTTGCATCAAGAAGCATCTTCTTCGCTTCTTCCTTCGCTTGCTTAAGCACTTTATTTCTTTGTTCTTCTAGTTTTTCGTTTTTTAAATCCCATTTTTCTTTAATTCTTTGGGATTCAATTTTGAGCTTTATAGCTTCATTTCTCTCATTTTCAGCTTCACTTAAATTTTTATTGATTTTATCCAATATATCTTCAAATTCAATATTGCTGTGGTCTACAAAATCTTTCGCTTTATTAATGACATCTTCTTTCAATCCAAGTTTTCTAGATATTTCAAAAGCATTGGATTTTCCTGGAATTCCTATAATCAGTCGATACGTAGGATTTAAGGTTTCTACATTAAATTCTACCGAGGCATTTTGAAACCCTTCTCTAGACAGTGCATAATGCTTCAGTTCACTGTAGTGAGTTGTAGACAATGTCATTGCCTTCTGTTCATTAAATCTTTGCAGCAGCGCCATGGCCAAAGCTGCACCTTCAATTGGATCTGTTCCCGCTCCCAATTCATCCAATAAAATTAAACTGTTATGATTCGCTTGATCAATCACTCTTACGATATTCGTCATATGTGATGAAAATGTACTTAAAGATTGTTCAATGCTCTGTTCATCTCCAATATCTGCATAGACATGATCAAAAACAGGCATCACTGTTCCATATTTAGCTGGAATATGAAATCCTGATTGAAACATCAATGCCAGTAGCCCGACAGTCTTAAGTGTAACAGTTTTTCCCCCAGTATTAGGTCCTGTTATAATAAGAGACTGATATCCTTTTCCAATCTCTATATCCAATGGAACTACCGTTTTTGGATCTAATAGTGGATGTCTTCCACCTTTAATTTTTATATACTTCTCATCTGAAATTTTCGGAGAAATGCCATTGATTTGTATTGCATATTTTCCTTTTGCCAACAACACATCAATTTCAGTCAGAACATCGAAATTAACTCTAATGGCAGTTGCTTTTTCTCCTACATACCCAGTCAAGATTGCTAGAATTCTTTCAATTTCTTTTAGCTCGTCAATCTTCAATTGGCTTAGTTCATTGTTCAAATTTACAATTGCCATAGGTTCAATATACACTGTCGAGCCAGAAGCCGATTGATCATGTATCATTCCTTTTATATGCCCTTTATGCTCTGCTTTTACTGGTATGACAAATCGATTGTTTCTTATTGTGACAATTGAATCCTGCAGATATTTTGTCATTTGCTGTGAACTTGTATATGATTCCAGTTTACTGCGAATGGAAGATTGCTTTCTCTCAATGTTTCTGCGAATATCTCTCAATTGCGGCGATGCATTGTCTGATATCTGTTCTTCACTGATGATTGCGTTGTTGATTTCATCTTCGACTCTTTTAAGTGGTGTTAACTCAGATGCCATTTGAAAAATCCTTGGATATTTTATTTTTGAATCCTCAGAATTGACAATAAAATAATGAACATTTCTAGCTGTCCTCAAGCTGTCAGAAACCTGTAATAACTGTCTCGGATTAAGTATAGATCCTATTTCAGCCATTTTAACTTCCCTTCTAAGATCAAAAAGAGGTCCAAAAGGGAAGTTTGATTTTGACATCAAAAGCGAAGTGATTTCTGAAGTTAATTCTTGTAAAGTTTTTATTTCTTCAATATCAATAGAAGGCCTAATGTTCAATATTTTCTCTTTTCCAAGAAAAGAAGATGCTAAACTCGCTATTTTATCAATAATTTTATTATATTCCAGTATTCTTAAATCTCTGTTCAATTATAAAACTCCTTTGTTAAAATGACCTTTCGTTCCAAATCTATTGGAACGGCTTCCTTTAAAATCATCAATAACTGCTTGCGTCTCGCTGGCTGTCTCAATTGTAAATCTCAATCTTACATTTTTTATCTTCAAATCATCCACATATTGAATGATATTCAATGGTCTGTTGTTCATTATTTTCATTCTACAGCCATACGCTCTCATAAGTGGATAATCATTCCCAAGACGATCTTTTAAATGACTCCCTGTCAAAGTACAATTTCCACAGATATTGTTTGCTCTATAAATACAATAATCTGTAATCATCATTCTTTGGTATCCGTAAACAACCAATTCAATCGGCCCTTTAAGTTGATTCATTTGTGATTCATTCAATTCTTCTGAAATTGTAATCTTCTTTACATCCATCGAGTTTAGAAAATCTATGCTGTACTGGTTAGTCACATTAAATGAAAAATCTGTCTCAATTGAATAAAAATCTTTAAAATAATTCAATTGACCAATTGTTTTCACCATGATTTTATCAACTTTATCCATTGTTTTCAATATCTCATGTATAGAAACAAATTCACTGTCTTTTGAAATATCCGGCAATATTGGAATAATATTTTCACTTATCTCATATGCATCTAAAATTGTGTAAAAATCAGAATAATAAATATCTCCCTTTATCATTTCCTTGACAGTATTCAATTGCTCTATTGTATTTACCTCATAACTTGTAATTCTTTCATCACGCATATTATAATCTGAAAATAGTGGCATTTCATTTTTTCCTATAATCTGATTCTCATATCTTTTATTTCTATTAATGTTCATCTGAGTTATCGCTTCTCTTCTCAATTCATTGAGGTCCGATTTTCTAATAAATATATTGCCATCTATTTTACATTCAAAGCTCTCTAGAAAATACACCGTATCTCCTAATTTACTCATTTGCTCTTTTATATCATCTGAAGAAAGTGCAACGCGCTTTGCCGGTTCAGCAAGGTTTTCTCTAAGCAATTCGATTTCAATATCCTGTGAAATAAAAGTTGCTTTTACCATGCCCTTCTCACTAGCAAAAAAATTTATTTTCAATGGAATCAGCTGCAAGTTCTTATTTAATATTTCATCAATCTTTTTGAATAAATCTGTATCATAGGTGAGATGTGCAATTTCACCTTTTTTAAATATCGATTTTGTAGTCATTTTATATCTGTTTTGACCAAGCACTCTTTCAACTCTTCCACCGACACTTTGATTTTGTCTAAATATTTTTATTTCATCTCCTTGATTCAACGCGACATCACTTAAAAGGGTCACTATATTGTCATTGAAATCAATAACTTCACCAACTATTTTTCCATGGTTTTCTGGAGAATGATAATTCATGAATTTGCTGTCTTTTTCACCAAATATTCTTCCTTTTGTATATTCCCGATTAAATATCGTTTCAGAACTTATTTCAACTGGAAGGTTGTTCAATTTACTGTAATATTCATGTGCAGTCGCATATGCATAATATTTATTTTTCATGCGGCCTTCAATTTTTAAACTCATTGCACCTAAAGATTTAAACTGCTCTAATTCATCCAAAGTTTTCATATCTTTTGGACTCAGAAGATATTCACCTTCAATTTCTTTTACTAATTCTCCGTCAGAATTGTATAATTCATAGGTCTGTCTGCACGGTTGAGCACATGCCCCTCTGTTTCCTGATCTTCCTCCTATAATTGAACTCATCAGACACTGTCCAGAATACGAAATGCAATGAGCCCCATGGATGAATACTTCTGTATCTATACCTTCATCGACAACTGCTTTTATTTCTTCCAACGAGTTTTCTCTTGCCAGGACAACACGTTTAACACCTGCATTTTTAGCAAATTTCGCACCTGACAAACTGTGAATACTCATTTGAGTACTTGCATGAATCTCCAAATCTTTAAAATTTTCTGAGCATAGTTTTAATAATCCTAAATCTTGTATAATGACACCATCAACATTAATGTTATTTAAAAATTTCAAATACGCAAAAACCTCATTGTATTCATCATTGAAGATAATTGTGTTGACTGTTACATAGATTTTTTTATCATAGAGATGCGCTTTTTCGACAACAACTATCATTTCTTCTTCAGTGAAATTGCCTGCAAATTTTCTTGCTCCAAAATTCTTCCCTGAAAGGTAAAATGCATCTGCACCGCCTTTAAGAGCAGCATCCAATTTTTCCATCTCACCAGCAGGTGATAATAATTCCATTTTTTTCATCCTATTAATCTCCTAAAAAATAAGTAGTAATTCATATTACTACTTATTATAATCATTTATTATGCTATTTATCAAATTCTTCAATAAATTCTTCTAGTTCTCTCACAGATCTTTGAAGTTCTTCTTCTTTATCTGTGAGCTTTCTTTGAAGATAAAATATTTTCTCATCTGATTGATTTAACATAGAATCTTTTATTTTAATTTTTTCTTCTAGTTCATTTAGACGTTCTAACAAAAATTCATCACTTTCAGTCTTTTCTTCATGTTTACTATTCAGCATATTGTTTTGAATTTCTTCTTCTTTTTCTATCAGTTTTCGCTGCAAGAAAAATATTTTCTCATCTGATTGATTCAACAATTCTTCTTTTTCTGCAATTGTTTTATCAAACAAAAATCTGTTTTTTTCCATTTCTTTGCTCATATCTTCCTGCATTTTTCTTAAAGCAATCTGATAATTCATTTCATAAGTATGAAACGCTTGATCTTTTTCTGCTATCATTTGATACAATTCAGATATTTTTTGATTTGAGATTTTGACAAGCTCTTTATTTTTCCCATTTTCTTCTTCAAGTTCCATCACCGTCTTTTTCATATTATCGATGTCTTCTTGTTGAAGATCTAAATCAAAAAAGCTCTGTTGTTCTTGAAGAATATGTTGAAATTCTTCTTCTTTTTCATTCAATTTTTTCTGAAGAGAAAAAATCTTTTCATCTGAAGCGTTCAACAATTCTTCTTTTATTTTGGCCTTCTCACTAAGTTCATTTATCTTTTTATCAAACTCTTCAAGCAAATCTTCATTTGCTTTTTCCAAAGAAATATGGTGAATTTTTTTTATTTGTTTTAATTCTTCTTCTTTTTCATCAAGTTCAATTTGAAGAATAGCAATTTTATCTTTTAATGTTTGAAGCAATTTCTCATTTTCATTTAAATTTTCATCAGATTGTGCCAATAATTTTTGCATTTTTTCAATTTGTTCTTTTTTTAAGTTATCTGCTTCAAAAAAAGAATACTGCTCTGCTTTCTTAATCTTTAATTCCTCTTCTTTTGCCATCAACTCTCTTTGAATCAAAAAAATCTTATTTTCCAAATCATTAAAAGTCGTTTTATAAGCTTCAATTTCATCTTGCAAGCTTTTCACTTTATTTTCCATCATTTGATTCAATTTTCTATCTTTTTCGCTATCATCATTAAGTTTAAACTTAATAAGATCATTGGCAATATTCATAGCTGCCAATACTGAAATCATAGATGGTGTGTATTTATTTGATTTTTTTTTGAGAATTCGAATTTGTCGGTCAACCATTTCTGTGACTTTTAGTATGTGCATTTCTTCTTCATCAGAAATAACATTGTAGGTAACCCCATCTATTATTACACTGATTCTATTTCTTTCCATTGACAGACACTCCCTTATATCTTATCTACGTATTGCATCAAGCGTCTCTTCTAAAACTCTTAAAATTTTATCATATGGTTTTTGTACTTCTTCATCGGTCAAAGTTTTTTCATCCGATCTAAAAGTCATTGAATAAGCCATACTCTTATATCCCTGTTTTATCTGGACACCTCTATAAATATCAAACAATTTAACATCTACAAGATTTTTACCACCATTTTTTAATATCAAATCAACTATTTCTGAATGTGTCGTTTCATCTTTTACTAAAATAGCAATGTCTCTTTGAATTGAAGGATATTTTGGTACCGGTTCGTAAAGTTTTGCTAGATTAGAATTTTCAGCAATTTTTTCAAAGTCAATTTCCGCAGCAATAACACGACTTGAAATTCCAAAATTTTTCATAACATCAGGATGGATCTCCCCAATTATGCCAAACAATGTTTCATCAACAATAATTTTAGCTAATCGTCCTGGATGATATGTCAATATATCATTTATTTTTTCGAACTTTACATTTTTTATGCCTAGGACTTCAAATAATAATTCCACAAAGGATTTAATTTTGAAGAAATCCACTTTCTTGCCATAGGCACCAATGCATATCGATTTTCTTTCATCAGGCAAGTCAACAACCGGAATCGATTTTGCAATAAATGTATTACCCAGTTCAAATGCCATCATTTCGCTGTTGCCGTTATTCTGGTTTCTAGTTAGAACTTCCATCATATTAGGTAGCAAAGTAGTTCTCATTACACTGTATTCTTCACCTAATGGATTAATCAAGCGAACGAACTGATTTAAAGATGTATCATCACTTCTGTTTATTTTATCTATAGCCGTCGGTGAGACAAAAGAATATGTCGAAATTTCATATAGACCTTGTGAAACAAGTGTACTCTTAACTGTGTTCTCGATCTTTTGTCTATAGTTGTACTCTCCAAATTCTACACCGCCCGGCAAAGTAACTGGTATATTATCATAGCCGTACATACGTGCAACTTCTTCAATCATATCAATTTCCTTAAGGACATCCATTCTGAAAGATGGCACCTGAATTTTCAAATGATTATCATCCAAAGATAACACTTTAAATTCGAGACTTTCAAGCATTTCTTTCATTTTTGAAGTCGACAAATCAATTCCCAAGATTCTTTTCACTTCTTGTGTCGTCAATATAACAATATCTTCTTCTTTTCTAGTTGGATAAATATCAATCATTCCATCCACTATCTCGCCCACATTCAACTGTGCATATAATTCTAATAATCTATTTACTGCTTTTCCTACACGGTTGATGTCGATTCCTTTTTCAAATCTTGCAGATGCCTCAGTTCTTAAACCCAGGTGTTTAGAAGTCATTCTTATTGCTGTTTTATTAAAATTTGCAACTTCAACAAATATATTTTTTGTATTTTCAGTAATTTCTGTATTTTCGCCGCCCATGACACCTGCAATACCTATTGCTTTATGAGCGCTTGCAATTACAAGATCATCATTTTTTAGAATTCTTTCAACTGAATCAAGAGTTGTCATTTTCTCACCATCAAAAGCTCTTCTGACAATAATTTTCTTGTCATCAACCAAATCAAGATCAAATGGATGAATCGGTTGACCTGTCTCGAGCATAACATAATTGGTGATATCTACAATATTATTGATAGGTCTGACTCCAGCAAGCATCAATCTTACTTGCATCCACTGAGGAGAAGGTTTGATTTGCACATTATTGATGACAAATCCAGAATATCGAGGACATAAATCTGAATCTTGGACCTCAACGTCAAAATATTTTTTTACATTTTTTTCTTCGAAAATATTTTGATCCGATAATTTCTTTCTCTCTCTTTTAAATGTCGCCTGTGTCTCTCTTGCCATTCCTTCTATTGACAAACAATCAGGACGATTGGGAGTTATTTCAAACTCAATTACATTATCCCCAATATCCACTACATCAAATAATGGTGTTCCAAGCTCATATTCTCCTTGAAGAATATAAATACCATCATCGAATATTTTAGGAATGACGCTTTTTTCAAATCCAAGTTCATCAAGTGAACACAACATACCATTTGACACTTGTCCTCTCAATTTTCCTTTTTTGATTTTAAGCCCATTCGCAAGATTTGCCCCAACCTTCGCTACCGGTACATAATCACCAACTTTCACATTTTTAGCGCCAGTGACAATCTGTGTAATTTCTTCACCCAAATCGATTTGTAGAACAAATAATTTATCAGCATCTTCATGTTTCACTTGTTCAATAACCTTGCCAATAACAATATCCGTATTGTTTTTCGAAAAATCTTTAACACCTTCTGTATTTGAACCCGACATGATTAGACGGTCTTCTAAAAATTTAATATCGATATCATCTATTTTCACATGTTCATTAAGCCATTTAACAGGTACTTTCATGTTATTCCCTCCTTAACTAAAATTGTTTTATAAATCTGATGTCATTATCAAAGAAAAGTCTGATATCATCTATTTCATACTTTAACATTGTAATTCTATCCAAACCCATTCCAAAAGCGAATCCTGAATATTTTTTTGAATCAATATCACATTCTTCAAGTACATTTGGATGTACCATGCCACATCCCAAAATCTCTATCCATCCTGTATTTGAACAGAATTTACACCCTTCTCCGCCACATTTAAAACAACTGACATCTACTTCTGCACTCGGCTCAGTAAACGGAAAATAATGAGGTCTGAATTTTGTTTTCGTATTTTCTCCAAACAATCTTTTTGCGAAGAGATCTAAAGTGCCTTTCAAATCGGCCATTGTAATATCCTTATCAACAACCAGCCCTTCAATTTGATGAAACATTGGCGAATGTGTAGCATCCAATTCATCATATCTGAAACATCTTCCCGGAGAAATAACTTTAATCGGAGGATCATTTGCCTTCATTGTTCGGACTTGTACTGGAGAAGTTTGCGTTCTAAGCAACAATTCTTCATTAATATAAAATGTGTCTGACAAACTTCTTGAAGGATGATCTTTAGGTGAATTCAAGGCATCAAAATTATTATAAACCGTATCTATTTCAGGTCCTTCCGCAATTTTGTAGCCCATTCCAATAAATATATCCTTTATTTCATCTAAAACTACATTTAGTGGATGTTTATGGCCTCTGTTTATATCCGCACTAGGCAAAGTAACATCAATATCTTCTTTCATCAACTGATGTTTCAATTCAACCGCTCTAATTTTTTCTTTGACTATATCAATATGAGTCTCTATTTTTTCTCTTGTTTCATTGGCGATTTTACCCATCAAAGGTCTCTCTTCATCGGTAATTTTACCCATTCCTTTGAGAATTTCCTTTAATTCACCCTTTTTACCTAAATATTTAACTCTGAATTCATCTAACTGTTCACTTGTTATAATGTTTTTTATTTCATTTTCTGCATTTTTAAGTATCAACTGCAACTTATCTTTCATTTGAATCCCCTTTCTTTATATAAATAAAACCTTCATCCCTAAAAGGGACGAAGGTATTCTCCGCGGTACCACCCAACTTGTCTTTTGACCACTTAATTCAGCAATAACGGAACAACCGTTCTTCTCTACTATCGCTTCGAGAAGACTACTCCAGAGCGAACTTCACATTAATCTATATGAAAAACTTCCAGCCAAGGTTTCTCTCTCTATAATACTCATAATGTTACTTTTCTCTTTCAACGTATTTTCTATAAAATTATAACACAATCAAATAGGGTTAACAATTATTTATTCAATTGTTTTCCAACTTCATAAATGACTATGGCCGCTGCAACTGAAGCGTTAAGAGATTCAATATCACCGTAAAGCGGTATTTTTACTGAAAAATCCGAATACACCAATATTCCATCAGATATGCCATTTCCTTCATTGCCTATGATTACTGCTGTCTTATTGACATATGTACAATCATTAAATGCAATTTCTGCATCCATTTTTGTACTGATTATTTGATATTCTTCCTTTTTCAATTTCATAAAAAATGAATCAATATCATTAATTTCCAAATGATTGATATTAAATATTGCCCCCGCCGTGCTTCTTACAACTTTAGGGTTGTAAATATCTACACTTCCTTTGATTGTTATAATATTATTGATTCCAGCTGATACCGCTGTCCTGATAATGGTCCCCATGTTCCCGGGATCCTGCAGCTGATCAAGAATAATCATTGGTTTTGTGTAGTCAATCTCTTTGGTTTTATCTTTATTTATTACCGCAATAATGCCTTGAGAATTTATTGTATCAGATATTTCATTAAAAAGAGTATCATCAAAGACAATTTGCTCAAATTGAGAATATCTCTGCATACTTTCCGAAAATTTATAATTGCTTATAATACATTCGATTGACTGGTTCTTTTGAATTGCATCATCGACAAATCGTTCTCCTTCAACTAAATACTGATTGAAAATATCTCTATTTTTACGTTTATTGAGGTTTTTGTATTGTTTAAATAATTTATTTTCTTTAGATTGAATAAATTTCATATTTGCATCACCTATTTGTGACTTAATTGATTCAAATCATCATTATGACCTATAACAACCAGAACATCACCATTTTTTATGATTTCATTTGCATTTATTGCAATATTGATGTTAAGACCATTTTTTATAGCCATAACATTAATTCCATATTGAGCTCTTATATTCAACTCTTTTAAACTTTTACCAAGCCACTCATCTAATGCAATAATTTCAACAATTGAATACTCAGGTGCCAGTTCAATAAAATCTAAAATATTATCTGAGATAAGATTTTTAGCAATTCTTATCCCCATTTCTCTCTCAGGAAAAACAACACGATCAGCTCCGATTCTATAAAGTACTTTCGCATGAAGGTCATTTTGTGCTTTAGCGATAATATGCTTGACGCCCAATTCTTTTATCATCAATGTAACAAGAATAGAAGCTTGAATATCTCCTCCGATAGTTACAATTGCCACGTCGAAATTTCTGATTCCTAGAGATTTCAAAGCATTTTCATCTGTTGCATCTGCTTGAACTGCGTAAGTAACCGTATCAGATAACTGCTGAATAACATCTTCATTTTTATCTACAACCATCACTTCACTGCCAAGCTCTGCAAGTTTTGTTGCAACACTTGTACCAAATCTTCCACAACCGATTACTGCAAATTGTTTCTTCATAATCACACCTACCCTACACTTATTTTGCCTTCTGGATATCTAATCAAAGCTTTTTTCTTGTTTCTATGTGCTATAGCTACTATGACAGTAATAGGTCCAACCCTTCCTGCAAACATAGTCATTGAAATTATTATCTTGCCAATCATGGATAGATTTCCTGTTATTCCTGTCGATAATCCTACTGTGCCGAATGCAGAGATTGTCTCAAATATTATATCAATAAAAGCCTTATCGCTTTCAATAATTGTCAGTAGAAATGTTACAATAAGAACAATTGATAAAGCAATGATAAAAACAGTTAACGCCCTATTAATTGCCTCTTTATTGATTCTCCTTTTATACAGCTCAATATCTTCTCGTCCCATAATCACTGAAACAACCGTTAAAACCAACATCCCGATTGTGGTTGTTTTTATACCTCCGGCTGTTGAGCCCGGTGAACCTCCGATAAACATCAATAGCATAGTTAAAAATTTTGATGAATCCCTGAGGGAAGCCGTATCAATTGTATTAAATCCTGCAGTTCTAGGTGTAACTGACTGAAATAGAGCAGCAGTCAATTTATCGCCAAAATTCAAATTCCCCAGAGTCAAAGGATTTGTATATTCAAGAGTTAAAAAAAGTATGAACCCTGTTGAAAGCAAAATTGCTGTCATTGTCAAAACCAACTTAGAATGAAGCGTCAATTTTCTAAATGATCTGACTCTTGCAAAATCCAATAAAACAGAAAATCCAAGTCCTCCAATAATAATTAAAAAAATAATCACCAAACTCAAATAAGTGCTTGTCACAAATGGCGTCAAACTTTGGCCATTTCCAATCAGATCAAATCCGGCGTTACAAAATGCAGAGACACTATGGAATATTCCATAGACAATTCCAGTACTCTTTCCATAAATAGGAACAAAAAACAATGAAAGCAATACTGCACCTATTCCTTCTACTATTAGAGTAAATACCAATACATATTTAACCAGACGAACAATGCCTGATAGAGTCAGTTGATTAAACGCCTCTTGCATGATTAACCTATTTCTGAGGGTTATTTTTCTTCCAATTATCAGCGCAACCAATGTTGCCATGGACATGAATCCAAGTCCACCTATTTGAATCAAAAGTAAAATGATTGTTTTTCCAAAAATAGACCAAAATGTACCTGTATCAACAACTACCAGTCCTGTCACGCAGACAGCAGATGTCGCTGTAAATATTGAATTTACAAAACCGGCACTTTTCCCTGATAGTGTAGCAATAGGAAGGTTGAGAAGAATCGCACCCATCAATATGATTCCCGCAAACCCTATCGCTAAAATCTGTGCGGGATTAAGCTCTTTTTTTCTGAAGTTATTGTATTCCATCCCATCACCTCTATGTATGCATTTCAAACAATTATATCATTTTTCTGCAAAATAAAAAAGAGTCATCAATTGACTCTTATCTATCATAACAATTATAATGCAGCTTTTGCAGTCTCTACTAAACTAGCGAAACCTTCTGGATCATGAATTGCCATTTCAGACAACATTTTTCTATTGATATTGATATCAGCTTTTTTAAGTCCATTTATGAACTTGCTGTATGACATGCCATTTGCTCTTGTACCCGCATTGATTCTAGCAATCCATAATTTTCTGAAATCTCTTTTTCTAAGTTTTCTTCCAACGTATGAAGATCTCAATGCTCTCATTACTGCTGGATTTGCAGCTTTGAAAACTTTACTTTTTTGTCCATAATATCCTTTAGCCAATTTCAAAATTTTTCTATGTTTTTTCTTAGCGTTTACGCCTCTTTTAACTCTAGCCATTTTATTTACCTCCTATCTCATTCTATTTAAATATATGGTAATAATTTTCTTACACGTTTCATATCTGATGGTGAAACTAAACCAGCTTTACGAAGATTTCTCTTTCTCTTTGGAGATTTTTTAGTCAAAATATGGCTAGTAAACGCTTTTGATCTTTTAAGTTTACCTTTTCCAGTTAATTTAACTCTTTTTCTTGCTCCTCGATGTGTTTTCATTTTAGGCATAATATATCCTCCTCTCCCGCATTATTTCTTAGGTGCAAATATTACAATAAGGCTTCTACCTTCAATATTTGGTCTTTTTTCCATACTGCCACTTTCGCCGATAATTCCTGCGAATTTATTGATGACTTCATATCCAAATTCAGTATGACCCATTTGTCTACCTTTAAATCTCAAAGCAACTTTGACCTTGTCACCACTCTCTAAAAACTTAATTGCGTTGTTTGCTTTAGTTTTCATGTCATGGTCGTCAATACTCAAGCTCAATCTAATTTCTTTTATTTGAGTAATTTTTTGCTTTTTCTTTGATTCTTTATCCTTTTTAGCTTGCTCATACTTAAACTTGCCGTAATCCATAATTTTGCAGACAGGCGGAACAGCATTCGGAGCAATCTTAACTAAGTCAAGTTTCTTTTCAATTGCAAGATTAAGTGCATCTTTTCTTGAAACAACACCTAGCATTTCTCCATCAACGTCGAGTAATCGGACTTCTTTGTCGCGAATATCTTCATTAATTTCAGTTTTTTTAATAACGTACACCTCCATTTATTCTGCAGAGACAATAAAAAATGAGCGAACAATAAAGTCCGCTCACTACAAATTCAATTGCGTCGTGACCTTATGAACTCTAACGTTATAAGGTGAGAAGTAACGGACCTCTGCTTAATAATATTTAATTACTTGCACATAATATCATCTATCTAACTAAATGTCAAATTGTATAATTATAAATAATAAGTTTTATCCTTAACTTCTTGATGCAGTTCATTTATAAAACTTTCAACTGATTTTGTTCCAAGCTCACCTTTGTGATGGCTTCTTACGGATATATCACCTGATTCGATTTCTTTATCGCCTACTACCAACATATATGGTACTTTTGAAAGTTGTGCTTCTCTAATCTTATAACCTACTTTTTCACTTCTCTCATCAATGCTGACTCTTATTCCTGCTTCATTCAATTGTTTTTCAATCATTTTAGCAAAATCAGCATGTCTGTCAGCTACTGGAATAATTTTAACTTGTTCTGGTGCTACCCAAAGTGGAAAGTTTCCTGCAAAATGTTCAATCAGTATTCCAATGAATCTTTCAATTGAACCATATACTACACGATGAATGACAATAGGTCGATGTTTTTCTCCATCTTTACCAATATAAGAAAGCTCAAATTGCTTTGGCAGTTGCATATCCAACTGGATTGTTCCACATTGCCATGATCTTCCGATTGCATCACGCAAATGGAAATCAATTTTCGGACCATAGAACGCGCCATCTCCTGCGTTGATTTTATAAGGAATTGCCATTTCATCAAGTGCGGCTGCTAAAGAAGCCTCTGCATGATCCCACTCTTCTTTTGAACCCATAGATTCTTCTGGTTTTGTTGATAATTCAACAAAATATTCAAACCCGAAAGTTTTATAAACTTCATCAAACAGTCGTGCTACGCCTTTTATTTCATCCTTAATTTGTTCAGGCAGCATGAATATATGCGCATCATCTTGTGTAAAGGCACGTACTCTCATCAGACCGTGAAGAGCGCCTGAAAGTTCATGTCTATGAACACGGCCAATTTCACCCATTCTAATAGGTAGATCTCTATATGACTTGATACTTTGATTATAGACCAACATACCTCCTGGACAATTCATAGGCTTGATTGCGTAATCCTCTTCATCTATCTTTAGCGTGTACATATTTTCTTTATAATGATGCCAGTGACCTGAAGTTTCCCACAATTGTCTGTTTAAAATAATTGGTGTTTCTATCTCTACATAGCCTTCTCTTACATGAATTTTTCTCCAATAATCCAAAAGCAAGTTTTTAAGAACAGTTCCCTTAGGCATGAAAAATGGAAATCCCGGACCTTCTTCGAGCAACACAAAAAGTTCAAGCTCTTTTCCTAATTTTCTATGATCTCTTTTTTTAGCTTCCTCTAATCTATGGATATATTCTTCAAGCATTGAGGCTTTCGGAAAAGATGTTCCATAGATTCTCTGAAGCATTTTATTTTTAACATCACCTTTCCAGTATGCACCCGCAAGATTCAATAACTTTACCGCCTTTATCTTATCAGTGCTTGGAACATGGACACCTGCACACAAATCAACAAATTCACCTTGTCTGTAAAAAGAGATGATTTCATCTTCAGGCAATTCATTGATGAGCTGAACTTTATAATCTTCACCACGTTCTTTTACAAGTACTAAAGCTTCATCTCTAGGCAATTCAAATCTTTCAAGAACCAATCCTTCCTTGACTATTTTTTTCATTTCATTTTCTATCTTTTCTAAATCTTCAGGTGTAAATACATGATCAGAATCTATATCATAATAATATCCGTCTTTGATTGCCGGTCCTATTGCAAGCTTAGAACCCGGATACAGACGCAATACAGCTTGTGCCAAAATATGTGAACTGGTATGTCTGAATGCATGTTCACCGACTTCATCGTTGAATGTAAATATACTGACTTCAGAATCCTCATTAACTTTATATGAAAGATCCACCTTCTTGCCATTCACTTCTCCTGCGATAGCTTCTTTAGCCAAACGTCCACTTATTGCCTTAGCGATTTCAAAAAGCGATACACCTTTTTCAAATTCTTTTACAGAACCATCTTTTAAAGTAATTTTCATATTATCCTCTCCTTTTCTTAAATAAAAAAACTCATCCTTAATAATAAAGGACGAGTTAACGCGGTTCCACCTTGGTTGCCATAAATGGCCTCTCAAATTACCTTATCGCGGTAAGAACGTTGATATTTCACTATTAAAGCTAATCAATCAAAGCATAGGGATCAGTTTTCCAAAATTCTTGCTTGAAAAAGTTCACAGCCAAAGACTTTTTCTCTCTGAAAGCAGTCAATCAAGTACTCTTTCCCATCATCACTTAAAAATTTTATATTTTTTTAATTTTATACCTGATCTCTACAAATGTCAAGCCGTATTTAATTTGCACTGCACTAAGGAGTGTCTACGCAACATTGATTTCTATTTTCCTGTTTTGACTGTCTAGAACATATATTTCGCATATACCTCCAAGATGAATTTCTATGTTGCTTCTCAAACTTTCAAGAGCTGCTTCAAATTCTCCATCTCTGCTTGAATCAATGTGTTCGATACACATGAATGCATTGTTTGTATCTTCTGTCAGCATTGTTCTCTTAGATTCACGCCAATTCCAACATCTGCATACAGCGCCGATATCATCTTTATAAACAATCTCATTTTCAAGTGCCGGACTGTTGTCATCGCTTCCAAGCACAAGAAAACTTTCTCCACCGATGGCCTTGGTGAGTTTCAAATCACCTTTCACAGAATCCATATCCTCTCCACCACAAGGAAAAGCATATTCTAATGAGACAGCATTATATATATCTACTAGAGGATTAATGTTTCCAATAGAATGATTATTATTCACTCTTTTTAACAGTGCTTCGATAGAGGATCTAGCTCCTTTTTTTGTCTTGAATTTCTTGAAAGCTTCTCTCCATACTTTAACAACCTTGTTGCTAGTGAAATCCTCTTCATTCAAGTGCATTTTTGCTTTTATTTGAGCATCAGAAAGAATTTTAAAATAAATCTCTTCTGATCTATATTTATTGTTTATGCCTCTACATATGACAACTCCCAGTTTGGCTTCAGGAAAAACTTCCCAAAAATTATCTTCAACAATAAATCGATCCATCAATTCTGCCACCTATCTTTACTTAAATATTTTTTTCCGATATGACTACTCATTCGTTTTTATCTTCAATTTTTCAATTCTATTTTTCTTGATTTTTATGATTTCAAAAGTGATTTCATTGAATTCCAAAATCTCATTCGTTTCAGGCAAATGACCCATTTCTCCGATGATGAATCCCCCAATTGTATCAAAATCATCCGATTCAATTAAAATGCCCAATAATTCATTTATCTGATCGATACGTGTATTGCCATCAACAATGTACTCATTTTCAGATATGACTTTTATCTGCTCTTTTTCATCGTCATATTCATCTTCTATTTCTCCAACAATTTCTTCTACCAAATCTTCTATTGTCACAATCCCGGCAGTCACACCGTATTCGTCCAAAACTACTGCCATTCTAGTTTTTTTCATTCTCATTTCTTCCAACAATTCGATTGAACGTTTAAATTCATAAGTAAAATGAGGTTCTTTCAATATTTTACCAATATCGAATTGCGAAGGATCATCTAAAAACAGAAGATCTTTTATATTTAAAATTCCTTCAATATTATCAGGACTCTCTTTATATACAGGCAATCTGGAATATTGTTCATCACGAAATAGTTTAATAACTTCTTCATAAGTGGACTCATACTTTAAAAAACAAACATCAATTCTGGGCACCATGACCGATTTCACTCTGATATCCGTGAATTCAAATACATTGTGGATCATCTGTCTCTCTTCTACTTCAAGGATTCCTTCCTCATGACTGATATTGATCATTGTCTTTAATTCTTCTTCCGTTATAAGTGCTTTTTTAAAATTGGATTTTCCACCTAAAATTCTAACAAGAAAATTGGTAATTAAAATAATTACTTTTGTCAGAGGATTCAAGATGAGCATCAAAAAATATATGACTTTAGATAGTCTTAATGATACTTTTTCAGGTTTCTGAGCAGCCAGTGATTTTGGTGTTATTTCTGCAAATATCAATACAATAAATGTCATGCTTATTGTTGAAATACCAACACCCTTATTCCCAAAATAACTGATTGCCAAAGAAGTTGCAATCGCTGATGCGGCTATATTCACAATATTGTTACCTACCAGTATTGCGCCAAGCAGTTTGTTGGGATTATCCACCAATTTTTGCACCAACCCTGCACCTTTTACTTTTTCTTCAACCATATGTCTCAATTTTATTTTGCTAAGTGTCATCAACGCTGTCTCAGACGATGAAAAAAGTGCTGACAGCATCAGAAGAACAGCTAATAATACAAATTGTAAAGTGCTTCCAAATACCATAACTCATCACCTTCCTCTTATTTCTGATTTTACCATATTTTTTATCATTTATTCATTATTAGAAATATCTAACTCTTTATGTCAATCTCAATTTATTTTATAGAAAATAATTTTTCAGTATACAATTTCTTTTCGTCTATATAGATAACACTATTACACCTTGTACCAATCCAATGATCAATCCAAGGACACCTCCCAGAAGCTCTATATGCCTCAATTCTTTATGCACGATTTTCAAGATGATTTCTTCAAGCTTGATCAAGTCAAAATCCATAATTTTATCTTCAACAATTTGGTCTACTTTTACATTTGTTGACGCTTCATGAAGGATTCTTTCACTGATTTCATTAATGAATTCATCACCTTTTTCATTGATGAACTGATCTACATATGTTGTGACAATTGTTGCAGGTATAAAAGGAGGTAATTTATCCACAATCGCAGATGATATTTTATCACCAATTTCATATTTGAATTTTTCTTTATCCATTCTTTCAATAAAAATATCCATTAATTCTTCTACTTTTATAAGCTCATTAGCAACTATTTCACCAATACTGACCGCAATTTCAGGTTTTCTTTTAGGTATCAATCCTTGTATATTAAACAATTTCGTTGGCTCAAGCGGTCTAAACAACAATTTTATTGCAATGACGTTAGTCGAATAACCAATCAAAGCACCTACCAATCCTAAAATAATCAATTTACTCCACATAATTATCATCTCCTTTTAATCAAAAAACATGACACTGCCCAAATCTGTCAGTGGAATATCTTTTGGATACTGCAATTTTATTTTTCTTTCAGATACAAATTTATAGATGGCTTCATAATCACTGTGCTTTTCAATGTTTCCAGTAAAGAAAATTTCATCTTCTGATATTTTTCCACCTGCACCGCCAATAAAACCGTGGTCCATTTGATCCAGAAGTATCCCTTTAGGTGTGATGAGTAAAACATCAAATATATCCTTAGTTATTTTATAAATTCCTTCATCCGAAGTGATAAAACTATTTTCATCAACAGGTAAAATACTACACTTTGCATATCCTTGTTTCACTATTATCTTGCTTGAAAACATTTCATCTATACTTTTATCAGTATATTTTGATCCTATTAAAATACCATTTATGCCAATGGCATTATAATAAACATTTTCCGGGTATGAAAATCCTATAATGCTTTTGCCTTTTTTTACATGGCAATTGTATTTTTCAAGTTTTCCATTGAAATACTCGTAGTATCTTGGGTCAACAATCAATCCTTCATCAGTTTGAAAAATAAAAACATCTGGATGATCTGAAATTGATTCATAAACAAAATGATTTGATTTTGTATTTATAATCTCTAAATCTAATTTTTTCAGATACTCTATCAACTTATCTGATGCCTTATAGGAAATTATGACTCCTTTTGCACGCTTCATTACCCTCACCCCGTCCATTAAAAAAACAACCAAAAGGTTGTCTAGTGGTTGAGATCATAGGTTTTAACCAATAAATAAAGAGTTGAAAACTACGCCTCACCACTTGGATATATCGTCTCATTCTTCAGCGAATCAATCATATCGCAAATTTATTTTTTAGTCAATTTATAAATATTTATTAATTCTTCTCCGCTGAAATCATAATAAGTATTGCAAAAATGACAGTGAAGTTGCGCTTTTCCATCAGTATCAATAATTTCCTTGATATCATCCGATCCTAGAGTAATAAGCGCCTTTTCTAGTTTTTCCTTGCTGCAATCACATTTTAAAGCTACATCATAAGTCTCCATTATTCGTAATGCCATATCTGGAAAAAGTATTTTCAACATTTCTTCATGATCAGTATACTCTTTAATTACAGAAGAAATAGCAGGCATATCTTTTACTGCCCTCTCCAAAAGTATTATTTCATCTTCCGGTATGTTAGGCATCGGCTGTGCAAAAAAACCGCCAGCAGCTATTACACTTAAATCAGGACTCACTAAAACCCCCAAGGATATTATTGAAGGTTGCTGCTCTGATTCCAAGTAATACTGTGCAAGATCTTCTGCTATCTCACCACTAACCAAATGGGACCGACCTATATAAGGATCCTTCAATCCCAAATCTTTGATTATGATTATTTCCCCATCTGTTCCTATAGCGCCACCAACATTGAGCTTATTATTTTCATGGTCTTCAAAATCCACATGAGGATCAGATATGAAAGCTTTGACATTTCCGTTCGACCAAGCTACTGCTACAATAGAATCTATTAGACCTTTTGCCTTGATTTGAAAAGTCAACTTTTCATTTTCACCCTTCAGCATTTTCCCCATGATGCTTGCAGCGGTAATACTTCTTCCTAGAGCTGCCGTTGCCACAGGAAATGTATCGTGAATTTTCCTTGCTTCATCTACCATATCTGTTGTGTCAGCAATATACACTCGTGTATATTCTCCGACCAACGCCATTGTTATTTTTCCCATCATTACCTCCAAATTCTCTTTCCTATTTTAAATGAATCTTTGATATATTTCAATTGTTAAATATGCTCCAATATGTTATATTCTAGTTGTAAAAATAATGAAAACTGAGGTATTTATGCATTCACATATTGGAGAAATAGCTGCTTTTGGCACTGCTATCTGCTGGACTGTCACATCAATCGCTTTTGAATCTGCTGGAAAAAAAGTAGGTTCTTTCCCATTGAATTTAATTAGGCTTGTAATGGCTATTTTTTTTGTCAGCATTTTTACTGTTTTTTCACGAGGCATGTTTTTCCCTATTGATGCCTCTATCAACAATTGGATCTGGTTATCATTGTCTGGAATAATTGGATTCGTTATAGGAGATCTTCTTTTATTTGAATCTCTCGTACGGAACGGTTCTAGAATCACAATGCTCATCATGGCTAGCGTTCCGCCGATTACAGGTATTTTGAGCTTCTTATTCTTAAATGAAGTGATGTCTCTTCATCAAATTACTGGAATGCTCATTACTCTTTTCGGAATCAATCTGGTTATTCTCAAAAAATCGAAATCTGGAAACCAACTTTCTTTATCACACCCGTTAAAAGATTTATTATTCGCTTTTGGTGGTGCAATCGGTCAATCCTCAGGACTTATCTTAAGCAAGATTGGCATGGGCGAATACAATCCTATAGCTGCTACACAGATAAGAATTATTGCTGCAGTAATTGGCTTCATCATAGTTTTCACAATAAAAAGGCAATGGCCACTCGTCATAAAAGCATTAAAGAATAGACCTGCTATGACAAGTACTGCTATTGGTTCATTTTTCGGTCCATCGATTGGCGTCTCCTTATCGCTTATATCAATCAAATATACTAATCCAGGAATCGCATCAACTATCATGTCTTTAACTCCTATTCTAGTAATACCATTTGCTTATTTTTATCAAAAGGAAACAATGTCCCTTCGAGAAATTTTTGGTGCCTTTGTCGCAGTTTCTGGTGTCGCTTATATTTTCATGACATAATATGAACCTTATTGACATAATGTCTAATAAGGTTTTCTAGCTACGTAAAACAATCTGTCTGATAACTCCAGACTTTCATTTGATCCATAGACATCCAAAATTTCAAAATTTGACAACTTCAACAATTTTTCTATTACTTCGATTCCATATCCCTTTTGCGTATGGTTCTCCATTTTTCTTTCAAATAGATCTTTTGAAGTCTTAGTAAAAATTGTTACATCAAAATCAAGTATATTGTTTTCTTCATCGTAATAATTCTCCCAGATATAAGATGAATCTTCATCATTCTCTGCAAAAGTAGTATTTCCGATGATTTCCTTGAATTTATAGATGCTGCTCATGTCAAAGATAAAGATGCCGTTAGATTTCAAATGTTCAAATACATTATTGAATGCCTGTGACAAATCTTCTTCATCAAGTAAATAATTGAATCCATCCGTCAGCGAAATAACAGCATCAAAACGCGTATTCATTTGAAAATCTCTCATATCTGAAAGCATGAATTTTATTTTATAATTTTTCTCAAGTGCTTTTTCTTTTGCAACCATCAGCATTTCTTCAGACAAATCGACACCTGTAACAGCATAAGCTCTTTCATAAAGTTCAAAACTGGCATTTCCAGTGCCGCACGCCAAATCCAATACATTTTTCACTTTTAGTTCTCTCAGATATTTTTCAATTTTATCGATAACTGATTTATAATCATAATCTGCCATGTAATTATCATAAATCAAAGATAAATTCTTATAACTCTTCATTATTCATCACCTCAAAAACACATAGTAGGTATAACCGATATAGATTGCCAACACAATAAATATCGGAGTAAAATATATTTTTTTATATGGCATTTTTTTAGTTTCTATATGCATGTTGCTTTCATCTGGTATTGATTTCAACAAATAAAGAATGACACCTAATGAAAAAACAGCACCTACAGAAAGACTGACAATTGTGTCCAATAAAAACTTGGCATTTATAACAGTTTCAGCTTCTTTAGTATCAATGAAAGATCCCATATACGAAAGGACATATGCAATCCCATTATTAGTCATATGCCCAATAATGGCTGGGATAATGGATTTTGTCTTGATTGCGATAATGCCAAATACAATTCCCAAATAGATAGGTCCTAATATGTTTTCAATATTGAAATGGAATACGCCAAACAAGACTGCCGAAATAACAATCGCTTTTTTATATGAAAAATAATCAGAATAGGCATTTAATATAACCCCTCTAAAAAAGATCTCTTCACATATCCCCGCTGAGATTGAAATTATCAAAAATTGAAATATCACATGAAGAAAACCACTGGGCATAGGAATATCAAAATACATGCTTTTTCCCATCAACTCTAAAACATAAATAGAAATCAAGTTCAATATCATAACGATAGGCAATGAAAGTGCAACTATTAAAATAGTTTTCAACAAGGTCAATTTAGAAACTTCTTTCAAATGAATATAATCTGATATTTTTGCTCTATTGAATTTGATGATCAGTATGGAAAAACCTAAAACCAATACATACTCTGTAATAATCAATCCAATTTCAAAATGCCAGCTTTGAAGAAAATTCCCTAAAGTCAGAAATAGAATTGCTCCAAGCAGATAAAATATATTTAAAGTCAGTAATTTAATCCTATTCTCCATCTATTGCACCTCTTACTGACAAGTACCTTAAAAATCCTTCCACACCGTTTAAAAGAATCTTTTCATCAAAGTCGAATGTTGAACTATGCAAAGGCTTATTGAAACCTTTCTCCTCATTTTTAATTCCGACAAAAACAAAAATACCAGGAATGACAGTTTGATAATATGAAAAATCTTCTGCAATCATTTGAGGTTTAATCATCAGTACCTTTTCAGCACCTACAGCCTGTCTGAAATCATCTACCAAAGTGACATCATTTACAACAGCCGGGTACATGTCCCTGAAATCAACTTCAACTTTCACAATATCCGATTCTAATAATTTTGCATAAATATTCATTTTATCTTTAATACTTTTATAAACTTCCTCATTAAACGTTCTAATGGTACCTTCCATTCTTGCCTTACCAGCAATGACGTTTCTCATCTCTCCTATAACTATTTTCCCTACAGTTAAAACTGCAGGTTCAATAGGATCAATACTCCTGCTGATAATTGTTTGAAATTTCAATAGCAATTCCGATGCTAAAATTGCAGCATCCACACCTTTATGAGGCATTGCTCCATGTGCAGTTTTCGTATAGATATCAATATCGAATTCTCCAGTACGTGCCATTAGAGGTCCACTGACCGTTGAAAAAAAGCCCTCTTCCACATCAGGAAAAACATGATAGCCAAAAATTTCCATCACATTGTATTTTTCAAGCACGCCTTCGGCTATTATTCTTTCAGCACCACCAGGCCCTTCCTCAGCTGGCTGAAATATGAACACGACATTCATTTTCAAAGGTATCTTGTTTTCAATGAGGAATTTTATCGTTCCAAGTGCCATGGCCATATGTCCATCATGGCCACAGGCATGCATCATAGACTTGTGCGACGAAATGAAATCATGAGAATTTTCTTCATTGACACCTAGTCCATCAATATCTGTACGGTAAGCAATCGCCTTACTTTGGTCTTCTCCTTCAATAACTGCGACAATTCCTGTTCCGGCCACTTTTTCAAATTCAACACCAAACTGTTTCAATTTATTTATAATATAATTCTGAGTCTTTATTTCTTTAAAACCACTTTCTGGAATCAAATGAAGCTCTCGTCTGTAATTTTTTATATTTTCTTGCATAATTATTAATTTTTCGCGTATAAAATTCATTCCAACCTCCAAAATAACTTGATTTATTTCATATTTACTATACTATATTGTATATATAATTGTAAGTTAATACAAATATTAATATAAAATAAGAGGTGACCATCATGAAAAAAATAAATTTAGCCATTGTTGGCGCAACAGGAATGGTTGGACAAACATTTTTAAAAGTATTGGAAGAAAGAAATTTTCCTTTTGAAAATTTATACTTATTCTCATCCGCTAAATCTTCTGGCATGAAAATAACATTTATGGGTAAAGAGTATACTGTAGAAGAATTGACAGAAGCTTCATTTGATAGAGAAATAGATATTGCTCTATTTTCAGCTGGAGGCGACATAAGCGAAAAATTTTCACCTCTTGCCGCGAGTAAAGGCGTAATTGTTATTGACAATTCAAGTGCCTTTAGAATGGATGAAAATGTGCCCCTTGTAGTACCAGAAGTCAATCCTGAAGACATCGCAAAACATCATGGCATTATTGCCAATCCAAACTGCTCTACAATACAAGCGGTAGTTGCCTTGAAACCACTGAATGAACTTTATAAAATCAAACGTATCATTTATTCAACATACCAGGCAGTATCAGGTTCAGGAGTAAAGGGCTACAATGACCTTGAACAAGGTTTGAAAGGCAAAGAACTCTTGAGTGCATATCCTCATCCTATTGCCAATAATGTAATTCCACACATTGATGTATTTATGGAAAATGGCTATACAAAAGAAGAAATGAAAATGATCAACGAAACAAAAAAAATGCTTCATAATCCAGATTTAAAAATCACCGCTACGACTGTCAGAGTTCCTGTTTTTTATTCTCACAGTGAGAGTATCAATGTTGAACTTGAAAAACCGTTCAATATGAGTGATATTTTCAAACTTTATCAAAATGCTGAGGGCATTGTACTAGTCGATGATGTCAAGAACGATAAATATCCATTAGCTCTTGATGCTGCAGGTACAGATGAAGTTTATGTCGGCCGTTTACGCAGAGATGAAAGTGTTGAAAATGGTTTAAATCTATGGGTTGTGGCTGACAACATAAGAAAAGGAGCAGCAACAAATGCTGTTCAAATCGCCGAATATTTAGAGAAAAATATATTATAGGTTAAAGGAGAGATTCAATATGGGTTTATTTAAAGGTTCTGGCGTGGCAATTGTGACACCCTTCAACGACGACTTAAGTGTCAATTATGAAAAATTTATTGAACTCCTTCAATTTCATTTGGAGAATGGAACTGATGCTATTATTGTAAGCGGTACAACAGGTGAATCTCCTACAATTTCTGATGATGAAAAATTAAAATTATTTAAAATTGCTGTAAAGGAAATTGATGGGAAGATACCTGTCATTGCAGGAACAGGTTCCAATGACACTGCCCATAGTATCCGATTGAGCAAGGCAGCTGAATTGACAGGTGTTGATGGACTTTTACTTGTAACACCATATTACAACAAATCGACACAAGAAGGACTTATTAGACACTTCACAGCAATCGCCGATGAAGTTGATATTCCTTGTATTCTTTATAACGTACCAGGCCGTACAGGTATGAATATCTTGCCAAGTACTGTTGAAAAGCTTTCAAAGCATAAAAATATATCTGCAGTCAAAGAAGCCAGTGGCAACATTGCTCAAATAGTTGAAGTTGCAAGATTGATTCCTGAAGACTTTTATCTCTATTCAGGCAATGACGACCATATTGTCCCAGTGCTGTCAGTTGGAGGACATGGTGTCATATCAGTCATTGCAAATATTTTGCCAAAAGAAACCCATGATATGGTTGAAGCTTTCTTAAACGGTGATACAAAAAAAGCCGCTAACCTTCAGCTGCTTACAAAACCTATTACTGATGCAGTCTTCATGGAAGTAAATCCCATTCCAATTAAAGCAGCGATGAATCTTATGGGAATGTCTGTTGGCTCTTTACGAATGCCATTGATCGAAATGAGCGAACCGGGACAAGTTTTGCTCAAAGAAGAGATGAAAAAAATAGGATTGTTGTAGGTGATTGAATGATTCGAATACTTGTTTACGGAGCAAAAGGAACCATGGGAAAAATTATCACAAATGAAATAGAAAGTCATCCTGATTTCATTTTGTCTGCTTGTGTTTCTAAACATATCGACGGTGATGAATCTTGCTCGGCATTTGCTGATTTAGATTCTGTCAATGTGGAATACGATGTTGTCATCGACTTTTCACATTTTTCTTTAACTGATGATTTGATTGATTTTTGCATCAAAAAAAATAAGCCGCTTGTTTTAGCGACAACAGGATTATCTGAAGAACAAGAACAAAAAGTTTTAAAAGCTTCTGATACTATTCCTGTTTTCAGATCAAAAAATTTGTCGATCGGCATCAATCTAATCGCTCATTTAATACAGGAAGCCCACGAATTATTAAATGATTTTGACATTGAAATCATTGAGAAACATCATAATAAAAAAGTGGATGCACCCAGTGGCACTGCATTTTTATTGGCAGATGCCATCAATCAAAAAAATGATTATACATATATCCACGGTAGATTTGGCAAAACTTCAAAAAGAAATGCAAAAGAAATTGGTATTCATTCTGTCAGAGGCGGCACAATTGTTGGTGAACATTCCGTAATTTTTGCAGGCACTGATGAAATCGTAGAATTTAAACATGAAGCGCATTCTAAAAAAGTTTTTGCAAAGGGAGCATTAAATGCTGCCAAGTTTTTGATATCAAAGAAAAATGGATTGTTCAATATGAATGATCTCATTACAAGGAGGTTAACAATTGACTGAAGAGTTCAATCTAACAGATCCATATGAAATAGCGAAGTTTATAAAAAATTCAGAAAAATCAACATTGACAAAAGTCTATGTACAAGGAAAACTTTACATTCCTCCAAACAAGGTACAATCATTTTGTGCTGATGACTTTTGCATTCTCATCGGAGATTATAAAAACATCAAAGAAATACTGGATGACAATGAAAATAACATTGAACATTATTTCATTGAGAACGATCGAAGAAATTCAGCTATTCCTATGTTGGATACTAGAGAAATAGAAGCAAGAATAGAACCAGGCGCAATTATAAGAGACCATGTCATCATAGGGAAAAACGCCGTCATCATGATGGGTGCGGTAATCAATATCGGCAGTTCAATCGGGGAAGGAACCATGATTGACATGAATGCTGTGTTAGGTGCAAGAGCCACTATTGGCAAAAATGCACATATCGGTGCCGGTGCTGTTATTGCAGGTGTATTGGAACCCCCTAGTGCAACACCTGTCATTATTGAAGATGATGTTTTAGTAGGTGCAAATGCTGTCGTTCTTGAAGGTGTTCGCATAGGAAAAGGAGCTGTAGTTGCGGCAGGTTCAGTAGTAACTGAAGATGTTCCTCCTGGTGCTGTCGTGGCAGGAACACCTGCAAAGGTCATCAAAATGAAGGATGATAAAACTAAAGATAAAACTAAATTATTGGATGACTTGAGAGGCTAACGCCTCTCTTTTTTTATAGATTAATCATCAGATAGTTAAATAAATTCCTCCACATGATTTTTTCAATTTTTTCTTTCGGCCATCCTCTGTCTACAAGTTCTTTTTCAAGAAGCGGAACCAATCCGTGATGCGCTATGACATCATATCCTTTTCTATCATTTGCTTCTCTTCTCTGAATTTGCGGAATATCATGCAACTTTCCAATCATGTCGAATCCAAGTCCAACCGAGTTTTCATCTGATTTTTCAACAAAATACTCAATATGGTCAGCTACGGTTTTTACATCAAGACCTTCATCCAATTCAGCCATGTTTTTGTTGTATCCATTGACACCTATAAAACCCAACGACGCTATAAATTTATCAGGCAGATTTCTTTCTATTCCATGCAAAGAACGGGGATTTGAATGAGAAGCAATTATTTTTTTAGATGAAATTTTCAAGACGTCCTCAATTCCCAAATCATTTGCGTGGCTGACATCTATGAACATGCCTTTTTCATTTGCAAATTCAATCACTTCTTCTCCAAATTTTGTCAAACCACCTCTATTCTCATTTGAGAAAGTACCTACACCATCAATCACATAATTTCTTCTTGACCACGAAAGTCCAAGACCTCTTATACCTAATCGATAAAAACTCTTCAGCATTTCTATATCATTCTCAATGGGTGCCAACCCTTCAAGTGAAAGAATAATCCCGATTTTATCTGATTGAAGTAATTCTTTCAAATCCTCTTTACATTTGATTAACATATATCGGTCCATTGATTCTTCAATCTCTTCAAGCAATGCATTTATTTCACGTATTGCCATTTTTAATCCCATATCAGGTAGAAAGATATCATCAATATAAATGGCTGCAATAACAAGTTTCATCCCGCCACCAACAAAGTCATCATAATAATGGCGATTGATGACTTCTTTTTCTCCTAAATAACGTTTCCAATAGACATAATATCCTAAATCCAAATGAGCATCGAAATACATATGATTTTTCTCCTTTTTTTGTATAATGATATTATGATTATCATATCACAAGGAGGAATAAAATGAATTCAATTCTTGAAGCAATGAAAAATAGAAAGGAACTCTTTTGGATCAATTCGACATTTGAATCAACTTCAACTGGATTTGATAAGCTCAGTTTAAATATTGAAGATATTATGGATGCGGAAAAAAGACTTCAAAGATTCAGACCTTTTATTGAAAAAGCTTTTCCTGAAACAAAAGCGAACAATGGATTGATAGAATCAGAATTGATTGATATCCATAAGACAACTCAGATGTTTCAAATTAAAGAACAAAAATATTACCCGGGTAAATATTTTTTAAAAGCTGACTCACAATTACCCGTATCGGGTTCAGTAAAGGCAAGAGGCGGAATCTATGAAATTCTCCATCATGCTGAAAATTTAGCCATTGAAAACAATATGCTCAAAGAAGATGATGACTACTCAATTTTACTCAATGATTCTTTTAAAAAATTCTTTTCACAATATAAAATTGCAGTCGGTTCTACTGGCAATCTCGGATTGTCCATTGGCATCATTGGATCTGTCCTTAACTTCAATGTAACTGTCCACATGTCTGCAGACGCAAAAACATGGAAGAAGGAACTTTTACGTTCAAAGGGTGTCACTGTCAAAGAATATGAAGATGATTACTCAGTCGCCGTCAGAGAAGGCAGAAAGCAAGCTGATAATGATAGCAAGACTTATTTTGTCGATGATGAAAATTCCGAGATACTATTTTTGGGTTATGCTACTGCTGCCCTGAGATTGAAAAGTCAACTTGAAGAAAAGAAAATCATTGTAGATTCTCGTCATCCTCTCATGGTCTATTTGCCATGCGGTGTCGGCGGTGCACCAGGAGGCATAACTTTTGGCCTCAAGAAAATTTTTGGTGACAACGTCCATATTTTCTTTGCCGAACCCACTGAATCACCCTGCATGTTTCTCGGTGTTTTTACAGGCAAACATGAAAACATTTCAGTAAAGGACATCGGTCTCACAAACATAACTGAAGCAGATGGCTTAGCTGTCGGACGCCCTTCAGGCTTTGTAGGTAAAACAGTTGGACATCTCATCAACGGATTCTATACTTTGAATGACAATCACCTCTACCCTTATCTGAAAGATATTTATCTGATGGACCATATAAAAATCGAACCATCCGCTGCAATTTCTTTGGCAGGACCGAGAATTTTGCTCGCAAATGACTACTTTGAATTGAAAAATATCAATCCATACAAAGCAACTCATGTTTCCTGGGCAACAGGAGGAAACATGGTACCTGATGAGGAATTCAAAAAATGGTTAGAGAGCAATTTTTAATTGCTCTCATCTTTTTTGCTTTAATTTATAAACACAGCTGTTCCTTCTGGAATATTATCATAAATCCATTTGGCATTCTCGACAGCTAACCTGATACATCCATTTGATGCTCTAATTCCCAAAGTGGGATCAGAAACTTCCTTGTTGATGTCCATTGAAACCGAATGGAACAAATATGCTCCATTGAATTTAGTCCAATATTTTGCACCACTTGCAAATCTTTCAGTATAAAACCAATCTCCTCTTGTCGATACTTCAAATTTACCTCTAGTAGTCGGTGAAATATTTTTTCCGGTTGCAGACAGCATACTGTCAACTAATTCCCACTTTCCTTTTTCACCAATAAAAACATTTGTCACTTGTCGATCTATATCAACCCATATGAAATACTCGGAATTGCTCTCAAAAGCTTTAAAATTCACATAAGCTTCTAGCTGTTCTTTTGTCATCAATTCATTATTCGTCTGCGGATCCTCAGGAATACTCAGTGTGTCTACAGGAATCCATCCTTCTTCAAGCGTATCCAAATTCTTGACATAATACCACTGACATCCTCTGTCCCTTAAGATTTCTACTTTCTCTTCAATTGATATTTCACCAACTATTTCTTTTGAATCTGAATAATCAGAGTACAAAGCTGAGTCTTTAATCATGACAGCAATTACTTCAGATGACTTGACCATTTTTTCAAGTTCCTGCAGATTATCCAATTCAGGTTTGATTTCAGCTTCAGGACTTGTATCTCCTTCATCTTGCGTATATTCAGGAACCTGCGTGTCCTCTACTACTGTTTCATTATCCTCAACAGGAACAATTTCCTTTGTGCTTTTATCAGACATCAGCATAAATGATGCAACACCAATCAATGCCAGCACTGATATCATCAATAAATTCTTGACAATCTTTTTAGATTTTCTTCTCATTTTAATCCCCCAATATTATGTCTGAAAATGACTTGACAATTACAGTCATTTTTTTACGATTGATACTTTTATCATAATTACTTCAAATTCCTATATTAGACACCATCATGCACTGATTAGTTCCAGTCAACTTTATTATTTGCTTTGCCAAAATAATTTTTATTTAATTATGACACATCTCTAATTTTATCTCATATCCACAAAAAAGAAAACAGCCGATTAAGGCTGATTTCTTTTTCCAATAATCTTTATAAATGTCTCGCTGAATAATGTGTATGCAGCAATTCATGTGCAACATGACTATTGGGCTCTACTAGAAAATCTTCATAAAGTTTTTGGATGTATGGATTTTCATGAGATTTTCTTATAGGCATATTTTGATCCATATAATAAATCCCACTGATTCTTTGATCTTTGATGCATTTCTCTGTGCAGATTGGCTGACCGCCCCCACCAATACATCCTCCAAGGCATGACATTATTTCAATGAAATGATAGGGTGATTTTCCATCTTTCACTTGCTCCATCAATTTTCTCGCATTGCTGAGTCCATGTGCAACAGCGATTTTAACTTCCAAATCTCCAATCTTGACAGAAGACTCTTTAATGCCTTCCATTCCTCTTACATCATAGAAATTTATTTCTGGCAATTCTTTATCAGTGAGAACTTCATACACCGTTCTTAAGGCTGCTTCCATGACACCACCTGTGGCACCGAATATTGCGGCTGCACCTGTTGTTATTCCAAACGGATTATCGAATTCTTCATCTTTCAAGTTGGCAAAATCAATACCAGCTGTTTTAATCAGTTTTGCCAATTCCCTTGTTGTCAATACGGCATCCACATCCGGTATGCCATTGGTCATCATTTCATCTCTTTTAGCCTCGAATTTCTTGGCAGTACAAGGCATGATTGAAACTGAGTATATTTTTGAGGGATGGATACCTCTTGTCTTTGAATAATAGGTTTTAGATAACGTACCAAACATCTGCTGGGGCGATTTGCAGGTTGAAACATGGTCAATCACTTCTGGAAAAAATCCTTCCATATAGTTGATCCATCCTGGTGAACAAGATGTAATCATCGGTAAAGTTTTATGATTGCTGATACGATCAATCAGTTCATAACCTTCTTCTATGATTGTTAAATCTGCTGTGAAGTTAGTATCAAACACTTGATCAAACCCAAGTCTTCTAAGAGCTGAAACTGTTTTCCCAGTTACTGCAGTTCCAGGTTTGAATCCAAATTCTTCACCTATTGAAATTCTTACTGCAGGCGCTACTTGCACAACGACATGCAGATTGGGATTGTCAATAGCATCCCACACTTGTTGTATTTCACTTTTTTCATATATGGCGCCAACAGGACATACTACTGCACACTGCCCACAATATGTGCATAATGTCTGTGACAACGTCTTGCCATAAGCCGGTTGAACAGTATAATCTGTTGATCTGAACGCACCTGCTAATATACTGGCATCTTGAACTTCCCTGCATACTTCGACACATCTATTGCATTTTATGCATTTACTATAGTCTCTAACAATAGCAGGATTCAGTAAATCCATTGCTTTTGAATCAATAACAATATCATGCGGCGGTATTATTTCAATATCGTCGCGAGATATTGAAAATTTTTCACATAAATCTTGCAATTCACAGTGTCCATTTCTAACACATTTCAAACAGTCTTGATCATGATTTGCCAATATTAGTTCCAATACACCTAATTGAGTTTCACGTACCAATTTAGATTTTGTATTTACCTTCATTCCTTCTCTGACGAAGGTTGAACAAGCAGTATCAAGATTGTCATCCCCTGTTTCAACCAAACAAATTCGACAATTTGCCTTTATCTTTTGATCAGGATGGTGACATAGGGTTGGAATTTTGATATTTACTTTTTTAGCAGCTTCTAAGATTGTTGTTCCTTCTGGGACCACTACTACTTGATTGTCGATTGTCAATTTTATATTACGCATGTTGTTCACCCCTTCTGAAAATTTCTTCTGGACAATTTTTGATGGCACTTAACAGTGCAGTAGGCGCTGTCTGTCCCAACCCGCAAAAAGAAGCGTATTTCATGGTTTTCGCAATTCTCTCAATATTGACTATATCTGACTCTGTTTCAATTCCTTTTCGCATTCTTGCCAACACATTGAGAAGCTGCCTATTTCCTTCACGACACGGTGTGCATTTTCCGCAACTTTCATGCTTGAAGAATGCCTGAACAGCATCGAGAAAATCAAGAATATCTGTCTGGTCATCCACAACCAAAATCGCACCAGAACCCATCGAAACATCTATCTTGTCAAAATCTTCATAAGTAAAAGGTATATCCAAATTTTTTCCTAAAATCAAGGGACCTGAAATTCCACCAATTTGAACAAATTTTACATTTCTTTCATTTTTTACGCCATTTCCTATTTTTTCTATTATCTCCTTAAGGGTGACACCAAAGGGAATTTCATAAGTTCCCGGACTGTTTACGTTGCCGCATAAACTGATTAATTTGGTGCCTGGACTCTTCTCAGTTCCATATTTTATAAATTCCTCATAACCATTTTTCATAATGGCATTGATTGCCGCATAGGTTTCAACATTGTTCAATAAAGTCGGTTTCATGAATAAACCTTGTTCCTTTGTATACGGTGGTTTATTTCTTGGTCTTCCTGGTTTTCCTTCAATCGATTCAATCAATGATGTTCCTTCTCCGCAAATATACGCGCCTGCGCCTGAAAAAATTGAAATATCAAAGTTCAATCCCGTATCTAAAATATTGTGTCCCAATATTTTTTTGCTTCTCATTTGTGACAAAATATTTTCAAGTTCATCTATTAAAAAACTGTATTCCTCTCTCAAATACAAAATGCCATCTGTAGCTCTAACCGCTAAAGCTGAAATTACCATCCCTTCAAAGACACCTAATGCATCATATTTTAAAAGATCACGATCTTTGAATGTTCCAGGCTCACCTTCATCTGCATTGCATATCAAGTACTTGACATCACTTTTAAAAACAGCTGATTGAGCCAATTTCTTTCCTGTCGGATAAGCCGCTCCACCTCTACCTTTCAATCCAGACAAACTTATCTCTTCAATTATCTCATCTTCAGTCATATTTGACGCTCTCAGTAAACCACTTGAAATTTCAAATGATTCAAGCACTTCTTTTTCGAAATTTTCTGTTATGAAGCTAACTATTCTTTTCATGAGGACCCTCCTTATAGTATTGAAGAATCTCTTCTAATCTTTCCTTATTTAAGTTTCCAAAAACTTCACCGTTTATTCTAATAGCAGGCGCTATATCACATGCCCCAAAACAAGGCGAAAATTCAAGTGAAAATTTCTTGTTCTCAGATGTTTCACCCATTCCAATTCCTAGCACGTCTTCTAGTAGTCCGATAAGTTCTTCATTGTCATTCACTTTACAGACAGTACTGTCACAAACTTTAATTACATTTTCTCCACGTGGGACCTCCGAAAACTCCGCATAAAAAGAAATTACTTCATACACTTCACTTTCATGAATTCCCATGTATTTAGCCATATACTGGCTAACATCTTGAGGAATATAATGATACTTATTGAGTTTCTGGACTTCTTTTAAAATCGGCAATAAAAATTCTTTTCCCACTCCATGTTTAATAACAATTTTTTGCACAGCATCTTTCATGGATTTATCCATGGAAAATCCCCCCTTTTGATTTGACTATGGTTTACATATTAATTATACCCTATATAATTAAATATTTCACAATAATTTTTATCTAATTGATTATTTTTTGCAATAACAATAATTATTTTGCAAAAAAAATAAAAGAAGACCTCCATGAGGTCTTCTTTTAAACTATTTCTTATTCTACAAATGCAAATATATGATCGACATTTCTATAGTAGTCACCATAATTAAGTCCATATCCGACAATGAATTTATCAGGAATGATGAATCCAGTATAGTCAGCCGTGAATTCAACTGCTCTTCTTGATGGTTTATCAAGTAAAGTGCATGTTTTTAAACTTTTTGGATTTCTTGAAAGAAATAATTCATAAACGTTTTTCATTGTATGTCCAGAATCTATAATATCATCTACTAACAAGACATCATATTCAGAAACATTATGATCAACATCTTGTATTACTTTGACCATTCCAGTTGATTCATGGCTATTTCCATAACTTGAGGTAATCATGAATTCAATTACTAGCGGTAAATGAATATTTCTGACCAAATCAGCTGTAAAAACAAAACTTCCTTTTAGTAGTGAAACCACCATCAAATTTTTATTTTTATAGTCATTTTCTATAATTTTTCCCATTTCGACAATTTTTTCATTTATTGTTTCCTTCGTAAATAAAATCTCCTTGTTCATTTTCCCGACATCCATAAAAAACCTCCAAAGCAAATTATTAAGAATATTCTATCACAAATATTAGAATTTTCCTCGTAAGCTTTTCAAATTGTTGTTTATTTCTTGTAATAATTTTATTATTCTATTTAAACTGTACTGAAAAGACGTCAAAATTACCAATAATACAATTGCTGCAATTACCGAATAATACATTTAGTCACCTCATAAATAATGATTTCTTTTTTGCTGACATAGTCGGCATTCAATTCATTTTCAAATGAATTTGGCAATGTGATTTTAGAAGAATCCCCATCACTTGTAAATAATTCATCAGGATGATTCGAAAAATAGTCCATCCAATACTCAAATTGAAACTGATCTTTTCCATTTTGAATTCTGTTGATTTTATAAGGATTGAATTTTGTTGAGAATATCGATTCTTCTGGTTTCCAACCAACTTTCAAAGTAGGATATCCAATGTCTTCAATAATCGACATATCTTTTGGATAAATACCATAAGGCAATGCCAATATATGTGCCAAATTGGTATCATATTTTTCTGAATAGTAAATTTCATTGTCATACACAGCTTTTTCAATTACCTCTTTTGTCAGCATATCTGCCAAACTTATATGCATCAGCGTATGATTACCTAGAATCAATCCATTTTTTTCAATGAATGCCACTTTTCTCTCAACATAATCCTGTTGGCCAAAAGGAGTATTGCCATTCAGAAAAAAAGAGGCTTCAAAACCAAAATCAGTATGATTCAAGTAAAAATCGTACAATATACCTACCGCACTGTTCATATCAATCTCTGGATTTCCATTTTCATCGACAATTATTCTAAATTGGCTGATATCACCATCATCAAAAGTTATGATAACAGGATGTTTGCCCTGTGGTATATTTATTTCACCTTGCAAGTACTCTTCAAAATTGACTGCAACAAAATCATTGTCGTAGAGTCTTTGAAGATTATCCTTCAATTCTGTCCATGAAACATCATAGCCATTTGAAACCTCTCTAACTCTATGATACATCAATACAGGCACCTTGCCCATTTCATTTGCCTCATAAAAAGCTTCTTCTTGAATTGTCACTTGAGGATATTCAACAGCTGACAGTTGTTGTTGCAAATCATTAAGCGAAAGAATCGTATCATTTTCATATGGATTTGCCAGCATCATTATTAACAAATATAAAATATTTAATAATTTCATTTTATAACCTTTCTTTTCCAATCGGGCATTTACTGATGCAAATACCACAGACAGACCCTCTTCCAATCAAATCATATTGATCTTTCATATGATTTGAACATGCGAGCACATCAACAAGCTCACCTCTCTCAACAGAAGGATTCCATTTAACCCCTGATAGTGCCAATGTCGGACATTTTTCAACACAAATATTGCAATTCCCACATTTTGATTCAGTATAAGCTTCATCATATTCAACAATCAAATTTGTCAAAACTGTACCTAACCTGATACGAGGCCCAAATTCAGGTGTAATGACAGATGCATTTTTTCCAATCCAACCTATGCCTGATCTTGTTGCCGCCAACCTATGGGAAAACAGTGCGCTGTACGGCATATTTTGAGGCAAGTTGATTGATTGACTAGCTGCTATAGGTATCGCTCTATAACCTTTCCTTTGAAGCTCTATGACTATTCTCAGAGCAATATCGTCAATCAGACGGTTTACAGATCGATATAAATGAAAATACTCATGGGTTGGAGCTTCATTAACGGAATCCATGATGCTGTCGCTCATTCGGACAGCAAATGATATGGCAGTTGTTAAATCATTATATTGAGTAGGAACATATGCCTCAACATCTGAAAATCCAATTTTGTCAGCACCTATCGACCGTGCAATTTCTGTTATTTTTTCTTTCATCTATGAGTTCCTTTCAAAAAACTTCTTTTATAATTATTTATTTTTCTCATCAATATGATATACTTGACGATGACTATATTATAACATATGAAGGAGAAATTTATGCTTATCAATCCAACCGATAAAGAAACAGTTGACCGCTTAGCTCTTCTTCTCGTTCTTGATACTTTCAAATATCCCGTTCAAAAAAATGAGCTGGTAGAATTCATAATAAAAAACAATATCATACAATACTTTGAAATGCATGAACTTTTAATTTCATTGATTGACAGTTTTCTTATTCATGAAATAAAGAAGGAAAAGAAAGTTTACTATGAAATAACTGAGAATGGTCGTGTTTCTCTTGAATTTTTCAAGGAGCGCGTTCCATATGATCTTCACAATACCATCATCGACCTCGTCAATATTATAAGAAAACCACCTAAGGTACAGCATGAGATATCAACCTATTTTACAAAAATAGACAATCAAAATTTTGAAGTTTTTCTTGAAATGATTGAAAATAAAAAAAGCATCATGAAGTTAGCAATCAATGTCATTAGTGAAAAACAGGCAAATCAAATAATCCAAAAATGGGAAAAAGATTCAGAATTTCTCTATGGCGACATTCTCCAACTGCTTACTAAATAATCCCCTGATTTTAAAAATCAGGGGATTATATTTATTCATTTACAATTATTCTATTATTTTCTTTATCTATCGTAATAGCATTTGTTGGACATTTTTCAAAACAGATGCCGCAATTGGTACATTTTTCATAATCAATTCTAGCTACATTGTTTTCAACATGAATTGCATCTTCAGGGCAATTTTTCACACAAATTTTACATGCAATACAAGCATTGCTGCAATTCTTTTTAACATGCCCACCTATTTCAAGATTGATACAGTCTACAAAAACCGTTTGATTGTAAGGGACTAATTCAATGATATTCTTAGGGCATGCAGTAATGCAGAGTCCACATGCTGTACATTTTTCAGGATTCACTTCCGCAACACCATATTCATTGATATGAATAGCATCAAATGAGCAAACCTGAACGCAATCTCCACCGCCAAGGCATCCATAAGTACAAGCTTTTGAACCGCCTCCACCAATCATATTTTCTGCTTTACAATCTTCTATGCCATCGTATTCAAATCGAGATAAGCAATTATCTCCACCTTTACATAATACACGTGCCGTTTTTTTCTCACCTGCAACTGCAGCGACACCCATAATTTCAGCAATTTTACTTGCTGATTCTGGACCACCCACTGGACATCCGTTAACACTTGTTTTACCAGCAAGTACTGCATTTGCAAATCCGTCGCATCCAGGAAAACCACATGCACCACAATTTGCACCTGGCAGTGCATTTCTTATTTCTATAGCTCTAGGGTCAATTTCAACAGCAAATTTTTGAGATGCAAATGCAAGCACAGCACCAAATATAAGACCCATGCCACCTAAACTGACTACCGCCATTATAATATTTTTGATATCCAAATCATCTCACTCCTTTAAACTAATCCTGTAAATCCCAAGAAGGCAATAGACATCAAACTAGCAGTAATCAACGCAATGGGAAATCCTCTGAAGGGCTTTGGCACGTCAGCAATTTCCAATTTTTCTCTTATTCCTGCAAAAAGTATGATTGCAAGTGAAAAACCAATAGCTGCCGAAGCTGAATGCGCTATCGTTTGCAGTAAATTAAATTCATACTGTATGTTCAAAAGCGCTAAACCAAGCACTGCACAATTTGTCGTTATCAAGGGTAGAAACACACCTAAAGCTTGATAGAGAGTAGGCGATGTTTTCTGAAGTACAATTTCAACAAATTGAACAAGTGAAGCTATTACTAAAATAAATGCTACGAGTTCTAAATATCCTAAATTCAATGGGATCAAAATAAATGTATGAACAAAATATGTGAGAATTCCGGCTAAAGTCATGACAAAAGTAACCGCCATACCCATTCCAAAAGCTGTCTCAACCTGCTTAGAGACGCCTAGGAATGGACAAATTCCTAAAAATCTTGACAATACAAAGTTATTTACAAATATCGCACTGACAATAATTACAAAAATACTTGCACCTTCCATTTCCTAACCTCCTTAAACAGTTTTTCTTTCTTTTATTTTATTATTTATTGCAAGCAATATACCCAGTGCAAGAAATGCTCCTGGTGGTAAAATCATTATCAAAGCTGGTTTATATGCTGCACCTAATAATGATATGCCAAAAATGCTACCTGCTCCTAAAAGTTCTCTTACTGAACCCAATAGCAATAATGCCAACGTAAATCCAATACCATTTCCAATGCCGTCAAACAATGAGTCAATCACATTGTTTTTAAAAGCAAACGCTTCTGCTCTCGCTAAAATGATGCAATTTACTACTATTAGAGGTATAAACAGGCCTAATGCTTTATAGAGATCAACAAAGTATCCTTCCAACAGCATACCAATGATAGTGACGAAACTGGCGATAATAACAATAAATGCCGGTATTCTTATCTTATCTGGGATTACTTTTCGGAACATTGAAATAAAAACATTTGATAGCGCAAGAACAGCCGTTGTTGCAAGTCCCATACCCAAGCCATTGATTGCAGATGTTGTAACAGCCAGTGTAGGGCACATCCCCAATACTTGAATAAAAATAGGGTTCTCTTTAATAATACCTTTGGTCAAATTTTTTATATCCAATTATTTCACCCCCCATTACTTATTCAGATGGTCCATTATTTCATCAATGAAATTCACACCATCAGTAACAGCCGCTGACGTAATTGTAGCGCCTGAAATCGCCAATATCTCATTTTCACCAGGAATTGTCTTACTGACTTTAATTGGTGAATTCACAGTTAAACCTTCATATTGTTCATAAAAATATGGTAATTTTGCATTAGCGCCAAGTCCCGGCGTTTCTTGGTGATTTCCGACACGCAACCCCATAATAGTACCTTCAGTATCAATTCCGGTTACTACATCGATGCTTCCACCAAATCCACTCGGTTTTGTCTTGATAACATACCCTGCAACATTTCCACCAGATATTGCATAATAAAGATCCGCTATCGCTGGGTTTATATTCTGCAATTCTGACATTTTTTCATTTGAAGCTTTTTCAAATGTATCCGCAGCCGGAAAAACCTCTTTTCTGGCAGTTTCATCAGCAATGCTTCTTTGCGTCATTATCTGATCTATTGTTGCGTCATATGTCAGTGCTAAAGAAGCTGCTGCAACCATACTTATAAAAAACAATATCATGCCTAATTTAATGATTTCTTTCACTTTTTAACACCTCCAAACACTTTTGGAGCCGTATATCTTTCAATAATAGGTGTAGCGATATTCATAAGTAAAATGGAAAATTGAACACCTTCAGGATAACCACCATAAAATCTGATTAAAGTTGTCAATAATCCTGCTCCTACCGCAAAGATAATTTGTCCCTTTGGTGTTATTGGTGAAGATGAATAATCTGTTGCCATATAAATCGCACCTAGCATCAAACCACCAACAAATATTGCATAAAACGAATTGAAAATATCAAATCCACCTAGCAGAAAAGTCAATATAAATACAGTTCCAATGTAAAATGCAGGTATTCTGACACTTATTACACCTCTGTAAAGCAAGTATATTCCACCTAGTATCAATAACAATGCCGACGTTTCACCTAAACTGCCCCCTATATTTCCTAAAACAGCATTCATTAATGATGGCAATTGTGCAGTTCCACCTTCTTTTATGAGTCCAAGAGGTGTGGCTGCAGTGACTGCATCAGCTCCTGGTGCCAGCCAAGTAGTCATTTCTATTGGCCATGATGTTACTAGAAAAGCTCTTGCCGCTAAAGCTGGATTCATGAAATTACTTCCTAATCCTCCAAAAGCATGTTTAACAATTGCTATGGCGAAGATAGCTCCTATGATTGGAATCCACCAAGGTGCACTTGCCGGTAAGTTCATCGCAAGCAACAATCCTGTTACTACTGCACTCCAATCATTTATTGTAATCGGTTTTTTTCTTAAAGATTGCATTGCCGCTTCAGTAGCTACGGCAGAAATTATTGAAATTGCTACGATAATCGCTGCATTCATACCAAAGAAGTAAATACCGGCAAGTGTAGCAGGTATTAACGCTATAACAACATCTCTCATAATTGAACTAACGGTTTCTTTTGATCTAATATGAGGCGATGATGAGACTCTTAATAACTTTTCCATCTCCAGACTCCCCCTATTATTTAGATTTTCTTCTCTGTTCTAATATTTCACGTTTAGCAATTCTTATAGAATCAACCAAAGGTCTTTTAGAAGGACATACAAAAGAGCACGATCCGCATTCAATACAATCCATTGCATTATATTTTTCTGCCATGACTAAGTTATCAATGAGTGCATAAGCACTAATATATGACGGTTGTAAAAATGATGGACACGCCTCAACGCATTTTCCACACTTGATACATGCGCTTGGCTCTGGAATTTTCGCTTCTTTTTCTGTGAATACTAAAATTCCAGAAGTAGTTTTTGTAGAAGGCAATTTATCAGTATGGCTTGCAATTCCCATCATCGGTCCACCCATAATGAGTTTTCCTACATCATCTGTATAACCTCCACACTGTTCTACTATTTCATTGATCATAGTGCCAATTTTAATTCGAATATTCTGAGGATCTTTTACTCCTCTACCTGTAACTGTGCATATTCTTTCAATCAAAGGCATTCCTGATTGAATGGCATTTGCTATCGCTGCTGCTGTAGCAACATTATTGACAACAGCACCCACTTCCATTGGCAACCCTCCAGAAGGAACCTGTCTGCCAGTGATTGCATTGATCAACTGTTTTTCAGCACCTTGGGGATATTTCGTCTTTAATCCGACAATTTTAATGCCAGGATTTCTCTTTGCCGCTTGGGTCATAATCTTGAAGGCTTCTGGCTTATTGTTCTCAATTCCTATGTACCCTTCTTTAAGATTAAAAATTTTCATCAATGCTTCCATACCAAAAATAATCTCTTCCGGATTTTCAATCATCAGACGATAATCGTTTGTCAAATATGGTTCACACTCAGCACCATTTAAAATAACAACATCAATTTTTTTATCTGGTGGAGGAGATAATTTAACATGTGTTGGAAAACCTGCACCACCCATGCCTACAATTCCAGCTTCTTTAATAATCTCAATAATTTCTTTTCCGGATAAATCCTCTAATTTTCCCTTCGGCAAAACACTCTCATGGATTTCATTCTTCAGGTCATTTTCTATCGAAATCGTTAATGCACTTCCACCCAAAACAGATTGATTTTTAACCGATTTGACGATACCTGAAATACTGGCATGTATTGGTACTGATACAAACCCACCCGCTTCACCTATCTTCTGTCCAACCTTTACAATATCTCCAACTTTTACAAGTGGAGATGCAGGAGCGCCGATATGCTGTCGAAGAGGAATATGAACCAATGATGGTTCAACCGCAGTTTTTATAGGCTTGTTTTCAGTGTATTCCTTCGAATGTGGAGGATGAATGCCACCTTTAAAAGACAGTAAATTCATTATTATTTCACCCCTTAACCTCATTTATTTATTATACTGTATACAAAAAACAAAAAACAATCATGCCCTCACTATACAATAATATTGTACTATAACGAGGGTGATTGTCAATTGTTTGTCAAAGTAGATATACTAATATAGTATAAGCATTTTTAATGGTAAAGTGAAAAAACGTCTTCCAATAAATCATTATATGCTTTATTGAAATCTTCAATTCCAGAATATTTTCCAACTGCTACTGCCTTAGTCTCGTCAATGAGCTCAAGAAAGCCTTTTCCAAAATCATGATTCCAAATATCATTGACTACTAACTTGTTAAGTTTTTCATTTATTTCTTTTCCTAATGAATCAGATGTCTCACTATTTACCAATGCTGCAGCAAACTCGCTAAACTGTCCGATAATATTAAAATATTCATCTATTTGATTATTCAACAATTGAACATCAATCTCTCCATTCAACTCCATTATTATCGTTTTCTTTTTAAGGGTGCCTGTTGACGTAAAAGCATCAGAATAATTTTCTCTGGCTTTCAATAAAATATCACTTATGCGATTATTGCTGAAATACGCTGAATAAACCGCTTTAAACAACCCATCTTTTTCAAATATAATTCCATCTGGATTATTTTGATTGATGAATTTTTGTGCACCATCATAAGTACTTAGACTTGCAAGTTGTATCATTACTACTGAACGTTCTTTTAAAATGATTGAATATGTAAAATTGCCCGTTTTATTATCTTCAGTTTCTATTTTCTCAGGCTCTTCAGCTGCATCATTGCTTTCTAATGGTTCCAAATCTATGTTGCCATTGTTATCATCAAGAATTACTTCTTGTTCAATCACACCACTGTTGCTATTCATTTTCAAAAGAATGTATTTAGTGCCAAAATACCCGACTATAGGTGCCAATATTATTAAAATGATTACAATCACCATTGATTTAGTTCTTCTATTCAATCTACACTCTCTCCTTTAATTTTATTTGATACATATTGATTTTATCTTTGTCAGTACTTAACAAAAAAATAAAAAGTCTCTATTTTAATAGAGACTTATGGTGCGAGAGGCGGGATTTGAACCCGCACAATCGAATGATCGCTACCCCCTCAAGGTAGTGCGTCTGCCGTTCCGCCACTCTCGCGTATGCAAAATCAATTATAAATTCATGACCTCGCCTTGTCAAGCCCTATCGAGAATATTATATCATCAATTTCATGATATAATGCTTCAATTGTAAAATTATTATTTAAAATTATATCTGATTTTTGAATTTTAATACTTTGCTCAATCTGGGACGCCATCCTTTTTCTTGCATTCTCTTCATCGATGCAATCTCTTTCCATCAACCTTCTAAGCTGAATTTCTTTATCAACAGACACAAACCATACTTGATCGACAAGCTCATCAAGGTGGGTTTCATAAAGAAGAGCCGCATCAATAAAAATGATTGAATCCTTTTCATAATCAATCCTTTCAAGTATCTCCATTCGTATAAGAGGATGCAGAATTGAATTCAGTTTTTTCATTTCCATTTGATTGTTAAATACTAGCTCACTCATTTTTTTTCTGTTCAAGCTGCCATCTTCATTTAAAATTACATCTCCAAATTCTTCAATTATATTTTCCAAGCCTACTTTTCCCGGTTCAACAACTTCTCTTGCAATCTTGTCTGCATCTATCACCGCAAAGCCTTTTTCCTTTAAGTAATCTGAAACCGTAGATTTTCCTGAAGCAATATTGCCAGTCAGCCCAATTACTTTTTTATTTTGTTTCATACCAATTATCACCTACATTCATATCTACCAAAAGCGGTACAGAAAGTTCAATAGCATTTTCCATATTTCTTTTAACGATTTCCTTCACGATTTCAAGCTCATCCTTGCATGTATCTATTATCAGCTCATCATGTACCTGCAGAATCAATTTGGATTTTAAATTCCTTTCCTTCAACTCCTGATAAACCTTGATCATGGCTATCTTTATTATATCAGCTGCACTTCCCTGAATCGGTGTATTCATGGCTGTTCTTTCAGCAAAATTTCTTCTGTTGAAATTACTTGAATTGATTTCAGGAATCGCACGTTTTCTTCCCATTATCGTTTCCACATAACCATTGTTTTTACAGTCTGCAATCAATTCGTCCAAATATTCTTTTACTCTTGCATATTTCTTAAAATAATTTTCAATATAAAGTTTTGCTTTTTTTCTTGAAATTCCCAAGTTCTCGGACAATCCATAATCACTGATACCATAGACGATTCCGAAATTAACCCCCTTCGCTTCACCTCTTTCTTTAGAAGTCACAGCATCAAGAGGAATATCAAACACCTGCGATGCCGTCAATGTATGAATATCGATATTTTCTTTATAGGCAAGCATCAAGTTTTCATCTTGAGACAAGTGGGCCAATATTCTCAGTTCAATCTGCGAATAATCAGCATCTACCAATTTATAATTTTTATCAGATGCCACAAAAATCTTTCTCAGTTCGCGTCCTAAATCCAGTCGGATTGGAATATTCTGCATATTTGGTTCTGTTGAGCTCAGTCGCCCTGTCACTGCAACAGTCTGGTTGAAACTTGTATGGACTCTGTTTGTCTTTTCATCCATGACCAATTTAAGTCCATCGATATAGGTTGATTTCAATTTGCTATATGTTCGGTATTCTATAACTAAGTCTACAATAGGATGTGCATCTATAAGTTTCATTAGGACATCATGATTTGTAGAAAAGCCTGTTTTTGTTTTTTTCATTGACTTCAAACCAAGTTTTTCAAAAAGAATAGTGCCCAACTGCTTTGGCGAATTAATATTGAATTCCTCCATTGCATACTGATAAATCAAAGTTTCAAGTTCTATAATACGCTTTGATACTTTATTGTCTATCTCACCTAAAACATCCAAATCTACTTTAAAACCGATAAACTCCATATGGCCTAAAACTTCAATAAGTGGAATCTCCACATCGGCATATAAGTCCATCAATCCATTAGCAGTCATCTGACTTTTTATCTGTTCTCTTGTAGCATCAATGAGTATCAATACATTTTTCAAATAATTTTCCAATACACTTTTTTCCAAATCATTCAATGATATTTTTCCTTTTTTAGTCAACGTATCCAAAGATTCCATTTCAACATTCAATAAATGAAGTGATAGTTTTTCAATGTCTGTGCTTGTCCTATCAGGATATAGCAGATAATGGCCAATTAAAAGATCTTCTTTCAATCCTGACAGTTCGATTCCCATAGATTTTAAAATCAGGTAATCTTCTTTTAGTGTAAAACCTATTTTATCTATCGTTTCATCTTCAAAAGCAGACTTTAAAAAATTCAAATCTTCAACAATGTAAATACTCTTGTCCAACAATATGCCAATCATTACTATTTCATAAGTAATCAACGATTGTTTTATACTTAAAGTTTTAAATATCAATTCTTTTTTCTCAATTATTTTTTTCAATAAATCTTCTGTATTGTATTCTTTGACTATTTGATATTCAGATAGTTTTTCACTGCGCGAAGCATTTTCACTAATTCCCAAATCTTTAAGCACTGAATTCATTTCCAATTTAGTAATCAATTCAAGTGATTTTTCTTTGTTTATTTCTTTAAATTTCAAGCTTTCTAAATCCAGATCAAGGGGAATATCTTTTATTATTGTCGCCAATTTTTTACTGATAAATGCATTCTCTCTATTTTCGTTTAGGAGCATCTGTGTTCTTTTAGAACTTATCTTATCAATATTTTCATAAATTGATTCAACCGTACCAAACTCACTAATCAATTTAGCAGCTGTTTTTGCACCAATTCCTCTCACACCTGGAATATTATCCGAGCTGTCACCAGATAAACCTTTATAATCAACCACTTGACATGGTAAAACACCGATGTCTTCATAAACATCTTTATCATCATATAATTTGATTTCACTGATTCCTTTTTTGGTTATAGCAACTTTTATGTAATTGTTGACAAGTTGAAGTGTATCTTTATCACCAGATACAATAATGCTTTCAATTCCTTTTTCTTTCGCCAATTGTGTTACAGTTCCCAATAGATCATCCGCTTCAAAACCAGGCAACTCAATCCTACTGACTTCAAAAGCATCCAACAGCTCTTTCAATACCGGCATTTGTACCGCAAGTTCTTCAGGCATTCCCTTACGAGTCCCTTTGTATTCTGTATAATCAAGATGCCTGAAAGTAGGTGCTTTGACATCAAATGCCACCGATAGATAATCTGGTGAAAAATCCTGAATGATCTTTTGGAGCATCTTCGTAAAACCTAAAATTGCATTTGTATATAATCCTTCTGAATTTGTTAATTTCGGCAAAGCATAGAATGCGCGATTGACTAAACTGTTTCCATCTATAATGACTAATCTTTTTTTCAAAATTATTCAACTCCTTGTCTTCTATTTTACAAAAAAAACAAAGCCCTATAAAGGGCTTTATCATTAATATTTAAATATCACTGCCACATTTGCCTTAATGACTAGTTCACCTGACTCTACAGGTGCTACGCCATCTGCTCTCATTGATACTGATTCCATATAGATAGGAGAATTATATGAACTTTCACTGACTGATAAAACATCGCTGATTGTCTTACCCATCTTCTCGGCGATTCTTTCAGCTTTTACCTTTGCATTTTCATAGGCCAAATCCATTGCTTCTTGATAACTTTCATTTTGATCCGAAAGTGTAAATTGTATATTGTTAATTTGATTTGCGCCTAAAGAGACCGCTTTATCAATCACTTCACCAATTTTTTCAATATCTCTTACAGTTATTTGAAAAGTGTTGTTTACAATGAAGTACTCATTCTCATTGTTATTATAATCATACGAGCGATACATATTATAATATTGTGTTTTTATATCTTTTGATTCAATACTCATTTCTTTCATAGCTTCGATGACATTGTTCATAATTTTAGTATTTTCTTCCTGTGCTATTGATGCTACATCGTTTCTTGTTTCTAGTCCAATATTTACTATTGCCACATCAGGACTTGCATATACTTCTCCAGAACCATCCACACTAATTGTATTTTCTTGTCCATTTGCCTGAATTATTTGAATCTCCTGAGGTGTAACTGCCGTCATTATTAAAGCACCACTTATAAGCACTGCTAGAATAACAATTATTATTTTTTCCATTTTCATTTTTTCATTCTCCTTTTGAAAATACCTGTTTTTTTAATCATCCAATATACTGCCCCTAATCCAATCAATCCCATAACAGCAACTGGCAAGTAACTGATTGCAAAAATCACTGTGGATTGAAGGAAATTGATGATCCGATTTATATTCTTGATTATGCCATCTTTTGCCTCTTGCCATATACTTCGGTCTTCTGGGTTGATTTTACTGGAATCTTCCACTTCTCTCAGTGAAATATTCAATGTTGAATAATCAACGTTTTTGTCAATGCTTTTTAAATTTCTTGTCAATGAATCAATTTCATTTCTTACTCTTGAGAGCTCACTCTCTATTGTAATGATATCTGAAATATTCTTTGCTTCATCCATCAATTCTCTAAGTCTTGTCTCTCTCACTTTCAAGTTTTCAATCTGCGCATCGATATCGTAATAATAATCCGTCTGGTCAACAGTATTTAAAGATTTTGTTCTCAACTCACCTAAACTTTCAACATAAGCTGTTACACTCTCTAATTGATTCGATGGAACCCTTGCATTGATTGATGCATATCTCATTTTCTCTTGGCTCTGGGTTCTCTCATAATAGCCATAATAATAATCACCCATATTTGAATATTCAACATAACCACCAACAGCATTCACTTGATTTTGAATGTTATTGAAAGTAAGTTCAATATCACTTGTATCTAGTTCCATATAGATATTCTTGATAATTTTTCGCTCTTCCACATTTGTTGCCATCGGAGACTCTTCGGGCATGGCTTCCGGCGAAACCTCAGTCATTTCTAAATTGACACTTTTACTACTGTCCATAGAAGGTGCTTCCATTCCATAGTCAACACGCTCATCATATGCCACCATTTGTGAAGAACCACGCAATAATCCTGGTGCCATTTGAATTCCTGCAGTAACAACAATTCCTGCCAAAAGAACGGCAGCTGTCCCTACAGCCCATTTATAGTGTTTCTTAAAGAATGTTTCATTTATCTTATTTGATTTTCTAATTTCATTCATTAAATTATCATGAAAGTCTTTCGGCAACTCAACTTCACTCAATCGACTCAATTCATCTATCATTTTCTTCATTTCATCATACTCCAGTCTGCAGTCATCACATTCAGCCAAATGAGCATCGATTGCCTCAATCTCTTCTTTTGACAAAATTTCATGATCAATGTACAGATCGAGATTCTTTTTAATATCTTCACATTTCATCATTAACCCTCCTAACCGATTAAATTCAGAATATCTGGATTTTGTTTCATAAGCTCATTTTTAAGCATCGCTCTTCCCCTGCTGATTCGTGAACGAACTGTACCTATTGGTATTTGAAGCACATCTGAAATTTCATCATAAGTGAATCCCTGTATATCCTTTAGTAACACCACAATCCTATTTTCTTCATTCAAAGCCATCAATGCCTCTTCAACAATCAGTTTCAGCTCTTTATTTTCTGCATTTTTTACAGGATTTTCTCTCTCTCTGTCATCAGGCAAATCAATTGAGTGGTCCTCTATTGAGATGATTTTTTCTTTGTTGTTTTTCTTTAAAAAATCCTTGCTTGTGTTGATGACAATTCGATAAAGCCATGTAGTAAATGATGATTCAAACCTGAAGTTCTTTATGTTTTTATAGACTTTGATCAATGCTTCTTGTGTAACATCCAAAGCATCATCATAATTTCCCAAATACCTTAGTGCTATGGCAAATGCATTTTTCTCGTATTTGACAATCAATTGTTCAAAACTTTTAAAATCGCCATCAACACATTTTTTAATCAAAAATATATCCATTTCAGACATGTCTACACTCCTTTCAAAGGCCTTCTAATTATTAGACGCATATAATCAATAATAGTTCCCTTATTACGATTTGATTATACCCATTATTTTATGCAATAGTACACTCGCAAAATCTCATTATATAATAATAAAAAAAAAGAAGGAATACCCTTCTCTTACTGTTCATTCATTAATATTTTTCTATTCATTGTATAAGGCATGAAATATGTCTCCATAACTTTATTTTCATGATCTAATTCCACTAGTCCATTGTGCATGAAATCCCCTTTGATAAAATACCTGAGGTCAATGATTCGAAGTGTGTTTTTATTATCATCATTAACTTTCATTACATGGAAGTTTGGAGAAAATTTGCTGAAGTAATCACCAAGTGATGTTGCAAGAGCAATTTCCCTCGCATTCTCATTTCTTTCAAATTCATTTCTTATGACTTGCGTATTTTTTAAAAGATTATATTGACCTACTATGTTGTGTGACTTACTGTTGATGATGAAGTCCCATTTATGAAAAATCATCAACGATGGCATTACACATACTTTTTCCACTTCATATGAATCTTTAAAATGCTTTAAAATGTTTTTTTCCGCTCTTTTTTTCATCAATATCCTAATTGAAATATAACTTGCAAACAAAATTGATGCCCCTATATAAGTATAAATATTCTGATTTCTATAGAAAATCATAAATAATGCCAACACACTGATAATCGGGTCATAAAGCATCAAGATTGAAACCTTATGTTTTTTTCTGAAAAGCATGGCTCCATAGGAATTTAAAATATCAAATAAAGTATGGGATAAAGCTCCCAAGAAAGTAAACATTAAAACTTTCAAAAAATTGAAATCAGGAAAAATGAATGACAGTATCCCTGTAATAGCAATAGAAAATATTGCTAAAAAAGGAATTGAATGTGATTTTCCTCTATGATGTTCTAAATAAACTTTATCATTAAAAAACAGTCTAGTGACTGAATCTAAATCCGGGGACATTGCTCCTAATGCTGCTCCTATTGAAACGGGATTCATCAAACTGACAGGCTCTCCTGAAAAAGCCGATATCGCTAAGCCAATAACACCATGGGTTATCGGATCCATTCGCTCACCTCTTAATATTATTATGTTAACCTTATTCAATGATACCACATGTCTTATTCCTTTAAAAGAAATATTTATGCAAAATGCGAACATATAAGAATCCTCTATGAATTGTTCATTTGCAAATTCTTGATTTTTCTTGTAAAATGAACTCGTTAATCTAATAATGGAGGTCAAATAAATGAAAGCAAATTATTCTACAAAATATATTGACGGCATGGCTTTTGAAATGGTACTTGATGGTCATCATAAATTGATTTTAGATGCAGAGCCACAAGTCGGAGGAGCAGATAGAGGTCCCCGTCCTAAACAACTTTTGATTACTGCTTTGACAGGTTGCACAGGAATGGATGTAGTTTCTATATTGGAAAAAATGCAAGTTTCATTTGATTCTTTTGAAATCAAGACTGAAGCTGAATTAACTGAGGAACATCCAAAAACTTATACAAAAATTCATTTGATTTATGAATTTGCAGGAAAGAATCTTGAAGAATCATTGAAAAAAATAGAAAAAGCTGTCACATTGTCACAGGACAGGTATTGCGGAGTCAGCGCTTTACTTGATAAAGTTGTAGATATCACCTATGAAATCAAACTAATAGAAAGTTAATTTAAAGAAGGTTCACTCAGTGGACTTTCTTTTTTTGGTTCAAATTGAACAACAAATATTGCAGAAATCACCATGATTATTCCAATCAATTGTTCCAAAGAAAGAATTTCTTTAAAGACAGTTATTCCAATAAGAGTTCCTACTATCGGTTCAATGGTTGCCGTTATCGATGCTTTGCTAGACTCCAAATGAACCAATCCATTTGTGTAAAAGATATAGGCAAGCGCAGTTGGAAACAGACCCAAATTAAAGACTTGAAACCAAAAATGGCCATCTATTAAAACGATTGATGGATCTATCGTAAATATTACTGGCATTAGAAAAATTGACGCCACAATGAATGTATATGTAATTAAAGTTAAATAATGGTATTTTCTTAAAGCTAACTTTCCAAAGATACTATAAAGAGCATATCCTATCCCCGAACCAATTCCTGTCATAAATCCAATCACTGATAAATTTTGAGATATTCCATGGTGATAGCCCGTGACAAGAATCAAGCCAATGAAAGTAAGCATCAACGCGATTATTTTGGAAAAAGTCCATAATTCTTTAAATACAAATCTTGATATAACGGTAACTATCGCTGGTGCTGTGTATAAAAGAATCACTGCAATTGATACAGAAGTTTCTTCAATAGTAAAAAAATAACACCAACTGAAAAAAATAATGCTTATCAGTCCTGTTCCAATAAAATAGTGAAGATCTCTAATTTTAATTTTCATTAAATTTTTATCTATGCCCACAGTATATAAAGCTAAAATAACCATCGCGCTAATACTCCTCAGCGCAACGATTTGAGAAGTTGTCAGACCCATTGCATACATCTCTTTTATAAAAATACTGATGATTCCCCAGAGAGATCCTCCGATAACTATGTAAATATAATGCTTGCTATTCACTCTATATCCCTCCTGTTTTCTCACTTATTATAACAAATATTTCTTATTCTTATTAATTTTTTAACTTTTATTTAAAATATATTTATTTTTTGTAACATATTTGATAAACTAAATTGTGAATGAGTTCAATAATAAGGGGGAAACTAAGAATGTTTACAACAAAAGGTGTTATTGAAAAGGCCGAAAAATTCGGCGCACATAATTATCATCCTACTGAAGTTGTTTTTTCAAAAGCACAAGGTGTTTGGGTAGAAGATCCAGAAGGAAACAAATACATGGATATGTTGAGTGCATATTCTGCAATCAGCCACGGTCACAGACATCCTAAAATTGTACAGGCTGCAAAAGATCAATTGGACAAAGTTACATTGACTTCACGCGCTTTTCATAATGAGCTTCTTGGTGAATTTTATGAAAAACTGGCAGCTCTAACAGGAAAAAATATGATTTTACCTATGAACACTGGCGCTGAAGCAGTTGAAACAGCTCTAAAAGCGGCTAGACGATGGGCAGTGGATGTAAAAGGTGTTGAAGATGGCAAACAGGAAATCGTTGTCTGCAGAGGCAATTTCCATGGCAGAACAATATCGATTATTTCTATGAGTTCTGAACCTGCTTACAGAAGAGGCTATGGTCCTTTGACTCCTGGTTTCAAAATGATTGACTATGGCAATATCGATCAATTGAAAGAATCAATCACTGAGAATACAGCAGCATTTTTAATGGAGCCTATTCAGGGAGAAGGCGGCATCATCGTTCCTCCAATGAATTTTATGAAAGAAGCTAAACAACTTTGTGAAGAACACAATGTTCTTCTAATCGCTGATGAAGTTCAGACTGGATTTGCTCGAACCGGTAAAATGTTTGCAAGTGAATTATTTGGTGTTGAACCAGATGTTTACATATTAGGTAAAGCTTTAGGTGGAGGCGTATTCCCAGTATCTGCCGTTGCAGCAAATAGTGATATTTTAAATGTTTTCAATCCTGGATCTCACGGCTCTACTTTTGGTGGAAATCCACTTGGTTGTGCCGTAGCTATCGCAGCTATGGATATCATGGTTGAAGATAAATACACTGAAATGGCAAAAGAAAAAGGCGATTACTTCATGAATCGATTAAGAGAAATTAAAAATCCTAACATTGTAGAAGTCAGAGGTTTTGGCCTTCTCATTGGAATGGAATTCAACCACAATGTCGAAGCACTATGTGATGAATTGAAAGATGTCGGCGTGCTTGCACATGATACGCATGAAACAGTTATCAGATTTGCTCCTCCAATCATCATTACAAAAGAAGAAATCGATTGGGCCATAGAACGAATAAAAAAAGTCATTGAAAAATAAAAATTGAGCTTGCATAATTTGCAAGCTCTTTTTATTGCTTTATATAACTAGTGAAATTGTCATCACTATTGACAAATGCCAAAACTTAGTACTTAATTATACTTTTATCATCACATTTATCAACTTCTGCCTGCAATGTTATATGATTTATTCCATAGTGATGTTTAAGTACATGTTCAATTTTCTCATATATCTCTTCAACCTCTGAAAGTCTCATATCTTCCAAATCTATATGTGCTTCAAAGTTTATTGTCTTTTCATTGACCATCCAAGAATGAATATGATGAATATTTTTAACTTTTTCGATTTTCTCCACATCCATCTTTATTGATTCATAATCAATATCGGCAGACGACTGCATCAAAATAAATACTGTCTTTTTTATAATATGCCAAGTTTCTCTCATGATATATATAGAAATCAATATTGTAATTAAAGGATCAACCCAGAGTACTCCCCATTTGTTAATTGCAATACCGCCAATTACAACACCTACAGAGGAAACTGTATCACTTAGAAGATGCAAGTAGCTCGATTTGATATTCAAATTCTCATGCGAATCCTTTTCCAATAAAAATACTGAAAACAGATTAGCAAACAATCCGATCAAAGCAACAATTATCATTAAATTGCCATTGATAATCTCAGGAGATTTGAATTGCTTGATCGCTTCAAATATCAATACTACGGAGATAGCCATTAGCACAGATGAATTTACAAAAGCAGTAAGAATCTCTGCTCTTTTATACCCATAGGTCCTTTTAGCATCCTTTGGTTTTTTTGATAATTTATTTGCATAGTAAGATAAAGCAATTGCAATTGTATCACTCAGATTATGCACTGCATCTGACAACAAAGCCAAACTGCCAGACAATAATCCACCGATAATTTCTGCCAGCGTGATTGTCGCATTCAGAACTGTTACCCAAAATATCTTATTACCTGATAAGTGCGATACATCATGTGTGTGCCCAGCATCTGAATGATCATGTTCATGTGTATGATGCGCCATAATTACTCCCCTTTATTATTTATCAACCATTGCATTGCAGAATCAAAACCTGAAATAGATGCAGATGATTTAGAAAATTTTGCTACCGAGTAAACTTCCATAATCTCAGCAGTACTAGCGCCATTTTTTTTCGCTTCCTTCACATTATGCATAATACATCCCTGAGAATCCAAAGCAACGCCAACAGCTAATGCTATGAAAGATTTTGTCTTTTTATCGACAGACACTCCTGAATAAGCATTTTTCTTCGCTTCAATATGTCCCACCAAAACATTCATATCAAGTTCAGCCAGATTCTCCAATTGTTTGGGCACTTCACCCAACTGTATTTTAAGCATTTTCAACATTTTTTCTTTATCCAAACCTGTCATCTCCTCTTTAAGTCAAGTATTTATTTCTTTAAATATTACACTGCATTAGATAGATATCCTTGTCTACCAATCTTTCACTATCTTCTTTCAATTGTGAATATTCTTCAATTTCATTGAATATATTTTTTATTGTACTTTCCCAAAACTTATTTTCTGTATTCAATGAATAAAATATAAATTGTTCTCTTCTTTTATCAACTACTAAATTCTTGTCACGCAGTTTTGCCAGATGTTTTGATACTTTAGGTTGAGAAAGATTTAAAATTCCACACAATTCGCAAACACACAATTCCTCTTGCACTAATAAGACAGCAATTCTCAAACGTGTTTCATCTGATAAAATTTTATAAACGTCGATTAAACGATTCATATTCCACTCCTTTCTCAAACCAAATACTTATATACGTATATCGGTATATGCCTATTATACATTCTTCAATTATTTTGTCAATTCACTGCTGAATTTAAATATATCAATTTGTACTTTTAGGAAGTTTGGCGAGAATCCTCCATATTTCAACTCCAAAAAAACGCAAAAAATAAAAAACACTACCAATCATATGAAAGGTAGTGTTTCTAATGGTGCCGAAGGAGGGACTCGAACCCTCACGCTCCGAAGAGCTCTGGATTTTGAGTCCAGCGCGTCTGCCAGTTCCACCACTTCGGCAAGTGGCAACAAAGATATAATAACACAAAGGAAGAAGGGTTACAATACAATTTTCATATTTTTTTAAATGATAATTATATACGTTTTTAACATAAATTCCTTGTTGAAATTTCTCTGAATTGAATGTTTTATTTTCTTCAAAACACTAAAAAAGTCTCATGTCATAAATAACATGAGACTAAAATATTAGCAATTATAAAATTTCAATATTTTCTGCTTGAGGGCCTTTAGGTCCTTGAGTAACTTCGAAAGAAACTTTTTGACCTTCTTCTAAAGTTTTGAATCCTGTTGAGTTGATTTGTGAAAAATGAGCGAAAACATCTTTTCCGTCATCTCCTGTAATAAAACCAAAGCCTTTATCTGCGTTAAACCATTTTACTGTACCATTCATATTGGGTACCTCCTAATTTTTATTTCTTAAATCATGCATAACAAATAACAAATACATTTCTAAAACAGAAATACACAAACGGTACCCATTAAAAATACAAAGTTAAATCATTAAATTCAATTTAAGCATCGGTTTATTCTAGCATTAAAATCTGTATCTGTCAAATATAAATGCATTTATTTATTTTTATTTTTTATTTTATCTATTTATCCTTCTTATAACTCCTATTTATTTTACCCTCTTTATGGATATGTTCAACTTTTATGAGGGTTTTTCCTATTGATTTTTCTATTTCTTCCAAGATGTCTTCATCTTTTGGTGTTGCAATCGTTATTGCTATACCTGTTTTATCCATTCTTCCCGTACGACCAATTCTATGGATATACCCTTCAACTGTTTCCGGCATATCATAATTATATATATGAGTCACTCCCGTTATATCTAAGCCTCTCGCAGCAACATCAGTCGCAATCAAATATTGAAAATCAGCATTTTTAAATGCTTTCATCACACGTTGTCTGTCTTTTTGTTTCATGTCGCCATGTAATTTCTTGCAGTCATATCCATTCTCAAACATGGCTGTCTCTAAAATATCAGCTCTCCTTTTTGTTCTGCAAAAAACAATGCTTAGAAAAGGATTAACGCGGTCAAGTTCTTTCAATAAAGCTTCCTGCTTCCATCGATCTGTTGTCAAAATAATTTTTTGTTCAATCAGCTCAAGAGGTATATTTTTCTCAGCTAATTGAATTTCATAAGGATTATTCATGTATTTATAAGCAAGCTTCTTTACTTTTGAATCAATTGTCGCAGAAAAGCATAATAATTGCTTATCTTTATTAGTATTATCCATTATTATTTCAATATCATTCTTAAAACCAAATTGAAGCATTTGATCTGCCTCATCTAAAACTGCAAATTTTAATTGATCAAGTTTTATAGTTTCTCTTCTAAGATGATCCATGAGTCTTCCTGGTGTAGCAATTACCAAATTTGGACTTCTTCCAAGTTTTCTCAACTGACTGTTGATATCAATTCCGCCATGTACCGCTAAAATATTCAATTTTCCATTTACATTCAACTTTCTTGCTTCATCAGTTATCTGTATAGCCAATTCACGTGTAGGTGATAAAATAAGACCTTGAACTTCAGATGATTTATCATCAATCTCCTGAATCATGGGCAGCAAGAATGCTAAGGTTTTGCCAGTGCCAGTCTTAGCTTTAGCAATAATATCTACTCCTTCTAAAACTTTTGGGATTGTCTGGGTCTGTATGGATGTAGGAACTGTTATTCCTTGCTTTGATAACAAATCAATCAAAGTCTCATTTATTCCTAATGCTTTAAATTTATTCATATTGTTACCTTATCTTTCTATATAGTAGTTACAAACTTTTTAAGTATAACACATCGTTTGAATCCTAACTATCAATACTTATCAAGTTTCACATTGAACACCTTTTTATCACCATTTGCATCGATTGCTGTTATTGAAACAACTTCACCGACATCGTATTTGTTCTTTTCTTCAACCAATTGCTCAGTGTTAACAATTACTTTCCCTTCAAATTCAATAATAACATCTCCGATACGCATACCTGCTCTATAAGCGGGTCCCTCAGTGTCAATATCAGCAATAATAACACCTATAGGAAGATTGTATACTTCAGCTGAATCCTCTGTAATAGTTCTTGCTGAAATTCCTAGATAAGGGCGAGCAATAAATCCATCTTTTATCAATGCGCTTATTATTGGTATGGCTTCATTGATAGGAATTGCAAATCCTATTCCCTCCACATTTGTATCAGCAATTTTTATGGCATTTATTCCTACAACCTCACCTCTGCCATTGACAAGTGCACCCCCGGAATTGCCTGGATTGATGGCGGCATCCGTTTGAATCAAGTTGATATCATTTTGTGAGAGCATCAAATCTCTATTAAGGGCACTTATGACACCTACGGTAACTGTATGGTTGTACCCCAGAGGATTTCCTATTGCAATAGCTATCTCTCCTACTTTTAAAGCAGACGAATCACCAAAAACAACCGGTTTGATTCTATCTAATATTTCTTTGTTCACATTCTCTTTCTTTATAAAAATAACTGCTAGGTCAGTGTCAGAATCACGTCCAGTCAATTCCGCAGAAACTATAATATTATCCCCTAAATCAACGGTTATTTCGCTTGCTCCATCAATTACATGATTATTTGTCACTATAAAAATACCGTCATTATTTATATCAAAAATTATTCCTGAGCCTGAAGCTTCAGCATCATAAGTCATGTTGAAAATATTTGTCTGTGTTATTCTACTTGTAATCGCAATTACAGACGGCGCAATTTTTTCAACAATTTCCTCAACGGAATACACTCCATTGTCCGACATCAATTCATCATTTCCAATCCTTTGAACTAACTCAACATCACTTTTACCGAATCTGTTATCCAACAGCCAGTAGCTACCTCCTACACTTGTACCTGCTACGAAAGAGAATATAAGCAATATAACTAGAAATTTTCCAAATGACAGTTTCATGATTTTCATCTCCTTAAAAAAATTAAATACTAATTATGAATTAATAATTTTTTTTTGGGGTATAACATATATGGTGATTAAAATGGCAAAAAACGAAGTGTATTATACACTAGAAATCCTACCAGCAAATATAATTTTAGTTCGCTTCAAAGATAATTTCATTATATCAAAAAATAATTTTATTTCAATTCTGGAAATAGTCAGAGACCGTTTCTTTGAATACCCTATCGTGATTGATATTACTAATATAGACGGTATTGATTATGATGCGATTGATTTGAATAAAGTTACTATTTTCAATCAATATCCCTGCAGAATAGCCCTGATATATAATTCAAAAAACATAAGCAAGAAATACGCTGACCTTATAAAAAATGTCAACAAATCTTGCAAGCATTTTAGTAAATTTGACAAAATAGAAGAGGCGGTAATTTGGGCTAGAGAAATTTCTGTAAGCTAAACAGCGTTTAAGGAGGAAACATGGATTTTAAACAGTTGGAAAGTTTTATTACAATTGCAAAATACAATAGCTTTTCAAGAGCTGCAGAAAAGTTGTATCTTACTCAACCTACTTTGAGTAATCATATTATTTCTCTTGAAAAAGAACTTGATACCATTCTTTTTAATCGAGTAAATAAAAAAGTTACTTTAACAGATGCTGGTACTCTGTTTCTTCAAAACGCTTTGGATATTTTACACAGCAGAGATAGAGCTATTTTTTCATTGAATAAATTCAAAGGTTCAATCAATGGTCTCTTAGAGATATCGTCAAGTACAGTTCCTCAACATTTTTTCTTAGCTAATCTAATTAAGGAATTCAGTTTAAAATATCCAAATGTCAGGTACAAAATTCTCAAACATGATTCACATGATGTAATTGAAAAAATAAGTCAAGGTGAAATTGATTTTGGAATTGTAGGTCAAGCTGTACCCATGAGGAATATAGAATATCGTCAAATCATGGGAGACGATATAGTACTGATTTCAAGTAAAGAATTCGAAAAAGACACCGTAAAAATTGAAGAACTTGAGCATCTTCCACTTATTGTCCGTGAGGAAGGATCTGCAACAAGAGCAGTATTATTTGATAAGTTAAGTGAAGAACAAATATGCATAGAAAATTTGAATATTATCGCAGAAATCGAAAGCACAAGCACAATAAAACAATTTGTAACAAAAAATATTGGCCTTGCATTTATTTCTACCAGAGAACTCAATGAAGAAACTTCTTGTGAGCGATTTAAAGTAATCGATATTGAGAACTTTAAAATTTCCAGAAATTTTTATTTTGCATATAATAAAAAAATTGCATTTTCTCCACTCTGTGAAGAATTCAAAAACTATATTTTTGAACTTTGCAAAAAAAACGAAGAACCCGGTTCTTTATAAAACCAGGTTCTTTTTTTTTGCTTTATTATACAAATTATCTATTCAAGAAACTCTTATATCCTTTATAAGCCATGAAAAGATCAACTTTGCTGAGCAATTCGTATGGTGCATGCATACTGAGCATCGGTACGCCACAATCTACAACTTCAGCCCCATAGTTCGCCAATATATAAGCTATAGTTCCCCCGCCACCTTGATCTACTTTGCCTAGCTCACCTGTTTGCCAAACAACACCATTGGATTCAAAGATATTTCTAACTTCACTTAAAAATTCTGCGTTTGCATCATTACAAGAACTTTTTCCTCTTGATCCAGTATACTTTGTCACTTGAAGACCATATCCCATCAACCCTGTATTAGGCTTGTCATAAGCGCTTTTAAAATTAGGATCATACGCCGCATTCACATCTGCAGAAAGAACTTTTGAATTCATAAAAGATCTTCTCACATACAAATCTGAATAATTGTCTTCTTGCAGATTAATAAGTTCAGCAATGATATTTTCAAAGTACATTGAATTTGATCCTGTGTTTCCATTGCTTCCTACTTCTTCTTTATCCATAAACATTCCTACTGCAGTCAGAGTTGGATTGTTTACTTCGAAAATTGATCTCATACCGGCATAAGAACAAACACGGTCATCATGGCCGTATGCAGAAATCATACTTCTGTCAATTCCTACATCACGCGCCTTACCTGCAGGGACAACTTCAAGTTCTGCTGTTAAAAAGTCTTTTTCTGTAATGCCATATTTTTCATTGATTAGTTTTAAAACATTTTCTTTTACTTTTTCTTTGGAATCCTCATTCTCAGAAGGGATATTTCCGATAATCAGATTAAGATCTTCCCCTTCAATAAACTCACTTGCTTTTTTTTGCATTTGATCTTTTGCCAAATGAGGTAAAAGATCACTTATGAAGAAAACAGGATCAGTTTCATCTTCACCTATTACTATGTTTACTTTTTTATTATCCTTAGTCATCACGATGCCATGAAGTGCTAGAGGAAGTGATGCCCATTGGTATTTCTTTATACCGCCATAGTAATGCGTTTTAAGCATTGCTATATCTGAATCTTCATAAAAAGGAACTTGCTTTAAATCAAGTCTTGGGCTATCTATATGCCCGCCAACAATATTCATTCCGCTTGAAATATTTTCTTTTCCGACAACAATTAGAATTATTGATTTTCCTTTATTTTGAGCATAGACCTTCAACCCAGGTTTAAACGCTTGTCCTCCACTTAAAACACTTTCAATAGAAACATAACCATTCTGCTCTGCCTGTTTTTTTATTTCATCGGCAGATTCTCTTTCTGTTTTACCTACGTCCAGGAAAAGCTTATACGCATCAGCCAAGCTAAAAACCTGGTCTTTCTCTTCTTCCGATAATTTTAACCACGCACTATCACGTTTATATAATAAATCAGTCATTTTACCCTCCATATAAAAAATTTTTTATAACATAATCAGCATATAATCTTTAGCAATCATTGTCAATCAGTATAATATTACATTTTAGAAAAAAAATAGAACAAGGCTATACCTTGTTCTAATCAATGTATTCAATATCTAAATTATCTAACTGTTTTTTAAATCTTTTGCGGAATAATTCCAAGTATTCTTTTCTGAGCTCCAATTGATGTGCTTTTTCTTCTTCAGTCAAAGCTTCAATTTTTGACTTGTTCGCATAAAAATTTATTTGGTCTATAAGCTCTTTACTAATCATTTCGCCACCTACTTGATAATAATTTCCTTAGTCACTTCACGATGTAATTGATGTGATTTAACAAGTTCAAAAACCTTGTTGATATCATAGTACATAACTCGGTCTTCGCCTAAGCTTGTTACATTTTCTCTTACTATATTATACGCTATTTTTGTTCCTTTTCCAAGTTTTGCTCCATGATTAGCCAAATCGATCGCTTGGCAAGCTGAAAGTATTTCAATACTGATGACATTCATTGTATTAAAAAGAATATCTCTAGCTTTTCTTGCAGCAATCGTTCCCATGCTGACATGGTCTTCCTGATTAGCAGAAGAAGGAATAGAATCTACGCTTGCAGGATGAGCCAAAATTTTATTTTCCGATACCAATGATGCAGCTGAATACTGGGCAATCATAAATCCAGAATTCAAACCACCATGTTTCGTAAGAAATGCAGGTAATTCACTAAGAGCTGGGTTTACAAGCCTCTCAATTCTTCTTTCACATGAATTTGCATATTCTGCCAATGCAATTCCCAAATAATCAAAAGGAAGCGCCATTGGCTGTCCATGAAAATTCCCTCCTGAAATTGCTTCATTGTCTTCAGGGAATATTATTGGATTGTCTGTAACAGCATTGATTTCTATTTCAATTTTCGTTCTTATAAATTCAAGCGCATCTTTGCTCGCTCCATGAATCTGAGGAATACATCTCAAGGAATAGGCGTCTTGAACTCTAATTTCACCTTGACGAGTAGTGTTCTTTGAACCTTCAAGTATTTTCAGCATATTGGCAGCAGCATCAATTTGGCCCTTGTGAGGTCTCAACAAATGCACTCTTTCATCAAATGCATCTGTAATGCCACTTAAAGCTTCCATTGTCAAAGCGGCAGAAATATCAGCCACTTGAGAAAGCATTTGTGCATCATAATATGTCAACACCCCAACCGCAGTCATTACTTGCGTACCATTGATCAATGCTAGCCCTTCTTTTGAAGTCAATTCTATAGGTGTGAGTCCCGCTTTTTCCATCGCCGTTTTAGAATCCATTATTTCATTTTTATATTTTGCTTCTCCAAGTCCTATAAGTGTCAATACCATATGTGCCAATGGTGCTAAATCACCACTAGCTCCTAGAGATCCTTTTTCAGGAATTCTTGGATAAATATCGGCATTTATCATTTCAATCAAAGTTTCCAATGTTTCAAGTCTAATGCCTGAATTTCCTTTAGATAAAGCATTAGCTCTGAGCAGCATGATTGTCTTCACAATATCATCTTCGAAATAATTGCCAACACCACATGCATGGCTCATAATCAAATTCTTCTGAAGTTGCTTTGTTTCTTCCTGACTGATATTCACATCAGAGAATTTTCCGAATCCAGTTGTTATTCCATACACTGATTTGTCTTCTTCAACAAATTTATCAACAACCTGTCTGCAAATCACAACTTTTTTCTTTGATTCTTCAGTCATTTCTACCTTATAACCATGACGCGCCACTTTTACAGCGTCTTCAATCGTCAATGAATTTCCATCAATATAAATTTTATTCATAGCCCATCCTCCCCAATTTTATTTGCAAAACAATTATAGCACAATTTGTTATTTATCATGTATAGGTTTAACCAAACATTTTTCAGAATACCCGATCAGGTCATATCTATTTTCTTTAATAAGAGCTTCATGAACCAATCTTCTGTTTTTTGGATTTTTAAATTGCAATAGCGCTCGTTGCATTTTCTTTTCACCAACAGAGCTTGGGACATAAACCGCTTTCATATCTCTTGGGTCAATTCCTGTATAATACATGCATGTAGAAAGCGTTCCTGGTGTTGGGTAAAAATCTTGAACCTGTTCTGGTGTATAGTTGGTTTCTTTAAGATATTCCGCTAAACGTATGGCTGATTTCAAAGTACTTCCAGGATGAGATGATATCAAATAAGGAATGATATACTGGTCTTTACCTACTTCCTTTGTAATTTTATAAAATTCTTTTACAAAGTCTTTATACAGTTCTCCATCAGGTTTTCCCATATACTTTAAAACTTCATGGTCAATATGTTCCGGCGCCACTTTTAGTTGTCCTGAAACATGGTGTTCAACAATTTCCTTGAAATATTTTCTCTTGTCATACATCAGGTAATCATATCTGATTCCCGACCTGATAAAAACTTTTTTGACACCTTCCGTATTTCTAAGCGTTCTTAAAATATCCAAGTATTCTTCATGAGATACATCTAAATTAGGGCATTTTGTCGGAAATAGGCATTGTCTGTCTTTGCAACTGCCAAGTGTCAATTGCTTCTTACATGACGGTTGTCTAAAATTTGCCGTTGGACCGCCTACATCATGAATATAGCCTTTGAAATCCTTATGCCTTATCATTTCATCCGCTTCCTTGACTATTGAATCTTTTGATCGACTCTGTACTGCACGACCTTGATGAAAAGTAAGCGCGCAAAAACTACAGCTTCCAAAACAGCCACGATTGCTCACTATTGAAAATTTAACTTCTTCAATAGCTGGAACTGAACCTAATTCATCATACATAGGATGAACATCTCGTGTAAAAGGCAATTCATAAACATAATCCAGCTCTTCTTGATCAAGTGGCATTATCGGTATGTTTTGAACGATATATCCTTTATCATGCTCCTGAACCAATACTTTTCCTCTTATTGGATCTTGATTGTCATAAAATATTTTGAAATACTCAGCAAAAGTTTTCTTGCTTTCACTTATTTCTTTAAACGAAGGCAACAAGATATAATCATAGACATTCTCCAATGAATGCGTTTTAAAACAAGTGCCTTTAATATGCTGAATATACTCAATATCAATGCCGTTGTTCATATACTCAGCAATTTCAAGTATTTGTTTTTCTGCCATTCCATAAACAAGCAAATCAGCACCTGAATCATATAAGACTGATCTTCTCAAACTGTCTTCCCAATAATCATAATGAGGAAGCCTTCTGAGCGAAGCTTCAATTCCACCAATGATGACTGGACTGTCCTTGAAAGCCTGTTTAATCAAATTTGTATAGACAATGACTGCACGATCAGGTCTTAGCCCCATTTTCCCACCCGGTGAGTATAAATCTGTTTTTCTTCGTCTTTTACTCGAAGAATAATGATTTACCATTGAATCCATATTACCGGCTGTAACTAAAAATCCTAGTCTAGGCTTCCCTAGACTTTTAATGTCCTCGAGATCTGTCCACTTTGGTTGACTAATAATTCCTACTTTATATCCAGCTCTTTCCAATACCCTGGCAATCAAAGCGCCACCAAATGAAGGATGATCTATATAAGCATCCCCACTGACCAATATAAAATCTAAAGCATCCCAACCTTTAGATTGAATTTCAAATTTACTTACAGGTAAAAAATCCTCGTAATTTCTCATTTAACACCTCTACTTTGATTCATTAAGGATATTCTAACTTATAACTTTAAATAATGGAATAATATTATGCCCTGCTTAATTAATTGCGCTACCATCTTCTTACGTCTATTTTGAAGATTAAGTTGTCTAATCCACTCAGAATACGGTTTACATATTTTTTAAAAATCTTTACAATCAATATGTCCCATGTTATAATTTACGCAAATAGCAGATTTTTTTCTTGTTCTTTCCAACGATAAAGGCAAACTTTGTGAAAACAAAGGACGCAAAACTATAGGACCTTACCTTTAGGGTATGGTAGCCAGTTCTCGAATTAGAGAGATTTTTTGTTGGTCAAAAAATTTTATGATCAATGCCAGAACTCCCTTGTCTTTAGTCATGGGTAATTCAAAAAGTACTTTTTAACTTTGAGGATGTACTTCCTTAACAAATAATATTACATCTCTTTTACATATATTACCTTTAATGACTTTTATTTTAGTTTTTTTGTATTTTTCTGATAAATAATCTTTATCAAAATTCATTTTCTATTGAAAATTCTATAAGAAAGGTGTTATATTTAAATAGGTATCAAATAATAACACCGGAGATTAAAAATGATTTTTTTCAAAAAACTCAAGCAATTAAAATCTTATAAATTTACAATCATGATTATTCCTGATGCCAATAAAAAAGTCATTCAACTCAATTTGAGCAAACTTTTTTTATACACTATGTTAGGGATAACCGTTATCATAAGCTCCTATTTTGTAACGAAAAATATTTATTTGGAATCTTTGAATGACTATTACGTTTCATACAGCAATGGTTTGAATGATGAAATAGCAGTCAGAGATGATAAAATTGAAAAATTGTATGCTTTAAGAGCTGAACGCGAAAATGAAATGGCATATCTAAAAGATTCTCTCAATACATCTGCCCTATATTTTGAAGAAAAATTAGGCGAACTTCATGATCTTGAAGGAGAAGTCAATTCCCTCCTTGTAATGATCAACGATCGCGGTGATACGGCACTGAGTATTCCAATAAGCCGATCTATCGATCAATCAACATTGCTTGCCATAAATGAAGAAAAAATCAATGAACCTACTGCTATAGATGAAGTGAAAAATCTTGTCGATGAAGATGAAATATCACTCATGATTAAAAATCAAATTGATCAGTACAAGAATTTAATTGATGATGTTTCTTCTCAACTGAGTTTTCTGGAATGCTATCCAGATTATTCCCCTGTTAATGGTTATATAACTTCAAATTTTGGATACAGAAGAGATCCTTTTACTGGTCTTACTGATTATCATAAGGGTGTGGATATTGCTGCACCAAAGGGATCAAAAATTTATGCGGCAGCATCAGGTGTTGTAACTTATGTCGGTTATAATGGAAATTATGGCAATATGATTGTTATTTCTCATGGATATGATTATGAGACAGTCTATGCACATAACAGTGAAAATTTAGTAGCTGTGGGTGATCAAGTAACAAAAGGTGATTTGATTGGATATGTAGGTTCTACCGGAAGAAGTACTGGTCCGCATGTTCATTTTGAAGTTCATTTTGAAGGTACTCAAATCAATCCAAGAAAAACATTAAATGACTATTAGGAGGTTTAAAATTGTTTAAAAATGAACCAGTCAATAAAAAAATAAGCAGCGAAACTTATGACGTAATAGTAGGTAAAAGTTCGAAATTAGATGGTAATATAAGCAGTGAAGGTTCAATCCGAATTGAAGGGATTGTTACTGGAAATGTTGAAGCACAGGGAAACTTGATTGTTGGTCCAGATGCCAAATTGAATGGCGATATAAGATGTAAAAACATTGAAATTTCTGGAGAAGTAAAAGGCAATGTTGTTTGCACAGGTCATCTTAAAGTTTATGCACAGGGAATTTTATATGGAGATATAGAAGTAACTTCTTTCAATATTGAAGAAGGCGGCTTATTCGATGGAAATTGTAAAATAGAAACAATCAATAAAACTAAAATTGAACTGCCTAAGAAATAGAGAGATTTGATTCTCTCTTTTTTATATTTTATTGGCAGAGCACTTGTGACTTTGTCGTGATAGTTTTGATTTCCATAATTATTTTTATTATAAAATCCAGTAGTGAGGTAGAATACCATGAAAAGAATTTTAGGTAATTTAAGAAAAACAATTCAAGAAAACAATCTTATCAATGACAAGGATAGAGTAGCTGTAGGTGTTTCAGGAGGCAAAGATTCGATGTTGCTTCTTTACTCACTAAAAAAATTGCAAAATTTCATCCCTATCGATTTTGAATTAGAAGCTTTTTTTGTTGATCTTGGCTTCTCTGATTTCCCAATAAATATTATCGAAGATTTTTGCACTTCTTTAGATGTGCCATTGAATATTGTAAAAACAACTATTTCTGAAGTTATCTTTGATATACGAAAAGAATCCAGTCCCTGTTCACTTTGTGCAAATATGAGAAAAGGCGCTCTGCATGATGCCGTCATAAAAAAAGGATTCAACAAGTTGGCACTTGGTCATCATCAAGATGACGCTGTTGAAACATTGTTCATGAATATGATTTACACTGGTCGGATCAATACATTCATGATGGATACTTATTTATCTAGAGCAGACATTCATGTCATCCGCCCATTTATAACAACGGCAGAAAAAGATATCATTCACTCGACAAAGGCGAATGACATTCCAATTGCCAAAAATCCTTGTCCAATGGACAAAAATACAAAAAGAGAAGAAATAAAATTTCTCCTCAATGATTTCTACCACAACTTCCCTGAATCTCGAAAAAACTTTGTTACTGCAATCAACAATCCAAATCATGTACAATTAATCAAGTAGCTGAAGCTGCTTTTTTTTATATCCAATGGCTCTCTTCATTTATATGTCTTGCAAATTCTTCTGCAATTTTTTCAAAATTATCTATTTTCAATATCTCACCTGCATCATTTGCATTGGCATTGATTGAAAAATTTGGCGGCAATCTAAATCCCTTATTGATGGTCAATGCACCAATCAACTGTCTCAATGGCGAATCGCTTCCGCTATTCCCTGAAACAACTATCGCAAAGATATTTTTCTCAATTAAAGAATGTCTCCTATACAAAACTGTCAATCGATTAATGACTGCCATCAATTTTGCACTGATTGCATCATTGTAATTGGGTATCAACCATAAAATAGCATCTGCATTTTTTATTGCAGGAAGAATTTCTTTAACCATTATCCCACCATAGAAACAACTGTCTTGCTGTGCATAATATTTGCAAGTCTTGTAGGAGCAACCTCTGCAATCCAAAACAGTGCCATCCTCTACATGTATTTCCTGATATTCAATTTTCAAATTTTTAGATACTTCTCTCCAAAAAATATGCGTGTTTGAAATATCAGGATTTGAATTTGCATGAAGCACCAGTAATTTGGGATTATCAATGTGTTTTTTTTCATATTTCTGAAGTCTTTGAATCAATTTTTCTATTAATTTGACAAATGTCTCATCTTTAGTCAACCCTAATTTATTTGACCACTTGTTTAAATTATCTAAATCTCCTAGTGCTTCAATAAGTGGCTTTCCTATGACTGTCGCACCCATATTATTGCCGATAAAGGCAATTTCTTTTGCAATTTTCTTTGTATACAAAACACCTGATGAATAAACAACCATTGCAATATAAGAGCCCTTAAAGCTCTCTTTGTCTATTAAATAGAGTTCATGCAAAAATGTCATCACTTCAAAATCCATTCCGATTTCATCAGCTTCCAAAAAAAACAATATTTTTGAATTTTTATAATTACCTTCAATATCTAGCGACATGTCTATAATATTTTTATCAATGGCTTCTATAACTTTCTCCATCTTTTCTGATAACTTTCTTTTTTTAATCAGTTTTATTTTCATCATAATAACTCACCATCTTATCAAATGAATCTTCAATTCTTTCCATCAGCTTTTCAGGTATTTCTTCAACATTCATCATAAATCCAAATTCAGTCATTTTGCCCTTCATTCCATAATAAAATCCATTGATATACTGAGAAGAATAAGTTGCTTCACCTCTTAAATAAGATAAAATTGAAAGTGCTCCTGAAGATATCGCAGGAGCGATATAAGGTTTAAATCCCAGCTTTCTTATTGTAAGATTAGCTTCCACTGTCACTTGAGTCAATTCTTTTGAAAGTTCATCATCATAATCTTCAACGCTGTTTGCCACGATCAATTCGCTCCCATGAGGACCATATATTCTTCCTTTTTCCTTAAAGTCATTTACTTGCATTTTTTTTGAAAAATAAAGTGCTCGGGCAAACATTACTCCTTGTCCAAATCCGGCAATCTGTGAAGGCAATAGTGCGCCATCACTTCTTTCAAGCGCCACTTTGCAAAGCAAATCAACGGGATCAGAAACGATTAAAAACAAACCTTTATACTCTTTTTCTTTAGCTGACTTCACATAAGCCGTAAGAATTTCACTGTTACCTTTGAATTGGACTTTCCTTACATCTACCGCTTCATCCCCTATGTCAGGTACTGATCGGCTAGCAGTGAAAATAACCACATCTGAATTGAATATCTCATCTTCAGAAATTATTTCAATTGGTATATCAACGTCAAAATTCTCACTGTATATTTGATTCATTTCCATCTCATACCTCATACCACGCTCTTTCCCAGGATTATAAATGTTGATTGATTCAATGGTAGGATGACCTAGAAGTTTCAACCCCAACAATAAATTTCCTCCAACATCTCCAAGGCCGATAATTGTAACAGTATAAGATTCTTTCAGATAATTTTTTATTCTATCACTATATTTTCTATTTATTTTTTGGACGTACTCTTTTTTATCCAAAAACGGCTTCTTGATATTCAAATAATTCAAAGATTCTTCTTCATCCAACATCCGTAAATTGTTTACTACAATAGAATCTCTTCCCGTATCAGTAAAAATTTTTTTCATTTAATCAGTCCTTTGAACAAATGTCTTTTAATCTTTCAAGGTGTTCTAAATCGTACTGCAGATAGTCACTTGCTTTCACGGATAAGTCCAATTTTTGCATTTCTCCTCTGTCAGGATATCTAGGATACACCATTACTTCAGGTAATGAACCCATGGTCAAACTTTTTTCATGAAGTTTTTGATATTCGTCCTCCAATGTCTTCAATATATTCAACGCATTTGTAATTGCCACCCTAGACATATCATATATGGATTGCTTTGACGCACCTTTAATATATCCTGCAGAAGCATATGGCAATATAAGATTGATTGATGGAATAATATTTCTTTCAGGATTTTGACCTCTCCACAAAGTATCTCCTCCTAAAAAAGGATAGAGTTTACTTTCATTAAACCATACTTTTAATCGTGGTATGAAGTAAGCTGAATCGACTTCACGATTCTGCATTTCCATCAAAGACTTTCCTCTTCCTGACATAAGTCCTACAAATACTTTTTTGATTTCAATGTTTTCTGCCTTCAAAAGCGGATCCACAGCTTTAATCCTATAACCTTTGTTGAGCAAATCATCTACTAAAAATATTGGTCTATTGAATGATTTCAGCATTTTTACCTGATTAAGCAAATCCAAGTAATATGGATATGCTTCTATTTCATAATCTTCAGCAGATGGCAACATGAATTTTTCAGTATGTAAAGACTTGGTTACTGTATTCGGCAAGATTCTTTTCTTGAAAATCTCTCCAAAAGGTACACACATAGCTTCTCCCAGTTGCCTTGGTTGCAGAGGTTCTGTCGGCATACCATTTTCTTCCACAATTTTTTTAATCAAATGTTCATAAATCATATTTCTATCAAACGACAAAACTAAATTTCCAGGATAAAGCTTAGTAAGCGACATTAAAAGTTTTTCTCTTGTTCGATCAATGCTTTTCAATACATTTTCGTTATCTGAAAAAGGCTCTTTGATCATCGATCTTATATCCAGACTCAATGTGCAAGGTGCACTCATATTCACATGATATATACAGCTGTCTTTACTAGAGCACAGCTTTACAAAACCTTGAAGAATAAGTACTTTTTCAACATTCTTATGTGGCCTGCTTATAATGAAGTCTCGATAAATTGCGTACGTATAGTCACGCGCTAAATTATATGCCAAAGTTTCAGTAACAAGCAACTGTTCAACATTTCTCATCAGACATTGATCATTGGCATAAATGCCATCAATCATCAAAATTCTTCCAACTGAATTGTTTCGAATAGCTTCTTCATACAATGGATCTTTGAATTCATTGTAAATTTTACTTGATCGGAGCCAATGAAATACAGCAAATCCTATTATCTCATTCTCATCCAATCTTTTTTTGACCACCAAGACTCTTGCTTTGTTAAGTTTTATATACTCACTGATTCTTTCAAATTCATTCAGCTTGTATTTAGGCAAAACATCCAATAGTTCTCTTAGATCATCGTCTGCAATATTATCAAGTATTTCAACATCAATTGATTTTGTTGTCATAATTTCTTTGAATTGAGGTTCTCTTAAATACAATCCTTTTTTATAAATGAATTTTTGTGCCAAGGGATCAATAAGTTCTGAAATATCCCTATTTTCATCAATATAGGTTCTTATCTGAGTAGAACTTATAATTTGCAACTTATCAGGTAGGGTTAGATATTCTACCGATATACCGTATTCTTTGACACGTTCTTCTAATATTTTAAATTGAACACCAAGATCATTGCTTTCATCCCGCGTGAAAATAACATGATTCAAAGAATGAATGCTGTGCTCTTTTTTTTCTTTTCTATAGGCAGATGCGTTCATGACAACATCGCTGCCTGCAACAAGATTAACAGTTACATTTCCAAAGTAATCCTTTAGATTTTTAATATCCTCTTCATTGGCGATATTCACTTGCAAATCTCTAGGAAAAACAAACATGCCAAATTCATCGGCGACAGACATTTTAATAATAGCTCTCCGAATTAAATTAGGTTGTGTTCTCTTAGACCAAGAGAACTCATCAACTGCTAAATAGACTTCATAGCCAAGATCTCTAATTCTTTTTGCAATTTCCTTATGGCTGAGACTGAATGGATCAAAGGCCCCTGGGAAATAGGCTATTCGATTATTTATTTCAATTTTCAAATCTCCGTAATAAAACAGATAATCTGATAAAAACCTATAAATATGCTTTATGCCAGCTGCATTGTTAAGGAAATTCAGTTCAAGATTCTCATCATTGTTTACAAGCAGTGATAAAAATTTCTTTCCAATTATCTTGAATACAAACGCTTTTTCCTTCAAAGACAATATTTTTGAACCAAAAATATCTTTTCCCAGAACGCTGATGGCCATCTGATTCACTTGGGGCTCATAACTGACATATCCATTCATAATGATGCTAAGTAAATCTTTCAGTCTTACCATGAGTTCATCGTTTGATTCGTTGAATGCATATCTATACTTAGGATAATTGATGATAAAAACTCCCACTGTCTTCAGTATCAATGTACTCACTTGTCGATTGGATTTTTTGATTTTAATTTTAAAATCTTTAATGATTTCATTAAGTTCTTTTGGTGCAATATGCACCAGCATGATACCTAAATATTCTGGTATATATTTTGTGTATTGAAAATTTTCAAGTTCAAGCGCTCTTAGAAGCTCAACAACTATCTCTGTTTTTTCCTCAAAGGAAAGATGACTTGTCAGATAAGTAAGCCCTTCACCAATAGCCGTTCTCACTTCTTCATTGTTGACAATTTTCAACATGTTGCTGAAGTGCATTGCCGTATAAAAACCTTTTGTCTCTTTATTGTAAATACCGTACTTCAAGAGAATTTCCACCTGAAGCTTTTTAGAAATCATTTTTGTTCCTACTTTTAAATTACTGAGAAACAAGTCTGAAGAACTCTCCAAATCACTGAAAATAAATTCGTTTTTTTGCTCAATAAGTTCATTGTTTGGATCAATCATCTCTAGATTTTTTACAATTGCATACGCTTCTGTTCTGTCAAGTTCCTCTAATTTGTCATAGTAGGAAGAAATGTCTATTTCTTTTTTTACTGATTCTTCAATATAAGGTAAAAGCGTGCTCAAAGTATCCCATGCAATCAATCTCACTTCATCATCAGAATTAACAGTAATCTGCAAAACTCTGTCGATGATGTATTTTGTCTGATCAGTCGTCATCATATATATTGGGAGCACTTTAGCTATATCAAGAAAACATTTCATATGATGCCCTTTATGACAATGGGGATCAATTGTATCAAGAACCTTTTGAAGTTTTTCAAGTTTGGCTTCTTCTTCGATGTTGTTGAAATATGACTTAAGCATTGATTTAAGATTTCTTGAGATAACAACACGATGTTTTTCTATTATTTTTTGCTCGGGATCCAAAAATCCATTGATATATTTGTACAACAGATCATCTGAACTGACTTCAAGTGATGATACCCTCGCTCTTGGCGGCAATTCTTTCCTGATTTTTTCATCAAAAGTTGCAATAATTTCTCCGATAAGCTGAGCTGATTCAATTCTAATGTCCTCTTCAGGTGTTATGAGTCTTTCATATAAGAATTTTATAACCATCAATTTTTGTTTCTGAGTCAAGTAAGTGTAGTATTCTTGTACAATATTGATATATCCTCTTAAGCTGTTAATATTATCAATCCCGCGTGCATTCTCCAACATTTTGTTCAAGGAATTTTCCGTTTTAATCATATTCATCAATTGAATGTTATGGCTGATTGACATGAATTTAGTGCCTTCAACAATTTCCTGCCCTTGTACAAGTGAATAATATCTTCTATTTGCTACTACAATCTCATCTTTTTCAATATCGAAATCAGGACTTAAGTTAATCTCATATTCTCTTAGATATTCTTCAAAATCCTTCAATTTTGCATATACTCTTAGATATCTATTTTTCTTTACTTCATCTACATTATCAAGCTTCTTCAAAATGACCTCGAAAGAATCTTCCAAAGAATAAAATTTCATTTCTCCATTCAAACCCTGTTTAACTCTGAAATCACAATAAATCAGTAAAAGGGATTCTATTGTCAGGTTTTCAAGTTCCAAATCCCAAGTTGAATGATTTATGGCGATATTTCTTATGTATACAATTTCTCTTTTTCGAAACCATTCTCCTGAATAATAATAATGATAATAAGCGACCTTGTGCGCTTCATCAGGCAATGTTCCAAATTTTCCTATGTCATGGCCTGCAGCGGCACCAGAAACTAATCCCAAGTCAATTTCTAGGTCTTTTAAGTACAATTGTCTGGAGATACTCATCGCTATGTGATGGACACCACAGATATGATCCAAGGTATTATATCCTATTACATCTTGATTCAATTTCATCATTTCATACAAATAATCATCATTGAATGCTGCCGTAAATTTTTTATATTCATCAGATGAATCAAACTTTTTATACTCATTTTTATCCATCAGCCTTAGGGCATATGTGCTTTGCCAATTCCCACAATCACACTCTTTTTCGAATTTGAATATGACATGAAAAAGCTTTAACGATAAATCCATTACCCCTCTGTTTTCTTCAGTAGTAAACACTTGAGCGGCTTCAGGAAAAGACTTTTCCAATGAATAATTGTAAATATATTCAAGTATGTTTGATTCATTGATGTTTGAATCTTTATTTAAAGTCAATATTAGATTTTTAAAAGCAGCAAACACCTTATATGAATTAAAATCCTTTTCAGATACACAAGTATTTATATGCGTATAGAACTCATTTCCGAAAATAAAATTTTCAATTATATCGTAATTTAAACCATAATCATCTAAAAATTTTTGATTCAACACTTCGATTTTTATCTGTTCAAATATTTTATTAGAAATTCGATACATATAATTCCCCCCTACTCTATCATTATCTTATCATATTCTATATCAATAGTACTTCTAAAATGTCACTGAATATTATCTTTTGATTTTCAACAAATTTATTGTATAATAATTTTGAGGTGAAAGCATGGCAAAATTCGACATGATGGAAATAAAAAGAAAATTGGAAATTGAAAGAGCACAAAACAGAAAACCTGTAAAAGAAACACTAGGTCAAAAAATCTTGATGGTTTTTGTTACGGTAGTCAGTTTGGCTATCTTATATTCATTTATATTATCGTATGATTTATCGAATACAATCAATTATTCAGTTTTAGCAGTTTTTATTGTTCTAATTGTTCTTAGAATCATTCAAGTTTCAAAACGCAAAATATAAAATCCTGCTAGGCAGGATTTTTTTTATCATAATTATTATTATTCATGCAATAATTGACGATTTCTGCCCCTACCATAATAATAGTTGAATTGATATACAACCAAAACGAAAGCAACAATATGGCAGAAATACCACCATATACAATAGACATTCGTCCAAAGTTTGTAATTGTTATCGAATAAATCAATGCATTCAATATCCACCCTAGAGAAGCAAACAATGAACCACTCAATGCTTCCCGAAATCGAATTTTCACATTTGGCATTTTCATATAAATCGCCAAAATGATGAAAAAGAATGCTACAATGATAATTATCCACCTAAATATATCGTAAATTTCCAAAATATTGTTGGGGATATTGAAAACAGGATTTAAGAAGTTCAATATTTTTTCACCGATAATCGGTAAAAATAAAAATAATATAATCGCAAAAATTAAAATGATTGTATAAAAAAATCCTAACACTCGCAAGTAAAAATAATTTCTGTTTTCATCGACTTCGAAAACAACATTAAATGACCGCATCATGGCATGAACCGCTCTTGAAGATGACCAAAGTGTGATAATCAAAGAAGCGGAAATCAAACCGGTTGAATTGAAGGTAATGGTATTGATGTATTCTTCTAAAAAGGTAGTTATGTCTGAAGGAATAAATATTTTTGCAAATTCAAACAACATTTGTGAATCTAAAGACAGCTTCCCAATTATTGTGAATAGTACAACTAAAAATGGAAAAATGGACATTGTAAAGAAAAATGCCATTTGTCCACTGTACGCTTGTATATGATGTCTTTCAAAATTTTTACTTATAGAACGAATGATATTCATACAATTCACTCCTCAATATCATTATATTTCATTTACTCAATAAATCCAAAAATATTATTATATTGCTTAACAGAGAAAAGGAGGAAAAAAAATGAAAAATGGCAAAATCGTTTTTTTAGTCATTATTATCGCCATTGCAGCCTTTATTGGTATGCAAAGCTATTATTTCATCGAAAACGCCGAACAAGCTGTTGTCCAAAGATTTGGTGAAGTCGTTGAAGTCAAAACCCAGTCAGGTTTAAATTTTAAAATTCCTTTCATTGACAAAGTGACAATTTTCAAAACAAATGAAATTTTAAGCATTCAGTACGGTTATCGTCCAAAAGATGATCCCACTACAACTACAGCAGGCACTTATGTGAGTGTAGAGGATGAATCTATCGTCTTGACTAAAGGTTCCTATCTAGTGAATGTCGGTGCGGTCATCCAGTATAGAATAACTGATCCCGCTCAATATTTAATCAATGTAGATGATCAGATTGGAACAATCCGTCTTGCTTTTGAAAGTGTCTTAAGAAGCAATATGCAAAATAAGGAATTAGAACAAGCTTTGATCAACAAAGAAATCATAGCTAGAGAAATTCAACCTGAATTATCAAAGAAATTGGCAAGTTATGGATCAGGTATCACTATTACAGATGTTAAATTTACTGATGTTCTTTTACCTGAATCTGTACAGTTTTCTTATGATGATGTAAATAACGCAGAAAATCAAAAAACACAATATTTATCACAGGCTGCACGATATGAAAATGAAAAACTTCCTGAGGCAAGAGCTGAAGCTTATCAAAGGATTCAATCAGCAGAGGCCTATAAAGCACAAAAGGTTTCTCAGGCAAAAGGTGATGTAGAGAATTTTCTTCAGGTATATGAAAAATATGCGGTTGCAAAAGAAATTACAAAGACCCGTCTTTATTTAGAAACTATGGAGAATATTCTAAGTACTGTTCAGTATAAATACATTATCGATATGAGTTCTGACGGCACAATCAAGTATCTTCCTCTCAATCCAGAAACTTTAAGCAAAGGAGGTACTATCAATGAATAATAACAACTTTAATTCAGATAATATCAAAAACATTGAAGACGCTCTAAAAAATAAAGCACAGCAATTCAAATCTTCTTCAAAGAAAATGATAAAATACGGCAGTGTGTTCTTTGTACTTCTTATCCTATTAGGAAGTTTAGGAAGCTTTGTCTACATTGTAGCTGAAGATGAAGTGGCTACTGTCACTCAATTTGGAAAAATTTCAAAAGTCATAGTCGATAAAGACAATGTATTGGCAGAAGAACAGAATAAATTGATTCCAAGTTTCTCTGATATCAAGATAATCAAAGATAAAGGTTTGTTCTTCAAGATACCGTTTATCACTCAGGTTCAAAAAGATACAAGCAAATTGATTACTTATATTTCAAATTCTGCAAACATCAATACACAAGATAAATTGAAATATGAAATAGCCATGTATGCACAATGGGAAATAACTCATCCTGGCCTTTTTAGATCTTCACTAGGCACGTATATCAAAGCAAATAGCGTCATCGATGAAATCGGTTATGCAGCTGTCATTGAAAAAATAAACAGTTTGACTTCTCAAGAATTTTTAACTGATAAGGAAAAACTTAATGAAGTTTTACAAATTGCTTTGACTGAACTTAATGAAGATTTAGCACTAAAAGGAATCGCACTTGTTGACATTGAAGTCTATAGAACAATACTTCCGCCATCAAATGTTGAATCTACTTACAATAAAATGATTGCAGAACGTGAAGCCATTGCAGAGCAAAAAAGAGCTGAAGGACTTGAGCTTTATCAAAATACAGTCGCTGATACAGATAAGAATGTGGCAACTATCATTGCTGATTCCATAGAAGTTTCAGAGAAAATAATCGGTGAAGCAGATGCGACTGCATTAGAAATTTATGCAAATGCCTTTAGTATCGATCCTGGATTTTATGAATTTTGGAGGTCTTTACAATCCTATGAAAATGCCTTCGATGAAAATACTGTCATCTATCTCGATAGAAACAATGCTTTCCTCAAATATTTTTCAGGCAATTAACAGTAATAATAAATAAGCTGGAGAAAGTTCTCCAGCTTATTTTTTTATCAATTTCATTAAATTTTCATACTGTTCAATATCTAGCGACTGTTCTCCATCCGACAAAGCATTGTCAGGATCCTCATGCACTTCAACCATAATGCCATCTGCCCCTGCTGCTAAAGCAGCCAAAGACATAGGAATTATAAGTTCTCTTATCCCTGTTCCATGACTGGGATCTACAATTACAGGCAATCCTGTTTCTTTTTTCATAATAGGAACTGCTGCCAAATCCAAAGTATTTCGTGTATAGTTATCGAAAGTTCTGATGCCTCTTTCACAAAGAATGATATTGTCATTGCCATGATGCGCTATATATTCAGCAGCTAAAATCCATTCCTTGATAGTAGCACTCATTCCTCTTTTTAAAAGTACCGGTTTATTAAGTTCACCGACTGCCTTCAACAAGGAATAATTATGCATATTTCTAGAACCAATTTGAATGATATCTGCATATTTACAAATCAAGTCAATATTTGATGCATCCATCAATTCTGAAATAACAGGAATACCTGTAATCTCAGATGCTTCTTTTAAATATTTTAGACCTTCTTCACCCAAACCTTGAAATGAATAAGGACTGGTTCTAGGTTTGAATGCGCCGCCCCGTAGAACATCCACGCCTATTGCTTTCAATTTAATCGCCAATTCTATGATTTGCTCTCTTGATTCGACAGAACAAGGTCCAGAAATGATTATTGGTTTTTCACCACCAAAGACTAAATTTCCTACTTTTACTTTTTTAGGGTTTTTCCCACTTAAGATTATATTACTCATTATCTATTTTTTTTACTCCTTGCTTTTCAATTTCATCCAAATACAAGTCAATCAGACGATTATTAATCATAATCTGTTCATTTATTTCCTTCAAAGGAACTAACACAAATTCTCTTTCTGTCATTCTCGGATGTGGAATCTTAAGAATGCTTGTATCAATATCAAGTTCATCATATAACAATATATCAATATCAATAGTTCTCGGTCCCCAGTGAACATCTCTGACTCTATCAAGCTGTTTTTCAATTGACTGCAGCTCTTTCAAAAGATTCATCGGGCTTAGCTCAGTTTCTATTTCAACACATACATTGATAAACGCCTTCTGTTCTTTATATCCCCATGGTTCAGTCTCATAATAAGAAGATTTTTTTACGACCTTTATCATATGATGCTTATCGATATGTTCCAGTGCAGCATCAATGTAATCAAACCTTTGTCCCATATTGCTTCCAAGGCTCAGGTAAGCTATCTTTGTCTGCATATTTCCACCCCGAAACTCCCGTATATACCTTGCACAGGTGCTTCTGGCTTCAAAATTTTCACTTTTAATTCCTGTACCTTATTAAATTTTGTTAGAATACCTGAACTTATTTCTTCAGCCAGTTTTTCAATTAGATCAAATTTATTATCTTCTACAATCTCTCTGACAATATAATAGACCTCAGCATAACTGACTGTATCTGCTACTGAATCATTCATTCCAGCCTGTTTAAAATCCAGACTCAGTTCGACGCTGACAATAAATTTCTGACCTAAAATTTTCTCTTCCTGTAGAACGCCATGATAACCATAGAACATCATGTCATTCATTAAAATTTTATCCATTGATTCCACCTCTAATCATCGCATCCATAACTCTAGCCATTCGAACATGTGCTTTAATATCATGAACTCTAATAATTTCACAGCCAAGTACTATGCCAAAGGCATTTGTCGCCAATGTTCCTTCTAGCCTTTCATCAACTGGCAAATCAAGAATTTTTCCAATCATTGATTTTCTTGAAGTTCCCAACAATACCGGGAATCCAAAAGCTTTGATTTCATCCAATCTGCTCATGACAAGTATGTTCTGCTCAGGCGTTTTGCCAAATCCTATGCCTGGATCCAAAATGATATTGTCCATATCAAGACCATTCTTCAATCCAAGTTCAATCGACTTATCAAAGAAAGACTTCATACTTTCAATAATATCAATATTATAGTCCGTCGTTTCTTGATTGTGCATCAAAATAGAAGGCACTTGAAATTCAGCAGCGACTTTTGCCATGTCTAGATCTTTTTGAAATCCCCAGACATCATTAATTATATGAGCACCGTTTTTCAGTGCTTCATATGCAACTTTTGATTTATAACTGTCGATTGAAATCAAAGTATTCCATTGATTAGAAATTGCCTTGATGATCGGAACTGTCCTTCTTATTTCTTCGTCAGTATCAACTAAAACCGACCCCGGTCGAGTCGATTCACCGCCTACATCTACAATATCTGCACCTTCAGAAAGCATCTCATTGACATGAATTAAGGCTTTTTCAACTTCATTGAATCGTCCACCATCTGAAAAAGAATCAGGCGTCACATTCAATATACCCATTATTAGTGTTTTATCACCTAATAACAGTTCTTTTCCCATAGCCTTCAGTCTTCTTCTTATAGCTTTATTGTCAACCAAAAAATCACCTCATATTAATTAAAGTAAGTGCTTCCGCTCTACTTTTTTCATCAGTTTTAAGTGTTCCTCTAACAGCTGATGTCACTGTTTTGCTGCCAGGTTTTTTAGCCCCTCGCATTGTCATGCACATGTGCTCTGCTTCAATCACAACGATAACGCCATATGGCTGCAATTTCTCCATAATAATGTCAGCTACTTGAGATGTGATTCTCTCTTGAAGCTGAGGCTTTTTAGAAATTGTATCCACTACTCTCGCCAACTTGCTGAGTCCAGTCAATCTGCCGTCTTTTGGAATATAACCTATGTGTGCTTTCCCATAAAAAGGCACTAAATGATGTTCACACATAGAATATATAGGAATATCTTTAACAAGAACCAACTCATTGTGTTTTTCATCGTTGAACTGCACATCTAAATGTAGACCTGGATCAGAATCAATTCCACAGAAAATTTCTTCGTACATATCTGCAATTCTTCTAGGTGTATCAATCAATCCTTCTCTTTCAGGATTTTCACCGATCGCCTCTAAAATATCTCTTACTGCATTTTGAATTTTTACTTTATCCATTTTCATTCCCTCTTTTACTATAAATTCTTATCAACTCTTTCACCCATAAATGATTGACAGAGTCAAACTTTCTTCCTTTTATCTCCTTGACAGGCATGACACCCATGATGGCATTTGTCAGAAAAACCGCATCTGCTGAAAGCAATTCATCTAAACTGATTCTACTTTCAATTACTGGAAATTTTTGATCCGTCAGTATTCTTTTTCTCATGATTCCATCAAGACAACCTGACTTTAAATCCGGTGTCAAAATAGTATCATCTTTAACAATAAAAACATTTGTCTTGCTGCCTTCTGACAATGAATTCTCCGTGTTAAAAAAGATAATTTCATCAAAACCCGATTCTTTTGCCTTTAGCCATTCAAGATAGTAAATCATATAATTTGTACTTTTAATCCGATAGATATTTTTCTCCAGTACAGGTATTTCTGATAACGCGATCGTAAATCCCTCTTTGTAATTCTCGCATTTATAAATGTTTTCACGAAAAAAAGCATTTATACCCATGTCGTTTACAACAACTTTTATGATACCATCTTTCAATTTATTTTTCACTAATTTATGCTGAATTTCATTTTCGATGTCCTCTATTGAAAACTGCTTCAGTCGAATGACTTCAAGGGCATGTTTCAACCGTTCCATATGCAAATCTAGATCTGTAATTTCGCCTGATTCAATTTTCATGGTTTCGAATGCACCTATGCCATAATTGAACGCCAATGACTTCTCTATTTCAGACATGTCCTCATCCCTTCAAAGTCTCAAAAAGAGCCTTTCCTTTATCCAAAGTTTCTTGGAATTCCATTTCTTCATCTGAATCCCATACTATTCCTCCGCCAACTTGAAAATGCAGCCTATTGTCCTTCATGACAATTGAGCGAATCACAATATTCAAATCCAAATCACCCGAAAAATCAAAATACCCTATTGAACCTGTATATATATTTCTTTGTGTCGGTTCTAATTCATCGATGATTTCCATGGCCCTTATCTTCGGCGCTCCTGTAATTGAACCTCCAGGGAAAACACCTTCAATCAATGTTTTAATATCCATATCATCCAGCAATTCTGCTTCAACAGTCGATACAAGATGAAAAACTGTTTCATACGTTTCCAGTTTAAATAACTCTGGTACTTTTACACTACCTATTTTTGATATTTTACCTAAATCATTTCTTTCAAGGTCTACAATCATTAATAGCTCAGCATGGTCTTTGTCGCTCTCCATCAAAGTTTTCCTGTTTTTTTCATCTTCTTCAGAATCTTTTCCTCTTGGCATAGTGCCCTTGATTGGACGAGTTCTTATAATGCCTTCTCTTACTTCGATGAACCTTTCTGGTGAACTTGAAAGAATTTTCACTTCGTCAAAATCCATATAAGCAGAAAACGGCGCGGGATTTTTCTTCCTGAGTTTTTCATAGAGATGAATAGGATTGCCACTGAAATCTGCACTGAACCTTTGCGTCATATTAACCTGATAGATATCACCACTTCTAATATATTCTCGTATTCTTCCAATAGTTTTCAAATAATCTTCTTTTTTGAAATTTGAAGTAATATCTGATAGAAGTTTAAAATCATAATTCTCAGGGGGCTTAAAATCAGCCTTATTTATTTTTTCTTGTATATATTGCCATCTCGCAAGTCCTTCCTTGTCCAAATCGTAATCAGAATAGTAAATTTCATTTTTAAGATGGTCCATGACAATTCCGCCATGATAAAAATTCAACATGACATCCGGTATTTCGACATCATCAACTGCAGTCACTGGCAGTTTTTCAATCTGATGTGCCAGATCATAAGAAAGATAACCCACAGCACCCCCAGAGAAAGGAAGTTCACTTTCTTTTTTCTGCTTGAATTTATTCAATAGTATTTTAAAAGTATCCAGCGGGTTTTCATTGAATTCTTCAATCTTGTCCCCTTCAATCATTGTCACTTTGCTTCCCTTTGCAGAAAATTTTATGAACGGATTGAATACAATAATCGAGTATTTTCCCAATGTCGAATCCTCGCTGCTGCTATCCAAATACATCACTTGTTTTTCATCTGAAAACATCATGAAAATATCATTGAAGCTTCTATCGGTCGTTAATTTTTTAGTGATCATTCTTCCACCACCTTTTCGACATAAGCAAAAAATTATTCAAAATATCAAACCCCTGTTCTGTTAAAATAGCTTCAGGATGAAATTGGACGCCTTCTATCGGAAGCCATTTATGCCTGATTCCCATAATTTCACCTTCAACCGTTTCTGCAGTTATCTCGAATACTTCAGGCAAGGTCTCTCTTTCAACAATCAAGGAGTGATATCTTGTCACATTTAGAGGATTGTTCAAGCCTTCAAAAACACCTTTATTCCTATGATTGATTGAATGCACTTTCCCATGAACAGGTTCTTTCGCCTTGACAATATTTCCTCCGAACATCTGTGCAATGGTCTGATGTCCCAGACAAATCCCCAAAATAGGATAATCCAATTGCAAATATAATACAATATCTCTGCAAACACCTGCTTCATTCGGTGTGCAAGGCCCAGGAGACAAAACAATCATTTCAGGGTTCAATGCTTTTATCTCTTCAATTGTGATTGCATCATTTCTGACTACCTTAACCTGCTCTCCAAGCATTGAGAGATATTGATACAAGTTGTATGTAAAAGAATCATAATTATCAATCATTAAAATCATTCTATTCATCCTTTCATTTTTGATGTATTGCATAATTATCCAAGTCATATTAAGATTGTTTTAAAGGATGGTGACATATGATTGGACTTACTTTTGAAGAAAAAAATTTGCTGCAAATGACAGTTGAACAATATATAGAATATATTAAGAATTTTCATATTTTCTCATCTTTGGAAATCAGTTTGACTGAAGAAATGTTGAAATCTAATGAGTTGAAATTCATACAAAATTCTGGTTTTGACCTTACTTTTCATGTTCCCTATCATCTGAAAAAGATTCCTTTCGATGCTGCCTTTTTCAAGTCAGATTCTGCTCAGCATAAAAAAGAAACATTGAAATTCATAGATTTTGCCAATGCTTTCAAAACAAGCAATAACGGAATCATTGTTCTTCACGGTGCACAGAGCACGGAAAAAGACCTTACTTCAAGTTATTTGGATTTTCTTTTGAATTACGTTGAAAAGAAACAATATTCTCTCACTTTCGCACTTGAAAACCTTCAAAGTGATTATACCACATATAGCTTAAAAGAGGTTTATGAGATGACCACAAGTTTTTCTGATTCAAAATTGAAGATATGTTATGATGTGCCTAATGAGTACTCAATCAATCCAAAATTATCTGCTATGGAGAAAGCTATTGAAGATGAAATAGTTCATGCCCATATCCATGGATTCAATGAAAATTTTAAACATCAAGCGATAGATGCCTATTCTTTTTCAATAATTAATGAATTATTGAAAAAATTGGATATCCCCCTTTATAATTTCGAACTTTTATGGGACAATAGTTATATGGAATCTTTAAATACTTCCATACCTTTCCTAAAAAATTTATTAAAAAGGAATAATTCATATGAGTGATACAACTAATATTTTAATATACGAAAAAATGCAATCAGTACAGTACAGGATTCTTGAGGTCATTAAATCAATAAATTTAGAATCTGTAGGTGCAGTCACAAAAACTGATTTCATGACAGAATTCAAGAAACTGAATTATAAGGCAGATTTGATCATACTTGATGTGAGTTCAAATATAGATATAGAATTCGTTGAAAAGATAAACCATCTCAATCCCGATATTCCTATCATTGTTTTCACAGACAAGCAAGATAAGGAATTTTTTATAAAATTATTAAAAGTTGGTGTTCAGGATTTCATCATCAAACCTTTTACCAATGAAATATTTATAAAAAAAGTCCTTAATTTTCCTTTTGACAACTACATCAGTGAAATTTCTGATATCACATTTGAACCTATCAAATACTTGAGAGCTGAATATCGAAAAGCTGAAAAGGGAAATTTTCCTTTGACAGTCATACTTTTTGCTTTTCTGAAATCTGTCGAATCCGGCAGTGATTATTTTATTGATATCAGAGATAATATTTTCAAAGAATTTCAATCATTATTTTGGGATACAGACTTGTTTTTTCAACTTGATAGAAAATATGTTCTTGCAATTCTGCCATTTTGTACTGAAGACAACATTCCCATCGTAGAAAGTAAAGTCAGCAAAAAATTGACAGAAATGACGCGGACACATCCATCAATGAAAGACACTGTCTTAGAAAGCGTGTCATCCATTTTCCCTGAAAACAATTCAACCGCTGAAAAAGTATTAGGTGAATTAGTAGCCGAATTACATAGAAAATATCCTGAAATGAACTTGCAAATCAATCTTAAATAGGAAAAACACTTCAATTTACAAGTGCTTTTCCTATTTCTTCTTTATTCAATTTTCTACTTTCACCCAATTTCAGATTCTCATCGAGTTTCAAATCGCCTATTTGAATCCGTTTCAAATACACAACTTCATAATCAAATGCACTAAACATTCTTTTGACCTGATGAAATTTACCTTCTTGTATCTCCAGGGTACATGTTTTTTCACTTAAAATTTCAAGTCTTGCTTCTTTAGTAACATAATCTCCTATGTCAACGCCATTAATAAAGGCACTCACCAGATCACTTTTTAAATTCTCATCTACTTCAATATAATAAATTTTAGAAACTTTTTTATTGGGATGCATCAGCTGATGTGAAAATTTTCCATCATTTGTCAATAAAATGAGTCCTTCTGTATCTTTATCCAATCTTCCAACAGGAAAGAGTCTCTTCTGATATTTCAAATCAAGCAGCTCCATAATTGTTTTCTCTCCGTCAGTCAAAGTTGCTGATATATAACCTTTTGGCTTGTTGAGCATCAGGTATACAAATTCTTCATATTCCAATATTTCATTGAAGAGTTCTATCTGGTCTTTTTCAGTATCAACCTTATAACCGCTTTTTTTGACAATTTCTCCATTCACTTTCACTTTGTTGTATTTAAAGAAATTTTTGACCTCACTTCTTGAATACTGTGTCGCATCACTGATCCATTTATCTATTCTAATAATCACGTCAACATCCTCCATGAAATTGCATATTTATTTTTCAAAACACCCTGAGATAATTTTGCCCATCCTAAAGGATAGCCCTCAACACATACTAGGTACCAACCATTTTCCCCTGCGTAATGCAATGTATCCCCTTTCAAATACTTGATTACATTCGTATCAGACTGAGAAAAACTGATTCTGTTATTAAATTCTTTACAAGACAACCCCATCGCAAAGCTCTGAGATGGCTCAAAACGAGACTTTTTTATTTCGCCCAAGTACCAACCATTTCTCAATACATTTAATCCTACCAGCTTATCTTCAGCTACAGGAGACATATATAGTTTATCACCATATAGTCTGAAATGACCCCTCAAGTTTTCGACAAAGTATTTATCCATAAATTCAGTGAACTCAGGTGGTGCTTCAGTTGCAGAAGGAATATGCTCAAAGGATTCATCAATACCTTTTTTCTTGAATTTAGCGAGGAAATGTCCCTCACCCCTCAATTTATGGGGAAATAATCGTACCACCTCTTTAATGCCTACGCCTTCTGAAAATCCATTCTCCTTTTTTACATCAATCAATTCTATACCTGTTTCTTCAATAAAATTCGAGACTTGGTCTTCATTTTCTTTTTTATTGAATGTGCAGGTTGAATAAAGCAGTGATCCTCCTGATTTTAAAACCATTTCTGCATTGAAAAGAAGATTTTTCTGCATATTGGCATATTTATCCACTTCATCGAGCGACCAACTGTTGACCATTTTTTCGTCTTTCCTGAACATGCCTTCTCCTGAACACGGCGCATCTACTAATATAAAATCAAAATAAGATTGAAATTTTTCCGCTATTTCTTCTTCTTTGTTATTGATCACTACAGCGTTTTTAATGCCATATTTTTCAATATTTTTAATGACTGCTTTCAACCTGTTGAAATTGATATCATTCGCAAAAATTACACCTGTCTGATTCAACTTTGATGCAATTTGAACAGTTTTACCACCAGGCGCTGAACAAAAATCAAGCACATAAGAATTGCTCTCAGGTTCCAAGATTTCAACTGGTGCCATTGCTGTCGGCTCTTGCACATAAAAAAGTCCCGCATAGTAAAGAGGACTTCTCGTTATATCATCCTCTCCACTGTAATAATAACCATCACTTGTCCATGGAATTTTAGTTATTTTATAAGGGAATATTTTTTCAAACGCTTCAGGAGTCAATTTCAAAGTATTGACTCTCAATCCATAAGTTCTACTTTCTTTATAATGATTGATGAACTCTTCATATTCATCATTTAGCAAATCCTTCAAAGATTCTGTATATTTTTTAGGTAATTTCACATTTTTTCCTCCATATGACAAATACTTGACCATTCTATAGCATTATTATAGTACATGTTCTATAATATCAGTATATGAAATAAAAATATAGGAGGGTTATTATGCCATTAGTTACTACAAAAGATATGTTTGAAAAAGCATATGCAGGACATTATGCAATTGGTGCATTCAACGTAAACAACATGGAAATCATTCAAGGAATCGTTGAAGCGGCAAAAGAAACAAAGTCTCCAGTGATTCTTCAAGTATCAGCAGGTGCAAGAAAATATGCAAATGCTTCATATCTAAAAAAATTGGTTGAAGCAGCTCTAATAGAAGCACCAGAAGTGGAGATCGCTCTTCATTTAGACCACGGTGACACATTTGAACTTTGCAAGCAAGTTATTGATGACGGCTTTACTTCTGTCATGATTGACGGTTCACATCTACCTTATGAAGAAAATATCGCACTTTCAAAGAAAGTCGTTGAATACGCACATCCAAGAGGTGTTGTTGTTGAAGCTGAACTTGGAAGGCTTGCTGGTGTTGAAGATGCTGTAAATGTATCTGCTAAAGATGCAACTTACACTGATCCAATGCAAGCTGTCGACTTTGTAAAAAGAACAGGCGTCGATTCATTGGCAATCGCTATCGGAACAAGCCACGGTGCCTATAAATTTAAAGGTGAACCGGAATTGGACTTTGAAAGATTGAAAACTATTACAGAATTATTGCCAAACTATCCTTTGGTATTGCATGGTGCCAGCACAGTCATTAAAGAATTCGTAGATACTTGCAACCAATACGGCGGCGATATTCCAGGCGCTCAGGGAGTTCCTGAAGATATGCTCAAAGAAGCTTCAAAATACGGCGTCTGCAAAATTAATATCGACACCGACTTAAGACTTGCCATGACTGCTGCCATCAGAAAAAGCTTTGTTGAATCACCATCAAATTTCGATCCTAGAAAATACTTGGGTGATGCAAGAACAGCTATCAAGGAAATGGTTAAGCACAAAATTGTAGATGTACTGGGCAGCAACGATAAATTGTAATTGAATATTTTAAAAATAACTGCCGATTTTTTTCGATAATTTGTTTTTCTTTACTTGTGTAAAGATATTCCAAAAAATGTCTGGCAGTATTCCTTGAATTATATGAAGCGGCTATCATCTCCAAAGTCAAAACTCTAAACACATTGAATTTGATGGGTTTAGAGTTTTTTGCTTTTTTAAGATAGCGCTTTTCAAAAATAATTAATCTAGAAAAGATTTTAAATAAGTCAGTATGGCTTAACGCAGAATAAAGCGTATTATGGAGGAAAAAAATGACTGAATTATTAGCTCCAGCAGGAAGTATGGAAGCTTTAAAAGCCGCAATTTCCAATGGTTGTGATGCATTATACTTAGGAATGCAAAAATTTGGTGCACGTGCATACTCATCTAATTTTGATTTAGATTCCTTAAAAGAAGCGGTTGCATATGCTCACCTGAGGAATGTTAGAATCTATGTTACAATGAACACCATCATTTTTGAAAATGAAATCGAAGAGATGAAAGTACAGATGCACGCTTTGAATGAAATAGGTGTTGATGGAATAATCGTCCAGGATCTGGCTGCTTTCGATTATCTAGTTACAAACTTTCTTGATATGGAAGCACATTGTTCAACTCAAATGGGAATAGACGATTTAGACGGAACTTTATTATTTAAAGAACTTGGAGCCAAAAGAGTTGTTCTGTCCCGTGAGGTCGAGATTGAAAAAGTTAAAGAGATAAAGAGAATATCTAAATTGCCTTTAGAAATCTTTGTTCATGGTGCTTTGTGTGTATCTTATTCAGGAAACTGTCTCATGTCTGGATTGATTGGCTATCGAAGTGGAAATCGCGGAAGATGTGTCGGTTCATGCCGTAAGGAATATGAGCTCATCGATACGACAACTGATACATTGTTAGGAAAAAACTATATTCTATCTACTAAAGATTTAAAAACGATCGATTATATCGATGATCTAAGAGAAATTGATTCTTTAAAAATAGAAGGTAGAATGAAAGAACCTGCTTATGTTGCTAATGTTGTATCAAAATATCGCATGGCCTTAGATCATGAAATAACAGATAAAGATAAGGACGATCTGAAAAAAACATTCAACAGAACATTTACTAAAGGATATTTGTTTCATGAAGATCCGAAAGATATTACAAATGTCTTAAGACCTAATAACAATGGTTATGAAATTGGTAAAATAAGCAAGATTGTCAAAGACATGTATGAAATATCACTTATACGACCTTTAAATCAAAATGATATCATCAGAATAAGTCATAATAATGAAGATGTTATTTTAAGTGTTGTAAAACTGTACGACCAAGATGGCAATTTAATCAACAGGGCAGATGATGTCTGCTATATCAAGCTCAAAGAAAAATTGTCCAAGGGTGATTCAGTATACACGACAAAAGATAATTTCTATTACAAGGCTCTAGAATCATCACTGGAAAAAGAATATAGACGTTTTAGCCTTGATATTAGTGTTTATGCTTACCCAAACACAAAGCTGATTATTGATGCGAGAGGCTTAGGCTTTGATTATTCATATGAAAGTGATGAAGTTACAGGCGAAGCAATTAATAATCCAACAACAAAAGAACAGGTAATCAAACAATTTTCAAGATTAAATGATACAATATTCGAGCTTGATCATGTGAAGTTTGAGGAATGCAATGCATTTATTCCCGCTAAACTATTAAATGCCGCTAGAAGAGAAATTGTACAAGGATTATATGACTTGAAGCTTAACAGTCAAAATAAGAGAACAAAAACTTTGAATGCTAAAGAAAAAATAAACTTTGCTTCTGAAAAACCGTATCTTACAGCCTCTGTGACAACTAAGGAACAATATGATGCATGTGTGAGTCATGGAATTGAGGAAATCTATTTTGAAAACGTTGTTAGACGAAACCAGAACGATTATACGGAAAAAGAAGGCCAGCTGCTAATCGGAGGATACGGCGGAATTTATCACTACAAAAAAACGAATCCTTTTGTAGCAGATTATTCTCTTAATGTTGTCAATGCAGATAGTTGCCATGAATTATATAGATTAGGTGCAAAACGAATCACTTTATCTTATGAATTGAACAAGGGACAGATTGAAGATTTAATCAATGCCTATTATAAAAAAAATGCCGGCTATCCAGCACTCGAAATGATTGTATACGGCAGAGCTCCATTGATGTTTACAAAATACTGTCCACTGAAAAAAATGAATCAATGTGGAATTTGCAGAACAAAAAACTATGAGTTAAAAGATGAACACGGAAGCTTCCCTATCATTTCTCACGATGATTGTTCAACGACTATCCTCAATGGAAAGACGCTCAATCTTTTAGATGAGCTACAAAACATACATGGAATTGAGGCATTCAGATTGAATTTCACTATTGAATCAAAAGAGCAAGTTGTCAAAACCATTCATGCGGCATTAAGCAAATTAAACGGCTCAATGAATAAAGATGTCTTCAATCAAGAAACAGACACAAGAGGACATTTCAATAAAGAGATTTTGTAGAAAAATTCTATTTTGAATACTATGAATAATTAAAGCGCTCCTTTGATTGAACCAATCCAAAAGAGCGCTTTTCCCTTATTTTTTTACCTTTGATACAACAGATCTTTTTTTATTTGCATTTACATTTTTTCTGGTTCGCCGTACACTTCACCAAATGTTTCAACAGTCATTTTTTCTATTTTCTGATCTTCCATAGGCTTATCAGAATACCCTGTCTTTACTTCAGCAATTTCATCTACAACATCAAGTCCTTCAATTACTTTTCCAAATGCAGCATACTGATTATCCAAATGTGATGACTTTTGATGCATGATGAAAAACTGGCTTCCTGCAGAATTTGGCATTGAAGCTCTTGCCATTGAAATGACACCTTTATCATGTTTTAGATTATTATTGAATCCGTTATTCAAGAATTCCCCTTTTATGCTGTATCCAGGACCGCCCATTCCAGTTCCATCCGGGCAACCTCCCTGAATCATGAATCCTTTGATGACACGATGAAAAATCAAACCGTCATAATAATTCTTATTGACTAGACTGATAAAGTTTTTCACAGTATTAGGTGCCACCTCTGGATATAATTCCAATTTTATTGTTTTGCCGCTTGCCATTTTAATTTCTACTATTGGATTCATTTATTTCCCTCCGTTGAATATCACTTGATGTGATATGTATTTTTTTTCTTTATATATGAATTTTGCACTGAATGTTTGATTCGCATATTCAGGATTGTATATCCACTCCAGGAAATAAGGATCTCCATCCCATAGATTGAGTTTAATTATTTCTTCATCTTCAATCCAATGAAGCGTACCTTCATCGGAATCAACAACTTGCCCCGTGAAATCCGACGCCGTATACACAAAAGTATACCAGTCATCGACTCCATCAAACATGGGAAAGGAAATAATCCCTTCATAATTGAATTTATTCAATATAAGCCCAGTTTCTTCAAAAACTTCTCTTATAAGGCATTCTTCTGGTGTTTCTCCTTTTTCGAATTTTCCACCGACGCCATTGTATTTTCCTTTATGAAAGTCTTTTTCACGCTTGTCCCTTTTAAGCATCAGTGTTTTTCCATCTTTTCGAATATAGCACAGACTACTTAGTACCATCTTGTCTCTCCAATTTTATATCATAACCATTCTCTTCGAATATCTCATTGAACAGATCCCAAACCTTATATTTATTCACACGATTCGAGGCTGAAATCGGTATGATAATCGATCCACCTGCATTCAGTTTTTTTCGTATGATACTGATTTGCTTTTGAATTTGACTGCTTTTCAATTTATCTGATTTTGTTGCAATGATAATGCCACTGAAGCCTGCATCCAAAATCCATTTGTACATTTCCTGGTCTTGCTCTGTTGGTTCATGACGTATATCTACAAGCTGAATAATCTCCAAAAGGTTTTCTCGCCCTTTTAAATAAGTATTCATGATGCCACCCCATGATTCATGCTGAACTTTGGAAACTTTAGCATAGCCATAACCCGGTAAATCCACAAATCTGAAAGCATGGTCCATTTCATAAAAGTTTATGGTTTGTGTCTTTCCTGGTGTAGAACTGGTCCTTGCAAAATTCCTTCTGTTTAAAAGCATGTTGATCATTGAAGATTTTCCGACATTGCTTCGCCCGGCAAATGCAATTTCGGGCAATGGTTCTTCAGGATATTGATCTGGTTTTACAGCGCTTATCAAAAATTCCATGTTTCTAATCTTCATTTTTTTTCTCCTCTTTAATCAACGCATGCTCCAAAACTTCATCCATTGTTTTTACAGGAATGAATTCAATTATTTTCTTGACTGAACTTGGTATGTCTTCCAAGTCTTTGATATTGTCAAAAGGAATCAGTACTTTTTTGATGCCAGCTCTTTTTGCAGCCAAAGATTTCTCTTTTAATCCTCCAATTGGCAGGACGCGTCCTCTAAGTGTGATTTCACCTGTCATTGCGACAAATTTATCGACAGGACGTTTAGTCAGTGCTGAAATTACAGCCGTTGCCATTGTAACACCTGCAGAAGGTCCATCTTTTGGAATAGCACCTTCAGGTATATGAATATGCAAATCACATTTTTCATAAAAATCCTGTTGTATATCAAGTCGATCAGCAATTGAACGAATATAGCTGAGCCCCGCTCTAGCTGATTCTTTCATCACATCACCCAACTGACCTGTTAAAACAAGTTTCCCAGTACCCTTCATAAGCGTAACTTCAACGCTTAATGTTTCTCCACCTACACGTGTCCAAGCAAGGCCAGTCACAACACCGACTTGATTTTCGGCTTTTATTTCATCATGTCTGTATCTCTCAACACCTAGATATTTGTCAAGGTTGCGTTTTGTCACGCGAAGATTCGTCATTTCTTCTTCAACTATTTTAGCTGCTGCTTTTCTGCTGACAGCTGCAATTTTTCTTTCAAGTTCACGCACACCACTTTCTCGTGTATAGTGATTGATGATCGATCTGAGTGCATCATCAGAAATAGAAATGTTCTCTTCCTTCAGTCCATGCTCCTTCAATTGCTTAGGTACTAAATAACGCTCTGCAATATTTACTTTCTCATCTTCTGTATAGCCAGACACTTCAATGACTTCCATTCGGTCCAATAAAGGTCGCGGAATAGTGCTGATTGAATTGGCAGTGGTAATGAACATCACTTTTGAAAGATCAAAAGGCACTTCCAAATAGTGGTCTGTAAATTCCTTGTTTTGTTCAGGGTCTAAAACTTCAAGAAGTGCTGAAGCTGGGTCTCCTCTGAAATCACTGCTCAACTTATCTATCTCATCAAACAAGAAAAGTGGATTTTTCGATCCTGACTCTTTTATGCCATTGATGATCCTGCCTGGTATCGCACCGATATATGTTCTTCTATGGCCTCTGATTTCAGCTTCATCACGCAGTCCACCCAGTGACATTCTTACAAATTTTCGATTGAGTGATCTCGCAATAGATTTAGCAATAGATGTTTTACCAACACCAGGAGGACCTACCAGACAGAGAATAGGACCTTTCATACTATTTGTAAGTTGTCTTACTGCCAAATATTCCAATACTCTTTCTTTGACAGTTTTCAAACCATAATGGTCTTCATCCAAAATTCTCCTGGCTTTTTTAAGATCCAAAGTGTCTTTTGTCTGTTTGCTCCATGGCAGTTCCAGTATCCAATTCACATAGCTTCTAATGACATTGCTCTCAGCAGAAGACGCTGACATTTTGCTGAGACGATCTATCTCTTTTTTGATTTTTTCGTCAATTTTCTTAGGCAACTTTATTTTTCTGAGTTGTTCATACATCTCATCGATTTCATCGTCAAGATCATTTTCCTCGCCCAACTCTTTTTTAATCATTTTCAACTGCTCTCTCAAGTAATATTCCTTTTGCATTTTATTGATATGAGTTCTTACTTTGTCATTGATCTGCTTTTCAACTTCAAGTATTTCAATTTCCTTCAACAGAATTTCATGAATGATCTCGAGTCTTCTCTTAGGAATATAGGCTTCAATAATCTGTTGTTTTTCTTCTGTTTTAAGTGTAAGTTGTGAAGATATCACATCTGCAAATCTGCCTGGTTCATCTATCGAAGCGACAGATAGAATTATTTCAGGTGAAATTTTACTGCTGACTGAAACATATTTCTCAAATGTTCTCAAAACCAATCGCATCATTGCTTCAGTTTCTATGTCTTTTTCGTGTTCATCATCATAGTGGACTTGAACATTCACTTCAAAAAAAGGTTCCGATCCTATGATTGAAAGCACTTCAGCTCTGTGAAGACCCTCAACAAGCACTCGTATCGCATCTCCTGGAAGTTTCAGCATCTGCTTTATTTTTGATACCGTTCCCACTTGATAAAAATCTTCTTTTGTCGGCAAGTCAACATCGATATCTCTTTGAGTCGTCAAAAATATATGCTGGTCTCTCAACATTGCTTCTTCCAAAGCTTTGACAGATTTATCCCGACCCACATCAAAATGCAAAACCATAAAAGGAAAAACTGATAATCCTCTTAATGGAATCAACGGTAAAGTTTCAAATTTATTTTTGTTTTCGTTTTCCAATTTGTTCACCTCTCTAAGTTCATAGCGAGCCTATTGGCTCGCTATGATATGGATTCTTTTTCCTTATGTTCTTTATCATACAGCACAAGTGTCGGTTTATGACCTTTTGTTATGACTTCTTTTGTGATGATGCATTTTTCTACATCATGTCTTTCTGGCAATTCATACATCACTTCAAGCATCACTTTTTCTATAATGTTTCTCAATCCCCTCGCACCTGTGTTCTTTTCTTTTGCCTGCTTGGCAATAGCAACTAGCGCGTCCTTTTCAAAGCTGAGTTCAACACCGTCGACATCGAATAAAACACCATATTGCTTAACCAATGCATTCTTAGGCTCTTGAAGGATTTTAACCAATGCCTCTTCATCAAGCGCATCAAGTGTCACGATTACTGGGACTCTTCCAATAAATTCGGGAATCAAGCCATATCTCAGCAAATCTTCTGTTTCAATTTGTCTCAAGATATCACCAATCTGCATTTCCTTCTTGCTCTGAATTGGCGCACCAAATCCTAAAGATTTTTGACCCACTCTTTTTTGGATAATCTTGTCTATACCGTCAAAAGCACCACCAACAATGAAGAGAATATTTGTCGTATCCACTTGCAAGAATTCTTGATGCGGATGCTTTCTTCCTCCTTGAGGAGGTACAGAAGCAATCGTGCCTTCAATTATTTTAAGCAAAGCCTGTTGTACACCTTCACCACTGACATCTCTAGTAATGGATGGATTTTCTGTTTTTCTTGAAATTTTGTCGATCTCATCTACATAGATGATGCCGTATTGCGCTTTCTCAATATCATAGTCAGCTGCCTGAACCAATTTCAATATGATGTTCTCAACGTCTTCTCCTACATAACCCGCTTCAGTAAGTGAAGTTGCATCAGCTATTGCAAAAGGCACTTTCAAAATCTTGGCTAAAGTTTGAGCCAACAAAGTTTTTCCTGAACCAGTAGGACCCAATAAGAGCACATTGCTCTTTTGAATTTCTACGTCATCAGTATTTTTCATATTGATACGTTTATAATGATTATAGACAGCAACTGACAAAGCTTTCTTAGAAAACTCCTGTCCTATGACATACTGATCTAAAATACTTTTTATCTCGTGGGGTTTCGGTAAACTGTCAAGATTAATATCTATATCTATTACTTCATCCTCTGAAATTATTTCCATACATAAATGAACACATTCATCACAAATATATACATCAGGACCTGCAATCAATCTTTTAACCTGATCCTGAGATTTTCCACAAAATGAACATCTCAATTTATGCTTATCATCAATTTTCGTCATTCTTTGCTCCTTCCTACTTCCTATCCATAATTACTTTATCAATTAAACCGTAATCCAGGGCTTCCTCAGGAGTCATAAAATTGTCTCTATCTGTATCTCTTGCGATATCCTCAAGGCTTTTTCCAGTTTGCTTACTTAATATTTCATTCAATTTACTTCTTTTTTTCAAGATTCTTTCAGCCTGAATGCGAATGTCTTCAGCTTGACCTTGAGCACCGCCCAATGGCTGATGAATCATGATTTCGGCATTTGGAAGCGCATATCTTTTTCCCTTTGCTCCTGAAGACAATAGAAAAGCGCCCATACTTGCAGCCATCCCCATGCAGATTGTAGAAACATCAGGTTTGATATAATTCATCGTATCGTATATTGCCATTCCAGCAGTGATTGAACCACCAGGACTGTTGATATAGATATTGATATCTTTATCGGGATCATCACTTTCCAGAAACAACAATTGTGCTACTACTAAACTCGCTGTCACTTCAGTTATTTCCTCACCGATTATGATAATTCTGTCTTTCAACAGTCTTGAAAAGATATCATATGATCGCTCTCCACGATTTGTTTGTTCAACAACTATAGGTACTAAGCTCATAAGGACCTCCTACTCAACTATTTTCGCGTTTTCAACTAATAAATCCACTACTTTTTTAGAAGTCAATGATTCTCTCAAGTATGAATAATCATCTCTTGAGTAGATTTTTTCAACTTCCTCAAGTGGTGTATTTTGCGTCTCAGAAATAACGGCTATTTCAGCTTTTAATTCTTCTTCAGTTATTTCAATTTTCTCTATTTCAGCTATCTTCTCTAAAACAATCAAAGTCTTGACTCTGTTTATCGCGTCTTCTTTCATTTGTTCTTTTAAGTCTTCTAAAGTTGTTCCTGTGATTGAAAGATATTGCTCTAGATTGAAACCTGAGTATTGCAGTTGATATTCCATGTCTTTAAGCATGAATTCCAATTCAGATTCAATCATGCCATTTGGAATTTCAACTTCAACATTGGCAACAGCTTGATCGACTATAGAATTTTTAACGAAATTCTCTGCACTCTTGGCACTTTCCTCTTCCAATTTCTTTCTGAATGATTCTTTCAATTCTTCCAATGTGTCAAATTCTGAGCTGTCCATTGCAAAATCATCATCTAGTTCAGGCAATTCCTTTGCTTTTATTTCATGAATTTTCACTTCAAAGACAACTGCTTGTCCTGCTAGATTTTCCGCATGATAGTCTTCTGGAAAAGAAACTTCAACCTTTACATCAGATCCGATTTCAGCACCAATCAATTGCTCTTCAAATCCAGGAATAAATTCATTTGATCCGATTGTCAAAGCATGATTTTCAGCTGTTCCACCTTCAAACGGCTCTTCACCAAGAAAACCTTTGTAATCGATTGTCACAATGTCACCATCTTCAACATTTCTTCCTTCTACAACAACCATTCTTGCATTCATTTCCTGCATTTTCTGAAGTTCCATTTCAACATCTTCTTCTTTTACTTCTACAGCAGGTTTTTTTACTTCCAATCCTTTGTACTCACCCAATATCACTTCAGGTCTTACATCCACTTCAAAAGTTATTTTTAAATCGACATCTTTGCCAACTTCAACAACATCCACTTCTGGACGATCAACTGGTGTAAGTCCCAATTCTGTAACAGCTTTATCATACTCGATTGGCAATATCGCATTGATTGCCTCATCATAAAAAACACCTTCGCCATAATTCATTTCAATAACTTTTCTTGGTGCTTTACCTTTTCTGAATCCTTGAATGTTAAATTTGCTTCTTGTTTTCAAATAAGCTTTTTCTACATATTCAGCAAATTCTGCATTGCTGACAACCACTTCTATTTTCACTTTGTTGTTTTCCTTATTCAATAATTGATAACTCATTTTTTTCCTCCTAAAATTGTATATTCCAATATAATATATTATATCATTAAAAGTGATGTGTAAACCCTTTTAAAGCAACTTATCACCTTAATTTTTCGTTATATCTCTATTATTTCATACATATTGTTCAATAAATCAATAAAAAGCACCTTATTTTCAAGATATAAACCTTTTTTTAAGAGATATTTAATTCCTTCACTTACTTGCACGCCTGCAATCACCGCAGGGGTAAAAGAAGGATTCCCCAACTCGCTGTTATTCTCTGAATCATTTTTGTATAAATGCTCCATCACATGTGCATGATCAGTCATCACACAGACTTGGCCAAACCAACCGTCAATGGCCCCATGAACCAATGGAATACCGTATTCATCACATACAGCGGACAAAAGCAATCTTGTCTTTATATTGTCCAAAGCGTCAAACACCATATCACAATCTTTCAACATCTCTTTTCCGAAAGAATAAGTGAAAGTTTCACTGTAAACAATTAAATTGACTTCTTTATCGATATTTCTTGCATGTTTAAGAGCTGTTTCAGACTTTTTCTTTCCAATATTATCTTCATTGGATAAAATTTGTCTATTTAGATTCGTTTCATCAAAAACATCATCATCTACCGCTGCGATATTTCTGAATCCAAATCGAACAAGCATCTCCAATATGTTTCCACCTAGACCGCCCAATCCTATAATTCCTATTTTCTTGTCTCTGATCGATTCAAATTCTTTTTCTGATATAAAATTAAAGTTTCTCTGATATCGTTTGTTCATAGCGATTCACCACCTGTTTAATCGTATCAAATTGAAATCCTCTTTGCGACAGATACTGTGACATCTTTCCTTTTTGTTCATAACTTAATTCATTAAAATCATCGCCATACTTCTTGATTAGAAAATTGAAGGCTACTTCGGAATCATCTTCCATGGATATTTGATCCAATACATTCTCTTCTATACCCTTGTTTTTAAGATTTGCCACAATTTTAAAAACACCATTTTTTTTGCGGTAAGATTCATAATAATCATTGGCATATTCAGCATCATCAAGATATTTTTCCTTAATCAACAGATCAATAACTTGTTCAATGACGCTTATATCATATTCATCTTTCAAAAGCCTTTTTTTAGTCTCGTCACAGGTTCTTCTCTGATAGGCAATGTAATTTACCGCTAGATCAAAAGCATTGAAGTACTGACCTTTATGAACCATCTCAGCCACTTCTTCTTCTGTCATCTCTTTACCGACATATAGATAGAGATCAATTTGCAATTTATCATTGAGCACATAACTCGCTTCATCAAAAATCACTTTTATTCTATGCTTTTTCAAATTTTCCATTCTAAGGATTATCATACATTCACCCCAATCAATAATAGAAAAGAAAAAAAATTGAGCCATCAGCTCAATTCACTAATACATCATATAGACAAGTGCAGAACCGAAAGTTGCAAGCACCAATGTTGCAACTATAAGAATCGCAATGACTTTTCTTGTATTTTTCATCATAACTATTCGCTCCTTTTAATTACTTTTTTTATTTTCAATTCTTTCATATCCAAAGGATATTCAAATTTCATTCTCACATTGTTATTATAAACCATATCGAAGCTTACAATCAACTTAGTTTCAGTAATCCACTTGATATCTATAGCATCCACCCATTGTTTGATCTTCTCTTCTTCCAATTTTCTGTAGATAAAGTTTCTGTACTGATATTTGACAAAATCAGCATCTGGGTGCTCAACCAGATAGACCGTCGTCAAGATCAACACACGCTGCTTTATCTTAGTAAGAAGATTGAAACGATTGATGCTCTTATACATTCGTATCGTCATAAAGACGACAAAAGTTCCAAATAATGCTATCATATATTCATTCATCAACAATTTCCTCCAAATATATTATACAACCATTATATCTTAATGATAATATATAATAAAGACATCTTACAATAAGGAGCCATGATATGTCAAAATCAACGTCAAATCTTTTGAAAATAATCGCCATGGTCACCATGCTCATAGATCACATCGGATATCTTTTCTTCCCGAACATCATTCTATTGAGAATCATCGGAAGAATCGCTTTCCCTTTATTTGCCTATCTCTTGGTCACTGGTTATATCTACACCAAAGATATCAACCGCTATCTATTTAGACTCGGAATATTTGCGATTATATCCCAGATACCTTATCATTTCTTTGTACCCGGAAGATACAATGTCATACTTTTTTTCTTCATTGCTTTATTATCACTCAAATACCATAAGAAATCACCAATGCTTATCATCATCGCAACTGCTTTTCTGACAGAAACTCTTAATATTTCTTACGGCATGTACGGTATATTCACAATCTATATTTTTTATTATTATTATCATCACGACTATAAAAAAACATTGTACTCATTTACATTATTGAATATTGTTTTTACATTAATGTCACAAAACATCGTACAGTTTTTCAGTCTTTTAGCATTACCATTTCTGAAGATCAACCTAAAGACAGAAATTCATTTGAACAAATACATCGCTTATCTCTTCTATCCTGTACACATCAGCATTTTACTTCTCATCAAGTACAAAGGCCTGCTATAGAAGCAGACCTTTTTTTATTTTCATTAATTTTGATCCATACATAATATCGTCAATCAATATTCACATAGGATACTAAGGTAAAGTATACGCGACAACAACATCTGTAGATTCCTCAATATCGGAACTTGCCATGTTGTTCAGCAGTACTGCTGAATTCACTGCATATCCATTTATTCCAGTTACATTGAATTCCAAGAAAATATGATCTATCGAACTCTCGATGAGTTCAAACGTTATTCCTTGAATTTTTCCATTTGTGAAATTTACTTCCGCTCCATCTTCATCAACCATAATCAAATCATTATCAGCATAATAAAGATATTTCGTTCCCGTCCCACCTGCCGAGCTAATCAAACTGATTGATAAAGCATTCCTTACTTCCAGCGTTATCAAATCTGCAGCAAGACGAACATCAAATTGCTCCTCATGTTTCTCTTTGCTCATTTTATAATTATTCAAACTATATGCAACTATTGAAGTTAGAATAAGTGACAATATTCCTATTAATGCAATTACAATTATCACTTCAATTAATGTAAATCCCTTTTTCATAACACACTCTCCATTTATGAAACATCAATTATCACTTATATCATTGAATTTACGATTGTCTCACTCAATCAGGCAAGAATACTTCTAATCCTCCCTCAATCACTTCTTCTCCATCTATAGAAATAGGTGAATCTTCACCTTCAAAAGAAAACTGTATAGTTGCAGGATTACCAGATACATCATTTGAAATATCTAGTTCCAGTAATTCTTGATCAATAAAAACTTTTTCAGTGAAGTCTCCGAATCTAAAAATTCCCAGTAATGAGACAGAGAAAAAAGAAAGTACAATTACACTTAAAATACCAAGTATAGCTAAAGCTATAATAACTTCAATCAAAGTCATACCTTTTTTATTCATGACTTACTCCCATCGATAATATTTAAAACCAGTAAAAACATTATTAGCTAAAGGAAAATCAGCATTTGGCTCATCATAATTGACTGTCCCGTTATTCCCTTCAAATCCATCACAGATTATCGCACCTGTAAAAATCACATTTCCCGTATCCATTGTAACTGTTGCAGAAGGACCATAAAAAAATCCATTTATATCAGCATTCGCAGTGATATTAACAACAGATCCAGGAAGCAACATAACTAGAAATTGTGATGCAGGTGCAGGTTCTCCATCCTCTTTTTTAGGGAATTGTTTAAATTCAGCATAATTTTCAACATAAACAATCAAAGTTCCATCACCTTGTAATATAACTGGCTCTCCACCTTGCAATAATATATCATGTACAAAAATACTCCTGTCACCATTCGTCATATCAATTGTCACTGTTTCATTATTGTAGTTAATTTCTCCAAATGCCATATATTCCTCATCTGGATCAAAAAATATATTTTCATTGACTTCATCAACCTCATCTTTTGAAATGATATTTGCTACATTTTGGTCATCGCCCGATAAAACAACGCCCTCAAATTGTATCGGTATAGAAGGTTCCGGAAAATCAAATTCAGCATCTTCATCAACTTCACCGTTTATGATGCCATTTTTAGGTTCAGTATACTCAGCATCTTCATCCATAGCCACATCACCATTGATAACATCTATTCCATCCAAATCCATTTCTGCATTAGCAAATAGTGCATTATCAAAAGTTAATGGCATCGACTCACTGCTCGTATTTAGAACCAAAGACGCAGTATTTGATACTTCGTTAACTCTGCCGGAAGCCAGTATTTCAAAAGTAGAATAAGACCGTCTATGGATTTCAACTTCAACAGTACCATTTAACATCATTTGCTCAGAAGAATCTGTCTTGATAGATTCTCCAATATTTAAATCCATAACTCTTTCAGTCAAACTATCCGTTCCAGTATCCTCTGCTATTTGAGTAGCATGATTGATTAAATATGTTCCTAAAGCATCTGATGCTGATCGAGCAATATAATAAGCTTCTGTTCGATTTTCATGACGAATCGCTGTCTTTCCTTCCGTCAAATAAATATTTGAAATAACAGTACCAAATATCATAATGACTGCAAATAAAATGATAACAAGTGGAAGCGCCACACCTTTCTTATTTTTCAAATACATCAATTCACCTTCTCCCCATAGCTTGATACAATACAAGTTATAAATAATTCAAGCTTTTTATATATTTTAACATTATTTCATTCAAACGATAGTAAACTTACTTCACATTCACCGCTTAAGTCAATTCAAATCACTTTAAGAATTATCACTTATACTTTTTATATTTATAATACACACTTCAATCGTTCATATTGCTTCATATATACCCATTTTCATCAAAAATATTGACAACGGCAACATTACACTTTTATTGACTTCATTTATCCAAAAATATTTTTACAATTGTTTACAATTTTAAATTTATCAATTGTCATTTATAAATAAAAAAATCAAGATACCTAATTATGCAGAATCTTGATGTCATTTCATTCTTTTTTTGTTGTAACTTATGCCTAATAATATTATTATACTAACCCATATAAAAAGCAATATGAAAAATTTCGCATTGATTCCTGCTAGATAAAAAATAAAAACAAATCCAATCCCTGTGATTCCTTCAACTATGGGATACTGCCATGATATCTTCGTTCCGCAGTATCGGCACTTGCCTTTTAAAATTACAAAACTCAGCAAAGGAAACAAATCCATCCAACTTAAAGTATTGCCACAAACAGGACAATACGATCGCCCTTTAGCCACATTCTTGCCCAGCGGCACACGATAGATAACTACATTGAGAAAAGAACCAATACTGATGCCATAGAGGAAGACAATTAAATATACAATAAACACCCTATCACCCTCTATTCATATTCATAGAAAATATTAAGGGTTTCTTTTGTCATGCCAATATTATCGCTGGTCAAACAGAATTCATCGACATCCGGTGAAGATGAATATCCTGTCTTTATATTCAACAATTCAATTTTAGTATTCAATGAATACCCTCTATTTCCAATAATAGTAAACTGCAGATAATAAATACTCCCTGTATTTAACATTTGAAAAGAAACACTCGAAACAACTTCGTCTGTCAAATATCTTATGTTACCACCTTCAACTCTTACCAAACGATTATCAGCATCTACATAATATGCAATCCCATCACTGGAATTGACAGACACAAAATCATCTGTATTATCAAAAACACCTACATGAGAAGCAACTTTCGCTTCATCAGCAATAGTATCCGCTGCTAATCTAATATTGAACTGCTCGTCTTGTTGCTCTAGTCCAATGCGATAATTTCTAAGGCCATAGGTGAAGACGGTTGACAGCATCAACATGACAATTCCTAAAAGTGCTATAGCGATGATTACTTCAATTAAAGTAAAACCTTTTTTCATCCAATCACTCTTTCTTCATGAAGTACTCTAAATTCAAATTATTAGTTTTATACATATTTCCAGTAATAGAAACATTGAATTCATCACCAGCAGCATTCTCAAAAATAAATACCATGTATGAATCCGTTGCATCCAATATCACATCTGAACCGCCCGATTCAATTGCTATAGCTTCGTCAAGACTACCCATATCATCAAAGACAGTTTCGGTGTCATGTCCAAAATTGTATATCCCCATGATTGTAGTCCCAAACACAGTCAGCATCACCATTGTTATTATGGCAAGCAATGCTATTGCAATTATAACTTCTATTAATGTCATCCCTTTATTCATTACTGTTTCCTCACTGAATGGATATCATATCCACTTTTTAAATACACACCAAGATCAAATAAAAGACTTGAATCTTTATATACAAAACTAGCTCCTGCTGCTCCATTAGCTAAATTGAAATTCTCACAAATAATCGCACCTTCAAATTCTATACCTGGCGCTTTTACATTCACATCGGAATAAGGTGCGTACACAAATCCATCAAAATCGCTATTTGCTGTAATGCTTATATCTGTATTCTTTTCCGATAATATCAAAATATCATTTGCAATACTATGAGGAGTTTGAAGATCCAAACTTCCACCTTCTGTAATGTAAATTACCAATTTATCGTCAGGATCTTCAAAAATAATGTCTGATTTAATTGTTGCCTTTTCAAAAATCAATACAAATTCTTCTGCAATAAGAGGATCTCCATTATATATAAAATCATCACCATTATTAGCAGTCAATTCTTCAAAAAAATGTCCATCATAATTTTGCATTTCATCCATATCGATATCATTTTTATCTATTTTGCCAGTATGGGTATAAACCGGTGTTGGAGCAATAATTTCATCAAAAATCCGTTCGTCACTTGTAATATTATCAAATGATATTACAGATCCAAAATCATCGGTAAAGGCAGTTTCATCACTCATGTCAACAAGTGTGTTTTGATCGTAGACATCTCCCCCATATGCAATTTCTCCTGTAATCGAATCAACTCCGTCAATATTAAAAACATCTCCTGCATAAACCATTTCGTCAAATGTCGGAGGATTAGGATTTACTCCCCCGATTAATACGACTGTTATCATTTCATCCATGCTTCCTGTAGATCCTCTTGCAAATATTTCAATATTGCCAGTTGTATTTTTAGTAATAGTCACATCTACAGTTGAACGCGCCAAAGGTGTTGTTGCTGATTTAGTAGTTAAAGACTCTCCATTGGACAAATTGCCAATTTCTTTGACTAAATCACTATTGCTATTATCATCAGCAGCAATGAATTCAGCTACTGCCATTGCAGCAGACTGAGCCGCATATTCAGACTTCACTTTTTGTTCTTGACGTATGGCGATATTACCTTCAGCTGACCATGTTTTTATCATTGTCGTTCCAAACAGCATCAATACAGAAAAAATAATTATAACCAAAGGGAGCGCAGCTCCCTTATTGCTTTTTAGATACACAAAAACACCTTCTCCCTATCGGTTAAGATAATACAGCATATAGACGATTTCTGCTTTTGTCGCATAAGCGTCTATATTATCTCTCCCACGTGAAGTGATACCCACTTCATTTTCCAATATATCAGCAAAATCCTGCCAATTGAAAGATTCACCATTAGGCACTCTTTTACTGAAATACTCCAATTCAGCGTATGATATCTTGTCATAAGGTCTCAAAGTATTGTCAGAAAATCCTATGACATAGCCACTGTTGACTGCCTTTTGTAAAATTTTATACTCATTCGGGTCCATAGCCATAATAAGATTTGAATCATTGAAAGTCGTCAACTCCACTGGATTATCAACAATTGGCCAGCGATACAATTTATCGACCAATATGACAAATTCCATTCTTGACATATTGTTGTCTGGATAGAATCGATTATTCTCATCACCTGAAATATATCCATTCTCACCAAAAATATTGGCAATAGGCTCTATCCAGTGATTCTTAATATCAACAAACGGGATATATTTTTCATTGTAGAACTCTACATCCTTCCCGATATAGTAATAATTAGAGTTGAAAAACGTATTCTTGTCTTGAATCAAGAATGGATTCTCAATATCATATCCTTCATCAAGGAACCATTCAAATATTGGGTCATTTGCAGCATTTTCATCATTGACTCGCATAAAGACGATAGATGTAGAACCTGAAACAATTGAATCTCTTGCTCCATCAATGGCTTCTTCAGTTACATTCTCCCCTGACAGATTCAAAGATTCAACAAAAATATTTTGATCAAAACGCCAGAAGCTGCTGAGTAATGACAGCACATCTTTATATGTTCCATCAAGGGGCAATTCAACCGTCATTATTTCAGAATTGATTGCTCCAGAATCACGACTTGAAAAATCTGAAAAACTGAGTTGATCGACAAGCACATCCGATCTTAAAAGAATCTCATTAATCAATAAGATAACATCTTCCTGTTCAACTTTTCCAAGATAAGCTGAAAGCAATTCATTCAACTGTCCTCTAAGTTCCGCGTTTTCTGATTCCATTTTTGGAATCATCGCCTCAGCCAGTTCCATATCTGTCACCATGTTTTCTTTTAATACAATTTCTGCCTTCATGGTATCTATGTCTTGCATCTGGGGATTGATCAAGTAGGTATAGGAAAGATACAGGGCCACTATTATAAGTAAAAATATAACCAGTTTTCCCTCTCTTGATGACATTTTCATCTACTCCACCCCCTTGATGTCAAAGTTCAAGTTGAAAGTAAATCGTTCGACACCTTGTTCATCGTCTTCAGAAATCACATCGACAAACATTTTTTCATAGTGATTTGATTGTCTCAAAGCATATTCATATTCTGCAACAATGGCTCTGTCATAAGCGAAGCCACTTAATGAAATCGATCCTCCACTGATGTCCATCGTTTCAAGATAAAGTTCCCTTGGAATAAATCCTACAAAATCTGGAATAAGTTCGTCAGTGATTAGATATGTACTATTAATGGCAGACTCAAAATCAGCTACAGCAAGCAGTTTTTCATCTAATGAATTTTTTTCTGATACTAATTCATTTTTTTTACTCATGACACCTTTTTCTGTAAACACTTCAATCTGAGCATCCAGTTCTTCAAGATGCGCATGATATGAATTTATTCTAAGTATATTGAAATAATAAAATCCTGCGATTGAACCAAAAATGACAATTGTCAATATGATTGATAAGGTCTTCTTGGTATCTCTTGCTTTTACCGTATAAAGATACGGTTCAAAGAAATTGAAATCACGCATACACCAAGTCCCCCCTTTTTATTCTCTTGAAATAATTGCACCAATGGCATTAATACAGTTTTCAACATCCACACCCGGCATCAACTTTCCAATATCTGAGTATTCTCCAATACGTTTTACTGGAAGATTGAAAACTGAAGATAGATAGGACTCGACCCCATTGAGATAAGACACCCCACCACAAATGATCACTTCCTCTACCATCGAATCTTCTTTATTGGAAGCATAGTATCTGAAGACTGAGTGAATTTCTCTTGTACCTTCGCTAAGACTGTCTATGATTGCACGTTTTGGCAAATTTGTAAGATTGTTTTCATCTCCGTAAATCGTTAAATTATAAATTTTTTCCTTTAATTCAATGGCATCTTTACGTGAAAATCCCATGCGTTCTTCCAAAAGAACATCCATGTTTTGTCCACCGTATTCCATTTCCTGACTCATCTGAAATACCCCTTTTTCAAATAAAGAAATATTTGTCGTTTTATGTCCAATATCAATAATTGCAATTGTTTTATCTTTAAATGAACACTCTGGATTTTTCATCAGCAGACTTATTATCTTGTCAACTGAATTGGAGTGCACATCAAAGCGATAAGGTTTAAATCCTAATTTTCTTATCAAATCCATATATGACTCAACAATTTCCTTCTCGATTACAGATACCAATATTTTTAGAACGTTATGAGAGTCTTCTACAATTTCCTGGGCAATTTTATACTGCAACACATATTTTTCAATGTCGATTGGAAGATACTGTTGCACTTCATATTTCACCATTTCTTTGAGTTCATCTGGATTTGCACCAGGCAGTATCAATTCACGTTCAATCAAGTCATTGGCATTATATGTCACATTCATAAAGCCCTTTTTTATATTTTTATTGCCTAATTCTTTGCTGATAGCTGAAATCAATGCATTCATATCATTAATTCGACCATTTTCTATACTCAGCATTGGCGTTTCGAAAATAAACGCATTCATAATCTTTAAATGACCATCTGCATATTTTCCTACAACAGCTTTAATATATTTATGCCCAATATCCAGAGAAACGATTGGTTTCTTGATTACTTTTCCCTTTTTCATAACATTCCCCCAAATCACAAGAACTTCAAGTACATATTGATTATAGAATCCCCTAAGAACAGCACCAATAATGCTGCCAATATAATAAACGGTCCAAAAGGAATCATATCCTTTCTTCCCTTGATTTTCAAAATCAGCAGGCCGACGGAAATCACTGCTCCCAGAACAAATGCCAGCAAAGTCACAATCCAGATATTGATTGCACCCATCCACAGTCCCAGAACAGCCATCAATTTGATGTCTCCTCCTCCCATCATGCCACCAGTTACCAGCGCAATGAGAAAAAAGATACCAAACCCGATACCCATCCCGATCAATCCACTCTCCCAGGACGAGATTGTAAAGTGATCCAGTTTTAAGAATCTACCCACTAATATGGCGAATATCAATAGTCCATTCAATGTATCTGGTATGATCATCACTTGATAGTCAATGAAAACCATCAATATCATCACCATGATACTGGTAAAAAACAAAACATTCGAACAATAAATTCCATTTGATAAGTTCACTAAAACACCAGACAATATTAAGCCAAAAAGTCCGGTTAGTTGAATATGATGTGATAAACTTTTCCTGAAGCCTGAATACTTCCCTATATAGACCAATATCAGAACATTCATAAGCAGTGCAATCCCTGCACTCATAAAGACATCTAAATAAAACATGAAATAACCCCTACCGATTAGATATGTTTAAAATTGATAAAAAAAAGAGGTGAAAGCCTGCCTGTAAGGGCAGGCTTAAAAAAAATCCTAT
>JAFGAC010000032.1 GCA_016933835.1 Clostridiales bacterium
AGCACTGTTAACCTAATTGGTGTCCGGAACAGTTAGTTTTTGTTATTGTTAAGCCATAAACTAACTATTTTAAACATGGCCAGGCAAACTTGTACAAAATGCAATAGTACAAATATTAAAAAAATATGGTGGCAGACGTCGTAAATGTAAAGATTGTGGTGGTACTTACAGAATCCCCAAAAATAATACGAAAAAACTTCGCAAAGCAGCTGAGCAATGGTTATTAGACCGCAGTACTTTAAGGCGTATTAATCATAGAACAGGCATTAGTTATGTTGCGAAGTGGGAGCAGGCTCAGCAATATGCGGATCACATTTCATCTCCACTTGAGAATTTTCTTAAAAATAGAGAAAAGACTACCGGAATTCTTCTCCTGGATGCCACTTTTACGAAAATAAGTGGTAAGGACAGAGCTATTTTAATTGCCTATGACACAGGTATCGGAGTAGTAGATTACTGGATTGATGTAACAGAGAATAAGACAGCATACAACTACATACTACAAAGGTTAAAAGATGCTGGATACAAATTCATTTGTCTGGTAAGTGATGGCCATTTCAGTATTTTACCAATCGTCAGAGAGCGTAATTTACCTCATCAGCGCTGTATTTTTCATTTACTTAAAGAACTTAAAAGGAAATTGGTTAAATTCGACTATGCTGATCTTAATGGGCGAAACCGAATTTTGTATTCCAGAATCAAGTGGATTTTTAAAACAAAGAGAATTGAGGATTTACCGGAAAGAATTGAGTTATTCAGAGATAAAACTATTCCTTTATTTCAAGATAAACAAAGTATATTGAATTGGTTTTGGAGTATTTTGCCAAGCGCCGTTCTTCATCTCTCATACAAGGAGAATATACCCAGAACAACTGCCTTATTGGAGAATCTGAACGGACAAATTAAGGCACGTTTAAAAACTTTTCGGGGGGCTAAGTCAGAAAAGAGCCTGAATAATCTTCTAAAGATACTCTTTCATTTCAACAATTTCAAATTCTAGACACCAGAAATCCGAACAGTGGG
>JAFGAC010000033.1 GCA_016933835.1 Clostridiales bacterium
AATTGACTTTTAGTATCTTTTATCATTTCAGAAATTTTTTGGATTGTTTTGTGGGTTCCATTTATAACTGCAAATTTTTCTACTGAACTTTCTATCCGAGTTTTGCTGATTTTTTTCCAATCGTTAATTAGATCTTTTGTTTTTTCCTCAATTATCTTTGCTTCATCTCGCTTTGCTTTTGCAAACATGTCCAAAGCGATTTCAAATGAAACAGCTATGAATCGAATTGGAGATTCAATTGTTGACTCAACTAATCCTTTATTCTGTAAAGCCTTCAAAAGACGATAAACCTGACCCTTATTTCTCTTCAACTGTCTAGAGATTTCTGTGCCTTTCATTGGACCAGTTTTAGCCAATAAAATATAGGTCTCTGCTTCTTTACCTGTTAATCCAAATTCTTGTAGAGCTACCTTTATTTTTTCTTGGCTCAATTTTGTTTCCCCCGAAAAGTGGTGACTGACTTTTACAACCAACCTAATCTTAAGTACAGTTTAACTAATAACTAATTTCCGATGGTTGAATTTGGATTTCTCTTCATCCATCAAATAGATGTCCATTAGGGGGAGGTGAAAAAATGAATAAAAAAATTTTTGCAATAAGCGCTTTCTTGATGGCGTTCTCTTTACTTGTTTTACCTGTTTTGGCTACACCTGCAGAAATTATTTCCGTCACAATAGTTTCCACACCTGCTGGAGGAACTGACCCTATACGATGTTGGACGACTAATGGAGATATTTTTCAAGCTCGAGGAAAAACAGCAATTTACAATTTTGTTATAACCATTCCTGATGAAGACCCAATTACTGGAATATCTGAAAATACATTGAACACTAGAATTAACTACAAAATTGATGTTGCGACAATAATTTATGACGCCGCATGGACAACTTCTGATGGAGCTTTTGTAGGAAAAATCCAAATGAAAATATTTGATTACAGCCAAGGGTACACAATGTTTACTTTACAAGTACATGGAACACTCAGAGGAACAGGAGCATATCAAGGTCAAACATTAATAGTGACGTATGAAGGCGGCTTCATTGGTGCAGTATGGGATGGAATCCTCATAAGACCGTAAAACTTGAACAGGATTCACTTCCATCTTTTTTTACCGCATGACACATTCCATGGTCCCTCCTAAAATTATGAGGAATAAAATATTGAATTTAGATCGAACATTTGAACTTCTACTGAGTTTTGGCTTTTCACAAACAGAAGCTAGAATTTACTTACATCTTGTTAGTAAAGGACCTGCTAAAGC
>JAFGAC010000034.1 GCA_016933835.1 Clostridiales bacterium
GAGGTACCGAAGCGGTCATAACGGGGCGGTCTTGAAAACCGTTAGGGTTAAGAGCCCACGTGGGTTCGAATCCCACCCTCTCCGCCACATGCCCAGATAGCTCAGTCGGTAGAGCAGAGGACTGAAAATCCTCGTGTCGGTGGTTCGATTCCGCCTCTGGGCACCAAAAGAGTCGTTAACAATTGTTAACGGCTTTTTAATATTTTTTGATATAATATAAAAGGTGATGATAATGAATAATATAAATATAAAAACAAATTCAAATACATATGATGTCATTTTTTATGATAATTTTTTAGAAATGATTAACGAAAAATCTTTGATAATAACAGATGAGAATATTTTTAATCTGTATAGGGAAATATTGAATGGCAGAAAAGTATATATACTAGAAGCAGGCGAATCATCTAAAACGATGGAAAGTATAATAACAATATTAGGATATTTTGCGAAAAATAATTTGAGTAAAAGCGATCAAATAATTGCTTTAGGCGGAGGTGTAGTAGGAGACATTGTAGGATTCGCTGCAAGTATTTACATGCGAGGAATTTCCTATATACAAATACCGACAACACTACTTTCTATGATAGACAGCAGTGTCGGTGGAAAGACAGCTGTGAATTTTCTTGGGGAAAAAAACTTGATTGGATCAATTTATCCACCTTCAATGGTAATTATCAACAGTAATTTTTTATCCACACTACCGAAAGAAGAATATGATAATGGTTTGGGTGAAATGATCAAGTATGCTTTATTGGATAAAGAGCTGTATCAGTTGATGAGTTCAGATGATAATCTAAATATAGATGAATTGATTTATCATTGCATCAATATAAAAAAAGAGCATGTTGAAAAAGATGAATTTGATAATGGAATAAGAATGAATTTAAATTTGGGACATACCTATGGTCATATTATTGAATCAAAATATGGAATTAAACACGGAATTGCTGTTTTATATGGAATAAAGATAGTAATTGAAAAATACAGTTCAGATTTTGTTTTGAATAAATTTAATAGAATAACTGAAAAAATGGGTATTCAATTAAAAGAAAACTTTGATAATGAAGAACTTGAAAAAATGATCAGCAGGGATAAAAAAGTTCGCAGTGGATTCTTGAATATAATTATACCAAAAGAAGTAGGAGATATTTCAGTATTAAAAATACCAGTGGAGGGTTCAGATGATATTTAAATCAAATTGTTTTTTAGAAGGTGACGTAGAAGGCATTCCATCTAAAAGTTATATACATCGCGCATTGCTTGCAGCTTCATTATGTGAAGATGAATCCAGGATAAATAATGTCATATATTCTGATGATGTAAAAGCAACGATTGAAGTGATAAGAACTATGGGATCAAGTGTTCAAATTGAAGATGAGTATATATTAGTGAAAGGATTCAGCAATAAAAGGGGAAATATCTTTCAGTGTGGCGAGTCAGGCACTACATTAAGATTATCCATTCCTATTGCTGCTGCATTGGGTTTAAATAGTACTTTTGATGGCAAAGGTCGCTTAGTAAACAGACCCATTGATGAATATATAAAGGTATTTGATAATCAAAATATTAAATACGAGTATAGTGGCGCACTGCCTTTTAGTTTCGAAGGGCAAATGAAACCGGGCGTTTTCAAGATAGATGGAAGTGTTTCTTCTCAGTATATTTCAGGACTGCTGATGGCTCTTCCTATTTTGCAAGAAGATTCAGTTATTGAAATAGTGAATGGATTGCAATCAAAATCGTATATCGATATAACGATAGAAGTTTTGAAGTCGTTTGGGATAATGATAGAACAAAATGAAGAAACATATTATATTAAAGGGAATCAAAAGTATATTGCATGTGAATTTGATATTGAAAATGATTATTCACAAATTGCCTTTTGGGCAGTTGCGGCAACTATTAATGGGCGTATTAGAATAAAAGATATGAAAAAAGATTCTAAGCAAGGTGATCATAAAATCGTAGAAATTATTGAAATGATGGGTGGAAATATTTATTATGAAAATAATGATATAATTGTAGAAAAATCAGATACAAGATGCATAGAGTTAGATGTAAAGAATATTCCGGATCTTGTACCGATATTAACTGTATTAGCATCACTGAGTAAGGGTCAAACTGTATTTTATAATACTTCTCGATTAAAATTCAAAGAGTCAGACAGAGGAAAAGCTATATCCCAGGAGCTTGGAAAAATTGGTGGCAATATTGTTTGCGAAGACAATAAAATGATTATAGAAGGTGTGGAGACTTTTACTGAGGGGTTGACAAATTCATGGAATGATCATCGAATAGCTATGTCGCTAGCAATTGCATCTTTAAAATCAGTAAAAAATATTGAAATTGAAAATTTTAATGCCATCAAGAAATCCTATCCACATTTTACAGCTGATTTCTTAAAACTAGGAGGTGAAGTTATTGAGTAATATGATTGGCACAAATTTAAAGTTGACACTGTTTGGAGAATCGCACGGAAAAGGTGTTGGCTGCACTTTAGATGGTTTTCCACCAGGTTATGAATTTGATGAAGATCTAATTCAATTGGACTTGGACAGAAGAAAACCAGGATCATCTTCTTTATCAACATTACGAAAGGAAGATGATGTAGTGAAAATGATTTCGGGAGTATTTAACGGCAAGACTACTGGAGCTCCAATTACATTTTACTTCATGAATGAAGACACTAAATCAGAAGATTACGAACCCTTTATTATGAGGGCTTCACATGCTGACTATACGGCGTATATGAAATATGAAGGTTTTAATGATTATCGAGGGGGAGGCATGTTTTCTGGTAGATTGACAGCTCCTATTACTGCTGCGGGCTCGTTAGTAAAGCATTATTTACGAGACAGATATGGCATATGGATCAATAGCTTTATACAACAAGTTGGGGATGTTGTTGAAACCTCAGAATTTAAGGGCAAAGTTATATGGTATGACGAATTGATTCCTGTATTAAATGAAAAAACTGGCGAAGAAATTTTTGCATCTATTGAGAAAGCTAGAGAATTGAATGATTCAATAGGTGGGAAAGTCAAAACTGTTATTTCAGGCTTAAAAGCGGGAATTGGAGAACCTTTTTTTCAATCATTGGAATCTGAAATTTCAAGAATGATTTTTTCTATTCCCTCAGTAAAAGCAATTGAATTTGGATTGGGAACAGCATTTGCATCGAAATATGGATCTGAAGTTCAAGATCAGTTTTCAATAATAGACAATGTTATTTGTACAGAGACAAATTATAATGGTGGGATTTTGGGAGGTATAGCAAGTGGCATGCCGCTTGAATTTACTGTTACTATTAAGCCGACTGCATCGATAAGCATCACTCAAACGACAATAAATATTGATACAAGAAGTGAAGTGGATTATATAAATAGAGGTCGCCATGATCCAAGTATTGTATCACGTGTACCAATCGTTATTGAAAATGCTGTGGCAATAGTGATATTGGATATGATTATGCAATGTAGGAGAACATTATGACTCAATTAAAAGAACTTAGAAATAAGATTGATGATATAGATAAAAAACTTATTGGACTATTGGAAAAAAGGTTTGCGATTTCATCCGAGATATGGGATATAAAAAAAAGGCAGGGATATGGGCATTTTGATTCTAAAAGAGAATCTGAGATAAAAAAAAATATAAAAGAATTATTAAAAGATGAAGTAATGCAAGAGCATATAGAAAAAATTTATGATACTCTACTCATTCAAAGTAAAATTTATCAATCTGAGAAAGAAGGCGATTAATCATGTATATGGGAATATTAATCGCTTTAATGGCGGGTGTTTTTATATCCATTCAGGGCAGTTTGAATGGAATGATTGGTATAAATTCAAGTGTCTCAGCCGTTATTTCAATTCCAGTCGCCGCTCAAGTGCTAATATATACATCAATAGTAGTTATAAATAGCAATTTTAGGCGAGAAGTTTTAGAAATATTTGATTATCAGTATGGAATATATTTGCTGATCATATCTGCTCTTTTAGGTATAGGCATAATGTTGACTTTAACGGTTTCTGTAATAAAAGCAGGGCCTTTGGTTGCTCTTTCCATTGTTGTATTTAGCCAATTGTTGGTATCAATGGTTATAGAACATTTCGGCTTTTTCGGCATGGCGATAAAAGAAATCAGTTTTTCTAGAATTACTGGTTTAATTTTTATGTTGCTAGGTGTTTTTTTGTTCAACAAAAAATAACATGCAAAATTTAGCAATAATGAGCAACAAGTATAATTTTTTTAGTATACTATAAGCATAATAAACTTTTGGGGTGAAATATTTTGAGTATTGTCGTAGACATCATAAAAAACATTAGAATCATTGATATTTTAGATATTATAATTGTTGCGTATATTTTTTATCAGTTTTTGATGTTGGTTAGAGAAACTAGAGCAGAACAATTAATAAAGGGGATAATTGTGCTTTTGATTGCCTCGAAAGTCAGTGAATGGTCAAAATTGTACATGATTCATTATATTCTAAAAAATACATTGACGTTGGGAGTTGTTGCACTGTTGATTGTATTTCAACCAGAGCTTAGAAGAGCACTGGAATACATTGGCAGAAGTAAACTGTTTTCAAAATCCATTGGAGAAATGATTGATAAAGAAACCGAGGAAATCATTAATGAATTAACTGAAGCTATTTCAGATATGTCAAAAAATAAAGTAGGAGCGTTGATTGTTTTAGAAAGAGAAACAGGTCTAAATGACATCATCCAAACAGGTGTCAATATTGATTCCAAAATTGTAAGTGAATTGATTTTAAATATATTCACACCTAAGACGCCCCTTCATGATGGCGCAATTGTAATTAGAAAAGAAAGAATTGTAGCGGCTAGCTGCTTATTGCCGTTGACCAATAATACAAGTTTAAAAAAAGAATTGGGTACACGACATAGAGCAGCGCTTGGAATGATTGAAAATTCTGATGCAATAGTAATTATAGTATCGGAAGAGACGGGTATTATTTCTGTGGCGATGAATGGAAAGCTCAAAAGATATTTAGATGTCAATGCGACTAAAAAATTATTTAAGGATGCGTTGATTGAAGATTTTCACAGAGGAATCAATTTCAAGAAATGGTGGATAAAGAATGATTGAAAAAATAAAAGAACTCTTCAATAAAACTAAATTATCCAGAAATACTACACCGAAAATGATTTCACTGATTTTTGCAATTGTTCTTTGGATTTATGTAATGGATCAAGTAAATCCAGAAATAATTAAAGAATACAATGATATTAAGGTTGAAATAGTAGGTGTGGAACAGCTCAGCAACGAAGGATTGATAATGTTGAGTGGCGAAAATCAGTACGTAACCATAAAAGTTCAAGGACGTCGCAATGATCTGTTGAGTTTTGACGAAAATTATTTGGTCATCACAGCGGATATACGCGGATACCAAAAAGGTTTAAATACTGTACCTATTGATAAAAGAGTATTAGTGGATAGCGTCAGTATTGTTGATATTTCAAAATCTGAAATCAAAGTAGAACTTGATAAAATTGTAAGTCAGCAAAAGGTTGTTAGAGTTGATAGAACAGGAACTGTCGATACAGGGTATGAACTGGGTAATTTTACGCAATCAAAGGCAGAAGTAATTGTAAAAGGACCTGAAACTCTTGTCAGTAGAGTGACAGAAGTCACTGGTGAACTTTCAGTTAGCGGAATACAAAATGATTATCAAACAGAGGTTTCTTTGATTCCAGTCGATTATGATGGGAATCAGGTGTTAGGTGTAGATTTATCAGCTAATTCAGTTCTTTGTTCGTTTGAAACATTCAAGCTAAGAACAGTGCCTATAGAATATAAACTTATAGGTGAACTGCCGCAAGATTATAAACTTGTAAATGTATTGATAAATCCAGCTACAGTTGTTGTTAAAGGCAAACCTGAAATTGTAAATGTGATTTCAAAAGTTGAAACTTTAGAAATTGATTTAACTGATAGAATGGAAGGATTTGAAATAGACCTCAATTTAATATTGCCTGAAGGTGTGGATACACCATATTTAGAAAACGCTATCAAGGGAAATTTAACAATAGAAAAAATGGAGACAAAAGAGTTTACATTCAATATATCAGGAATTCCGATAATAAATTTAAGTGCGAATAATGATATAGTAATTATTGAAAATAATAAATCTGTAAATTTGATAATAAAAGATATCAGATCAAAATTAGATTCGATTTCAAGAAGTGATATTGAACTTGTATTGGATGTTTCAAATCTATTTCCTGGGAAATATTCAGTGCCGATTGAAATTGTGACAGAAGAAACTTTTGATGAATTTTCACTTAGTCAGGATAAAATAGACTTAGAAATTATAATAAAACAAGAATAGGCGTGATTTCATGAAGAGAGAAATTGAATTAATCATAAATTCAACTCATGATGCGATGATAGCAGTTGATAAAGAGGGTGTCATAACCCTCTTTAATAGAGCGGCCGAAAAACTGACAAAAGTCAGTTCGGAAGATGCTATCGGAAGAGCGATTGAAGAAGTTGTTGAAACGACGAGACTTCCTTATATATTAAAATCAGGGGAGTCTGAATTGAATAAAAGACAGCCGCTTGGTGACATCGAAATAATTACAAATCGAATGCCTGTTTTAAATGAATCAGGAGAAGTAGTTGGAGCTATAGCAGTTTTTAGGGATATAACAGATATTGTTACTTTAGCTGAAGAAATAACTGATTTAAGAGAAATACGTGGGATGCTGGAAGCCATTTTTGATGCAACGCAAGATGCTATTTCTGTTGTAGATAAAAATGGTGTAGGTGTATTGATAAATCCTGCATACACTCGAATTACAGGATTTTCTACAAAAGATATTATCGGTAAAAAATGTACAGTAGATCTTTTTGAAGGGGAAAGTGTACACCTGAAAGTAATCGCTTCAGGTAAACCGATTAAGAATGCAAGATTGCTGGTAGGTGTCAAGCGTAAGGAAGTAATAGTTGATGCGGCACCTATCATTGTAAATGATGAACTGGTTGGAAGCGTTGCAGTCATTCATGATTTATCTGAAATAAAACATTTGACAAGAGAGCTTGATCAAGCAAAGCGAATTATCAGAAATCTTGAAGCAAAATATACTTTTGAAGATATTAAAGGTTCGGATAAAAAAATAAAAGATGCAATTGAAAAAGCCAAACTTGCTGCGAATACGCCAGTCACAGTTATAGTAAGAGGTGAAAGTGGGACAGGAAAAGAATTGATTGCCCATGCTATTCACAATGCAAGCAATAGAAGATATTCACAATTTGTTCGCGTGAATTGCGCAGCTATAAGTGAAACGCTTTTAGAAAGTGAACTTTTTGGTTATAAGGAAGGTGCATTTACAGGAGCTTTGAAGGGTGGAAAGATAGGACTTTTTGAAATGGCAGATGGTGGAACGATATTTCTTGATGAAATAGCCGAAATCAATTTAAACACGCAGGCGAAACTTTTAAGAGTACTTCAGGAAAGAGAAATCATGAGAGTAGGAGATACAAAACCAATACCGATTGATGTAAGGATTATAACAGCTACAAATGTCGATTTAGAAAAAGCGGTTGAAGAAGGAAAATTTCGAAAAGATCTTTATTATAGATTGAATGTATTGCCGATCAATATGCCTGCTCTAAGAGAACACAGGGGGGATATTGAAGAACTTGTTGATTTTATGATTAAAAAATATAATCAGGAATATGGCAGGAATGTAGTAAAAGTTTCAAAAGAAGTAATCAATATTCTAAAAAAATATGAGTGGCCAGGAAATATTAGAGAGCTGGAGAACTATATTGGAAGAGCTATGATTAATATAAAAATGGGAGAAAAAGTAATTGATGGATTTCATTTACCACCTATTTTAAACAGTAAAAATGCAACTGATGAAGAAATGATAAGTCTTTCTCAAATGAGATATAAGGATTTCGATTCAGAATTAAAACTTAACAAAGTGATTGAATTGACAGAAAAAAATTTCATTGAAAAAGTATTGAGAAAAAATCAGTTTAATCGTACGGAGGCAGCAAAATCGCTTGGAATATCATTAAGAAGTTTATATTATAAAATTGAAAAATACAATATAAAGTAATGCAAATAATTGCACAAAAGAGAAAATATGCAATTATTTGCACGCAATAAAATGCACTAAAACGCAAGCTGATATCATTTGAAAATTAAAATACATATAATGCATTGAAATTAGGTTGTTTAAAGCAAGAGTCGATAGTTGGCATGACTCTTGCTTTTTATATTGGTGTAGAAATTTGTTGAATGAGGTGTCGTAATGATTAAAAATTTTGAAGATGTATTAAAAATTGCTAAAGAACGAGGACCTAAAATAATTTCAGTCGCATGTGCACAAGATAATGACGTGTTGAAAGCAGTCGACAATGCTTTTGAGAATGGCATTGCTACTGCAATATTAGTTGGTGACAAAGAAAAAATTGAAGCGATTTGCCAAGAAGAAAGTATTGATATATCTAAGTATGAAGTAATCGATATTAAAGATAATGTTGAGGCATCATTAAAAGCGGTAGAATTGGTTTCAACAGGTAAAGCACATTTGGTAATGAAAGGGCTTGTGGACACTGCTGTTATTTTAAAGGCGGTACTTAATAAAGAAGTGGGACTCAGAACTGGAAATGTTTTAAGTCATGTAGCTGTCTTTGATGTGCCTACTTATCATAAACTGCTTATAGTGACAGATGCAGCTATGAATATTGCACCGGATCTAGAAACTAAGAAACAGATTATTGAAAATGCATTGGTGGTTTCAAGAGCGCTAGATATTGATGAGGCGAAAGTAGCTGTCATTGCAGCAAAAGAAAAAGTGAATCCTAAAATGCCTGCTACTGTAGATGCAGGTGAGTTGGTAAAAATGAATGAGGCAGGGGAAATTAATGGTTGCATAGTCGGCGGACCGTTTGCTTTAGATAATGCTGTCTCAGTGGAAGCAGCAAAAATAAAAGGCATTGTACATCCAGTTGCTGGAGATGTTGATATTATGCTATGTCCGACTATTGAAGCTGGAAATGTCCTTTATAAGGCTTTGGCATTTTTATCCAATGCTAAAAGTGCTGGTACAATTGTAGGTGCCAAAGCACCTATTGTCCTGACTTCAAGAGCTGACAGTGAAGATGCAAAATTGAATTCAATTGCCTTGAGTGTTCTAATGGCAGCAAAAATGTAGGAGTGTGAAAAAGATGATGACAAATAGAATTTTAGCGATTAATCCCGGATCGACATCTACAAAAATAGCGATATTTGATGATGGCAAAGAAGTTTTTGAAACAACTTTGAGACATCAATCAGAAGAAATCAATAAATACGAGAAAATTTTTGATCAATATGATTTTAGAAAGAAAGTAATCTTGGATACTTTAATTGAACAAGGTATCAATTTAACAAAATTGAGTGCCGTAGTTGGCCGGGGCGGTTTATTGAAACCAATAGAGGGTGGAACTTATAAAGTGACGCCAAAAATGATAGAAGATTTAAAGATGGGACTTTTGGGTGAACATGCTTCGAACTTAGGTGGTATATTGGCATTTGAAATCGCTTCGAAGTTGAATATTCCTTCTTTCATTGTAGACCCTGTTGTAGTAGATGAATTGCAAGACGTAGCAAGAATTTCAGGAATGCCTGAACTTCCTAGAATCAGCATTTTTCATGCTTTGAATCAGAAAGCTGTAGCTAGAAGAGCTTCTGAAGAATTAGGAAAGAAATATGAAGATTGTAATTTTGTAGTGGCGCATATGGGTGGTGGTATTTCTGTTGGTGCCCATAGAAATGGTAGAGTTGTGGATGTGAACAATGCGCTTGATGGAGATGGGCCTTTCTCACCTGAAAGATCAGGAGGCGTACCTATAGGCGGACTTGCAAAAATGTGTTTTTCTGGCGAATATTCTTTGGATGATATAAAGAGAAAAATCAAAGGCCAAGGTGGACTTGTAGCATATCTAGATACAAATGATGCAAGAGAAGTAGAAAATCGCATTAAAGATGGAGATCAAAATGCTGAATTGATTTATAAAGCAATGGCTTATCAGATTTCAAAAGAAATTGGCGCATATGCAGCTGTATTGAAAGGTCAAGTCGACGCGATAATTTTGACAGGCGGCATTGCATATGACAAACTATTTGTTTCTTGGATAAAAGAAAACATAAGCTTTATTGCGGATGTAATAGTATATCCGGGTGAAGACGAAATGAGTGCGTTGGCAAATGGTGGATTAAGGGTTTTAAATGGAGAAGAAGAAGCAAAAATCTATTCATAAAACAGGTGAATGTATGTTGAATGACAAACGAATTAAAATAATAATAGGACATTATGGAAGTGGTAAAACAGAATTCTCTGTCAATTACTGTATGAAATTGGCTGATGAAAATGTAAAAGTTGCAATTGGTGATTTAGATATTGTAAATCCATATTTTCGATCGCGAGAACGCGCAAGTATGTTAGAATCAAAAGGCATCAAAGTAATAAGTTCATCGCTGGGGCACAATTTTTCACTGGCTTTGCCTGCGGTATCTGCTGCGATAGTAGGTCCTATACAGGATCCGGAGTATCAAGTAATTCTTGATGTTGGAGGCAATTCGATAGGTGCAAGAGTACTGGCGAGATTTTTTAATGATATTACCGACCAAGGGTATGATATGCTCTGTGTCGTTAATACTAATAGACCTGAGACGATGGATGTCGAAGGCATTGTATATCATGTGAGATCAATTGAAAACGAAACTGGATTGAAGGTGACGGGATTGATCAACAACACACATTTACTAAGAGATACAACTGTCGAAACCGTTCTTGAGGCTCAAAAGATAATTATAGAAGCATCTGAAAAATTATCAATTCCTATCAAATACATCAGTACTTTGGAAAAAGTTGCAGAGCAACTGCCAGAGGGTTTAGAAGGAGAAATCTTTCCGCTGAAATTGTATATGAGGGACGCATGGATGTAAATTCTTAGATTAGGAGGTATGAAAGTGGCTAAAGGTAAAGTAACTTTTAATGAGGATATTTGTAAAGGTTGTGGATTATGTACAACTAATTGTCCTGTGAACATTGTAGTGATGAATACGACAAAAATTAATGCTAAAGGGTACCATCCAGCAACAATATCAGATATAGATGCATGTATTGGATGTGCAAATTGCGCTATGATGTGTCCAGATAATGTTATTACTGTCGAAAGATTCTAATTGAGGAGGGAATTTCACAAATGGCTAAAGTATTAATGAAAGGTAATGAGGCTATTGGTGCAGCTGCAATTAAAGCGGGCTGTAAACATTTCTTTGGTTACCCAATAACACCACAAAATGAAGTGCCGGAATATATGTCAAAAGAGTTACCAAAAGTAGGCGGCGTTTTTGTTCAAGCAGAATCAGAAGTAGCAGCGATCAATATGGTTTATGGTGCTGCAGGTTCAGGCGTTAGAGTTATGACGTCATCATCTTCACCAGGTATCGCACTTAAGCAAGAAGGTATTTCATATATTGCAGGGGCTGAATTGCCTGCTGTAATTGTCAATATTGTTAGAGGTGGTCCAGGACTGGGAAGTATTCAACCAGCACAATCTGACTACAATCAATCAACAAGAGGCGGAGGAGATGGAGATTACAAGTTATTAGTATACGCTCCAGCCAATGTACAGGAAATGGTTGATCTATTGCAAGAAGCTTTTGATAAAGCGGATTATTATAGAAACCCAGTAATGGTAGTTGGTGACGGTATGATTGGTCAAATGATGGAACCTGTTGAGTTTAAAGAGAGACCACACGTTGACTTACCAGCTAAAGATTGGGCAGCTGTCGGAACAAAAGGATTAAGAAAACCAAATGTAATCAATTCATTATTCTTGCAACCGGAAGATCTTGAAGAACATAATATCCGATTGACAGCTAAGTATCAAAAGATGAAAGACAATGAGCAAAGATATGAAGCATACAATATGGAAAATGCTGAAATTATTTGTGTAGCATATGGAACAACAGCAAGAATTGTTAAAAATGCGATTGAAACATTGAAAGAAGAAGGTATAAATGTAGGTTTAATAAGACCTATCACATTATGGCCATTCCCAGAAAAAGCTTTTGAAGTGCTTCCTGAAACTGCTAAAGCGTTTATTTCTGTTGAAATGAGCATGGGTCAAATGATTGATGACGTGAAGATTGTTTCAAACGGCAGATTGCCTGTTGATTTTTACGGACGTTCTGGTGGAATGATTCCAACACCAGAAGGCATCATTGGAAAAATTAGAGAAATGATTGGAGGTGCTAAGTAATGGCTGTAGTATTCCAAAAGACAAAAGGTCTTACAGATAAAGAAACTCACTACTGTCCAGGTTGTACACACGGTATAATCCATAGATTGGTAGCTGAAGTTTTGGAAGAATTGGATATATTGGGCGAAACAATTGGTGTTGCACCTGTTGGTTGTTCAGTACTTGCATATGATTATTTCAACTGTGACATGCAAGAAGCGGCACATGGTAGAGCGCCTGCTGTTGCAACAGGAATTAAAAGATCATTACCTGATAAAATTGTTTTCACATATCAAGGTGATGGAGATTTAGCTTCGATTGGTGCTGGTGAAATTGTTCATGTGGCACATCGTGCTGAAAAAATCACTACAATATTTGTAAACAATGCTATTTATGGTATGACAGGTGGACAGATGGCTCCAACTACTTTAATCGGGCAAAAGGCAACTACTGCTCCTCTTGGAAGAGATTCATCTACAACAGGTTTTCCACTTAAAATATCAGAAATGCTAGCGACTATTCAAGGTGCGGTATTTGTTGAAAGAGTTACAGTTCATAATCCAGCTGCAATTAGAAAAGCTAAAAAAGCGATTAAAAGAGCGTTTGAAGTTCAAATTGCTGGACAAGGTTTTGGTATTGTTGAAGTACTTTCAACTTGCCCTACAAACTGGGGAATGACACCGATAAAAGCACTTGGATGGTTAGAGGATAACATGATTCCATATTATCCACTTGGAAACTTAAGAACACCAGAGGAGGCAAAATAAGATGATCAATGAAAAAATTATTTTTGCAGGATTCGGTGGTCAAGGCGTAATGTTGATGGGTCAGCTTATCACATATGCTGGAATGTTCGAAGATAAAGAAGTATCTTGGTTACCATCTTACGGTCCTGAAATGCGTGGCGGTACAGCGAATTGTAATGTTATAGTATCAGATCAAGCAGTTGCATCACCAGTAATAAGTTACAATGCAACTACAGCAGTAATTATGAATTTACCTTCTTTAGATAAATTTGAAGCAGAAGTTATTCCTGGAGGAATTTTGATGATCAACAGTTCTCTTATTGAAAAAAAATCATCTAGAGACGATGTCAGAGTTTATTATCTTCCAGTTAATGAAGTTGCAAATGAATTGGGAAATGCAAGAGTTGCTAATATGGTTATGTTAGGTGCATATTTGGAACTTACAAAGATAGTTGAACCTAAATCAGTCATAAAAGCGCTTGCCAAGATATTTGGTACAGCAAAAGAGCATTTGATTCCATTGAACGAGGAAGCGCTTAAAAGAGGAGCGGCATTAGTTAAATAAATTTTTAGATATGAGCTGATACTATTGTATCGGCTCATTTTTTGCTATAATGAAGTCGATATATTAAGGGGGAGGATACATTATGGGAACTGCAATTGTTTATATGAATACGTTTATCTTGCTGGCGACATTGTTTGTTGGTGTTTATCTGATCATCCTGATGGTCAAACTGGCTCGAAGGGGAATTATCGCCCTGGACTACTACAACAGCGAAAAGAAAAACCGAAATTAGGAGGTCAATATGTTTAATCCATTACTGAGTATGGGTGCCAATTCAATTATCACGTTTTTGTTCCTTGCGTATTTGGTATTCATTATTTATTTTTTGATTTTGATCGTCAAACTGGCGAGACGTGGAATTGTTGCTTTAGATTATTACATAGATGAAAAAAGAAGAGAAAGAGAGTAATTAAATGATTGCTGTTTATATAAAAGCGTTTTTTATGATATTTGTAGCTGAGATGGGAGATAAAACTCAGATTCTGGCGATGACATTTGCACTCAAATATCCAATGGGCAAGATTTTGCTGGGTGTCGCCATAGGTGCGTTTTTGAATCATGGTCTCGCAATTGGATTAGGAACGATGTTAACTAAAGTTGTACCCATAAGTGCTTTGCAAATTTTTGCGGGTACCTTATTTGTGTTTTTTGCTTTTTTTTCATTGAAGATTGACGATGATGATGTTGAAGATAATAAAACGAAATATGGAGCAATCTTGACAGTGGCCATTGCTTTTTTTATAGGTGAATTGGGTGATAAAACGCAGTTGACGGCACTTGGACTCGGCACAAGTGAATCTTATCCTTTTTTAGTGCTGTTGGGAACAACAACGGGAATGGTATTGACGAGTCTGATGGGAATCGTAATCGGTGCGAAATTAGGAAAGAGAATGCCTGAAGATAAATTAAAAATGATGTCGTTCTTAATCTTTTCATTTTTTGGAATCGAGAAGATTTATACATACATTGTATTGCCAATGCAAATTCATTTCTATTTTTATTTTTTAATAATAATCTATCTGATGATTTCAATTTATGTAATCAGAAAGTTTATTGTTAAATTCAAAGCGGTTCAAAGCACTGCATATACTAGAAAAGCTGAGCGTCTATATGAACTTAAAAATCATATAAATGAAGCAACTTTAAATCTATGCCAAAGTTGCGATGTCTGTGATGGGAAAGCGTGTTTAATAGGGTATTTAAAACTTATATTGGAATCTGAAGACCGAATGATGAAGACTGATGAACTTGTCATCTCATCAATGCTCAATAAATCATTTGATGCTGATGAAACAAAAAATCTATTAAAAAGTCTATCTGAGTATTATTTGAAATATCCGGATGAATTTGAATTAAATGAATTCTTAATTCATGTACGAAGAATTCTAATAAACATAGTTGATTCTGAAATGAAGGAAGTTGAAACATTAGAAGAGTTTATCAAAAAATATTCAAAATGAAAGCCAAGGTGATCTAAATGACGGGTTTGTATATTTTTACAATTATATCTGTACTTATTTCTTTTCTTATGGATAGAAAAAAAACTATATTGGCTTTTAAAGTAGCACTTAAAAAATTTGTGGCTATTTTACCGAGTTTTCTTAAAATGCTGATCTATATCTCCTTCATATTAATGATTTCAGATCAATTGATTATCAAATACCTAGGGCAGGAAAATTCTATTCTTGGGCTTGTTTCAAGCCTTATATTAGGTTCTATTACAATAATGCCTGGATTTATTGCTTATCCATTGGCAGGGATACTTGTTGAAAAGGGAATCAGCTATATGGTCGTTGCAGGATTTGTGACATCTCTGATGATGGTGGGAGTCATAACCTATCCAGTTGAAAAAGAATACTTAGGTGTTAAAGGAACTCTTATGAGAAATGGGATGAGTTTTATTATTTCAATTATTGTTGCTTTGATTATTGGTATTTCATATGGAGAGGTGTTTTGAATGAATAAAAAAACAAAAATCAGTTATATATTTATTATTTTATTTTTCATATTCTCAGTAAGTGCTTTTCTCGTTCATTTTGATTTTGGCGTCAAAATTTGGAATAACTTCATGATGTTTGCGATTGAAATGATTAAAATAATTCCACCAGCTTTCGTTCTTATTGGTCTTTTCGATGTCTGGGTAAAGCGAGAAACAATCGAGAAGAATTTTGGAAAATCATCAGGTATGATTAAATATTTATGGGCAATATTGCTGGCTGCAACTACGGTAGGGGGTACATTCATGGCGTTTCCTATCCTAAATGCACTTTATCATAAAGGTGCGCACTATTCTTCATTGATTGCCTACGTGACCATGGCTTCTTTAGTAAGAATTCCAATGACTGTTATTGAATCGAGTACACTTGGAATTAAATTTACATTAATTAGAATGGGAGTATCCATTCCTGTTGTTATTATTTTTTCAATGTTTTTAGGTTCCTATCTTGAAAAATCTGATTATAAACTTCCAGATTTAAAATAAGAAAGAGAGGCTACTTTATTTTTAAATGGGGTTATTTTGAAAATTATGGTAAAATAAGTTGAATATTAATTTGGAGGTTTTGACGTGGGTAAATATTTTGGAACAGATGGCGTAAGAGGAATAGCAAATAAAGAATTGACAAATGAGCTTGCTTACCAGTTGGGCAGATTTGGTTCATATGTTTTGACTAAGAATACACATAAAGAAAAAGCTACTATTTTAGTTGCGAAAGATACCAGAATATCGGGCGATATGCTGGAGAACAGCTTGATAGCAGGTATTTTATCAGCAGGTTCAGATGCTGTTAGAATTGATGTAGTGCCAACACCGGCTGTCGCTTATCTTGTCAGGACGATGGAATTTGATGCAGGAATAATGATTTCAGCTTCTCATAATTCATATGAGTACAATGGCATTAAATTTTTCAATCATGATGGCTTGAAATTATCCGATGAAATGGAAAATGAAATTGAAGAATATATCCTCGGCAATAGCAGTATTGAAGAGGAATTCATAGGAACGCACGTAGGAAGGGTCCATCAGGATGACTATTTAAAATTCAGATATCTAGAGCATGTGAGGGCAGTTGCAAAAAAAGATTATTCAAAACTTAAATTAGTAATTGATACAGCTAATGGTGCAGCTTCGGAACTGGCACCAACTTTATTTAGAGAATTAGGTGCTGATGTCCATGTCATTAATGATAAACCAGATGGATTCAATATCAACCATCAATGTGGATCAACATATCTAGATGGACTGGCGGAATATGTGAAAAAGCATCATCTGGATTTTGGACTGGCTTTTGATGGCGATGCAGACCGTTTGCTTGCAGTTGACAGTAAGGGCAATCTTGTCGATGGGGATAAAATAATGACAATTTGCGCTATCGATATGAAAGAAAAGCAAAGTTTAAAGAACAATTCAGTAGTTGTCACAGTCATGAGCAATATTGGATTCCATAAGGCGATGCGTGAGAAGGATTTGGAAGTTGAAGTGACAAAAGTAGGTGATCGTTATGTGCTGGAGCGAATGTTGGAAAAAGATTATGTCATTGGTGGAGAACAATCGGGACACATTATTTTTCTAGAACATAATACAACGGGTGACGGGTTATTGACGGCGGTAAAGCTTTGCAACGCTGTTCTAGATAGCGGTCAATCGTTGGATTCTTTATCTGAAATCATGCAAATATATCCACAAGTTTTGTTGAATGCAAAAATAAGTTCTGAAAATAAAGAAGATTTTGACAAAAATGAAATGATCAATAAAAGAATTGATGAAATAACACAAGCACTTGATGGCAATGGAAGAATTTTAATAAGACCTTCAGGAACGGAACCATTAGTTAGAGTGATGCTTGAAGGAGAAGATTTAGAAAAACTTAATGCATATGCACTTGAATTGGTAAAATTATTTGAGGACTATTTAAAATAATTTGTGGTAAAATAAAAACGGACTGTGAATTTATGAGAGGAGGTTCTTGATATAGCGCCAGAACTGTGTTATGCAGTTGACGAGGATAAGGTTATCGAAATTTCGGCGGATGCCTTACGGGTCCTGCAGTCGTTATAAGTTGGCAAATCCAAAGAGTGATTTTTGGTACAAATTCAACTTAGGCAGGTGGACAGTCCAATTTTAAAATATATTAAAATTGGAGGAAATGAATATGTGTGGAATTGTAGGTTACATTGGGGAGAATAGAGCACTGCCTGTATTGATTGAAGGCTTGAAAAGATTGGAATACAGAGGGTATGATTCAGCAGGAATTGCTTATCTTAAAGATGGTAAATTGGAAATAAAGAAATGTAAGGGTCGTTTGGCATGCCTAGATCCAATGGTGGCGAATGAAACGATTGATTCGCATGTGGGAATTGGACATACAAGATGGGCAACTCATGGGGAGCCAAATGAAATTAATGCACATCCTCATATGAGTTTTCAATCTAAAATTGCCATTATACATAATGGAATCATTGAAAATTATATGAGATTGAAAGATTGGCTTATTGAAGAAGAAGGCGTAGAATTTAAATCTGAGACAGATACAGAAGTGATTGCCCATTTGATTGAGTATTTTTATGAAGGGGATTTATTGGATGCTGTCTATAAAACAATCGATAAGATGGAAGGTGCGTATGCGCTAGGTGTCATTGCAAAAGACGAACCTGATAAAATCATAGCTGTAAGAAAAGATAGCCCACTTATAGTTGGGTTAGGGAAAGATGGAAATTATCTAGCTTCAGACATACCTGCGCTGTTGCAGTATACACGCAACATGTACTTGATTGAAAATGATGAGGTAGTCGTTCTGACAAAAGATAGCATCACTATATATGATGAACTTAAAAGAATCGTTGAAAGAGATGTTTTTGAAGTGACGTGGGATATTGAATCAGCAGAAAAAGAGGGATTCGAGCACTTTACAATAAAAGAAATATTTGAACAACCAAAGGGTATTTATGAAACGCTGAATAGACGTTTAGAAAAAACCAATACAATTAATCTTGATGGAATAAAAATAACCAAAGAAAATCTAGAGAAGATTAATAAGGTATATATTGTTGCATGTGGAACGGCGTATCATGCAGGTCTTATAGGCAAGTTTGCAATTGAAAAATTCGCAAAAATTCCTGTTACGGTAGATGTAGCATCAGAATTTAGATATAGGGATCCATTTGTGGATGAAAATACACTTTTCATTGCAGTTTCTCAATCAGGAGAAACAATTGACACTCTTTCTGCACTTAGAGAGGCAAAAAGAAAAGGTGCAAGAATACTCAGCATCGTCAATGTTGTTGGAAGCTCAGTAGCTCGTGATTCAGATGACGTTTTTTATACTTGGGCAGGTCCTGAAATAGGCGTCGCTTCTACAAAGGCATATACGACACAGCTTATAGCCATGTATTTGATTGCGCTTCAAATGGCGAAGACAGTAGGTAAAATAGAGGAAGTATATTATCAGGAAATTATTGAAGAACTTAAAAAATTACCTGAAAAAGTGCAACAAATACTGGATAATGAAGAGCAGATAAAACAGTTGGCTGATACGCAATTCAACAATGAACACGTATTTTTCATTGGAAGAAGTGTCGATTATGATACAGCTCTTGAAGCATCACTTAAGCTTAAAGAAATTTCATATATCAATTCATTTGCCATTCAAGCAGGTGAGTTGAAACATGGCACAATTGCATTGGTTGAGAAAGATACATTAGTAATGACTATAGCAACACAAAGCAAGTTGTTTGGCAAAGTCTTATCAAACATCAAGGAAGTAAAGGCAAGAGGTGCACACGTTGTAGCGATTGCACAAAAATCAAACCAAGAAATACTGAAAGTTGCTGATGAGGTTATCTTTATTCCGGATACAATGGATGAAGTGGCACCAATTCTGAGCATCGTACCTATGCAGCTCTTTGCGTATTATGTTTCACTGGCTAGAGGTAATGATGTTGATAAACCTAGAAACTTGGCTAAGTCGGTAACAGTAGAGTAGTAAAGATTGGTTTTTGAATGAACA
>JAFGAC010000035.1 GCA_016933835.1 Clostridiales bacterium
CTGTCGGAATGGAGATTCACCAACAACAAATGGCTGATAGTAAGCGAATCATCAGGTTTATCATTTGACTAAAAACCAGTTTATACCAATGTATATGCTAATTGGGCGAATTTGCAGGGATTTTTTATGATGGATAAGAATGCCACATTAAAAGGGAGCTTCTTTGCCAATGGGAGTATTTATGATATTTATGAGTGCACCCGAATAAACCGACCTTCAATAGTCGGAAACACAACATTTCAACAGCACTTTAGCATTCGAAGGGATACCAAATCGGATGGAACGATTGATATCACTGAACATTTTAATAAATGGGAATCATTCTGTTTAACCCGGAAGTCTGCCGTAAAAAGCAAGGTAATCTTTATGACTGCTGCCAAAAATCCCACTTTGGTTGATTACATCGTTTTTGAGTTTTTATGGCTAAAAATATTTGGAGGAAACACGAATAAACACACTTGATTAATATACTGAAAATATATACCTTTGTGATATATTATTTAAATATCATGAAAACAGTATCCTTAAAAATAGACGATTCGATTTTCGGCGAGACTGAAAAAATACTTGCTCAGATTAAAAAACCTCGGAATCGATACATAAACGAAGCGATTGAATTTTATAACAAACATCAACGCAAGCAGATTCTGGAGAAGAAACTTAAAAAGGAATCTGGATTTGTTAAAGCAGATTCAATGTCTGTACTTAAAGATTTTGAGGAGGTTGATTATGCCGATTAAGCAATTTGAAATCTGGCTTGCAGATTTAAATCCACAAATTGGAACCGAACCAGGAAAAACAAGACCAGTTTTAGCAATACAGACAAATCTGTTAAATAAGGTTCCTCACCCATCAACTATTGTTTGTCCGATTACAACAAACGTAAAAAAGGATTCTGAAATATTAAGGGTCCATCTAAAAAAAGGAACGGCAAACATGCATCAGGATTGTGATATTATGATTGACCAGATTCGTGCGATTGATAATAAACGATTGACAAAAAGACTTGGCACTTTACCTGATGAACTGATTGATTTAGTAAAAGAAAATATTCAAATTGTACTTGACCTTGAATAATGCGCAACACCACAGTCGAATAGACTGCCGCTTTTTGAATTTACGAAATCCCGGTTCATCGGCGGTAAACGGAATGCGTGGTTATGTAATTTTAAAATAAAACTTGACGCAACCCAATGATCAGATGGCATCAATAATACGATAACGGAGTTTAGCAGTAATGATAAAACCAACTAAAACTCTGATTATATGAAACCAAAACGAAACCCTAATACCATGAATAAATCTGTTCTTTTTGCGTTTTGTATTATCATTATGGCCTCATGTTCCGATAATGAAGACCCAATTGGAAAATGGGATGATAATATTAAGCTATCTGCCAGGTATGCAGAGTTTTCATCTGAATCCGATTCAATTACTATAAAAACAAAAGGAGATTGGTGGTGGATTAATGGAATCTCTTTTGAA
>JAFGAC010000036.1 GCA_016933835.1 Clostridiales bacterium
GGTGAGTATCAGGGATTGAAGACTCAGATTTATCATTACTTCACTAAAGTGAAGAGCAAAATAATAAAATCGAAATAATAAAAGCTTGATACAGTATCTTTATTACAAAGTATTAATTATTAACAATATAGTCGTTTAATGGGTTAAGGTTACCTGAATGGATATATAGTAAAACAAAGGTGCGATGCAATAAATCTACATTTGGATGAAAAGCATTTTAACATCATATGTGAGTAAATTTATTGATGAAATAGTAGTCTACATGCAAAAGTATTTATAAAAATTCGTTGTAAGGAGATTTAGTTTGTGTAATAGAATCAGTTCGAAACTTAACAAAAAAACATGAGATACAGAATAGCATTTATTATCCCAGTTCACAATCATCTAAATTTTACCAAGGATTGTCTTAAGGTATTAGATCATCAGAAGGATACATTGTTTTTTAAATCTAATGATATCAACATTGTCGTAGTTGATGACGGATCCTCAGATGGCACAGCCGATTGGATAACAAAGAATTATCCGGAGATTTCAGTTCTTAACGGTGATGGAAATCTGTGGTACAGCGCTTCTGTAAACATGGGAATTAAATATGCATTTAATAATTTCCAGAGTGATTTCATAATGATCTGGGAAAACGATACATATCCAAAGAATGGATATTTTAATAGCCTACAGAAGATTATAGAAAACTGGGATGGGAACACGCTAATCTGTTCAAAGCTATTATTCCGCCATAAACCAGATAGGATTTTCGGAATGGGAGGAATCTTTGATCGTAGAACGGGAAAAAAAGAATTAATAGGTTGGGCAGAACTAGATGGGCCTAAATACCAGAAAGACAAAGAAGTCGACTGGTTTCTTGGGATCGGAGTCATGATTCATAGAGCTATAATTGAAGATGTTGGTTATCTGGATGAGAAAAATTTCCCGCACTATCATGCCGATGCTGACTATGGTCTAAGAGCTCTCAATAAAGGCTATAGGAACGTGGTATTCCATGAATTGATGCTACTAAACGATATTGAGACAACAGGGATCACTCATAAAAAAGATAAATCATTTAAAGATTTTCTAGATAGTCTGACATCTATTAAGTCAAATCGAAACATTAGAAGAAATTTGATTTTTTACCGTATTCACACCAACAGTATACTTGCATATTTATCACTTATTAAGATATACTTTATATATACAGCTAGTTTTCTGAAATGGAAGGTCTTAGGTTGGTTTGGGAAAGAAAAAGGAGCTGAAAATCTAAATTGATGAATACCTGTTTATTAATAAACATGGATTATTACATGAAAGCAGGTTTATATTTCTTTATATGAAAATGATCCAGATCAATAATGCTTGAATATTTCAAAGAATATGTACAGCGATAATTCAGGGCAAATTAGGAATAAAGAATCATTCACTTTCATAATCAACGAAAGAAATGAGGTAATTACAGATAACCAGGCTACCATTGAATCAAGTAACGGCGTTTACAGATTATACCTTGATGGGATCGTATACAATAATAATCTAGACCAATTGATCGCTGGTTTCATTTCGGATGGTGTTGAATATGTCAATAAGTTGGAAGGCAATTTTTTAATTTTTTTGATTATCGGCTCAAAATTCTATCTCATTACTGATAAGCTGAATTCCAGGAAATCATTTTATGTTCAGATCGAAGATACATGGTTCATTTCAAACAACATCGATCATCTTCCAAAAGAAAGATGTAGTGTCAGCATTGATGGATTGGCATGTTATATTGCCAATGGTGCGATGCTAGACTATCTTACACTTTTTGAAAATATTAAGTGTGCGGAAAGATCGAGTATCTATTGTTTTGACGATTGTAAGTTCTCGGTGAATAGATACTGGGAAATTGTTTTTGATCATTCCTCTCAAGAACAATTAGATGAGGATTTCTACGAAAATGAATTAGAAAAATTATTAATTCAGGGAGTTAAACGTAGATATGCTGTAAATGCCAGAACTGCATTATCCCTAAGTGCAGGCTATGATGCAAGAGGCATTCTTGGAATATTACATAACACCATCAAGGCATCAAATATTTATTGTTTCTCATATGCTTTATACGATAATCCAGCTCCCGAAACTGATGCATATCTGGCAGCACAATTGGCAGCCAGATGCCGTTATGAACATGAAATTATTAAATCTTATAAAGGTGACTTGATAAATCTCTTAGTAAAGAATGCTGAGGAAGGTAAGTGTCTCACTAATTTTTCTGATGAGTTAGATGCATGGCATTACTTGGCTGTAAAAAAGAATTATGATGATGTTTTTGCTGGTGATATGTCTTTTGGAGCAGGTGAAAATGAAAAAACAATTGAAGATGTTTTAACAATGCTCCATATCAGGAGTGAAACAGGTCTAACATTGCTACGTGGTTTTGTCTCAAAGAGTATCTATGGTTCTATCCGCCGGTCTATCAGGAAATTAAATTCAAGAATAATAGAATCAACAGAGAGACTTCCACATTTGCTAGATAAAACAGATTATCTTTATTACGATCAGAGAATTAACCATGTTCTCTTGCCTTGGAGAGAGAACATATGCGGTCAGACTGGATTTGTTCATCTGCCATTTTTGGATGGGGATATTGTGGATTTCATCCTTAGACTACCTGGACATCTAAGAGATAACAAATTTCTTTATAGAATGACCATAAGTAAAATGTACCCGGATCTTTTTTCTATACCACGAGCCAGAGTGTTAGGTTACAAGGTAAACTGGGCAAAGGAGATTGCCCATAATAAAAATGTGCTAATCGAGTTGATCCTCAATTCTGATAGCCGATTAGATGAATACATTTCAAGAGATGAATTAATCAGAATGATACAACGCATAAATCCCACGTTATGTAAGTTGCGAAATTATTTCATAAAATCAATTAACTACATACGGCGGAGGATATCATTATTAGATATATTATTGAATAAGATCATTGGCCCTGTACAAAGAGTCATGACTATAGATGTATTCATCATTAGAATACTATTGCTTCGAATTTATTTGTCAAATAATGATCAAAGAAATAGCAGTACAGATAAATAAAATACTAAGGAAAGTTGTAAAATAAATAAATGAATCAATTATGGCAAAAGTAATAGTTACGGGTGGAGCTGGTATGATAGGTTCCAATTTGGTGAAAAGGCTTATTAAGCTAAATTATGAAGTACATGTGATTGACAACCTGTGGCGCGGGAAGCTGGAATACTTGAATGATTTTGAGACAGGGGAACCAGTCATAAATCTGAAGAATAATTTTCATGAGATTGATCTTTCTTATCCAATACCCATGTCTCCAATCTTTGAGGGTACTGAATATATTATTCACCTTGCCGATATAGTTGCAGGGATAGGGTACGTATTCAATAATCAAAGTAGCATTTTCCGACAGAATATTCTAATTAACTCCAATACAATTGAATTTGCTCGAAAATTAGGTATTAATGGTTTTCTTTATGCAGGGACAGCTTGTTCTTTTCCCGCCGAGCTTCAGGATTCTTTTGAATACAACTTATTAAGAGAAAAAGACTTATTTCCTGCAAATCCTGAGTCTGCTTATGGATGGAGTAAGTTGATGGGGATTTATGAATCCGGTCTTCTAGAAAAAGAAACGGATATAATGGTAGTATCACTACTATTTCACAATGTATACGGAGCACCCTGCGATTATTCTGAAGAGAGAAGCCAAGTTATTCCATCATTGATAAGGAAAGCAATTATGTATCCGGAAAATGATTTTGTTGTCTGGGGTAGTGGAAAACAAGGTAGGGCATTTATTCACATCGATGATGTTGTGAATGCAATATTGAGGGGCTTGGAACAGGGATTTGGAAAAGGATACATTCAGGTTGGTCCTGATTTTAGTACAACCATCGCTGAAATTGCAGAAAGCATTGTAGAAATCTCAGGGAAGGATATACCAATCAAGTTTGACACCTCTAAACCTGAAGGAGATAAAGCCAGGGCAGCTGACTATACGCTCGCGAGGAAAGTTCTTGGTTGGGAGCCTGAAATAGATCTGAAAGCAGGCCTAAGGCAAACCTATGAGTGGATTGAGAAACAGATGAACAAAACAGGATCCCTCAAGTAGACCACTGCGGTAATTGATTTAATGGTATGAAAATATTATTTGTTACTTATTCAAATCCTCTTAATAGTAGGAGTGGAGATGCAGTTTATACCCTAGACGTGTTAGCAGGGCTAAAGAAATTAGGCTGCTTTATTAGTTTTTTATCATTCAATAATGGTGAATTTGAGGAAAGTGATACCCTGAAGCTTTACAATTACTGCAATGAAGTAGACTATGTATCGTTTAAGAAAAAGAGTAAAATCAGTCTTTTGTTATCTGTTTACCCATTATCTATTGCCAATAGGAGAAGCAAAAAACTGGTTAGAAAAATAAACCACTATTTGAGGCAGGAAGCATATGATTATATTGTGATCAATCATTTTAAGTTATCTTATGTTATTAGGTTTATTAATAAAGGGAAACATCGTACCGTTTTAATTTCACACAATATAGAAACAAACCTTGCGAGATCTTTATTCCAAAACACCAGCAGCTATGTAAAAAGAATTCTATATTACATAGAGTATTTGAAAGTCAAGGTATTTGAGAAAAGATATTTAAACGGGTTTGATAAAATAACTGCTATTTCAGATCTGGATTTAATGCATATCAAGAATACATTTGTAAAATCAAAGGGTTATTTTCTCCCACCTAAAGTAAAAATTAGAACACTGCCACAAAACAATAACCTGCTGAAGAAAGTAATATTATGTGGTTCATTCATGTGGGATCCCAAGATAGAGAATTTATTGCGGTTAATTAATGCAAAGAATTTTAATAGGATTGTCGAAAATGACATCGAATTATTAATTGTCGGAACTGCTTCAGAGGATCTAGTCTCAAAAGTTAACTCCAACTATCCAGGAGTAAGGATGGTTGGATATGTTGATGATACAGAAGAGTTTTATAAACAATCGTCCATAGCAATTGTCCCTGAATTATTAGGAGGTGGATTCAAAATGAAAATTGCTGAGGCTGTTTCATATAATAGAGCAATTGTTGCCCTGAGAGTAGCTATTACAGATCTACAGATGATCGATGGTATCCATTATATAGGTGCTGATTCTTTCGAACAAATGATTGAAGCGATTCTGGAGCTAATCCATGATGAGGCCCGAATCAATTTTATAACAAAAAATGCAAGGGAATTATTCATAAATAAATATTCCGAAGAGGCTGTAAACAATACTCTAAAAGAAGTATTCTTAACGGAAGTATCATAGAAAGTGAATTGTTGATATCAAGATGTTAGATAGGAAATAATTTTTGAATGGCTGGATCTACCCCAGAGTGTGTTTTGCAATTGCAGGAAGACTGGGAACCCAGGATTGATTGCCAGCATACATGCCAGGTGGTAAGAGGGTTGAAGCAGTTAGGCGCGAGCATAGATAACAAGAACGTATACGGATATCTGTGCATGGACATCAAGAAAGTGTTATCCCCGGGAGAAGCCGTCGTTTTATATCTGCTGACTGTTACGGAATTCTGCTCCAGCCGGGTACTGGACTGATGAAATATACGGTTTGCATTGCCATACGGCCTTATACCAGTAATGGTTACAAGCCGCCTAACTATATTTGAAATGAATATTTCATGTACTATCCGGATGAAGAACGTCTACTATTTATATTTTGAATCCGATGTATGGAAAAATCGATAATATTAGCTCAATTGTTTAAAGAAAGCTGTGCGCCTGTTAGGAGGAGCACATAAAGAGGGACTTTATGAGGTGGACATATATAATCTTACTGTTTATAGCTATTTCATCATATTCACAGAATAGCACTTTAAGAATTCACAAAGCGAGTCCTGAAGCGAGCTCA
>JAFGAC010000037.1 GCA_016933835.1 Clostridiales bacterium
ACAGATTTTACTTTTGGTCAACGAACCAAAATCAATAAGTTTTCCTAAGTGCTTGAATGTGTTATCATGTTGGCATATTGCGACAATGCTGTTTCGTTCTGACGCCGATGATAAATATAGAGTATTATTGTAGTAAGCAAAACGGGTTCCTGTTGCCATTCGTGTTTGGGAAGGTATCATAATGGATTTAAGGTGCTTACTATTGCTAAAGAGTTCCAAACACTGTTTAAAATCATTGATCACAAAGATTGAGTCCTCCTTTACAAAAAGATCGGATGCTCCTTGCATCTCCCCAGGTCCCATTCCTTTCTCACTAAGACATTTAATTACTTCTCCTGATTTATTCAGTTTAATGATTTGACTTCTCTGATAATCTGTTAAATAAATATTATCTCTGTAATAATACATCGACCTAATATCCGAAAAGTACGATGAGTCGCTAAATTGAGTGATTAGTGTATCTCTTTTCATTACCACTTCGTCAATTTTGGAAACGTTTTGCTGACACGATGCCATAAATACGATACCTAAAAGGCTAAATACTGTTAGTTTCATTGTGTAGATAATTTAAAAAAACTATGTATCCAGGATAACCAACCAAATAGGGTATTAAAGTCCTTTTTTTGGTTGGTTTTTTTGTGTCAATCCAGACACTTGGCTTCAATTCTTGTGTCTGAAATATGAAACACCTGGTTGCAAATTTCGCGGTGCGTTGCACCTTTTGTTCCTTTGCCATATTGATTTATTAAGGTCATTGTTTTTGTTAATTGATTACTGACAATATGGTTTAGCGGTTATCATTATGGCTGATATTAAGTGTTTTGGATATTTTATTTCCATGACTATGGCTCTGAAATACATAAGAGCTGAGTAATTCATCCAGACAATTAATGGTTTAATATGATTTAAGTTTCATCAATACAATTATTGGGTTGTCAGTTATTTTAATTTTTCCAATCTCATCTGTTAAAATATAGTCTGAGTTAGTATCATAAAAAAGCTCATGAGGATTAACTACTTGGACCATATAATTGTTACTGTCCCATATTTCATGGCTAACACCTCCACTATTTGCACTTAAATTAATGTATTGTGGAATTGATGTTATATCATTTTTTATTCTAGAAGTGTGATATTCCGCATTATTTCGTTTAATTCGAATATAGAATTGAGATACAATTGGCTCATTGTGTTTATGTAATAAATAATTTATTCCTAATAATTTACTATTGTTTATCGCCAATGCTGGAAAAAAAGCTTTCCCATCGGTTTGGTTTTCTACAATATACTGCAGATCGCTAAACGGTTTTTGACTGGTAATTGTGGTGTCTAAACCCATATCTCCAAAGTTTATATAAAATAAAGGTTGAGCCTCCAAATCCAATAATTGATAAATTGTGTTGTTACTCCTCATGGAAAAGAAAAGTTCTTGATTATTATTTACTGTGAGAGCCTCACCGAAAGAGCCATAATAATTTGTTGGATTCTTAATTTTGTCTTGGAATAATGTTTTTACAATATGACCATCCTTCATGATAATTATATGGGCATTAGTTGTTTCATTGTCAATTTGGTTTGGTGCCTTTTGTGTGTCAAAATAGTAATAAGAATTTATTTTTTTTGACGTACTAGACTTAATAGCAGCCATTTGTTGTTTTTCAATGATGTTAAAAGAGTTCATGGAGTATTTAAAGAAATGATTATCCATTGTAGCAATTTCAATATATGTTTCATTGTCATCAACGAAAAAACCGGACATATTCTTGTACTCATCAGGACCTACACCTTGTTTATGAAGTTTTGATACAAAATTTCCTTTTTTATCGAACAACAAAACGGCCATCTGTTCTGCATCACAAACATAAATATATTTGTTTGTGATTATTATGGAATATAGTCTGCCGGTAATACATGTTGAGTCTGTCTGAAGTTTTATGTAGGTCACTGAATCAACAAATTCAGACAAATTAATTTCCTCTTTTGCTGATAAAGGATTGATAACTATCGTTTTAGCCGAATTGATATTTTCTAAACTGCTATGTTGTATACACCCAATATGAATAGCAATAATAATAAGCAATAGAAGATATGTGAAAGGTTTCATAATTTCTTTATAAGTTATGTGAAATACTATGTGAAAACTGTTACAGGAGAAAGATTCTTTCTCCTGTAATCCTTATTTGTTATAGACATCTACATCCAAAAGACTCGCTACAATCAGGTCTTTGTGGAAAGACGCAAGTTGCGGTGCATGACCAAACTATTACATTTTCATATTTCCCTGTTCCTGGATTAAAAACCATATCATATTTTGAAACACTGCAAGATTGAGTATCGCCATTCTCCGCTTGCGCCTGTGCCATCACCTCAATTGCATCTAGTGTAATGTCACCGGCAATATTCCCTTGTAACAGATTCATATTAAACACGGTTGCTACTGCAAATAAAACGGTTGCTGATGCAATAATTATTTTCTTTCTCATTTTCTTTAAAATTAAAATAATTGAAAATTAGTAAATTGAATCCATTGCTATTGTTAGCAATAAATTATTTCAATACCCACCTGCCTGGCAGGAAGTACTGTTTTGTATTCAATGGGTTGAATACATTAGTTGCGATTTCGTTATCTTTGCGATATTATACTGATGTATTTCGGCATAATATCAACAATCTATTGATAAACTTTTTACCTCCTTTCTTTTAAGTTTGGAGAGAGCCGGAAGAGGAAGCGGTTGCCTGGAAAGCGTTTTGCTTCCTCTTCTTTTTCCCGTAATTATTTAGTGCAAGGTTTTTAAGTTCAGGGTTTTAAGTTTAGAGTTCATGGTTGATGGTTGGTAGCGAAGTTTATATCGCGGGAAGGGTTCAAAGTTTATGGTTTTAAGTTTATGGTTATGAACCCTCAACTATCAACTTTGAACCCTCA
>JAFGAC010000038.1 GCA_016933835.1 Clostridiales bacterium
GCCGGGGTGGCACTCCCGCGTCTTATGGTCAACACGGTTATGAATTTTTCAGCAACAGGAATTTTGGTTTGGCTAATATCTACTGTTGTTCAAATTAAGAATTCTATGATTAACTCCTTTGAAATATTAAAGTCTGAGAAGCTTAACCTAAAGATAGCAGCCTGAGTTTTTCAGCAGACCCTAATTATTTTATGAATCAAGTCTTCAAGACAATCATCGATGTTGCCTACCACATTACCCGGTAATCCAGCTGTTATGTTTCCACTAGCAAGAATATTAATCTTACCATAAAAATTACGATTAAGTACACTATTTGAAAATACCTGCTTTTTGCTGGTCCTTAATTCCATAATTTCCTGGTTGCCCAATAGAACCTACTTATTAATAAACTCTAAATTTGAACCATTAAATATAGGATTTAATTTGTAATCCAATTTACATTGATCAATGACCTTGTCGGTAAAATAATCTATGTTTTCGCTAATTACCAGTGTTATAGATTACTTTTTGAGGTTCGTTTCGTAAGGTTGTGTTCCAAAATACCATATCTCCTTTATATCATTTGCGTTATTTAAAACAAACGCTACATCTTTATTATTCCCCTCAAACTTTTTTTGGAATTCATCCTCTATACTACTATACCTGTTGTGATAGTCCATACTTGTTTGACAACTTTCACAGTTTAACAAGGCTTCTTTAACCTCCTTAAACGGGTATTGTGCATACCAGCTTGTTTTAATAACATCATCCGAAATGTTTTCGATAGGAAATAACCCAATTGCTGTCCGTTTTTTATTCACCTCTTCGATTTCGTCAGGTTTAAGATGAAGATATAAGCTTACATTTTCTGTTTCAAAATCAATTTTAATGGCCAGATTCCCATAAGGATTGCCTGCAGAATAAGATGTTGCATCTGCATAGGTCAGGGGCAGTATTTTGCCGGTATGCAGGGCCGCTAAAACAATGGAGTCTAGTTTTGTGGCAGTAAAGTCCATATTAGTATAAAAAGAATCGCGTTGCATCTCATCATCTTTCTGAAACCGGTTTACCAATCCAAAATAGTGCCGCAGCATGGCATAAACCTTTATTTTTAAAGTATCCTTATTCGTATCCAATGAAGGAAAGCCATTTTTCTGAAACAACTCTGAAAGTTCAATGGCCTGATGGTAAAATACACTGTCTGACAAATATGAGCCGTTGCGTGATGTGGCTGCAACCTGGTCAGATAGAAGTAAATCGGAATACTTTTTTCGGAGTTCGTGGTTTAGACCTTTGTCGTATTGCTGCCGCAATA
>JAFGAC010000039.1 GCA_016933835.1 Clostridiales bacterium
TCAGTCATCAGTCATCAGTCATCAGTTAACAGTAGTTAGTTAATAGTGATCAGCTCATTGTTTACTGCTCATTGATGACTGCTCACTGCTTACTGTTCATTGCTTATTGTTTACTGTTCATTGATAACTGCTCACTGATCATTGTTCCCGTTTACCGTTTTATTAAACAGCGCCATCATATCCTCGTTAATCCATGGGGTACCAACCATTTTAATTTTGTTCTCCGAATCGATTAATACCGTGCTGTTGATAATCCATTTGGGGATATTCCCATTTTGCGATAAAAACTCAAATTTCGGATCCATAATGGTATAATAATGATCGTCCACATAGTCAATATTAAGGACTTCGGTCATAAAATCTTCATAACTTTCGCCTTGTATCACAAAAAGAACAGAGTAATTATCCGGACAACCAATCGAACCCATCTTGTGTTGCCACTCAATAAATTTGGGATAACATACCTGACAACCATTTTGTAAGTAAACAACCGACCGGTAATTATACTGTTGCTTTAGCTCGCTGAACGATAATAGGTTATTGCCCTGACGCACGGTTTCAAACATCTCTAGGTGAAGGGGTTTGTTAATGTTCTCGCGCAAATCTTTTTCGGTTTGAGAGGGAGAGGAGCAGGAGAACATTAGTACTACGAGGGTTAATGGGTATAAGAATTTTTTCATTAAATTTACTATTGATTTTTTCATAATTGGGCAAATTCAATATGTTTTAACAATAGCACGAGTTACAACCTCGCGCTAACGGGGCATGGTTTATTTGAAAATTAGCCAGTTAGAAACTTGTTTCAAACTAAAAAAACGGGTTCTATGGAAAACTAATTACTTAATGTTATAAATCAGTTCTGAAATGGTACTTGACCAGACAGGGGTTACTTATTTCTGTTAAAGAATCAAACTTTTTTGAATTTTCTTCATTTAAGATTGATTTGTTTACAGCAATACTATTGCTAATATTACCTAATCCAATTACGAATTCATCTGTCCAATAAAGTGGGATAAAATGCAATCCTTCTTTAAAAGTTTTAAATACCAATTGCTTATTTTGTTTTTTGAAATGGAAAACATTTACATGATCTTCCATGTTAAAGCGAACCTTAACGTAATAGCAAATACTATTTTGGTTTTGACCTGTTAAAATGTAGGGTATTTCAGAATCTTGAAACATTTTGACAATTTTCATGTTTTTGTCAGCCAAATCTTTGGGCAAATTTAGTTTTGTCAAATCAATATTATTAATACCAAAATCCCACCTGTATGACAGCTCAAGATCCTCATTTTTATTTAGTTTATAAACCTCATTTGACATAGACCTGGTAAAGTATAGTATATTATTAAACTCATATAATACAGATGCTGAAAATTCATAGTCGCTTTCTTCTTCGTATAGAGTTTTAATAAAGATGTTGCTTTTGTTTGAATATAAAGAAAGTTTTTGGGTGATACTATTCCATAAAACTAAATTATCATTACCATCAGGATAGAAACTATGAAAAGCCACGTCGGTACTATTTATCCGATAATTATCAATAAATCTACCATTGATGTCATAATTATAAACTGAACCGGTATTTGTTAGGATAGAAACTATGTTCTTCTGTTTATCAATTACAAAATCACCAATATTAAAAAACTCTCCTGGTCCGTCACCCATTTTACCAACATCACCAAGGTATTTTCCTCTATTATCGAAAGTCAGAAGCCTCATAGCACGATAATCAAGAACAAAAAAACGATTGTCAAAAAAAACAACCTGATAAATATCATTAATCAATGATTTCTTTGATGTTTCAAGAGGTATAATTTCAACTTTTTCAAAAAGGTCGAAAACGGAAACCTTCGCTTCTTCTTTTATATTAACATGAATTGAATGACTATTACTCTCATTTTTTTTCGTGCATGCTATGAGCATTAAAAATGGGAAGATGAGAATGATTGGAGATATTTTCATTTTGATTTACTTAGAATTTGTATAGTTCGATTTTGAATCACTGTAAATTAAGCATATGAAACCATTAATTTCTTTTAATTGTGAAATTTAGGATGCCTCAATATTTAGAGACATCCTAAAAAGAAAATTAACAGTAATGTACTATGGAGCCAGTCCAATAACAAGGTATCCAAGTCTCTCCCTTCATTGTTCCATAAGGAATCCAACAGGGACCTGAAAATTTACCGCAAGAAATGGTTACTTCTGGAAGTAATTCTGCTTGCGCCTGTGCCATCACCTCAATACTCTCCAACGACACATCGCCCACACTATTTCCTTGTAACAGATTCATATTAAATACAGTTGCTACTGCGAATAACACGGTTGCTGATGCAATAATTATCTTCTTTTTCATTTTTATAAGAATTTCTTGTTAAAGATTAGCTGCTTAAAAAA
>JAFGAC010000040.1 GCA_016933835.1 Clostridiales bacterium
AAGAAAGCTTTCCGTTGTTTTTCAATTTATCAACTACTATGTTAGGAAGCGGTCTGTCAAGCTCATCAACACCATCGACACCGTACAAACGAATAACAGCTCTTTCAACAGTCACTGTTGTATGCTGGTCAATAAATTCTTGCATGCTCAATGCGATGTTCTTAGCAGAATTTCTTGCCTGATCAACTAAGTTAAAATCTAAATTCAATTTACTCATTATTGTCATCCCCTTTCTTTTTCTCTTTTAAATATTTTTTTGCATTCATTATAATTTCCTTATTCAAACCTAGAACCTCTGCTATCGGTATAGCTTCTTTCGGAACAGATTGCTCATCATCAACCTTTTCAAGTGAAAAATCCATTTGATGATGTAGATTTTCAATAACCGATTGTCCTTCAATCATCTCCTGAAAATTCATGTTTTTTAAACCCTTTACTTGATAATGAGTTTTTCCTTTTGCTATGCCGTCAAAATGAGAAGTAAATACACAGATAGCATTTGATTTATTCAAATAATCTGTAATGCTTCTTGATATGGCATAACCTTCTTGAGGATTTGTTCCTCTTGAAAGTTCATCCACCAAGATAATTCCTCTTTGATCAGAATGCTTTATAATTTCTGAAAGCATCACCATTTCTCCTGCAAAAGAACTTAGTCCCAATGACATATCCTGACTATCTCCAACTGAAATATGAATAAAATCTCTGATTGGATACTCCACTGACTCTGCTGGGACAAACATTCCCAATTGTATCATTGAAGCTATTTGTCCTATCAACTTCAATGTAACCGTTTTGCCACCCATATTCGAACCAGTGATGATTGTAGCTCCGGTTTCTAGATAAATATCTATAGGCAAATACTCAAGTCCTTCTTTTCTCAAGCGATCTGATACTGGAATATTGATGCCACCCATTATCACAAAGACATCCGTCTCTACGATTTTTGGTCTTTTCAAATCATAACCATAAGCAAATGACGCTTTCCCCAATATCAAGTCAAAATTTCCTATTCTTTCAACATTTATTCTAAAAACATCTGTCAATTCCTGCAATTTCAAACTCAATTCAAGTTTTATCTCTTCTTCTTCATTGTATTCTTCTACTTTCAATTCATCCATTCTTTTCACTAAATCATTATAAGCATGATTAAGATCAACAGAAAAAACAGTCAACCCATAACTTTCAGACTGATATGAAAAATGTGGATCTTGAGAAATACTTTGATAGAATAAATTTGATTTTGCAATTCTTATTTCTCCGTTTGCTCGAATCTTCATTTCATATTTTTTTTCCAGCATATGATAAAGACTCTTCTTTTCAACTTCAATTTTATTGTTTAAAGCTGTAATTTCATCTCTAATTTCTTTTAATCGCAGAGAATATTCATCATAAATGAAAAAAGTAGGTATTTTATCTCCTTTTGGATCTAAAAGCGTTTCAACTGCAATCATTCTCTTGGGAATCAATGAATCAGGCAGATTTTTAAGTTTCCCTAAAAGTGCACATAAAGACCTTATTTGAAAAGAGAATTTTTTCACTTCAAAAAATTCCACTTCAGAAAGAATCTCATTTTTTTCTAACCGATTAATTGTACCTCGAATCTCTTTAAACTCTTTTAATGTGTTTCTAATTTTTGTAATAACAAGTTTATTCTCTTTAAGATTTTGAAGCACAAACGTCATTAAATCATATTCAGTCTCTAAAGATGCCTTGTCAAAAAAAAGATTTATATTGTTTTTTTTATCTTTTCCGTAAATACTTGATACATTGATTTTATCAACAATATAGTCCATATCAAGTTTTTCATATGCTGAAAATTTAAAAAACATGGCGCCTCCTATGAATCATAAACATTGACAAGCAATAAATCATCAATCTTTTCCATTAATTTTTTCTTCAATACACGTTCATCAAAATAATAACCCTTAGGTGATACTGGATTTATTGAGACACCGATGAGATTTATTTCATCTAAAACTGCTATTTCAAGACCTTTAGAAACAAGATCTATATACGGTTCTCTCTCAATAAATATTTTACTGCCATCAGATACAATCACAGCTACTTTTCCATGGGTGAACATTACAATATCTTTCAACATATTATATGTTACTGCTCCAGGAAAAAAAACGAATTTTGAATGTTTATCTAAGTGTTTTTTCAATTCGTCGCCAGAATTAATCCCAGTTTTCAAATCCATTTTATAGACATGTCCAACTTCATCTATAATCCCTATTTGATTTTCATCTTTCAAACATTTAAATATTTCAATGCATTCATCTACTTTTTTAAGCTTCAACAAATGGATTCTATGAAGTGTCTGAATTACTACTTGATTGATATCTCTTGACAACGCAGCACCTGTTGCTAAAAAAACAGCATCAGCCAAGGCTGGTGAAGCACTGCTTACTCTATCAAGTGCGCCATCGACAAAAACTAAATCAGCGCCCCATTTTCTCATCATTCGGCTTACTTCTTCAAGTCCCTCATTACTTCTTGGTCCTATCAAAATGACCTGTGCCCTGCTTCTGATGCGAACAATGACAATCGGACCCAATACTGTTAAAAAATCAGTTACTTCTAAAACTTCATATTTAATAGTTTCAGTATTCAACAAGTTTTTTGCAGTTGCTATCAAAGTGCCGGGAAAGACTTCAACATAGGGTTTAGGTGTATTAGTTACTGAATCATTTGTTTCACCATCGTACCCGATTGAAGTCAATCCAAGAGTGACACTTTCCAAATAAGCCTGATTGATGAATTCATTCAGCAAGGTTGTTTTTCCAGCATTTTTTACCATGCCCACCAATGAAATTGTCCTATACTTATTTTTGAGCTCATCTATCAGCAACATTTTTATTCTCCGTGATAATTTCTTTTGTGTCTCTCAAGATCACTAGGTTCAATTGCAATTTTCTTACCTTGCAATAATCCCAATACACCATCAGAAAAACTATCATCTTTCATCGGTACGTAATCTGTTGGTTCAGTATAAGTAGTGATAACACCCTCATAATTTCTCAAAATAACTCTATTAGGTCCTTGTGACAATACATAATTCGGCATGACAGGAATTTTCCCGCCGCCACCAGGTGCATCTACGACAAAAGTAGGTACAGCATATCCTGAAGTATGGCCTCTCAATCCCTCGATAATTTCGATTCCTTTTGAAACTGTTGTTCTGAAGTGCTCTATTCCCACGGAAAGATCACACTGATAAATATAGTATGGTCTCACGCGGTTCATGACCAAATCATGTACAAGTTTTTTCATGACTGCAACACTGTCATTTACGCCTCTCAACAATACTGATTGATTACCTAAAGGAATACCTGCATCCGCCATAAGGGCCAACGCTTTTTTAGATTCCGGTGTTATCTCTTTTGAATGATTGAAATGCGTATTCAACCAGATTGGATGATATTTTTTGAGCATGCCGACAAGTTCTGGCGTAATTCTTTGAGGCATTACGACAGGTACTCTTGAACCGATTCTAATAATCTCAACATGCGAGATTTCTCTCAATTTTTTTACAATGTACTCAAGTCTCTCATCTGATACAAGAAGAGCATCACCACCTGATAAAAGAACGTCTCTTACTTGAGGTGTGTTTCTGATATACTCAATGGCTGCATCTATCTTATCCATTGGCATACCTGTATCATTATGCCCTGCAAACCTTCTCCTTGTACAATGGCGACAGTACATTGAACACATATCTGTGATTAATAGAAGCACACGGTCTGGATAACGATGTGTCAATCCAGGAACTGGTGAGTCAGAATCTTCGTGTAATGGATCATCCATATCCGCACTGCTTTTATGCGTTTCGTAAATCGTTGGAACAGCTTGCATTCTCACAGGACAACTTGGATCATTCTCATCCATCAAAAGTGCATAGTAAGGTGTAATTCCCATTCTAAGCAATTCCAGAGTCTTATTGATATCTTCGCCTTCTTTGTCGGTAATATTTACTACCTTCTTTAAAGTTTCAACATCAGTAATTCTGTTTCTAACTTGCCATTCCCAATTATCCCATTGCTCCTGTGTTACATTTTTATAAATTTCAACTTCTGAAAAATGTCTCATATTAAGCCTCCTAAGCATATAGTTTAGTATAGATTTCTCTTAATTCTTCACTTTCACGCATGATTTGAAGCGCAACTTCCGCATGGCCTTTTGTATAACCGTTTCCAATGATCATTGTTGTATCCATTCCGACTCCCTCAGCGCCTAGTGCCGCTTTTGTAAAACTTGTCGCCATTGAGAAGAAATAAATCAAACCATCATCTTTTGTAGAAAGAATACTTGTCATTTCTGTGTCTTGAATATTGACGCAATTGATTGTAACATCTGCCATTTCCCCACCAGTGACTTCACTTATTTTATTGTAAACTTCCACTGGTTTAGTAGCATCTATAATGACATACTCGTCAGCCAAGTTGGCTTGCTTAACCTTGATTGTACTTTTTTCACTATGTGCAAGACAAATTACTTTTCCAGAAGGTCCCACTTTTTTCTTTGCTTCATACAAGCAAAGCATGCCTGATTTTCCTGCCCCACCAATAACTAGAACAGTGTCACCTTCTTTAACGTATCTTCTTGTCTGTGCAGGCGCACCTGCTACATCCAATACTGAAAGCGCAAGATTTTCTGGTATGTCTGTAGGCAGTTTCGCATAAATTCCAGATTCAAAAAGAATCGCTTGCCCCTTGATATCTACTTGATCGATATCAATTCTTACATCTACAATTTCATCAATCCTTAGCGGTGTCAAAGATAAAGAAACCAAAGTAGCAATTTTATCGCCAACTTTCAAATCGATTTTTCCTTCCAACGCACTTCCTATTTCTTTGACAGTTCCTATCAACATACCGCCTGATCCAGTAACAGGATTTTGATGTTTCCCTTTTTCTTCTACGATGCCAAGCATGATTTCCTTGATTTTTTCCACGTCACCATTAGCTTGACTCTTGATCTGAGTAAAACTTGCAGAATCAATATTCAAAGTTTTCACATCAATCAATATTTCATTATCATAAATTTCCATTGTGTTATCAATTTTTGTCGCTGGTTGAGGGAGTGCGCCTTTTGGCTCAATTACCCTATGTGTTCCAAATCTACAACCCTTTTTCATACAACACCTCCATAATTTTTTTCCATCAAATTATATATGCAATTATCATGCCACTATACAATCCCACTATTAGCGCTCTATTCTTTCAAAAAATATAAAAAGGCGCCTATTTTTCGGCACCTCTCTTTTTCAATTTATATTGCAGGGTCTGTCTTGGTATATTCAGCATAACTGCAGTTTTTGATACATTACCATCAGTAATTTCCAATACTTCATCGATAAGACGCTCTTCCAATTCTTCTAATCTATTTCTAAGATGATAGTTCTGAACTTTCATCTTGTTTTTGAACCCTTTTAAATACTCAGGAATATCAGAACAGGTAATCCAGTCTCCTTCTAAAAGACTCATCGCTCCTTCTATCACATGTTCCAACTCGCGAATATTTCCAGGCCATTGAAACTGGCTCAGAATATTTTCGACATCTTTTGTTACACCCTTTACATGTCGAAAATATTTATTATTGAACTTCTTTATAAAATATCTCGTCAATACCTCTGTATCCTGATTTCTTTCATAAAGCTTGTTCAATTTCAAAGTAATAGTATTGAGTCTATAAAAAAGATCCCTTCTCAAATCGCCTTTTTCTATAGAAATAAAAGGATCCTCATTAACTGCTGCGATAATCCTCACGTTGGACTCTCTAAGCCTAGTGTCCCCTATTCTTCTAAATTTGCCATCCTGAATCACTCTGAGTATTTTAGTTTGCAGTTGGTTTGGCATTGAATTTATTTCATCTAAAAAAAGCGTTCCCCCATTGGCTATTTCAAACAATCCAGGTCTATTGATAGAGCCTGTGAAGCCACCCTTCAAAGTTCCAAACAAGATACCTTCCAGTAAACTTTCAGGTAAAGCAGCGCAATTTTGCACAATAAAAGGTTGCTTTCTCCTCAAACTGCTATTGTGAATAGCCTGAACCAACAATTCCTTTCCTGTTCCAGTTTCACCTACCACTAAAATTGAAGCATCAGTAATAGCAGCTTTCATAGCACGCGATATCATCTTTATCGTCTCTGGATCCTCAGTGATAATATCTTCAAATCTATACAAGGGTTTATCCTCAGCGAATCTTTCTTCTGTCCCCAGCATTACCTTTTGAAGATCAACAACCTGTTCAGAAAGCTTTTTCATATCAGTTATATTCTTTGAAATCTCAACCGCTCCTATGACTTTATCTCTTGAATCATTGAGAGGAATCGTTGAATTTATTGTATGGATTTCATTTCCTAGATACGTCGTATACCTCTGTTCTAAGTTTAAAATAGGTTGGCCCGTCTTTAAAACTTTCAGAATCGTGCTGTTGCTCTCATCCAAAGAAGGGTATATTTTCGTTATGTGTTTCCCCAAAGATTCTCCAATATTGATATCATCCAACATCGCTGATTTTCGATTGCAAAAAATAAGATTGCCACTTTTATCAACAATCTGAAGTCCGTCACTGATATATTCAGTTATCTTTTGGATTGTATGCCACTCAAAAACTTTCTCCATTTTCCACCGCCCATTATTCGTCTTATATGCCCAATTTTAAGCATTTTTTAATAAGTTGTCAACTATAAGACAGATAATAGTGTAAAAATTATTTTTCTCTGACTCAGAAATCTTTGTGTATACCGTATCTCTATCGTACTTTCTAAAAGCTTTTACGCCTTTGCATACATTGTTTTGAAGAAAAAAATCTACAAAAATTTCATGTAAATTTTCATTTATCAACTCTATTGACTCCATTTTTTCACAATCCGTTTCCAATCTCTTCTTCAAAAAATTCAATCGATAAATAAAATAATCGGAATCATTACATTCTGCTGCATTTATTCCAACAGCATATTTCTTCGTTTTTAAAGTTGAAGGTAAATGAAAATTCAAATATCCGTTTTCAGCCTTTAAAATATAGTCATCCACGCTTTCTGACACTGACAATTTTTCACTAATAATATTAGGGGACATCTTTAAAATAGGAGATAATTTAAAAGCCACATTTGTAGAAAAAACTCCAAATCTGGCTTCATCACTCATATATATGTCAAAATCTTCCAACGAAATCTGAAAAACCTTCTCAACCATATTTTTAATTGTTTTTCTCATTAAAACACCTCAATAGTCATATAATTGCTGCTCTCAGATAATCCTCGTATACTCATATCATAAACGATGACAATTGTGCCTTTTCCTGATTCGCTCATTTCACAATTCAAACTTTTTGTAAGAATTTCAACTTTGAAAATACCGTAAGGTGTTGTGTAATCTGACTCTTGTCTTTTACCTGTTTCAAAAATCATCTCAGAGGAACCTGTCCCCTCTCTAATCATCACAACTTTGTCTTCAGTTGCCTTGAGAATCGTCAAACTGCCTTTCATCCCCGAGATTTCTGATTCTTCATACTCAACTATGCAAACATCATCTTTACGCACAAATTTACCTTCTGTCGTGAATTCAATTTTATCTTCTACACCATCCACCGATTTAATCGAGGCTGTGATTTTAACCATTTTCTTCATCATATCTACCGTTCCTTCAACCCTAATTGAATCAATCTATCAATCAAATCCGTATAACTTACTCCCTCATGTTTCCAAAGTTGAGGATACATGCTAAACGGCGTGAATCCAGGCATAGTATTGATCTCGTTGAGATAAATCTTTCCAGTTTTCTTATCCATAAAAAAATCAACACGGCTGAGACCTGAACAGCCAAGTTCAACATAAGCTTTTATTGAATATTCTTTAATCATCTCAATATGTTTCTGGGAAACTCCAGCAGGAATTATCAACTGCGATTTCCCATCATCAAAGTATTTTGCCTCGTAATCATAAAATTCATGAGAAGGTATTATTTCGCCGATTGTAGAAGCTTGTGGATTCTCATTCCCCAATACAGCACATTCAAGTTCTCTCGCATCGATTCCTTCTTCAACAATCACTTTAAAGTCATATCTGAAAGCATCATTTATTCCGTTCACAAGTTCTTTTAAATTTCTCACCTTAGATATACCAATGCTAGAACCAAGATTAACTGGTTTTACAAACATTGGATAACCCATTTCCATTTCCATTTTTTCAAAGTCAATTACATCATTTTTCAAAATAGTCACAGACTTTGTAACCGGAATACCTATTTTATCAAGTAATTTTTTAGTGTAATCCTTATCCATGCAAAGTGCAGAAGACATTAAACCGCATCCTGCAAAAGGTATTCCCAGCATGTCAAACAGTCCTTGAATTTTTCCGTCCTCTCCATAGGGTCCGTGAAGCAACGGAAATAAAACCTCGACATCATTTTGAAGACTTTCAATGATACTACCAGGTATTTTATCTTTTTGTCTGTCAAAATTCAAAGTTTTTAAATCGTCTCCTATTTCATCGAATACCTTCCAATATCCTTTTCTATCAATCCCATAGAGATGTATTTCATATTTATCTTTATCGATTGCCTTTACTATTTCTCTTGATGTCATAATGGATATTTCATGCTCTTCAGATTGTCCGCCAAAAACCAAACCGACTTTAATTTTTTTCATCAGATTTCCCTTCACTTTCAGCCCATTCAACAACTGCTCTTTCCACTTCTGCCACATGACCTTCAGCCTGTTTCTTTGCTTCCTCAGCATCTTTATTCTCTATCGCCAGCAATATATTGCTATGCCAGTTTTGAATATCCTCATAATTTGAAAACTCATTGAAATAAATAAGTCTAAATCGATGAAATTGTTCATGCAGTTCTTTAACCAAGGAAATCAGTCTTCCATTTTGTGTCGCTTTGAAAATCAGATCATGAAATTCTCTGTCTTTTTCAATCATACCCTGGACATTGGCTTTCTCCATAAACTTTTGAAAGCGGTCAAAGGATTTTCTCAATTCCTTCTTTTCTGCATCACTCATTCGTTGAGCTGCTAAATCCGCCGCAAAGCCCTCTAAAACTCTTCTAACTTCCAAAACATCCAGTATTTCCTTAGCAGTCAATCTAGAAACATAAGCTCCTTTTCTAGGTACCATCGTTATGAAATTTTCTTTCTCCAATTTTCTGATTGCTTCTCTAACAGGCGTTCTCGATACACCTAGCTGCTCAGCAATCGTATTTTCCATCAATCTTTGACCCGGTTTCAATTCACCATTCATGATGGCATCTCTTAAATAGTCAAATACAATTTCACCCAGTGGCTTGTATTGGTTCAAATCCAATTTTTTAAATTCTGTTTTCATGTTTCTCCACCTCATCAAATGTTTTTATTAAAAAAGTCTGCTGATTAATTTTTTTGAAATTCTTGAATGCTGCTTTTGCTTGATGTTCTTTTGAGAAAAGACCAAAAATTGAAGGTCCGCTTCCACTCATTAAAACGCCTTTAGCGCCAAATGATTTCATTAATTTTTTTACGCATTCAACATTTGGATACAATCTGAAAGTTGAATGTTCAAGAACATTTTCAAGTTTTTCAGAAATCTTATAGATATTTTCCTCATCAAGCGCTTCAATCATCCCTTCAACATCTGGATGATTTTCATAATCTTCTGGAATCAAATTCTGATAAATTTCAGCTGTTGATACAGAAATATTTGGCTTAGTCAGTACAACCCATACATTTCTAAGACCTTTGACAGGCGTCAGTATATCACCAACACCTTCAGCTCTTGCAGCCCCTGATAAAAAACAAAATGGTACATCAGATCCTATCTTCGCTCCTAATTTCATCATCTCTTCAAGCGACAAACCTATTTCAAATATTTCATTCATTCCAGAAATGACAGCCGCCGCATTGCTACTCCCACCTGCAAGACCTGCCGCAATAGGAATGTTTTTATTAATTTTTATATAAATGCCTGACTTAAGCTGAAATTGATCTATCATCAGTTTAGCCGCTTTATAGGCAATATTTTTAGAATCAGTGGGTAAAAACAAACAGTTTGTTTCAATTTTTATACCGTTTGGAATTCTTTTCATAAAAATTTCATCATACAAATCAATCTTTTGCATAATCATATCAACTTCATGATAGCCATTTTCCATTTTCCTTTTAACATCCAAAACTAAATTTATTTTTGCTCTAGCCTGAAAGATTCGAATCATCTCACCTCTCCTATCACATACATTATACAAAATACATTATCATTATACATTATACAATTGAATTTAGGAATCATAATTAAAAAAAAGGGGCACGAATGCCCCTAATTTTTCTACTCATTAACAATCAAAGTTCCAGTTCTTCCTTCAATTCCATCTTCAGCTTTTTCCAATGAAGTGATTAAAGCTTTTCTTCCTTTTTTCGAACCAGCAAACATCATAGCTGCCCTAACTTTTGGAAGCATTGAACCCGGTGCAAAATGACCTTCTTGAATATACTGTTCAGCTTCATCCAAAGTAAGTTTTTCCAACCATTTTTCATTTTCTTTACCAAAATTGATAGCAACTTTTTCAACAGCTGTCAATATAATTAAATAGTCAGCGTCTAAAATTTCAGCAATTTTTGCACTGGCAAAATCTTTGTCAATTACTGCTGGAACACCTATTAATTGATTGCCTTCAACTACGACTGGGATGCCACCGCCGCCTACTGTAATAACAATATGGTCATTGTCAACAAGCGTCTTTACAATTTCTTTTTCAGCGACATCTATCGGAAGTGGTGAAGGTACTACTCTTCTATATCCTCTGCCCGCATCTTCAACCATCACATATTTCTTTTCAGCAATCAGCTTTTTAGATTCTTCTTCAGTATAGAATGCACCTATAGGCTTGGTAGGATTCTGAAAAGCCGAATCATCCTTATCGACGATTACTTGTGTTACAACAGTTGCAACATGTTTATCAATGCTTCTGCTCAACAATTCTTCACGAATCGCATTCTGCAAATGATATCCTATATAACCTTGACTCATTGCACCACATTCAGGAAATGGCATTTCCGGCGTTGCATCTGGTGTCTTTGATGCCAAATCCATGGCTAAATTAATCATACCTACTTGAGGTCCATTTCCGTGAGCTAAAACAACTTGATGACCATGTTGTATTAAATCTACAATCGGTTTAGCCGTATCTTTTACCAGTTTTAATTGTTCTTCGGGTGTTTTACCTAACGCATTCCCACCTAAAGCCACTACAATTTTGTCTTTCATTTTCTCGCCCCTTAACTAGAAATATTTATATATTGCCAATAGTAGCAACCATAATCGCTTTGATGGTATGCATTCTATTTTCAGCTTCATCAAACACTACAGAATGCTTGCTTCTAAATACTTCATCAGTCACTTCCATTGAATCCAAACCGAATTTCGCTTTGATTTCCTTGCCTACTTCTGTTGCAGTATCATGAAAAGCAGGTAGACAGTGCATGAAAATCATATCATTGTTTTCAGTCTTTTTGACTAATTCCATATTGACTTGATAAGCTTTAAGCATGTTGATTCTTTCTTCAAACAAATGTTCTTCACCCATAGAAACCCAAACATCTGTGTAGATAACATCTGCATCTTTGACTGCATCTGTATCTTCGGAAAGTTCTATAATTGCACCTGTTTCTTTAGCGACTTCTCTCATTTCTTCAACAAGTGATTCAGCTGGCCACAATTCTTTTGGTGCCAATGCTACGAAGTGCATGCCTGTTTTTGCTGCGCCAATCATCAATGAATTACCCATATTGTTTCTCGCATCTCCTGCATAAACAAATTTCACTTTATTAAGCGGTTTAGCAATATGCTCTTCAATAGTCAAAAAGTCTGCAAGGATTTGTGTTGGATGATACATATCAGTCAAGCCATTCCAGACAGGAACACCAGCATGACGCCCAAGATCTTCAACTGTCTCTTGTTTGAAACCTCTAAATTCAATGCCATCATAATATCTTCCCAATACTTTTGCAGTATCTTCAACGCTCTCTTTTTTACCCATTTGAGAATTTGTCAAGAAAGTAACATTACCACCTTCATCAAAAACGCCTACTTCAAAAGCTGTTCTAGTACGTGTAGAAGTTTTTTCAAAAATTAAGCAAACATTTTTTCCCGCTAATAAATTCCCTCTAATTCCCGATCTTTTTTTTGCTTTTAAGTCATGAGACAAATCTAATAAATATCTAATTTCTAGTGGTGTAAAATCCTTTAAAGTTATAAAATTTCTTCCTTTTAAATTAACTGGCATGATAAGCCCTCCTAATAAATTATAATTTTTCTCTTTCAAGTGGCATAGACATACATCTAGGACCGCCACGGCCTCTAGATAATTCCGAAGATGGAATAACATGAATTTTAATGCCGTTTTCTTGAAGTATTTTGTTTGTTACATGATTTCGAGAATATACAATTACTTCTCCAGGTGCAATAGCTAAAGTATTTGAACCATCACTCCACTGTTCTCTTCCAGCGTCGATTCCTCTTTTTCCACCACAACGAATCAAGGTTACTTTATCAAGACCTAAATATTTTGCTAAAATTTTATCTAAATCATTAACTTCTTTCTCAATCTCTATTTTATCACCTTTTTTTATTAATGAGTACACACTTAGAGGCCCCTCAATCTCGGGGTGTATTGTAAACTTATCATAATCAACCATAGTAAATACGGTATCTAAGTGCATGAACGCTCTCGATTTTGGAATATCAAAGGCTAAAATTGTTTCGAAAGATGATTCAGATTCAAAAATATTTTTAGCAATTATATCAATTGCATCTGGTTGTGTTCTTTGTGAAATTCCAATCGCAAGCACTTTCTCACTCAAGACCAACTGATCGCCGCCTTCAATTGAGAAAGGAAAATCTCGATTGTACCAAAATGGAATTTCTTGATTTACAAAAGATGGATGAAAACCAAAAATATACTGTGCAAATATTGTTTCTCTGTTTCGAGTGACCGTCGCCATATGATTGAGTGAAATTCCATTCCCTATCGATGAGAAAGGATCTCTTGTGAAATACAGATTGGGCATAGGATCAATTACAAAGGGGTATTCATTCATGATATAATCCCTTAAATTATTTTTCTCGATTTTAGTAAGTTCTTCAACTCTAATTCCTGAAATCATTTTTTCAACTAATTCCTGGTTGTTGTTAAAAGAATAAAAATAATCTTTTACTTGAACTTTTCTAATCTCACTCTTCACTCCTGCTTCTTGAATAAATTGATTGATAAATTTTTCCTTGACTTCACTGTCATCAAAAATCTCTGCCATCATGTTTTCGATATAAAAAACTTCGACATCATTATCCAAGAACACTTTTGCAAATTCATCATGTTCCTCTCTAGCAACTTTCATAAATGGTATGTCGTCAAACAATAATCGGTCCATCAGCTCAGGTGTCAAATTTTCTATTTCTGGTCCTGGTCTATGAAGCAATACTTTCTTCAATTTCCCAATTTCAGAATAGACATTCAAGTTAATTTGATTCTTCATAATTTCACTCCTCTTTGTAATTATATTCCATTTTATTCAATCTATATAAGTACATTTCAAGTATACTCTTATTCAATTAACTTAGCAAATGCAAGGGCTAAAGAGATTTCCACTTTTTTGAATATTTCTGAATATTCATCCAATGTATATTATGACATAATTTTCCATTCGACTTTATCATTGCCTTTTCCATCTCATATTATGTATAATTATTAACAAAGAAGTATAAATTTTTTTTTTAACATTCATAAAAAAAAAGAGCCTAAGCTCTTCTATATACCGCCCTATTTACGATATGTAAATCCTTTGGTCATTTTCTGTCAATGTCACCTCTACAGTTTCAGTTAAAATATCTGAATAACTATAAGAAATTTTCCTTTCAGATTCCAATCCTAAATCTATTCTGACTATAAAAACTGCTGGATACGTCTCTAACAAGATGCCTTCTTTAATCTTAACTTTTTTTCTTCCTTTATTCGTTCTCAAAATCACTTTTTCCCCTAAATGATCCTGAACCGTCTGCATAATTTCAGTCAAAGTTTTTTTTGTAGCCATCTGAACCACCCCATCTAATATTCTGCTTATATTTTAACATTAATTAACACAAAAATCAATCATTATATAACTATTGTTTTATATTGTCAATAGTATTAATTTTTTTTATAATTAAAAACATCAAAATAACAGAATATTCAGATAATTTAATCAAAATATTGAATACTATTCCAGATCGACACGTATCATCTGTGCCGCTATCTCTTTTTCATCTTTTGGATGGTCAAGCTATAATACTAGAACAATAGCTGTTACAATTGCAATTATACTCATAACGACACCTCCTTCAACAATTGTCATTTTAAGTATATGTTAAAGCAATGCAATTATAAAGCCTTTACATATTTTGAAATAAATTTGTAATATTTGGGAATCATCTATTGGCAAAGTATGATACAATGCTTTTTATGCCTTCAATAAAATATTCTCTTCCTCTATATTTTTCCGAAGCTTCAATGATGATTGGAGAATCGTATCTTGATACTATATCCATCATTTTATCGACATCAAAGGCAAATCCTTGATCTTTTCTTTGATTCATATGCGCTACAATATGATGAAATTCAGTATAATATTCTGAATCAGAATAAGATTTATCGCCCTTAGTTGTCCAAATATGAAAAGCGTCAGCTGCTGCTGCCAATTTTTCCAGCCCTTCTAAAAAAACAAAATCGTGCATCAAAGAAGAAAAATATAAATGACCTGTATCACAGAGTATTCCTAAATTAGAATACGGATCAATCTTATTTATCCAGTCATCTATTTTATAAAACATATAATTGGAACCAAAATACTCCAAGAGTATTTTGACCTTGTATTTCTTTGCCATTTCATTTATTCGGTCCAATGTCGTTTTCAATCGCTCTTCAAAAAATATATGATTCTGTTCAAATTTATAAACACCTTGGAAATGAATAATATAGTACTCTGGATTAAATACATCTAACTTCGATAAATTTGCATCGAGCAATCTAAATGAGCTTTCTCTTTTATCATCATCAGGATCTAGGAAAAATGCACTCAAATAATCTTCCTGATACCATTCAAACGTATAAATAGGCAAGTGAATACTGTATGGCAGATTTATCTCTTCTGCCAGTGTTATGCCTTTTAGGACTTCCCGATTCATTTCTTCATATGATTTTCCTCTACCTAATACAAACTCTACACGATTGAGTCCTAAATCCATTATTTCTTCAATATTCAGATGTACTGTATTTATTCCCAGTCTTATCAAAAAATCACCTCAATCAATCTTTATATCCAAATCACCAGATATTGTTTTAACATCCATATTGTAGTCACCATTTCCAGATGATGCTTTGAATTCATGACTATTATTCACTTCGACAGTGTCAAAAGAATACTTATCGCTAATTTTACCTGAAATTGAATTAAACCGAATCGCAAAATCAGATTCTTCAATCAATCGCACAATAACATCACCAGATATCGTCTTTATCTCATAATAGCTGTCAATCGAATTCATTTTTAAATGAACATTACCACTGATTGTATTTAACTTAAATTTCTCCGCGTTACAATAATCAATCAGTATATCACCAGATATTGTTTCCATTGATATTTTATTAAGATGAAGTTCCGTTGCAGAAATTTCACCAAAAATAACTTCAATATCTAAATCGCCCTTATATTCTTGGGGAATCTCAACCCTCATAACCAGATTATTCTCTGTTATGCTTCTACTTTCTCCATGGAAGTCTACACTTATCCATAGTGCTCCATCGTGGTTTTCTGTAACAAGATCCGGTTCCAATTCCCCATCATAGACTATACTTCCTTCCAAGTTGATTTTAACGGCATCTATGTCGTTTTTTACAATCAACACCTTAGAAACATCAGCTTCAACATTAATTCCAGAAATTATACCCGTCAATTCCAATTCAGCATTTCTATTCATATTAATTTTTTTCACCTCTTTCTATCACACGATTCACACCTAAAACAAATTGATGCCATTCATCCTTTAAATCATTATAGACTTTTGATCCTTCTGCTGTGATTTTGTAATATTTCCTAGGAGGTCCTTCTGATGATTCAATCAGATAGCTTGTAAAATATCCTTCATTGGTCAATCTACGAAGCAAAGGATAGATTGTTCCTTCAGATATCAATATATTTTCAGAAATTTTATTTACAAGTTCATAACCATAACAATCTCCATTATCTAAGATAGCAAAGACACACAGCTCCAAAACACCTTTTTTAAATTGTATATTCATCTCATCACAACCTTATTCTATCTACATTTTCATAGTATCACAAACTATCTTGCACTGCAAGGTAGTGGTGCTTGCAGTTTAAAATTCTCTTCCATATACATGATATTTTTCTTATACTAAATGAAAAGGAGATGATCATTTGCTAAATGGAAACTTAGTTAAGCTGCGCGCTTATGATTCAACAGACAATCCTCAATCGATTATCAATATAAGCAACAATAGCGATGTACTTGAAAATTTAAGAGGAACCATTCCTTATCCCTTCACTTATGAAGATGAAGTGAATTTCATCAAGTCAAACAGCTCTAGTAAGCTGACTTATAATTTTGCCATAGAAGCACTCGATTCAAAAGAATACATCGGAGGGTGCGGTATAAACGCTTTAGATTTGCTTAATTCTCACTGTACTGTAGGTATTTTTATCGGTGCCCCATATTTGAACAAAGGCTACGGTACAGATGCAATGAAGGTATTGGTTCACTTTATATTTGAAAACATATCTGTAAACAAAATTAAACTCCATGTCTTTTCATTCAATAAAAGAGCCATCAGAAGTTATGAAAAATGTGCATTTAAAACAGAAGCCATCTTGAGAAAAGAAATTTTCAGACACGGGGAATACCATGATGATATCATCATGAGTATTTTCAGAGAGGATTATTATGCTCAAATTTTATAACGGCAACATCATAACTCTGGACCCAGAAAACCCGGTTGCGAGCAGTATGATTATCAAGGACGGCAAATTTCTCAGTGCTTCAAATTCAGAAATTGACGATAATATCTCTTCTGACATCATCTCATATGATTTAATGGGTAAGACAGTGCTACCAGGTTTCAACGATTCCCATATGCATTTATTGGGTCTTGGAATGGCGCTCAATCAACTGGATTTATCAGGATATCGTTCATTGAATGAAATACGAACTGCTATCGGCAATTATTCCAATGAGAACACTTTTATTTACGGAAGAGGATGGAATCAAGATTATATCAAAGAAAAAAGAATGCTCACACGAGAAGAACTGGATGAAATTGTACCCGATAAACCAGTCATACTTTTAAGGGTATGCGGGCATATTCTCATCGCTAATACAAAGGCAATGGCGCTTGCAAATAGCTATAATCAATCAGGTCTTTTTAGAGAAAATGAAATGGCAAAGATAAAATCTATATTGCCAGAGCTCAACAAAAAACTTATAGAAAAGTATATCGTCGATGCATGCAATGAACTTTTGAGATACGGTGTTACAGCAGTTCAAACAGATGATCTATCAGCTGTAAACGAAAAATATTTTCCACTGGTAATCGAAGTTTTCAAAAGTTTATCAAAAGGTAACAAACTTCCTATCAGAGTATATGAACAATCAAATTATGGTCTGTATGATAATTTCATGGCTTCTATTCCTCACTATGTAATGGATCCACCATCAGATGATTTTTTCAGAAATGGTCCCATTAAAATTTTAGGTGATGGTTCTCTTGGTGCCCATACGGCAAAATTGTCAAAACCATACTATGATAATCCTGATGCGAACGGCATTTTAAATTTCACTCAGGAACAATTAGACAAAATGATAAATCTTTCCCATGAACATCACATTGATGTTGCAATACATGCAATCGGTGATGAAATGCTCAATATGGTCCTAAATTCTTTTAGGCCATTAAATAAAGATAATATGAGACACAGTATTATCCATTGCCAAGTAACAAGCGAATCACTCCTGAAAGATATCGAAAATCAAGGATTGCTGCTTCATATTCAACCCGTCTTTCTTGATTATGATATGCATATCGCAGAAAATAGATTGGGCCCTGAGCGTTCAAAATTCTCATACAACTATAAAACACTTGAATCATTAGGTAATGTGGTCGCTTTTGGCACTGATTCACCTGTTGAACCTGTCAATCCTTTCTATGGCATCTACAGTGCAGTGACAAGAAAGGACAGAAACAATTTTCCCGATGGCGGCTGGCATCCTGATGAAAAGATTTCTCTGACAAACGCCATCAAGCATTACACTGTTGATTCCGCCTACGCTTCATATGATGAAAATCGAAAAGGGAAAATCAAAGAAGGTCATTATGCAGACTTCATTGTCCTTGATCAAAATCCATATAATATCGAAGAAGATATGCTGTTAAACGTCACCGTTTCAAAGACATACGTCCATGGCATTTTGAGATACAAAAAATAATTATGAGCAGCAGAAGCTGCTCTTTCTCATTTGTAAAATATAATACTTATCATTTCATGTCACTTATCTTGCTGAAAGATAAAATTTTGTAAAAGCCTTAATCCCAGCTTCTTGATTGAATATACCCTCTCGGATTAATTCACTGAAGCGATTTGGGCTCAATGTAATGATATGCGTATCTTTCACTAGTGTAAAATTTTTCTTTATATCTGTAAGATTTGTCGCAGAAAACAAATATACCACATTAATTATAGAGCCCTTTGAATTATAGATTCCAATAGGCTCTATTTTATTCGTGTACATTCCTGTTTCACCAAGCAACACTCTAAGAGCCGCCTCTTGTGGTTGTTCTTTATATTGGACATCGCCATAAGGCAATTTCAAGTCCCACTGATTCGATAAGTCTTTCAGCTTTGAAATCAATAGAATATCACCATTTTCTACAATGGGTAAAATACATACTGCCGTATGGCACTCCAACAAGCGCTTTTGAGCTAGGTCGCAATTTTCTTCAACATTATACTCTTTCACTTCAACACCCCATAAAATTTATATCTTCTGTCCACATTTTGGACAGTATTCATATTTTTCACTTAATATTTCACCACATTTTATGCAGTGCTTTTCTTGAAAAATTAATTTAAACTCCGAATCAGTTATAAAATCTCTTGCTTCACTCCATAATTTTTCACCAACATCATTGATTTCTAGTATACTTCCATTTCCACATTTTATATAGTATTTCTCATGCCATTTCATCAATGGAATAAAGAAAAGATGAAACCTTTGATATTGCTTGATTAAAGTAGGTTTATCGCATTCTGATACACTAATATTAAGGGTCTTCTCTTCACTTATACTGTCAATTCCAAAAAATCCAACAAAAAACATGTCTGTATCCTCACTTTTTTTTGATATAATCATTATATACCATATTATTAAAAATTTGGAGTTGACCTTCATGCATTCTAAAGCATTAAAAATAAAAGGATTACATGGTTGCATTGATACACCTGAGAATTCAACGCAAATTAAAGGAGTCATTATAATAGTTCCTTGCTTCACTTGCGAAAACACGTTACAAGGTCTTTTGAAAATTTCTGAGATTCTGACGCAGAGAGGTTATGCGACTGTTAGAATAGATATGACCGGCATAGGGCGGTCTTTAGGAGATTTTTCTAATCTGACAATCGAAGACCATATTAATGATGTTGTAAAATTTACTGCCTACGTCAAAGAGAACATCTCAGATAACATCATTTTGGTTGGCCATTGCATCGGAGGTCTTATAAATATCCTAGCCAATGAAATTTTACCAGTAAAAGGTATAATTACTCTCAGTACACCATATAATGCACATGCATATGATTTTGATAGAATGAATCTAGATGATTCCCTTGATTCAAGATTTTCGAAAATCAATATCAATGATCATGTCATCATCATTCGAAAAGATTATATGGGAAATTTCAATCAATCTATCCTAATAGATACCCTTAATAAAATGAACACACCTCTTTTAAGTGTATTTTTTGAAGATGATGAGACTCTGTCTTCTGAAGATTCTTTGGATATTCTTAAAAATACTCAATCAAATATTGAAACAATCTCCTTAAGTCAAGTATCTCATTTTATGGATAGCGACATAGAAAGCTACTACATCGGTAATTTGATTGATATTTGGGCACAAAATAAGTTGAATATGATTTAAACCCTAAAAATCTATTATAAAAATTAATAGATTTTTCTTTTGCTATAAATATATTTTTGTATTTTTTACAATTTGATATTGATATTCATTATTAATTGGGTATAATAGAATTAACAGCAATACAAAAACTGTTGAACAATTTACTTACTTTATTACCCCCCCCTCATTAAAGAAGTAAAGTGCATTAAAGCCTCCATCATATTCAAATGATGAAGGCTTTTTTTTTTAATTAAAATTAATTAGTGCCAAGGCAATAACAGTCATTCCAACTGCAATCCATTTTCTTTTTGAAAAACTTTCTTTAAATAACCATCTGCTCAAAAAAATAATTGTAAGGATAGAACCTGCACTATACACTGGAAATACAACTGAAGTTGGTAAGCTTCTTAGCGCATTGATCAGAAAATATGATGAAAAAAAATTAGGGACTCCTACTATCATTCCCGATAGAATTTCTTTAGATTTAATCGTTCTTATATGTGGAATTATTTTTATAAAACTTATAATCAGTGCTGTTAAAAATACAGTCAAAAGAAAAACTGATTTAAATTCTATCATTGCATATTTTTGAAAAATTTTATTTGAAAACTCTGCGAATCCTCCTAGAAAAAAGAACAATAGCAACCAAGGTTTCAATTCCCATTTGAAATCACCTGTTAAATTTATAATAAGAATCGATGTGAAAGAAAGCAGAATTCCTATAGATTGAATTATGCTTGGATATTCTTTGAAAATAAAAATAGAAAATATCATGGGAATCAATATGCCAAGTTTCCCAAACATACCAGTCAAAGAGGGTCCATACTTTCTGACGTTGAATTGGTACATAATAAATGTCAGAAAAAACATAATTCCCGTTAAAATACCTATTAACACAGCCCATGTCATGCTTTCATTCATTCCAAAAGGGATACCTTCTGAAATATCCTTCAACACAATAGATAAATCTCCAAATCCTGGCACCTTAATATTTGAAGAAAAAGCAACACTTAAAATCACTGCTGTAACATAATTGAAAGTTGTCACTACATAGCGATTCAGTTCTCTATTTTCATTGAATTTAAACAGTATGGATATTGACCCACTGCAAAGAAACGCCATTATCAAATCATTCATAAATCACCTCGATTTTTTCATTCAAAATGACATAGTGAAAATGATCTTCCCAAACTCCATTTATTTTTAAATATTTCTTAGATAATCCCTCATTGATAAATCCGGATTTTTCAACCACTCTTATGGACCTCACATTTTTAGGCATGATGTTGGCTTCTATACGATGCAGATTAAAATCGTCAAACACAACTCCTACCATTTTAATAATTCCTTCCGTCATAAATCCATTATCAATAAAATCTTCGTCCATTTTGTAGCCTAAAAAACACGATTGAAATGCACCTCTGACAATGTTGCTGAAGTTAATCATACCAATGATCTGATTTATATTATTTTTTTTATATAAATAAAATCTAAGCGATTTATCTTCTTCAATATTATGGATGTCATTTATCAGTCTTTCTAAAAATGACTCTTTTAGATAATGCTCCTCAGATTGTCTAGGCTCGAATTCCAATAAAAATTTTATGTTTTTCATCTCAAATGCCATAATTTTTTCCAAATCCATTATTTCTGGTGTCTTTATAATTAATCGATTTGTTTCATATCTAATCATGTAATCACTCCCGAAAATGATTATATCAAAAAAAGAGAGCCAAGGCTCTCTATAATCCACATGTGTTTGAAATTTTTATATCCAGAACAAATTTTGAATTATCCATTGCATACTCAAGTATTTGATCAACTAGTATCATTACAGAATTTTTATCTCCTGTCACCACTGTGGACATCGCACCTACTGCAAATTTAAGATTTGACTTTTGTATGAGATCCAACACTCCTTGCACAGTCAATTCGATAAAATTATCTTCTAAAGGCAAGTAAGCCAATTGGCATGTAATCATTTTATCCATTTGAGACATATGAACCCACCCCTATTTCCTTCTGTTTTCAATAATTGATCCATCTCCATTGAAATTTTGTCCTCATCTATAACCGGTGGTATAAAAAGACATTCTTTTGAATCCACCAGATTTTTGGTAAAAAACATTTTCATTTCTTCCATAGTCTTTAAATTTGCATGTTTAAAAACTGAATTTTCCTGCATTTCAACAGAAAGATACATTTTCCCCCATGCGCTTTCTTTGTGGATTGTTCCTATAATCAATTGTCCTCCAATTTTTAAAACTCTCATCATTTCATCCAATGCTCTGCTTGAATCAGGTATAAATTCAAATGCAGCCATGGAAAAAACGCCATCAAACGATTGATTTTCAAATTTCAAGTCATATACATTCATTTGTAGAAAATCTATTTCAACATTCTCCGACTTCGCCTTTTCTCTCGCTACTTTCAACATATCTACTGAAAGATCAATCCCCGTCACTTTAAATCCCATTTTTGCAAGTTTTATTGAAAAATTACCACTGCCACATCCTACATCCAATATTTTTGATCCTTTTGGTAAATCCAGAAGTTCAAATGCACATTGTGATTCCACAAGATCTACAAAGCTGCCAAGTTTTGTTTTATACCAACTGTCATATGTTGAAGCTTCATTATCAAACATGCTCATTTTACATCACCTTTACAATAATTTAAGTATTCTTGATTTAAGTCTTCTAAATTCATCCGAAGCAATTATTTCTTCATTTCTAGGCCGATTTAAATCAACAGATATTTCCTCAACTACCTTTGCAGGATTTCCATTGATCACGTATATTCTATCTGATAAAAATATCGCCTCTTCGATGTCATGAGTTATGAACAATACTGATCCTTTTATTTTTCGTATGACATCCCTCAGATACTGTTGCATTTTAAATTTTGTAATTGCATCCAATCCTCCAAAAGGTTCATCCAACAACATTATTTCAGATGAGAACATATACGTTCTCAAAAGAGATACACGTTGTCTCATCCCTCCCGAAAGCTGCATAGGAAATTTATGTCCATGCTCTTGAAGTTCGAAAATATGCAGCATTTTTTCAACCCTATCACGAGATTCTTTTTTAGAAAACCCTTTTATTTCTAAAGGTATTGCACCATTTCCTACTACATCTCTCCAAGGCAGAAGCAGATCTTTTTGATGCATGTAACTCACAAACCCAGTTTGACCTGTCACATTCTCTCCATTGATAAAAATCTGTCCTTCTTCAGGATTTATTAATCCTGAAATTATATTAAAAAGTGTGCTTTTACCACTGCCGCTCGGCCCTAATATTGTCACAAATTCCTCTTTTTTTAGAACAATATCAATATTTTCTATAATTTTCTCGTCGATATATTTTTTTGAAACACCTTTTACTTCTAATACATTATCTTTTAGGTAAGAATTCATTAGTAAACGCCTCATTTACCTTTAATTCGCTTTCCAATAATCCATGTTCATACATCCAGTTGCCATAATTCAGCCATATTTCTTCTTTCATAACTCCCCATTGAGGTGCATCCGCCTTGTATTCATTTACAAGATATTTCTGAGAAGCAACCGCTAAATCATGATCAATTTCAGGAATGTCCTTCAATAACTCCAATGCGGCTTCTTCAGGATTTTCAATGGCATATTCATAGCCTTTTGCCGTTGCTTCCATAAATTTTTCAGCCAATTCAGGATTATTTTCAATCATATCATCGCTTGCAATGATAACAGGTGTATAAAAATCTAAATTGGGATCTACATCTTGAAGTTTTATAAAATTGATTGGATAATCCCTGAGTTCTGCTGCAACACCATCCCATCCATAATATATCCATGTAAAATCAGCATGTGTTTGAACAGCTGTAAAAAAATCTAAAGCGCCTAAGTCAACCATTTCAACTGCATCAAAATTTCCGCCATCAACTTGCATTAAACCGTTGATAGTTGCCATTTCCATTGGCGATCCCCATCCGCCATATTTCTTCTCTTCAAAATCTATAGGTGAGATAATCCCCTTTTCTGTCGGTGAAGCAAATCCCGATGTATTGTGCTGAATAATTGCAGCAATCGCCTTGACAGGCAGTGGATTTACTGTAGTCAACGCATAAGTTACTTGTTCCTGATAACTGATTCCAAAATCACCCTGACCAGCAGCAATTAAATCTGCACTCCCACCTTCAGTCGGTTGAATTATTTCAACATTTAGTCCCATTTCTTCATAGTATCCTAAATTTTTCGCAACATAGAGACCCGTGTGATTCGTATTAGGAACCCAGTCAAGCACAACAGTCACTTTTTCCAATACGACTTCATCCTGTTTCTGACAACCTACAATTGTTACAAGCATTACTAAAATTAATAATATGATAAAAAGTTTTTTCATTATTTTTCCTCCTTGAATTTAGCCCATGGCATAATTATTTTCTGCAATATTGATATTAAATAAAATATTGAAATCGACAATAATATGATCACTACTATTGATGCAAATACTTTGTCTAGGGAAAAAGAATGCCTTGCTCTAAGCATATAGACACCCAAACCTGATTTTCCACCAAGCCATTCGCCTATTACGGCGCCCATTATGCTGTAGGTCGCAGCAATTTTAAGCCCTGAAAAAAAACCAGGCAAAGTGAATGGAAATTTTACTTTTAAAAATATTTCCATTTTTGTGGCTCCCATTGATTTCAAAAGATTGATCAATTCAAAATCAACACTTTGAAGCCCGTCAATTAAACTGATGGTTATAGGGAAAAAGCATACAAGTACAACAACAAATACTTTAGGTGCAATTCCAAAACCAAACCACATGGCAACCAACGGTGCAATAATAATAATTGGCACTGTTTGTGAAATCACCAACATAGGGTACATGATTTTTTTTATCCATTTGACCTGATCCATCAAAATCGCCATCAAAAATGAAAATGCAATTGCAAATACAAGTCCCACCAAACCTTCAAACAAAGTTACTTTGGTATGTTTAAAAATTTCAGAGCTATTGACCCAGAGTGATATTATGACATCTGAAGGCGATGGCAATATGAATCTCTCAATCCAACCACTATCGACAGCAATTTCCCAGATAGCTAAAATAATCAAATTGAATCCAATCAAAAGCATTTTATCTTTGATATTTTGATATTTTTTCATCAATTGTGACGCCTTCTTTCTTATAGTCAATTTTGATGATTGATACAACTCTCTCAGCGCCATAATCAGTGCAAATATCCTGAGCATTTTTCACAATGATAAGAAGTTCATCCAATTCCCCTTCAATAGAAGTTTCAAAAGGACTTACTACATATTGCAATCCTGAATCTTCAATCATTTCAATGACTTTGTCAACAACAGCATATAATTGATCATCAGGAACAGTCGGTATCACTTGTAAACTCAAATTTACTTTTGCCATTTTTCCCCCTTAAATCAAAAAATCTTTATCCAAAAGGATAAAGACTGTTTTTTCAGTATTTCCCTCCGTTGGCATTATCCAAATCAGGTTATGGGTCAGAACATGAAAGTCCTATCTCAGCCGGTTTCTCCAGCACCCCTTTGCATCTTGATTTTATATCATTGCACTTGTATTGTCAAATAATTGTTTAAGTTGGAACACATTCATTAGTATTGTACAATATCTTTAAGGAGGTCGTTATGGAGCTATCTTTTATTTTATGGACTCAATCATTTTCAAGTCAATTTCTTGATGTGTTTTTTCAAGCTATGACACTATTAGGTGAAGAAATCTTTATTTTACTTTTTTTTACAATATTATATTGGACAATAAATAAGGATTTAGGTCAGTTTATAGGTTACAGTTTTTTTATCAGTTTATTCTTCAATACGAGTTTAAAAGAATTCTTTCATATGCCCCGGCCTATAGGAATAGAAAACATAAGAAGTCTTCGTATAAGCACTGCAACCGGTTATTCTTTTCCAAGTGGACATACACAAGCTGTTACTTCACTTTTTGCCTCATTGAGCATTTACTTAAGAAAAAAATGGCTGACAATTCTTTCAGCTATAATCATTTCACTTGTAGGTCTTTCTAGAATCTATTTAGGTGTTCATTGGCCAAAAGATGTGCTCGGTGCAATAATCATTTCATTGATTATCGTATTCATATGCTATTTTTCATATATAAGAAATTTTTTCAATCCGGTAATTTTATCAATACTATTTTTGGGGCTTCCGGTTTTCTTTTATTATAAAAACCCTGAATTATCGAAGTCCTATGGTATTCTTTTAGGTTACTTTTTAGGCTTATGGTATGAAAAAAAATACATACATTTCAGAATCACAAAAGATATAAAAAAGAACATTTCAAGAGTTGCCATTGGTTTGATAGGCCTTCTATTTGTAAAGGAGGGTTTCAAAGTGATCCTTCCTATAGGCTACATATCAGATGCATTCAGATATTTTCTTATCAGTTTCTATGGAATAGGCTTTGTTCCTTGGATTATTGAAAAATATAATTTATAACGCCATTCATCCCACGGCTATTATTTCGCTTGTTATAAATGAAATTCAAAAAAAAATACTCTCATATCACATAAATGATATGGGAGTATTCCTTTTAGCCATTGATGCCTTAAACATCTTTATATTATTTGGATCTTTCATATTGTTTTGGCCATTCAACAGAATCAATTCCTAATTTTCTTGATGACTGAAGCACCCAATATGGGTTTCTCAGGAGCTCTCTACCCAAAAAAATTAAATCGCCTCTATTGTTTCTTACAATTTCATTGGCCATATGATGATTCTCCAATAAACCACCGACAATTACAGGCATATTTGTTTTTTTCTTGATTTCTGTCCCATATGCAATCTGATACCCAGGAAATGCATCAATCTTGGTATCGATGACACCACCTGAAGAAACATTCACGATATCAACACCATAATCCTTGACCATATTGACTATCATGCTGATATCTTCCGTTGAATTGCCTGATGCATCATATTCATATGCCGACACTCTGACACCTAAAGGTTTTTCCATTGGCCATTCCAATCTTACCCGGTTGATTATCTTTTTTAGAATACGCCTTCTGTTGCCTATTCCACCACCAAAATTATCTTTTCTTTCATTGGTCAAAGGTGATAAGAATTGATTGATCAAATAGCCGTGAGCACCGTGAATTTCAATGAAATCAAAACCTGCTTCTCTGGCTCTCCTCGCGCTCTGTCCAAAAGACTCTATTACCACGTCAATATCTTCTTGCGTCATTTCTCTCGGCGTGCTGTATTTAAAATTGAAGAGCAGAGGACTAGGTGCTATGACATCTTCCCCTGTTTCGTTTTTTCTTCCTGCATGCGCCAATTGGACACCGATTTTTGCCCCGTATCGATGCACTTCATCTACTAACCGCTTCATGCCACTTGTTTGTGAATCATCCCATAATCCCAGATCATTGCCGGAAATGCGACCTCTTTTTTCAACCGCAGTTGCTTCTACAATGATTAAGGCTGTGCCGCCAATGGCACGTGTATTGTAGTGACACACGTGAAAGTCCTTGACATTGCCACTGTCATCCGAAGAATACATGCACATTGGCGCCATGACAATCCTATTTTTTAAAGTTAAATCTTTTACCTTAAATTCTGTAAAAATATCAGCCATATAATCCCACCTTAAAAAATTTTAAATCCGTGACCAAATACTTCTCTGACATTTGCAACAGTTAAAAAAGCACTTGGATCAGCTTTAGCAATAAACTTCTTGAGTTTGATGAATTCTCTCTTATTCATCACCACACTGAGAACTTCAATCTCTTTATAGGTATACCCACCTTTTGCTGTATATATCGTCAAACCTCTGCTGACATCGTTGATAATATACTCTTTAATCTCATCTGATCTATCACTTACAATTTTAAGCAAGTATTTTCTATCAAATCCTTCAATGATATTATCGATGATGATTGAATTCAATATGATACCTAACATGGCATAAAGACCTAGTTCTAATCCAAAAGTAATTCCAGCTAATAGCACAACAATGAAATCTGCCATCAATAGTGATTTGCCTATATCAACGTGATAATATTTATTGATAATTCTGGCGATAATATCAGTTCCACCAGTAGACGCATTTTGGTAAAAAACAATACCTATTCCAATTGCACCAATTAAAATTCCAAAAAACAGGTTTAAAAAAACATCATCAACTAATGGCTTTGCTACTGGGAAGTATTTTTCTGCAATCATGATAATCGTAGACAAAGAAAAACTCGAATACATAGTTTTAGCTCCAAATTCCTTTCCAATCAAAATAAATCCCATAATAAACAGTATAATATTAAAAATCAACAAGAGCATTCCTCTTGGAAGCATAGGGAAAATATTGTTAAGCACCATAACAAAACCTGTCAATCCGCCTACTGCAAGATTTGATGGAAACAAAAACGCCAGCAAACCAAACGATAAAATTAAAACACCAAGAGTAATCAGTAAATATTCATTAATTATCTTTTTCAAATTATTTTTCTCCTTAAAATTAATATAACTTTTCTATAATATCACAACTTTTCCAATAATCAAGATAAAAAATACCTCCAAAAACAAATCCTGTAATTATATTGATTACATTCTTTTTTCGGAAGTATCCTGTCAATTTTTATAAATTTATATTTTCCCTATAACTTCTCTTTTACTGAATTTATCTTTTGCTCGATTGTACCATTTTTGTCACGTCTGTCGTCAATTTTTATTGTCGTCGATACTCTCATAACACCTTTATCAAATGGTATTTCGTGCATCTCTTTGATAATTTTCAATATGAAATCCAAATCCCCTTCAAAAACAGTACTCATAGGTGTCAATTGAAATGTGACGTTGTATTTATTGATTACATGATGACAATCTGCAACATATTGACTCAAACTTGTTTCCCCTGTACCCAAAGGTACAATTGTCACTTCAACAACTGCCATTACGATTCCTCCTTTTTATCGACAACTATATAATGAAAAGATAAAGGGCAAGCCCTTTATCTTATGATTTCATCCAATGCAGCAATAAATTTTTCCGTATCTGCCATGTTGCCTGAACTTATTCGTACCCAAGTATCATACCCCCAGATAAAACCAGGTCTCATAATCATCCCTTTTTTCTGAAGTTCAATAAAAGTCTGTTTAGAATCCATGCCTGTATCTGCAAAAATGAAGTTGGCATTAGGTTGTATGTATTTCAAACCTTTACTGTCAAAATAATTCATCATATAACCCAAAGATTGATAACTAAGTTCTACAGTATTTTTAATGTGCTCTGTGTCATCCATTGAAGCTGCAGCAGCAACTTGAGCCAATCTGTTGACATTGAAGACGCCTTTTGTCTTTGCCATTTCATTGATAATCTCTTCACTTGAGAATGCATAACCTATTCTAAGTCCTGCAAGTCCTGCAACTTTTGCAAAAGTCCTAAGTACTATCGTGTTAGGTCTTCTTTTGAGAACATCCAATCCATCTGGATATTCATCGTTTTTACTGGCATATTCAAAATAAGCTTCGTCCAATACTAAAACAACTTCCTCAGGAAGTTTTGAAACAAAATCATCCAATACTTCTTTAGTCAGAATATTTCCTATAGGATTATTCGGATTACAAATATACATCAATTTTGTCTTCTCACTTATTGCATTCAACATGACATCTAAATCTTGTTGAAAATCATTCAAAGGAATTTTTACTGAAACACCACCCATATGACTCACTGTAATATCATAAAGTGAAAATGTCGGATCCGCCATAATTGCTTCATCACCTTCATTTAGAAAAGTCATTGCAATCATTTTGATGATTTCTTCTCCGCCGTTCCCCAAAATCATTTGTTCCTTTGGAATACCATGTTTTTTGAATAATTTTTCTTTTACAATATCCACTGATGGATCAGGATAAATATTTACATTTGAAGCTTCTTCAATAATTGCTTCGATTGCTAACTTTGATGGTCCCAATGGATTTTCATTTGAAGCCAATTTAACAACTTCTTTCAGTCCATATTCTTCCATAACTTTCTCGATCGGTTTTCCAGGAACATATGCATTAAGTGTCGCAAGTTCCTTTCTGAAAATGTTTTTTGCCAAGAGAATACCTCCAATTTCAAAAAATAGTTTAACTACTAAAATTTTTTCCTATCTTTATTATATACTAATATACAATTTTATTTAATATATTTAATTTTTTTTTGTATAATAAACATTAGGAGGTGTTATTATGGATAGAAATTCAGATTTTGTATATGAAAAAAAAATGCAGCGTACTGCAGAAAAATTAAGAAGCAATAATATAAACCCTTATATTATCGATTCTATTGAGGATTTACACGAGACCATCAGATCCTTGATTAAATCAGGTGACACAGTTGCTGTTGGAGGTTCCATGACCCTTTTTGAAACTGGTGTCATCGATTTACTAAAAAATGGAGAGTATAAGTTCCTCGACCGCTACGAAAAAGGTTTGACTCCTGAAGCTACACGCAAAATTTTCGTAGATTCATTTGATTCAGATGCTTACTTTACTTCATCAAATGCACTAACTACCGATGGTGTTCTTTATAATATCGATGGAACAGGCAATCGAGTTGCCGCCATGATTTATGGGCCCAAAAAAGTAATTGTGGTTGTTGGTAAAAATAAAATCGTAGAAAATATAGAAGAAGCAGAGCTACGTCTAAAAACAATTGCCGCACCCGCCAATGCAAAAAGATTAAATCTCAGCACACCTTGTGCTACGACTGGAATTTGTTCGAATTGCAGCAGCAAAGACCGAATCTGTACTGATTTTGTCACTATAAAAAAACAGAGAGATCCAAATAGAATGCACGTTTTAATTCTCAAAGAAGATTACGGCTATTAAAAATCATATCCATAAACATCATTTTTTACACTCATTCATTATAGAAAAATGACTTTCAACGTGATACGATACTTATAGTCAAAAAATGTTTGTAAAGTGAGGCTTTAAATGAGTATTTTTGAAATTATCATGCTATTGTGTTTTGGCGCAGCCTGGCCGATATCCATCTACAAATCGTACACATCAAAATCTGTCAATGGAAAAAGTGTTCTTTTTCTCTATATTGTCATGATAGGTTATATTTCCGGCATCCTAAACAAGCTTATTTTCAATATGGATTGGGTCATTATTCTATACGCTATCAACCTAGTCATGGTTTTTACCGATACTATGATTTACCATCGGAATGTCAAACTTCAAATTTCATCTGGATCCTAATCAATTGATTAATGGATTTTTAGAATTGAATTACTCATGACTGAAGTCACGAGATTCTTAGGAACAGAGCTTACTTGATATCGAAGTGTTTTAATCGATGTCAGCGGTTTCT
>JAFGAC010000041.1 GCA_016933835.1 Clostridiales bacterium
AGAAATGGGGCTGAAAAAGCTCAAGCATAAAATGAAAAATCATAACAAGTGATAGTAGCATGGTTTTTTCATTTTTCACCTTCAGTTCCTGTGTTTGAGCCTCTGCAAACCCATTTCTTACAATCTTTTTTATAATTAATTTACAAAAATTCTGTTTTTCGAAATGGTATACACGATTTAGCACATACACACTCTATTTTTCTGTCTACAGTATGATACCTTCCTTGTTCCTTTCCGTTACATTGATACACCATCGGAAAAGAATTTACCTGAACAGTGTATACATGTAAAGAAACCGTTTGGAACATCCCCTGTATGGATGCTAACCATTCAGGTTTTTCCCCACACCGTTGAGATGGTTAAATTTTAACTGAAATCTTATGTTTGATTTTTCCTAAATGATTAACTATCCAAATTTCCCAAAAATTTCTCACTTCTTCAGATAGAATTTTTGCCAAACTAAACGATGGAATTACCAGTAAAGGAATGAAGTGAACGTTCTGAAAAAGCCTCTTTTGAAGAAATAGATTGTTTTGGATAATTGTCATTTTTTCTAAGATTCTTTTTTTGGTTGGTTTTGTTTCGCATTCAACTAGAACAACTTCAAATGAATTCTCAATATTTTTCGTTCCCAAAACATCAGGACGATAAGAAGTCCACCACAAATTATTGTAGCGTGACTCTAATGGTTCTTCGTAAGTCGTAAAGTCTTGAACTTTTAGTTCCTTAGCAACTATTTGTTTTAGCAATTTGTGAAAGTTGCTTTCCGTCAATTGAAACTCCCTTAGTATCATAAAGTTCTACACTTACTGGTCGAATGGCAAGTTTGCGTTTACAATTAGGACATTTCCCGTCAAGCTCATCCCTCAACTTGAAGAACGGAATCAGCTCAAATCCCTCATACAAAACATGACTACACTGGTGACAAACTATCTTTAAACCCAATTTTAAAACCGAAACCTAGTGGATTAAAATTGATTTAACGACTTTGCTGATTAGCACTTCTTGAAAGCAGAGAGAGCAAACTGAAAATAAACATGGTCAAACTTCCTTGACCAATATCAAAATTAATTTGGTCAATGTTTCTTGACAAAAATCCTCATATTTTCATCTTATAGAACAATTATTAGTGCTTGATTTGGGAAAAAACAAAATAGCTGTTATTTCACTGATGCTCTGTTTAATGTTAACGCCTATTCCTTCCGCTTTTGCTTCTTCAAATAGTTGGGTTGAAGTTGCTAGATTTGAAGGAAGTGAATCTGGTCAAAGAAAACTTTTCACATGTGAATATCCCGAATGGAGAATAACTTGGAAATTTACTCCGAGTCATGAAGTTATCGTTTTCAAGGAGTTATTAAAATTCTCAATTACTATTTTTGCACAAAATGTCTCAATCGATGATTACGAATCTGAAGGTCAAGAAAATTATTTTATCGTTAACAAAATTGACCCCCTACTGTTTGAAAGAAGCCCTATTGAAATTCTTGGTGATGGTTACATCACTTATACTGTTGAGACAAGAAGGTATGCTGAAAGTGGAGTTTCTGTTGTTAATGACCATGTTGGAACTTTCTATATGTCAGTTGAGGCAAGCTGGTTAGTAAATGACTATACAATTATTATTGAACAAAACGTTCATTCTATTCCAGAGTTTCCTTCATGGATTGTTATACCATTATTTCTGATTTCTACATTGGTGATTGCAGTTTATAGAAAGAAAGCTTGGAGACAACCTATTTGAATAAAATGATTGTTGTTTTGATATTTTGCACTGTGATTATGAGCGGAATTAGTGGATTGTTGTTTTATCAACTTAATGTTGTTCAGACTGAAAACAATGAATTTAAGATTACAAATGATAATTTGCTAAAAAGAAATTCTGAACTAGAGGATTTTGTAAAAAATTTTAGTTATAAAATCTTAATCACCGATTTCAGAATATCGGGATTGAAATCAGTGGATGGCTGGATTTTTGAATCTAACGTTTATGTTAGACTTCAAAATTTTGGAATTAACAATGTCACAGGATTGACATTAACTCTTGTGGGTTTTGGTGATGAGAATTTGGCTACGTCCATGCAGTTAGACACCATCTACATAGGTGAAGAGAAAGAAGTTTTAACCAAAGTGCAATGGGTTTACGGTTCACAGGGAACAAGTTCGGCAACCCTCAAATTAAATGATTTAGTGTTATCTCAAAAGTCATTATCTTTTTCGGATGTTTATTGATGAGCTGAGCATAATCAACTACACATTCTCTTTTCACAGAATCAGATGTCTAGAAAAAGAGGCGGTTACTAGTAACCGCTCTATAATAATATAATATATAATATCTAATACTATTATTATTCAACTGTCCTTTCTGAGTTCACACTTTTCTAATTGAATCCACACATTTTTCTGACTAAAATCAGACTGCCTTACTGAATCCATACTGCTTTCTGACTAAAACCACAGTGACCTTCACCTGATTTCGAGTCCAAATCAATTTTGTCAACCACATCATTTTCTGAAAGTGACCCTGTTAAAAGCAGACAACAATCGCAGTTCAAAATCAGACTTCACTTTATAGCAGGCACACATTTTTTTTTGGTTAAATTTTAACCCCAAACCCATGTATTCCCGTTCTTGTCCATGTTCACGTAAACTCACCCTTGTTTTCACTAACTTTTTCTCATTCACTCTTTCTTACTCTTACTCCCCCTCAGGTGTGAAATCCGCACGCACACAAATCCTATAAAGAATTTGCAATTAGAATAAAAAATAGAAATAAAATGAACAACAATGACACCAATTTAAAAAAAGACGTTGACAACCAAAATAACAAATCAGACCAAAATGATCTCAGTTCACTTACACCGCTTCAAAGATTTGTGGCTAGTATGAAGATAGGTTTTGAAGAATGGCATGACGGGATTGGATATGACATAGCAGCAATAAGGATAGCTTCACAGTTCGAACTTGAGTCAATTGAGCAAATATTAATCAATCATAGCCCACGTGATTGGCGAGACATTGAAGCACTTGCTGAAATCCATACGAAATTTGCCTGTGAAACAATCAAAAAGGCAATAAAAGACCCTAATCCTGTTGTGCGGGTTGCAGTTGCAAGATTTGCACCAGAATTAATTACTGACAAAGAGCGAACTCAATCTATTGTAAATGCTCTCAAAAACGTCGAAATCTTCAACGGATTTTCACAGGTGCTTGCCGAAGTAGAACGATATCATCCTGAAGAAGTCAAAGAAGCTCTAATCAAGGGATTGTTGAATCGGGAAGGTGATGTAGCAGTTCATTTTGCTGCAATGCTTTTTTATTTATTTGGGGCAGCAAAAGAATCCTTTGATTGGAAACAACGACCTTTCTTTTTACGTTTTAAAACTGAGGATAAAAAAGAGCGTGTTAAGGTATTTCGAAAGCTATGCCAAAAACTGAAGATCAACCCTGAGAAATATCTTCGATAAACTTAAGAGATTTTAATTGAATACGAGGGAAATTAAAATTTAACCTCAAACGCATATCGCTCAAATATTTCAAAAATGAGACAATTAACGCTAGAAAAAATGTTAATAGTCAACAAATACATATGATAATTATATCTAGAAGGTAATTTTATCATGAAAAAAGAGGAACAAAAAACCACAACAACTGATGCTGGAATTCCAGTATCCAGTGAAGAGTTTTCTCTTACCGTCGGGCCTGATGGCCCAATTCTGTTGCAGGATCACTAC
>JAFGAC010000042.1 GCA_016933835.1 Clostridiales bacterium
TTCATGGTATATTTCGCGAAAAAATCCGCGGGAACAGAAACTGTAGAAAAACTTGAACTTTCACCAATCGGCGCGATTACCATTGTGTTGGGCTTGTTCTACCTTTGGAATTATCTTAGCTGGATTTTCTTTGGATCCGACGAAATCTGGAGCAACTGGTACGGCTGGTTCTTGAGTAATAACCTAAACTTGTGGTTACTGTCGATTCCACTTGTGGGTTTGCCGCTTCTTTTTCATACCCGAAGTGTATCAACGCCATTAAACCAAAAATATGTGAAACTCTTGTACACAACCCAAGGGGTAGGTGCAATTTTTGTTGCTTTCTTTCTTGCAGCGTATCTAGGCGGTTTACCGTCAAGGAATGTTCTTCATTCAGAGCCAGTCTTTAGAATTCCGCTGATAATTTTTGGCGTCGCACTTCTATTATTGATAATTGTTACTGTAATTATCTTTGCTATGCGCAGAAACAAATGAAGTAACATTTAGCAACTATCTCAGGTTTTCACAAAGAAAAAACACACGTACACGCATGGACAAGTTGTCAAGAGAAAACATCTGGACCAAGAACTCAGACTGAATGGCCTTGGTGCTAATTTCTCCCACAAATCCCCTTTTTTAACTAAAAATTTAGATAAATTGAAAATTTCAAATAATTATTTAACAAACCTTAATGGTCAAACCATTTTTTTGAAATAATTAATGTTCTTGTTATTGAAAAGCAACCAAAAATTTGATTGAACAAGTTATAAATTCAACTTATGCACAAATAATATTAGAACTTGTCACGTGGGGAGATGATAAAGTTCAGCCCTATCACGCTCTTTCTATGACAATAAAGTGGGGGGAGGTGACAAATTGAATAAGAAAATTCTGACATCAACTTTGATAGGATTGATTATTGTCCTTATTGTTCTTATGGCAAATTTTGGTTTGGTATTTGCTGCCAGAGGTCCAAAAAGCAAAACTGCATCTTTAAATTATGCCAATATTGGAATCGCCAATATAGCTGGAATCGAAGGTCAACCAGACATTAGTTTTGGGTGTTTTGATAAGAAGAAAGCATCTACTCAAGGAGCTGCTGACTGCTTTGACATTTTTGGACCTGATTTCATGGGAATCGTTACCGACAGTCAAAACTACAAAGATTTATACGATGAAGTTTTCGCAGGGATTTTCCCTCCAGCTATGCTTGTAGATGAGGATCAACTTGAGATTTGGAAAAAGGGCTCAGACATTTATGTTGAATTAACAGTTACTTTATCCTTCCCTACAGCAGGCGGAGGTACCTTTGAACTTCCCCCATTGTCCATGAAAATATCCAGTACTAACGAACCATACAAATCAGAAATACCTCCTATGACGTTCCCATCGGGTTGGACGTGGTCAAGGATAACTCAAAGAGGCTCCGATGCAATTGTAACTTTCGATTGTCCCACATGGGGCGTATCAGAGAAGTTCTTAGGAACTACAGAATTTAACTCCTTAGACACTTTCACTCCACCGCCCACATGATCAACAAGATAAACCGACAAAACAACAACTCCCCTCATCTTTTTTTAATTAATTATTCTTTCAGTTTCTCTAATCAATTAGATTACTTTATTATTTATCTAAAAATCTGAAAAATAGTAAGCATATTTTTTTAAAAAAAAA
>JAFGAC010000043.1 GCA_016933835.1 Clostridiales bacterium
AAATTTATTACTGTTTTTCATTCTTAGAGTAAAATCACCAATGTTGTATGTATAAACAGATGCAGGCAAAAAGGAAAATGCAATATTCTCAAATGATTTATTTCCCAATTGATCAATGGATGTCACCAACGCCTTTTCGAAATTGTTGGATTTACAAAATTGCAACAGGCTTTTTAACTCTTGTGGCTTATCGAAATAGCGGTTACTCCATTTAATTTCAACTCCCCAAACAGGTTTAAATTTTTTATCGTCAATCAAAACTAAATCAACTTCACCCTCTTTCCGACCATCTTTCCAGCGGGCATAAGTTAAATTTAGGTTTTCGCGGTGCATCCATTGTGACAAAACAGCCGTCTCGACCATATTGCCCATTTCGTTATCAGTTTCAACAACAGGCGAAAACAACGCTGTACGTAATGAAGAATTGGTTAAGTACACTTTAAAACTGGTAACACGTTTTAGTCGTTTGGCATTCACGTCGACCTTATTAAGTACTTTAATTAAAAAAGCAGCTTCCAGGTACTCAAGATATTTTTTTATGGTTTCCTTTTGTATGCCACTTTCCCTTGCCATGTTTTCGTACGAAAATTCGTTGCCGGTATTGTAGGCGATGTATGTAAAAAAACGGTTTAATTCCTGCACATCTTTTATGCCGTAAAGGCTTGGCAAGTCACGCAAAAGCACTTTATCAACGATATCGTTTTTAACGTAGCGCCCCATATCGCTCTGGATTTTCCCGGACAACACCACTTCGGGATAACCGCCAAAGTTTAAGTAATTGACAAACTCCCGGTTTAATATTTTAATATCGTGGGTAAGTTTATAATTTAGGACAGTATCGCCATAATTTATAGTCCCTTGAAACATTAAATGATTTAGTTGTTTTAAATGGATGTATTCCTGAAAAGTGAGCGGGGGCAGCATAAAATCGGTAAATCGCCCTGCACCGCTCTCAGTACTATGCCACTTTAAAGCAGCGGCAGCAGAACCCGATACAATAAATTTTGTTTCGGGATACGAATCAACCAATACTTTAAGGTGACGCTCCCAATCTTTAAGATACTGTATTTCGTCGAAAAAAATGTAACAACCATTTAGGTTTTCCATATTAAGGGTTTGCTTGCAAAGGTCTAAAATATCTTCTAAGCCCAGATGCACATATATAGGATTGTCGATACCGATAAAAAATATTTGTTGAGCATTTACTTTTTCTTCAATGAGTTGCTGAATGCTGTGATACAGCATAACCGTTTTGCCCACCCGGCGAGGACCCATTAGCACCAAAGCACGCCGTATGTTGCGCTCTGTAACAAAGGGAAAAAACAAATCGAAATACAAACGTTTTGACAGGGCGCTGTAAGCTTCAGGTATTTGTTGGCTTACCCACCATGGGTTTTCGTAACGCAATCGTTCGATAATTTTTTCAGTCGGAATAAGATTTAATCGGCTCATAAAACTATTTATTTAAACAAATATAGTCATAATAAACAATTATCAATATGCTTAATTTAACATTATTTGCAAATAATAGTATTTTACATGGATAGTAAAGACTTATTTAGCTGGTTATCCTTAAATGATTCAACATCTGTTTTCTGCATTAATTCAAATAGCACCAAAAATGCACTACAACAGTGCGTTTTCTTTAATTATTTGCACTATCATAGTGCAATATTTCATAAAACAAGTATTTCCACCAACTTGTACAGCACATATTATATCCAAAACCATATAAAAGCACTACCAAGTTAAATTTTATATCCAAATGAATATAATTTCCTTATATT
>JAFGAC010000044.1 GCA_016933835.1 Clostridiales bacterium
CCTTGATTAAATGTATGACAAGTTTTTTGTTTACACTGGTTCCATCCTCCAGGTACTTCCTAGTGAACTCTCTTTTTAGAGTCCTCACAATATCTAGTTCATCAATCGCATCCATTTCGCAAAGTAGTTTACTCTTAAGACTGCTCGAACATCGCCATAATACTTTCTTTCTGCCCGCATATCGATGGTAGTTCTTCCCGCAGCACCCACACTTGATTCTGCTAGTAAACTCATTTACGCTCTTTTTCTTTCTATCGTACGTGACTGATTTTTTCTCAAGAATTCTCTGTACTCTGTCAAAGATTTTCCTGTCAACAATTGGTTCATGATGGTTGCTTATATAGTACTGAGGTCTTTCTCCATTGTTTACTTTGGTTTCATGTGTTAGGTAATCTTTCGTGTAAGTCTTTTGACAAAGAGCATCACCTACATAACGTTCATTACTCAAGATGCTTTTAATATTTGAATCTTTCCAGTCGATACGACCATTTGGTTTTTTATAGCCTTTTCTTATGAATTCTCTGGCTATTTCAATCAGGCTATAACCTTTTAAATACAAATCATAAGTCTCTCTTACAATCTTTGCTTCCTCAAAATCAATGGTCCAAGGTACCCCCTTCACTTTTTTATAGCCTAAAATTCTTGTGAATAAAGGCTTTCCACTTGAGAACCTTTTTGTATGAGCCCAGGTTAGATTTTCAGAAATCATTCTACTTTCTTCTTGCGCGACTACCGAGAGCAGGGTCAATATAAATTCGCTCTCCATACTTCCTGTATCAACAGATTCTTTCTCAAAGATGACCTTAATTCCATTTTCTTTGAGCACTCTAATTGCTTCTAATGTGTCCATTACATTTCTCGCAAACCTCGAGATAGACTTACATAAAATCAAATCAATATTCCCTTCCAGGGCGTGGCGCATCATCTTATTGAATCCCGCTCTATGGGCTCTTTTAGTTCCAGACTTTCCCCTGTCAGAGTAGATGCCCACAAACATCCAGTCAGCGTTATTTCTAATGTAGTTTGTGTAATGAATTATTTGATTTTCAAGGGAGTTCATTTGCATTTCTTCTTCTGTACTCACTCGGCAATATGCGCAAGCTCTTAGTCTTTTAGGTTCTTCCCTAATATTAGAAGTTGTTGGCGTCACTTGAGTCTTCATTCCAATTTCAATGACTTGTCTCTCTTGAGATTGAAAATCAATGCTGTCATAAAATCCACTTTCATACAACGATCCAGCCATATTCTTCCTCCTTCCTTTATCCTTTTTCAACCTGACGACCTTTTTGTTTATCAATCAAACTCTTTAAAATATAAAACCCTGAAACGCCTATAATTCAAGGCTTCAGGGAATCGGCGTCATAGTATATATCACTCAGAACCGAGTATTTATCAAGTCTTTTCTACTATATATAGGGATAAAAAAGAGAGCCAACCGAGATTATTCAGCAGCCCTCGTATTAAATTTTATAACATAACATAACCACTCATTTTAAAACTTTTTCGAGTATAGTCGAATAAACCTTGATATTATTTATTTTTTTGGTTATACTCTATTTAAGAGGTGATGTTATGAAAAATAGAGATCTTTATCTTAATCAGCTCATTCAGTTCAGGGATAAAAAATTAATTAAGGTAATCACCGGTTTAAGACGTTCAGGTAAATCAACCCTACTTTCTCTTTTTGAAAATCATCTGATCGCCAGCGGTGTTGATAGGAAACATATTATCCG
>JAFGAC010000045.1 GCA_016933835.1 Clostridiales bacterium
GTCCAGGTAGCACTGAGCTACCCTTGAAAAGCTATGATTCGCAACCTTCAAGCCCGCCATTGGCTATACCCGGTGTTGGGCATAGTAGCTTTTTATTCAGTTATTTACAGTTCTCACAATATGTTTTTCTTAAATATTCATTTTCTAATAATTGAAAGGTTACTCCTCCTTGTCCATATGGCTCAAATATCTCACAAAATCTTGAAGGATTAATATTATATGCATTCAGTAGAATTGTTCTATAGTCTGAACGCTTTGTCATTTTCTCATCAATAAGTGTCAGGTTTAAGTAATAATACAACAAGTCTTCGTCAACATCAACACTTTTGACCTTATTTTCTAATAATTTGGAAGCCCAATCATATTTAGTATATGAAGAAAAGTATTGGGCCAAGCTTAAATAATCAAAATCTGATAAAGGGATGTATTTATAATTTGAATAAATATATTTCAATGATTTGTCCTTATTGGCAAAATCTCCAAGCTTCATGTAATATTCACACATGATTATCTCATAATTTATTAACATTCTTTTTACCAAATTGTCAGGAATACCAAATTTCTTTAATTCGCTAATTTCTTTTTTAAAATCTATGGGGTTTACAGCACTTTCTCCTAAAAGCCAAACCTTAAATTTAAGTGCGTAAATATTGTACTTTATATGTCCATCTTTTGGAATTAAATCTTGTAATTCAGTCAATTCTTTATAGGTATTATATACATCAAGTTCATTCATTAGATATTTGAATATTGAATTTTTGTTTAATAATAAACTGTATTCTGATTTTTCTGGAATTTCCAGTTTGTCTATGTAATTAGTTGGAATCTCATGATTTCTAACTTTCTCAAATATTGAATTCTGAATATCGATGGCTTGCTCTAGGTTTTTTTCTGAAATAGATATTGAAAATAATTCAATTAACTCTATTGTTGGTATACTTTCAAACTTGTCTTTTTTCTGCAAATCAAGAATAATTATTGCTTTTCGGTGCTTTTTCAGATATGGCTCCAATTGTGATTCTAGGTTTTTGTCTTTCAACTTCTCTTTAATCCCATCTTTGCTTAATTCAGTTAAATATGAATACTGTGTAAATGAAATATCGTTTAGAAAATCAACCCAGTTCTCAGAAACTAAAATCTCCGTTATAATTGATGGCTTTTGATATGATTGTAATGCAGAAACAATACTTTGTGCCCTCTCTTGTTGTAATTGACTGTTTCTTTCTTCATTACCTTCTATGGATGAATAGGCACGAATAGAGATTTTTTTGATATTATAATCTGTAAGATTTAATGAATCATATAATGGTTTGATATCTGTGCTCGAATATTCAGAGTTATTCTTTTCAAAAGGGATTTCAAATTTTAATACCTTATTTTGTAAAATATACCTTTCTTGTTCTGTCAGTGACTTGTCAAATGTAGATCTATATGTAAGAGTATCAAAATAGAATCCCATGTCCAATAAATCCCAGCGGTATGTTGTTAAATCAAAGAAGCTATTGTAGTAGCATAAAAATTTATTTTTGAGGAAAATAATATTAAACTCAACATCTTTTCCTATATATTTTTGAGGTACTGTCCCCATTTTTATTAAAACTTCTCCATATTTTGAAGGTAACATATTTTGTTCAAGCTCTTTTTTATACAATGGTTTCTGCAAATCTCCTCTTATGGTCGATTTTTTTTCAAGCTTTTCTTTTGAGCAATCATATCTGTCTTTACTAATAATATCTATTGCTATTCCATCACCACTCTTCTTTATCATCATGTCAAACCATTCTTTTCTGGTGACTATAAAATAAAGATTATCGAATTCGTCTCTTTGAATCCCCAATTGAATCTCCTTGGGTTTGTTGTTTATTAGGTTTAAGCAATCCTGACACTTATTATAGTAGTCATTTCCGGGATTCTTAATATCAAAGTATTGTTGACCAAATAAATTTACTGTCAACAAAATCATTGAGAAGGCTAAAAGTCTACTTAATATTTTCATCTATTAAGAAATAATTTTAAAGTTTGCAGGGGGCCTTCAGCTATTATGCCCAA
>JAFGAC010000046.1 GCA_016933835.1 Clostridiales bacterium
AATGATTTTGCTTGTTAATCAGGTAGATTCATTTTAGTGGTATCATTTTTTTCCGGCAGGTGGTATCAGTTTTAAGCGGTGTTAAAAATCGTGTAAAATAATCCTCTATTTCATTTTTCTGTTCAGGTGATAATGAATCTATATCTAAAGATGGGAAAGCATTTATTAAAATATCTGGGTAATCAGAATACACATCATTAATCCAACATAAATATGTCAGATAATCAAGATTAGTTACTGGTTTCTTAGATATCTGAAAATAATAGTCTAATTCGGGAGAATCAACATATTCAAATTGTCTAATTTCAGGAATAATCCCTTGTCCTGTTGTTATCAGAATATTCAAGAAGATGATTAATCCAATTACTAAATGTCTCATTTTATATTATGTTTATGTTTAAGCAATTCGCTCCCAGTATAGCAGCTAACGTTTACGCGTATGAGTAGTGGCGGGGTAGGGACGAAGTCCCTGTCCCGTTCTACGAATACTGGTAAGGAACAAAGAGCTTATTATTGAGCAAAATGCAGCCATTACTTATACGCGGTGTTAGCCTTAGTTTGTTCTTTTAATCAACGTATGTTTCCCTAATAATCTCTTTTACTGCCTTAATTTCTGGCTTTGATAATCTTCCTAAATCTTTAATAATTCTTTGTTTATCAATAGTCCTTATTTGATCAAGAATAATCCAACCTATTTTATTTTCATGCTTGACTTCAACTCTTGTTGGATATTTTTTTGAACTTGTTGTCATTGGAGCAATAACAATAGTCATGAGATATTTATTCATTTCATCAGGGGAAATAACAACACAAGGTCTTGTTTTTTTTATTTCACTCCCAATAGTTGGATCCAGATTTACAAGGACAATCTGATATTGACTTATTTCCATTCCTCCAGGCTTTCTTCGTTAAATATATCATTGATAAGCAACTTATCATCACCATTTTCATTCATTTCTTTGAAAGCCTTTTCCCATCCTTTTCTTGGTTTGAATAAGGGTCTAATGATTATTTGTCCTTTTTCCATAATTAAATCAACGGTATCCCGGATGTTATATTTTTCGAGTAATGTCTTACTGAATCTAATCACTTTTGGGGTTAGTTCCCCGAAGCTCTGCTTCGAAAAGTTAATTATTTTTGTTATGTGAGTGAATATATTCATAAGA
>JAFGAC010000047.1 GCA_016933835.1 Clostridiales bacterium
TCACAAATAATGCGATTGCTACAGTTCCAATCCATCCTTTCTGTTTTTGTTTCCATATCCAGTATGTAAAAAGGATTGTTAAGAATCCGTAAACCAAAGTGTAAACACTGTAAGTCATCATTGTCGGATATGCGTTAAATGAGAAATTACCTGAAACCAAAGCCAATCCAAAAAACAAGTGAATAATCCCGACAATTGCCTGAACAACTACCAAAAACACAACACCAAGGTACCTCTGTTTGAATGAGACCTCAGTTTTGGATTTTTTCAAGAGTTTCCTTTCTCCCTTTCATTGTTTTTGATGAATTGGAAAATTGGTCTTCATTTTTGTTCATGTTCCTTTAGCAATTTTAATGAAATTTCTACCCATTCTATTCCTGCTTTCTCTAGATTTTGTCCAAGTAATAGTGTCAAAAGTAGATAAAAATCTCGTTCAGTTTGAGTAGATTTGTTTCTTAATTCTTTTTCAAATGTTTGGGCTTTTTCAAGTCTTGCATTACATCGTTGTTTGAATTCGTTTAAGTGTTTGATTAGTTCATTTTTTGTTGTTTGTTCACCAAATCCGAGCTTAAGTATGGTTTCAATCTTGAATTTTTCTGGTTCTGCAGGTTTCATTAACCAATTTTGTAATTTTACTTTTCCTTGTTTAGTTATGGAGTATATCTTTCGGTTAGGTCTGTTTTCGTTGATTTCTAGCTCTTTTGTTATTGAACCTTCTTTTTCTAGGTCCCGTAAACTGGGATAAATTTGTCCAAAACTTATGTCCCAAAAAGAGTCCATGTTGGTTTTTATCACTCTTTTTTTTATGTCGTAGCCTGTCATGGGTTCTTTGCTTAGCATTCCTAATATTAGAAATTGGGTTGTGCTTGCCATAATTGTTCCACATTTGTAATTATTTCTTTAAGTATATAAATTTAATATATATCAGAAAGATATATATTTATCTGTAATACTAGGAACTTGTAGAGGCAAAAATCAGCGAGGTGATTACATGAATTTGAAAACCGCCCGAATTATTTCCATAATTCCCATAATTCTTGCATTACTAACTGCAGGCTGTGACGTAACAAAATATCCAAACGTCCACCCTATTTTGGGGATATTAACTCTAGCATTTTCGATACTAACAACAGTCAGCTTGTTCGTTCTTAA
>JAFGAC010000048.1 GCA_016933835.1 Clostridiales bacterium
CACTTATGAAATTATTTTTAATAACAACTGGAAAGCTGAGCTATATAAAGAACTTGGAAATTACAATAAAGCCCTGGCCCTGGTAACGGAAAATATCCAACGCAGCGATATACATTTCTATTATACTGAAAAAAGCAAGAGTTTACAATTACTCTATGAATTGAATTTTAAACTTTCCAATTATCAGCAAGCCTATATCTGGAATGATTCTTTAAGGACTATTGAACAAAACTATCATGATGAAGATATCAGGAGGGTTATTCAGGAAACAGAAACGAAATATGAAACGGAAAAAAAGCAGAAACAGATTGAATTGCTTACATCAGAAAACACAGTTAAAAACCAACGAATAAAAACCTTTATTGCGTTGTTAATCGCACTGGTTTTTTTGCTGATGTTACTTGCAAGTTATTATCTGCGCTACCGCCAGAAAATGATATTTGCCGGTGAAGATTTGAAAATGAAACTGTTGCGCTCGCAAATGAATCCGCACTTTATTTTCAATGTGTTGGGGTCTATCCAGAGCTTTATGATGAGTAATGACCCAGGTAAAGCCTCCGGTTACTTGTCGAGTTTTGCTTCTCTTATTCGTGCCACCCTTGAATACTCATCCGCCGAGTCAATTTCACTGCACGACGAGCTCACAATGCTCAAAGATTACATTAATCTGGAACAGATGCGTACGTCGGAAAAATTTGACTATGATATTCAATTACATAATATTGAAGAACCTGAATTCATCCATATCCCTCCAATGATGATACAACCATTTATTGAAAATGCCATCAAACATGGTTTCCAGGAAATTGATTATAAAGGAAAACTGAACATTACTGTTTCAGAATCGGAGCATTGGTTAGATTTTGTTATTGAAGACAATGGTTCAGGATTAAAAGCAGACTCCGGGAAAGAAATAGCTCATCAATCTATGGCACTTGATATATTTGAACAAAGGAGAAAGCTGATTGAACAAAAATACAAACGGAGTTTCTCATTTGAAATCATAAATTTAAGC
>JAFGAC010000049.1 GCA_016933835.1 Clostridiales bacterium
TACGATCTGATCCCTGTTAATGCTCCATATTTGTTGTGCATTGTTTACAGTGATAAGTAAATTAAAACCAGCTTGTTTAGGTTCTTTGGATGGGTTGTGTTTATTAACAATGAGTAAGGGTTTTTGCACAGGCTGACGGCTGGAGGTATGAAACGTTGGGGGTTTTGAAAAACAAACTTATCAATATAATGTAAACTTAGAAAAGAGTGATGCAGTTGCAATAACCATATCACCCCCAATGTTTTATGACCGCGTGTTATGCGCTGGCAGTTTATCCTGTTATTAAAAAAACCATCGGATTCAATTTTCTTTTCATACCACCGGGTCCCTCAACTGTGATTTCCTCAATCATTACTTTTTGGTTTTTGACAAGGGATTTAATTAAATGTATTTGTTGTGGTGAATAGTTTTTAGAATTAGATATTTCTTCAAAAACAGTAAAGGAATCTGGTTTCTGAGCACTAACTACAAATGAAACAACTTCAAAATCCAAGTCAAAATCAAAATTTCTCATAATTACTTTAATCCCTTTTGAATCAAGCAATTCCTTTTTTGAAATATGACCATTTGTTAGGAAATCATTTCCATTTTGAATTGAGGCTACAGGGTCAGGAACAACTTTTACCCTAAAGGTAGTTTCTTGAATTTCCTTGCCATTACTACTCACAGTAACAATTGCCGAACCTGGTTCTATAGGTCGAATTACATACTCCCCATTCTTTCCCGAAATTGTCCCATTATCAATAGTTGCAGTCAAATCGGATGCATCATACCCGGAAGCAGCAATTTTTATTGGATTGTCCACTCCAATATACAAAACATTCATCCGTACAGGTTCTACGGCCGTAACAACATTTGATTTGTCTTGTCCGTTTACGCATGCAACAGCAACAAACAAAACAGTTGCCAATGGAATGAAAGCTAAAATTCTTAACTTTGAACCTTGATTAAAATTACTTTTAGTCATCATAATTATTCGTTTTTTTTTTAATGAATGATTAAAACTTGAAGAAAGGCAGATGAGTCTTTATTCTGCTACTTGATTAATTAGGAGTGCTTGGTACCTGAGTTTGTCAGTCCCGGTATTGAGTACTCCTTCATCTGCAAGATATTCATGCACCAACTGTACAGATTTTTCATCATCCATACCAACGGATTAAACCACATTACGGCCGCTAGCAGTTCAATCATAATTAAGTCAATAGAATGATATTGAGATGCGTGAATTCTTTCATGTGTTAAAATATCAATGTATTTGTTTTCTTCAAAGTTGCTTGGAATAAAAATCCAACTAATGAATGTGAATGGGCTGCCTGTTTTGTTGTTAAGCAGAACTATTTTATCTTGTTCTATTCTTTTAGAAGTCGCAAACAGATAAAGAATTTTAATTAGATGAACAGATATGCGTAAGCTAAAAAGTGATATACCAATGAAATATATTATGATTAAAAGAGACGCAATATTCAAATTATGGCCATCATTTTTAGGCTTAACATTTGCCTGAGTATAAGTTAAATCATCAACATTAGCAATGGTTTGTGTTGATTTTTGATTAATCTCTTTAATATCATATTTATCTGATGAAAGATTTAAGTCTATTCGAAACGTAGAAAAAGGTATAATAACTGCTAATACAATTGATAGTAGCAAGAAGTATCTAAGATGGTTAAATCTGGTTTCTTTTTTTTGAAAAATTAAATACCCTAAGTATAAAACACTCAAGCATAATGTTGATATAAGAATGTAGCGAATAAATGCTTCTATGTTATTTTGTTTTTTTAATTTCTTGCTCAATCAAGTTTTTTAGTTCCTCTAACTCGTTAATTGATAAATCCTTATTTTTGACAAAAAAAGAAACCATCTGATTTAATGAATTATTGAAAAATCCTTTGGCCGTATCTTTAAGTAAATATTTCGCATACTCTGATTCAGCTACTAAAGGAAAGTAAACATTCGTCTTTCCAAATGTTTTATGTGAAACATAATCCTTTTTCTCAAGAACCTTAATAACAGTCGATACAGTATTATATGCTGGCTTTGGTTCCTTTAATGCGTCAAGCACATCACTAACAGCACCCTCGTTTATTTTCCATAAGGCTTTTAGAATCTCCTCTTGAGCTTTTGTAATCTCTTTCATGAATCAAATTTTGACAAAAATATACTATAATATTTAATATAGTACTATAAATATAGTGTATATTTCATAAAATATTCTAATTATATCTGAAAGGCTTATTCGGA
>JAFGAC010000050.1 GCA_016933835.1 Clostridiales bacterium
TTCAAGTTTGTATTCAAGCTTTTGATTGACTTGACCAAAAGACCAATTCGATAATTTTTGAGTGGTCTTTTTTCTTTTTTTGCCTTTAGTCTTTTTTTGAACACCATCAGGATTGCCTATTACAACGTCGGTGACTTGTTCTTTTAGACACCCATCAACAAATTGTTTCTTTGATTTATGAACAGCATCCATAAGTTGTCGCTCTGACTTTGATAAGACAATTTTTTTGCTTGATTGTATTTTTTCCACTGCTTAGAACCTTTCTTGCAATGAGACATTTTCTTTTAAAGCTGTTTTAACTGTTCTAATCACTCGTTTTCACCTCAAATAAAAAAACATTTCTTCTAATTTGATTATATGAAAAACACCTATCAAAAACAAGGGCGCTATCCATCCCCACCCTACTCTTTGCTTAGAGGATGGGGAATTCCGCGCTGTTCGTTAAAAAATTTATAAGTATAATTCTTACTTATATGGGTCTATGAGCCATCAAATTTGTTAAATCTAATCTAATCCAGGTCCATTGGATATTCACACATAATCTCTATTACTCATTAGCGCTTACCTCTTTTTGTGATATTTTTAAATATATTGTTTGATATAACACATATCGTGGTATATAATTTATGTGAGGTGAATATTAATGAGGACTTTTGGTATGAGAATAAAAGAATTAAGAAATGACATGAATTTAAATCAAACACAACTAGCTAATCTTATGGGAATTGCACAAACAACAATTGCAAATTATGAAAATGACAAGCGATTTCCCAATCAAGAGACTTTAGTTGCATTTTCAAATATATTTAATACATCTGTTGACTATTTATTAGGAAGATTTGATAGCAGTGATGGCTTTCATCAAAAATATGCATCACTCAATGCTTCACAAAAGAATCGAGTTTACTCGGAAATCGCAGATCAATATCTTGATTATTTATTGAAACACCAAAAATACAAGGCACTTTATTTGATTGCTAACAGTTTAAACGAAGGATTAGAGGCAAAAGACTTCTATTTAAAAGTATTTAGAAAAGTATTGTGGCAAGTTGGTGAAATGTGGGAAAGAAATGAAGTCACCATCGCACAAGAACACTATATTTCCAATATTACACAAATTGCTTTATCTAATATGTTTCTTCATTTTGATGATAGCAAAAAAAATCATAAAGTTGCAATTTCAATCGCTGTAAATGGTGATCCTCATACATTGGGTGCTCGAATGATCAGTGATTACTTCGAACTTGAAGGATGGAACACTTATCATTTAGGTGGAAATCTCCCTATAGATCAATTAATCAATAGCATTGTAACATTAAAATCTGATTTATTGATTATTTCTGTCACAATGCCCTACTATATAAATACACTGGAAAACACAATCTATGCTTTGAGAAAAGATAAACGACTTGATAAACTCAAAATTATAGTCGGAGGAAAAGCTTTAGATAATCATGAAGAAATACTTAATACTCTTGAAATAGACGGATACGGCAAAGATTTTGATGAAGCAATCAAGATAGCTAATCTATTAATCCAATGAAAAATGAGGTCAGATTATGAATAAAAATATGAATGAGATGAATAATAAAATCAACTTTGTAGGAAAAACATCGCTGTTCTTTATTAAAAGATTTCAAATTGTTCTTTTAATAATTTTACTGATTGTAGCTACAGGTATTAGTGGCATACTTTTTTTACCAAAAGAATCTTTACCTGAAATCGTATTTCCAACTATATTTGTGCAGACATCATATCCAGGCGCAAGTCCAGAGGATGTAGAGAGATTGGTATCTGAAGAAATAGAAAATAAATTGAACTCACTTGATGATCTAGAAGAAATCAAATCTGAGTCAAATTTCGGATATTCAAATGTCATCCTCAGCTTTACTGAAGATGTTGATATCGACAGAAAAAAACTTGAAATTGATAATAAGATTTCTGATATCAGTTTCTCGGATGGTGTGAACAAGCCTGAAGTAAGTATCTTTAACACTTCAGAAATTCCATTGATGGAGATTAGTGTTTCAGGCAGGTATACAATATTTGAATTGACTCAAATTAGTGAAAACTTGAAAAAAGAAATTGAAAGTGTCTCAGGTGTTGATGAAGTTGAACTATTAGGAGGCATTAATCGTCAAATACAAATATTGATAAATCCAGCTCAATTAATGTCTCTTGGGATTAATGAAGAAGATATAAAAAATTCATTAGCTGGATCAAACATATCTTTACCAGTAGGAGAATCAAATCTGAATGGCATTCAATATAATATAAGGATAGACGAAAGTTTCCAAACTATTCAATCAATAAAAAACGCATCGATTATTCTATCAGAAAATCGAATCATAAAAATTCAGGATATTGCTGATGTCATAGATTCAAGTGAAAAAATAACTGAGTACAGCGAGACTTTTAATAGAGGATTATCCAATGAGATTTATCCAACAATTGTACTAAATGTCTATCGGGAAGCTAGAAGTGATGTCGTAGAAACTGCAAGTTCAGTTTTAACTCAGATAGAGAATCAAAAAGGCGTCACAATTCCTGACGATATACAAATTAAAATAACTAATGATTTATCAGTAAATGTAAAAAATGATTTAAACAAAATACAAAATAGCGCTTTATCAGGATTATTTGTTGTGATAATTGTCTTATTTCTTTTCATCGGTTTCAAAGAATCTCTAATTGTTTCCATTACTATTCCTCTATCACTCATGATGACATTAGGTGTGCTAAGTTACTTTGGAATCACATTGAATACATTTGCAATATTGGGTTTAATAGTAAGCTTAGGATTATTGGTAGACAATTCTATAATTGCTATGGAAAACATCAATCGTCTCAAAAAAACAGGAATGGACTACCATGATGCAGCTTTATATGGAATCAATCAAGTAGGCTTTCCAATTTTAGCTGCAACCTTGACCACCATTGCAGCATTTTATCCATTAGCTATATTGCCAGGAATATTGGGTGAATTCGTAAATACAATACCCCGAACAATTATTATTGCACTAATTGCCAGCTTAATTGTTTCCATCACAATAACACCTGCAATATACATAAATTTAAGTAAAAAAAGAATTGAGCATTTATTCAATTTAGATAATAGTATCATTAGAACTTTTGGAATAATCCTTATAGGTTTAATAAGTTTCTTTCTTTTTTACGACAACTGGAATCACTGGCTCATTGGTATTATTTCCGCTTTATTGATTATGTTTCTTCTAATCATTAAAACAAAAAATAAAGGAAAATCCTTAGAAGATTCAAAATTGATTTTAAAATATCAAATGATACTTCAGTGGATCCTTGAGAAAACAAAAAGAAAAGTTGCTGTATTATTATTTGGTGTCATAATTCTAATTTTAAGCACAGGGTTAATTCTGGGTGATCTAGTTAAAATTTCATTTTTTCCACAAAATGAACCGACTTCTCTGGATATTATTATTGATACTCCAGGGGGAACATCACTCTATGATACTGCTGCCGTAGTAGAAAAAATCGAAAAATACTTAAAAGAGAATGAAAACATTTCCTCCTTTAATGCAACAATTGGTGGTTTAGAAAAAGACTATGCCTATATTAGTGCAATACTATCCAATGAAAATAACGCTGATTTATCAGGTTTTGATATATTAGAAGATATTCAGTCAGATTTGATAAAATTTCCAGGTGCGCAAATTATTGTACAGGCAGTATCCAGTAGCGGTCCACCTGTTGGCAAGCCCATCGGCCTCGAATTGATTGGTGATGATTTGGACATTCTTCAAAACGTTTCCAAAGATTATCAAATGATGTTGGAAAAAATTCCTGGAGTCTACAATATTGAAACTTCATCAAAAGATGGCGTGCCACAAGTATTGATTGATATTAATGAATACAAAGCGCAATCTTTAGGATTATCTACATTTGAAATTGCGAATCAAATCAAACAAAGAGTTGAAGGAATAAAAGCAACTACACTTAAGGACAATGGTGATGAGATAGATGTTATGATCAGTTATGGAAATTTAGAACTAAATGAAATATCATCATTAGAGAGTATTTATATTGAGACATATTCAAAAGAAATTATTCCACTTATGGCCATCGCTGAAATCAAAGAAATTAGTGGCTTGTCAAGTATCAGCCGTAAAGATGGAGATAGAATTATTTATATAGATGCAGATTTAAAACAAAATTTTAATATTAATGACTTCAAAACTCAGTTTGAGTCGATTATTTCAAATTACAATCAGCCTGATGCAATAAGATTAATTTACGGTGGAGATGTTCAGGGTATTCAAGAAAATTTCATCAACCTTTTTAGAAGTATGATTATTGCTGTATTTTTAGTTTTTATTATCTTGACATTGCAGTTCAATTCTATCAAGCAGCCATTTGTAATATTAACAACTGTTCCTATGGCCTTGGTTGGTGTATTAATTGGATTGGCAGTAACTCAAAATGACTTTGGATTCTACGCATTCATGGGAATGGTAGCATTAGTCGGTATCGCAGTTAATGATGCCATTGTTCTTATCGATTATATGAATTATCTGAGAAAAGAAGGTTTACAGCTACATGAGGCAATTATAGAAGCTGGTAAAACACGATTCAATCCTGTTTTAGCCACTACGATGACAACAATCGGTGGTGTATTGCCTTTAGCTCTAAAAGAAGTATACTATGCACAGTTTGGTTATACATTAATCTTCGGACTTATTTTCACTACTGTACTGACATTAATTTATATTCCAATCATGTATTCAATTTTAGAAGGAAAAAAGGGAGGCAAAAATTATGTTTAGATGGATACTGATTCTGTTGATTAGTTCAACACTACTCACCGGATGCATAAGTACAGATGCACAAATTGAAGAAGACCAAATATTTACAGCTGTCAGCATGATAGCAGTCGATGAAAAAGAAGTTGTTGAAAAAATAGAAGCACTTGGAGAAATAGAGTCAAAAGATCGCTATAAAGTATCTATAAACACTTCAAGCACTATAGAAGAAATTAATTATAATACTGGTGAATTCGTTAAAAAAGGTGATATTTTATTTATCCTCAATTCAAAAGAATTTTAATTGAATTTGAATACTACAGAAATTCAATTAAGGACTCAGCGAGATAATTTGAAAATTCAGCTGAACGATTTAAAATCAACTTATGAAAAACAAAAAGAACTCTATTCGATAGGCGCAATTTCAAAATCCGACATTCAGCTCATCGAATCAAATATAGAACAAATAGAAAAACGCTACCGTGAATCTGTTACTGAATATGAAAATCTTGTAGGTTTGGCTCAGGACAACATAGAAGATAGATTTATTAAAAGTCCTATCGATGGCATGGTAGCTTCAGTCAATATTAGTGTCAATGAGACAGTCTCTAATATAATTGCTATGGAAATCATAAGTGATAGAAAAAACATAAAAACTTATATCACATCTAGACATTTAAATCAGATTGAAAATGGAATGGAAGTTATAATATATCCAAATGGAGATCCTAATCAAAAAACAAGTGGTAAAATAGAATGGATTAATTATATTCCTGAAGAAAAAACTGGATTGTATGAAGTCAATATTTCAATGGAAGAATCTGAGTTACAGATATGGCCAGGAGAATATGCAGAATTGGAAATCATTATTTCTAAAAGGGTCGGACTGGTTGTTTCTAAAAAAGCTTTGATCAATATAGATGGACAATATTATCTTTTTATAAATCAGGATGACTTCGCAAAAAAAATTCCTGTTACAATTGGAATAACAAATAATGAAATAGTAGAAATTTTATCTGGACTTGAAAAAAATCAAAAAGTTGTTTTATTAGGTAAAGAGTATTTGCGGGATGGAGATCCTATCAAGACAGAATAAAAAGCAACTGATTATGATATGCCCCCCTGACTACTTGATTGGGGCATATCATTATTTCAGCTGCTTTTTTAATAAATAACAAAATCAAATTTCCACTTTCTACATTATGCTTTAATCGCCCATCTCATTTTGGTTGACCGTGCCCTGCTATTGATACTACATTCTTCTACTGAGGGTCTAATGACCTCAGTAGCAATTTCACTATATATCCCTTCACGCAGCAATCTTTTAAAAGATTTTTTTACTAAGCGATCTTCTCCTGAATGAAAAGAAAGTATTGCAACTCTCCCTCCTGGAGCAAGAGCATCTGGCAATTTTTCCAAAAATTCATAAAGCATTTCAAATTCACTGTTGACATCGATTCGTAAAGCTTGAAACGATCTCTGACAAGATTTTTTAATCTCATCTTTCCTATTCTTTGCAGGAATAAATTTCAATGCCTCACTAATTATTTGCTGGAGCTGGCTCGTTGTTACAATCTCATTTCCTTTATGTATTTCAGATATAATGGCATGTGATATTTCCATAGCATGTGGTTCATCTGCATTTTCCATTAACATACCTTGCAATTCATCAACTGAAATAGTTTTTAGTCGTTCTGCTGCTGATAGCCCTTTATCTGGATTAAGACGCAAATCTAATGGTCCTTCTGTTTTATATGAAAATCCTCTTTCTGGATTATCAATCTGCATTGATGAAACACCTAAATCTGCCAAAACAAAATTAAATTTTCCTGATTCAGGAACAACTTTATCAATATCTGCAAAATTCAGTTGTTTTATCGTCACTATTTCAGAGCCAAATCCTAAATTCTCCAATCTTTTTCTTGTACGAGGCAATTCAATAGGATCTATATCAAGAGCATATAAATGTCCCTTTGAATCGAGGCATTTAAGCATTTCTAAAGAATGTCCACCATATCCAAGAGTCGCATCCAATCCAATTTGGCCAGGCATGATTTTTAAAAATTCTAATATTTCTTTAACACATATTGAAATATGCATACCTGCCGGCGTACTTCCCTTTTGTATGACCCTCGCTACAGTATCTCCGTATTTTTCTGGTTGATGTTCCTTGTATTTATCTTTAAATGTTTTTGGATGTGTTCCTTTATATCGAACACGCCTTTTATGAGTACTATCTTTATTTTCCATGTTATCCCTCACTAACTTACATTAACCTCAAGTTTATAGTAGATTTTTTCACATCTTAATCTTCAAATTCAACATACCCTTTTTTCATTGAAGAGACACTCGCCAACGCAATGACATCAATCCCCATATCTTTTAGCATCTGCTTTCCAGGTTGAAATGTTTTTTCAACTACAACACCCACACCTGCCAACGTAGCTCCTGCTGCATTAATAATTTCATTCATGCCCTTGATTGCTTCGCCATTAGCTAAAAAATCGTCCAAGATTAAAATCTGGTCTCCATTATTGATATAACGTCTTGCTACTCGAATTTTATACTGCTTCTCTTTTGTGTATGAATAAACATTCCCCTCGAAAGTGTCTTTATCAAGATTTATAGATTCAGTCTTTTTTGCAAAAATTACTGGCATCTTGAAATATAAACCGGCCATAACCGCCACTGCAATTCCAGAAACTTCTGCCGTTAATATTTTAGTTATTTTCTTATCTTTAAATATTTCATAAAACTCTTTTCCAATTTCATTCATCAATTCAACATCAATTTGATGATTTAAAAAGCTATCTACTTTCAAGATATTTTCTGATAAGACCCTGCCATCTGTTAATATTCTCTCCTTTAACAATTGCATAAAACCCCTCCATCATTTCTTTATGTTAATCAATTCTTTATATTATATGTCGACATCAAATAATATTTTAACTCGAGAATAATTACTTTCACAAACTCAATAATCTACTTTAATACTATCATCAAATCAAACTAGATCTTTTTCATTTCAAAAATTAAACTTAAGATTTAATTTTAATATTTTGCACAAATTCTATATTTATCAGTTCAGTTCCTTTTTTAGTTTTAATCTCTATCCAGTTATCAAACAATCTTACAATTTTACCCGTTACACTAATTCCAAATGATCCTGTATATATTTGGCATTTCTTGCCGATACATATTTCAATTAACTCATTAGTCATATTAAAGCCTCCTCGTTTTCTTTTTCTAATTAAACCCTTACAATGACAATTGCTTGTTGATGAAGAAAAATTAAAAAGAATATTATAAACATTGGAATTTATACTGCTACTGATGTTCCTGTATCCATTTTCTCTTTCCCCTCTAATTTTACAACATCATTGGATTAGATTGCTGATTGAACACTCCCTCCGCTTAGTCTTGCAGGCTTACAGGGGCATTCTAAGGAAATCTGCTAATTACTTCTCAACCACGGTGCATCTATTGTGGAATCCTTATTCCTTACGGCTAAGCCAAGGTAGGCAGATACTATTAGCAGCATACTACCTTTAGCTTGCTTTTATTCGCTCAGGGCTTAGATATTCCCTTTATTCTAGGGATATCTGTGCGACTTGTCTCTTTTTGAGGATATTTATGGCTCCTTTGATATCGGCATTAAGCGTTGTCCCTATAACTGATTTGTAAAATCCTCGTTTGATCCTAGAGCCAGTAAATTCATTTGCTACATTATAAAAAGCATTGTAGTTGGGGATTTCATCTGTTGTTGTCCCTCTACTCATAAGGTGTACTCCTTTGCTGGCTATATATGTGAATTATACTATATAGTTGATTTTAATTACAACTGTAACTAATATAAGTATGAGTTTATTATTAGTGCCAGAACACCCGTGACTTCAGTCGTGGGATGAATGGCGTTTTTTTAATGTAAAATTGGGTTTAAATGTAATATATGTGTAAAAAATGTGTTATACTTTAATAGTAGAACAAACGTTCTTTAAAGAGGTGAAATTATTGGTTTACAAGGCGTATAAATTTAGACTCAAACCTAATAAAACACAAGAAGAGTTGATTCTTAAAACAATTGGCAGCAGTCGGTTTGTGTTTAATTATTTTTTAGATCTTTGGAACGCTACTTACAAAGAAACGGGCAAAGGGATTAGCTATTGTGCGTGTTCTAAACAGTTGCCTGATCTAAAAAATGAATACCTTTGGCTTAAAGAGCCTGATAGTATTGCTCTTCAAA
>JAFGAC010000051.1 GCA_016933835.1 Clostridiales bacterium
ATGTAGGTTAAGAAACATGTAGGTTAAGTAAGTTTGTTAAGTTATTGATTCATGAAACACCGAGCAACATGAAAATTTTTTAGGTAAATGTTTGTAAAGTAACGTGTTTTAAGATGGTTTTTACTGTAAGGAAAAAAAGTTTTAAAGTAGGTTAAGGTTTACAGACTACCTGATTCTATCGTTAAATAAAGCACACCGAGTTATTGGGTGTGCTTTTTACAATTAAAAATTATTGGACATTATTCATATACTCTATTGTTTGAATCATTTTAAACAATAATTCATTCACAGGAGTTTTAATGCCATACTTTTTACCAAAAGATATGACTTGGCCGCTGAGCATTTCCACTTCAGTCTTTCTTTTTGCTCTTACATCCTGAACCATTGAAGTAACTGCAGTTTCAGTTAAATTATGAAGGGCGCCTTTAAATTGTGAAATAGCTGTTTCATCAAGATTGACATTCATTGCTTTAGAAAGTTCAATAACTTCTTTCATTGCCAATTCTAGAATTTCAAAGGCGACAGGGTAATGATCAAAAACACCATAGGGTGCATCGAGAATAGCACTTACCTGGTTGATGCTTACATTCACCATGAATTTCCACCATTGTTTTTTGAGAATTTCATCACTCAATTCATAATTGATAGCTGTTTTTTTAAAAAGATGCTGAATGAATTCTGTTTTGCTGTCTTCTAAACCATTTTTATTGCCGAAAGTTATTTTTCCGGGATCCTGATAATTTATTGAATTGTCTTCTCTGACAGCATCAATACCCATTACGAAGGCAGGAACGACATGATTTTTTCCGAAAGCTTCTGAAAGAATCAATTCACTGTCTATGCCATTCATTAATGAGACGATGATAGTTTCTGGTCCAACAAAATTTTTTATTTGATTAATTGTTTCAGTCAAGTGATGGTATTTAACAGCGACAAATAATAAATCGGCTTTGTAATGAGTTTCCTTAGGCAGTAAATATTCATAATCATATCTTTTACCATTGACGATAAATCCGTCTTTTACATATCGAGCCTTGCGTTTTTCATCACATAAGACGACGGGGGTAACACCTTTATCTTTCATTTGAGCGGCGAATGAAGCGCCAATGGCACCCATACCTATAAATAGTATTTTTTCCAATGAATAAACCTCCTATTAAGTTCTAACTATTGTATATCAGATATTGAAGGATTATTCAACTGATTGGATTAAGATATAAAAGTTTTAAGATCATACAGATGATAATCTAAAGGCAAAGAGTCAACAACAATTTTTGCCAGCATTTGTGAATCCAATTTCATGTTGATGGGCATGCAACCGTTATCATCGCATAATTCAATAGTCATGTTATTAATTTGTATTTTTTTCTCAAGCAATTCTCTTGATGAAATGAATCCTATTACATTTTTATGATCGCCGACAACAGCTCCTGAAAATTTGATTCCGTTTTCTAATAACAAATAACCTTTCATATTGTTTCCTCCTAATTGTATTTTTATTCATTGTAATGCGTTAATATACATTTGTCAACATGTTATAAAAAAAATAAAAAAATTTTTATATTATTGTATAAAACAAACAAATCAATAATAGATAATTTTAAAGCATTTAGTAAAATTAAGGTGTAAAATATAGTTGTAATTAAAATAAAGAGGTGTATGGTATGGAGCAGGTATTTGATATTGGATTGGATATTGGTTCAACTACTGTAAAAGTTGTTATTTTGAATGAATGTGAGATTGTCTATAAATCATATATTCGTCATTATTCGGATGTCAAAAATACAGTAATCAGTACATTTAAAAATATTCATCCGATAATTAAAGATAAAATAATAAAATTGAATATAACGGGTTCAGGTGGATTTGAAGTTGCAAATGTATTAGGAGTTGATTTTGTTCAAGAAGTTATTGCAAGTGCAGAAGCTGTTGAGAAATTGATTCCCGATACAGATGTTTCCATTGAACTAGGTGGTGAAGATGCTAAAATTACTTATTTTGGGGAGTCTGTTGAACAAAGGATGAATGGTACGTGTGCAGGAGGCACGGGTGCTTTTATTGATCAGATGGCAAGTCTTTTGAAAACAGATGCAGAAGGACTCAATGAACTGGCAAAAGGATATCAACAGATTTATCCAATCGCTTCTAGATGCGGCGTATTTGCCAAGACAGATGTGCAACCTCTGCTAAATGAAGGAGCGGCTAAAGAAGATATTGCTGTGTCTGTCCTTCAGGCAATTGTAAACCAAACCATTGGTGGGCTAGCACAAGGAAGGCCGATTAGAGGAACAATTGCATTTTTGGGAGGACCGCTTTCGTTTTTATCAGAACTTAGAAAACGATTTATTGAGACACTGAATCTTGATGATGCGCATGTAAGGTTTCCTGATAATGCGCAGTATTTTGTTGCATTAGGAGTTGCTTATGCCGCTAAAAAAACAAAGATAATAAAAGTAGAAGAACTTTATAAAAATATTAAAGAGATTGGAAAAGTTGCCAATGAAGGAACTTCTGTGATGGAAGCGCTCTTTGCTGATAATAATGACTATGAGACTTTTCTTAAACGTCACGGGAAAAACAAAGTTGAAAGAAATGAAATAGAGAATTACAAAGGCAAAGCTTTCCTTGGAATAGATTCAGGTTCTACTACGACAAAAGTTGTTTTGATTGATGAAGAAGGTAAAATGTTGTTTTCATATTATGGAAGCAATTTAGGAAGACCTCTTCACTCGACAATCAATGTGTTGAAAGATTTAAATAAAAAATTGAATGAGGAAATTGAAATATGCAATTCAACTGTCACTGGTTATGGGGAGCAGTTGATAAAAGCTGCAATTAAAGTCGATATTGGAGAAATAGAGACGATTGCGCATTATAAAGCTGCAGATTTTTTTGTTCCTGGTGTCGATTTTATCTTGGACATCGGTGGACAGGATATGAAAAGTCTGCAGATTAGGAATGGAACAGTCCACTCGATCATGCTCAATGAAGCGTGTTCGTCAGGATGTGGTTCTTTCATTGAAACTTTTGCAGAGTCTCTCGATTTAGATATACATCAGTTTACAAAAAAAGCTGTGGAATCAAAAAAACCTGTTGATTTAGGAACACGCTGTACTGTTTTTATGAATTCCAAAGTAAAACAAGCACAAAAGGAAGGCGTGGAAGTTTCAGATATAGCAGCGGGTATCTCAATGTCTGTCATTAAAAATGCGCTTTTCAAAGTCATTAGAATGAAATTGGCTGATGATTTGGGTGATAAAATAGTTGTTCAAGGTGGAACATTTTACAATGATGCAGTTCTGAGATCCTTTGAAAGACTTGCAGGCAAAGAGGTCATTCGGCCAGATATTGCAGGAATTATGGGAGCTTTTGGCGCTGCACTGATTGCAAAAGAGCGATATGAAGAAACATATGTATCAACTTTGCTTGATTCTGATCATCTTGATACTTTCAAAGTAACTCAAGCATTCAAAAGATGTGGCCTGTGTGCAAATAATTGCGCTCTTACAGTTAATCAATTTTCGGATGGCAGAGAATTTATAACTGGAAACCGTTGTGAAAAGGGTGCTGCAACTCATGAGGAAAAACGGGAACTTCCAAATTTATATGAATATAAATATAAAAAAATATTTGATTATAAAAATTTGAGCAAGGAAGAAGCCTATAGAGGAGAGATTGGATTTCCAAGAGTGCTTAATCTTTACGAAGACTATCCGTTTTGGCATACATTGTTTACTGAATTAGGTTATAAAATTGTTCTTTCGGGAAGATCATCAAAAAAAATATTTGAATTGGGTATGGAAAGTATTCCATCTGAATCAGTTTGTTATCCAGCTAAACTTGTACATGGTCATATTCAACAACTGATCAAGAGGGGTGTCAGCAAAATATTTTACCCGGCTATTGTCTATAATATCAAGGAAGATCCGAATGCGGGGAATAGTTATAACTGTCCTGTAGTTACATCTTATTCTGAAACGATTAAAGCGAATGTGGAAGAATTGAAATCTGACAAAATAATTTACTATAATCCTTTTTTGCCATTAGATGATGAAAAAAGATTTGTACAGCGTTTCTATGAAGAGATGAAATGTGAAGGATTGAATAAATCAGAAATAAAAATTGCTGCCGAGAAAGCATACAAGGAACTTTTTAAATACAAAAAGGATATTCAGCAAGAGGGAGAAAAAACACTTGCTTATTTAAAAGAAAATGGATTGAAAGGGATTGTTTTAGCAGGAAGACCTTATCATATAGATCCTGAAATCAATCATGGCATACCTGAACTTGTGATATCGTTAGGATATGCAGTTCTTTCAGAAGATTCTGTCAGCCATCTTTCTACTACAGAAAGACCACTGCGAGTAATCGACCAATGGGTATATCATTCAAGACTTTATGCGGCAGCGACATTTACTGCGCAGCAAGAAAATTTGGAATTTATTCAATTAAATTCTTTTGGTTGTGGTCTTGATGCTGTAACAGTTGACCAAGTTCAAGAAATTTTAGAGAGATATAATCGTGTACACACTGTTATAAAAATTGATGAAATCAATAATCTTGGCGCTGCAAGAATAAGACTAAGATCACTTTTGGCATCAGTAAAAGAAAGAGAATTGATTGGAATCAAACCATACAGAAAATCAGAAGTAGATAATAGAGTGGTATTCACTAAAGCGATGAAAAAAAATCATACAATAATTTCTCCACAGATGGCACCTATTCATTTTGAATTATTGGAAAAGGCATTCATTAATGCAGGGTATAATTTAGTCATATTAAAGAGAGTAAATAAAAATGCGATAGATACAGGATTGAAATACGTTCACAATGATGCTTGTTATCCAGCAGTTATTACTGTAGGACAAGTAATGGCGGCACTTGAATCAGGAGAATATGACTTGAATAATACGTCATTGATTATTTCTCAAACTGGCGGTGGATGCCGTGCAACAAACTATATTGCTTTCATTAGAAAAGCATTGAAAGATGCTGGGATGCAACATATTCCTGTTATTTCGCTCAGTGCGCAAAATATGGAAAATAATCCTGGATTCAAGTTGACACTGCCTCTAATAAAAGCTGCAATAAGAGCACTTGTCTATGGTGATTTGATGATGCGTGTGCTCTATAAGGTAAGACCTTACGAAAAATTCAACAATTCTGCAAATCAATTGTACAATAAATGGATGAATAAATTAAAGGATTCCATTCTCAGCGATGGAGATAAGGCATTTAAAGAAAATATTCGAATGATTGTAAAAGAATTTGATGAATTGGAAATTCATGAGAATTTAGTTAAACCAAAAGTGGGGATAGTAGGTGAAATTTTAGTCAAATATCATCCGGATGCAAATAATAATATTGTAGATGTCATTGAAAAAGAAGGCGCTGAAGTAATTGTACCGGACTTGATTGATTTCTTTTTATACAGTGCTTATAACAATACGTATAAATATGAAAAACTCTCTGGTAGTTGGACTTCAAAAAAAATAAGTGATTTGGCAATTGCCTATATTGAATCTTATAGAACAGAGTTGAAAAAAGCGTTGAATGAAAGTAAAAGATTTCATCCGCCAAAATCGATTCAAGAAATGGCTGAAGGTGCAGAGGGAATCATATCACTGGGAAATCAGACGGGTGAAGGTTGGTTTTTAACTGCTGAGATGATTGAACTTATCGATGAAGGAGTTCCTAATATTTTCTGCATTCAACCTTTTGGATGCTTGCCTAATCATGTAGTGGGTAAAGGGATGATAAAAAAATTGAGGGATTCCTTTCCGCAGTCCAATATCGTAGCAATTGATTATGATAGTGGTGCGAGTGAAGTCAATCAGCTCAATAGAATTAAATTGATGATGTCCATGGCTTTTAAAAATCTTGAAAAAGGCAATAAAAATTTAGATTTTAGCATGAGTAATGTCATTGAAAAAATAAAAGTATTATAGCAAAGAAAGGAGAGCTTTATTAGGCTCTCCTTTCTTTGTAGATTACTCTGCTGTCAATTTCATCGACTGAATGGCATCCGGTTAGAATCATTGCTTTTTCAAACTGGTCCTTGAGGTTGACGAGGTAGTCTCTTACACCGCTCTCAGTATCTTTAAAGACTGAGATAGCAACTGGTCTTCCAATCATTACCGCATCTGCACCAAGCGCAATCATTTTCAATATATCCTCTCCACTTCGGACACCGCCATCGACAAGAATAGGGATTTGTTTATCCACTGCTTTAACAATCTGTGGTAAAACTTGAGCAGTTGAAGGACAAGAGTCAAGAATTCTACCGCCATGATTTGAAACAACGATAGCACTAGCACCGGCTTGAATGGCTGTTACCGCTTCTTCAGGGGAAAGAATGCCTTTAAGTATGACAGGGACTGGGATGCTATCGATCAATGTCTTTAATTCTTCATGGGTTCTCATTTTTGTAGCGAGACCAAATTTTCTTAGAACAGTCAGTCCAATTGCATCAATATCAATTCCTATAACTTTTGCTCCTGAAATCAAAGCATCATTTAATTTTTTATAGAAAATTTTATCTTCCCAAGGTTTTATAAATGGAATACCGAATCCTTCGACATTTTTAATGGCTTTAAAACCTGCTTGATAAACAAAATCTTCAAGACCATCACCTGTAGAGCCTAGAACCCCTGCATCGAAACAACCTTTCATAAAGGAGTCGATATAGATTTCTTCTGATAGTCCACCACCCATGTTGAGATCTACTGATGCAACCGGTGCACCGATAACAGGAAAAGATAAATTGAAATCAAGAAACTCAACTTCAGTATTTGGAATAGAAAATGTATTAAGTACTTTCATGTTCAATTTAATATTCTTCAAGGCTGTAAAATTATTTATGAAACCTTCTCCTGTTCCGGTTCCACCCATTCCAGGAATTTGTCCGGCACAAGCTACGCCGTTGCATACTGGGCAAACTTTGCATGAATTTCCCATCAATTTCCTTGCTTTTTCATCGCTCATCACTTAAGCTCCCTTCTTTGTATATTTATATTATACCTTGTTTCATAGAAGCTGTTTGATGGTATTTATTAAATAGCAAAAAAAGGTGGTGTCAATATGTTGAGCATGATGGTTATTCAGGTTGTTCTAATCATTACAGCAGTCATGATCAGTTTTAAAATATATCAAAATATTCAGATTGATAAATGGGTTAGGGAAATATTTTACGTCAAAGACAGGAGTTTATTGTATATTGGAGATGAATTTGACTTACTGCCATTACCACTTAAAAAATATATAATCTTGACTGGAGCCAGAAATAAAAAAGCCTTTAAGAAGTTGAAGATATATTATCGTGGGATGATTAAACGAAAGTCCAATAAAAGAAAATGGTGGTGGTTTAAGCTAAAAAGTTATGTCAATTTTGATACGCATTCTTACCTTGCAGATGCCTGTATGAGTATAGTTCCTGGTATAACAATTCGGGTCATTGATATGTTGGAAAGAAGAATAGGACATTTTGTAATTTATCTCGGAGGAATGTTTAAATTTGTTGAGGGGCTTGGGACTGAAATGAACTATCGGAATGAAATGGTCTATTTGCTTTTTCATTTTCTTTCACCTGCTTATTTGACACATGAAAATTTCAAATGGGAAGAAAAAAATGGTGAAGTGATCGGTCTTTTTAAAGATGGGAAAGTGGATATAACAGGGCGATTTGTATTTGACAGTGAAGGAAAATTGTTGGCAATTCACTTCAATCGTTACCGAAATGTCAAAAATGATTTTGTACTTACAGAATGGACTGTAGAAATTGAAAAATATGGAAATTGGCTGGGGTTTTATTTACCGACTACCTTCAATTTTATTTATCATTTGCCAAAAGAAGACTTCCATTATGCGCGATTAGAAATTATAAAAATGTACATTGATTGAGCACCTATGATATAATTACTACTAAAGTAATTATAATTAAGGGGAAATCATGCAGAAATTAATTAGAAGAATTTATTCTATTCTATTGCTTTTGATCTTATTGATGGGATGGATATTGTTTTCTCAGTATCAGGACTCTAAAAAGATGATAGAAGGTGAACTTCATACAATAACTGAAGTTTCAATGAAAACAACTGCATATGAGATTCGGGAGTGGATTAATCAGCAGATGAAGGTCATTGAGGACGCTGCCTATTTTATTTCTTTTGATGAATGGAATGGAGAAGTTATTTATGATTATTTCAAAAATGAGTTAAACTCGAATGATAATTTCAATTCACTTTATTTTGGCACTCCAAATAATGAAATGATTAATGGCAGCGATTGGATCCCACCTGAAGATTTTGATTTGAGAACAAGAATCTGGTACCAAAATGCAATCATTTCAGATGATGTGGTTGTAACAGATGTTTTTATGAATGCATCTGGAGAAAATCAAATTATAACAATGGCAAAGGCAGTTTTCACACATTCTGGACATTTAATAGGAGTTGTCGGTGGAGATATTACATTAAATAAGATAGTAGAAATTATAGATTCCAATTCTAGAGATAACTATTTAACTACATTTCTTATCAATAGCAATAGAGAAAGCTTGACCTCTAATAAAGTTGATATGAATGATGAATTATCAAAAAGAATCATTGATGAGTCTGTAAAATTTATTTCTGATGGTGATGAATTAAATCAATTCACTTTGAGTATATGTAACATAGATAATGAATTGGGTTATATTGCCTATATGCCTATTGAAAATTCAAAGTGGGTCTTGGTCAATTATGTTCCGATTGAAAAAGTTTTAGCGTCTAATAGCAGTTTGGCAAAACAATTTTCCATAGTATTTATTGTTTCGTTGGTTGCTTTTATATTATTTGCTCTTGTTATCCGAAACAGTATCACGAATCCAATTATGAAAATTGAAAACAGTATGAAGAAAATCGATATTGAAATGAATCCTGCTTATAGAATTTCATGGAATAAAAAATGGGGATTTGATTCTTTAGTCAATAATATAAATTATCTTCTTGAAAATATTGAGAATCATATTGAAGTGATTAAAATAGATAGCGAAAAGCAACAAGTCCTGAATGTTGAGTTAGAGAAAAATCTTGAGATGATGCTAGAAAATGAGAGGACGATAGAACTTCAAAAGCTTAATTTTGAGGCTTTGTTTAAAAATTCGCCTGATGCCATCGTTCGCTTTGATAATCATAAAGTTGTTATTGATGTTAATGATAGTTTCGTAAAGTTATTTGGATTCACTTTAGATGATTTATACGGAAGAGATATTGATGATTTTATCGTAACAGCTGAGATGAAATCTGAAGCAAAACAAATTACTGAGGATATCATTAATGGTGAGTCATTTGATCTTGAGAGGGATAGAATAGACAAAAATGGCAATTTTCTTAAAGTGAGAATAAATGGTGTCGCAATTAAAACTGATGGAGAATTTAAAGGCGGATATAGCATTTATACTGACATGACTCAAAGAAAGAAAAACGAAGACAAAATAATAAAACAGAAAGTATCATTTGAAGCTCTTTTCAAGAATTCATCTGATGCTATCGTTAAGTTTGACATTAATCATAGGATATTGGAAATAAATGAAAATTTCACGAGTTTGTTTGGTTATGAAATAAATGAAATTTTGGGAAAAAATGTAGATGATGTCATTTCTAACGGAGAAGATAATCTAAATATGATTGATTTGACTGATACATTGCTTAACGGGATAAAGGTTGTTAAAGAAGGCATAAGGTTTGACAAAAAAGGACATGGTTGTGAAGTTGATATTCAAGGTGTTCCAATTATTTCAGGTGATGAAGTCATTGGAGGGTATGGCATATACACTGATATAGCCAATAGAAGATATGCTGAAAAAGAGTTGGCAAAGCAAAAAACAGCCTTTGAAGCACTATTTACGAATTCATCTGATGCTATTGTCATGTTTGATAAAGAACATAAAATTTTAGACATCAATAAGAATTTTGAAATGCTGTTTGATTACACACTAGAAGAAATTTCCGGGAAATATGTAGACAGTGTATTTTCCAATGCAGACATAATTCATGAAACAAAGCATCTTACGGATACACTATTACTCGGAGAAAAAGTATCGCTTGAAGCTGTTCGATTTGCAAAAGGCAATAAAGAAAGAAATGTCATGATACAAGGGGTACCGATTATTTCAGGCAATGAAGTAATTGGCGGTTATGGGATTTATTCAGATATATCAGAGAGAAAAAAAGCAGAAGATGAAATTATTTACATCAGCTATCATGATCAACTTACAGGACTCTACAATCGAAGATTTTTTGAAGAAGAATTGAAAAGGCTTGACCATGAAAGGAATCTGCCGTTGGCTTTAATTATGGCTGATGTTAATGGACTGAAATTGATCAATGATGCCTTCGGTCATATTGCTGGTGATGAGTTGTTGAAAATCACTGCAGATATCATCAAGAAAGCTTGTCGCAATGATGAAATAATAGCAAGACTCGGCGGTGATGAATTCATTATTCTATTGCCGAATACAAATTATGAAGAAGCGGAAATTATTGTAAATAGAATAAAAACCAGTAGCAGAGAGTATAAATTGGAGTCTATTGAAATTTCGGTTTCCTTTGGATTTGATGTCAAGCATGAAATGTCAGATACAGTTGATGAACTTTTCAAGCGCGCTGAAGATTATATGTACCGGCATAAGCTCATTGAAAGTCCAAGCGTCAGAGGAAGAATGTTTGAGACAATTATCAGAACGCTACATGAGAAGAACAAGCGAGAAGAACGACATTCATCAAGAGTCAGTGAACTATCTGAAAAAATTGGTGCAGCTTATGGTTTAAGTGCAAGAGAAGTTTTTGAACTGAAATCGGCTGGATGGCTGCATGATATCGGTAAAATTGCAATCGATGACAACATTCTCAACAAAAAAGGAAAACTGAATGAGGAAGAATGGGTAGAAATAAAAAGACATCCTGAAGTAGGTTATCGTATTTTAAATGCTGTGAATGAGATGACAGAAATTTCTCAGTACGTTCTTGCGCATCATGAAAGATGGGATGGGAAAGGATATCCTAGAGGGCTTAAAGAAAATGAAATTCCTGTGCAATCAAGGATTATATGTGTTGCTGATGCATTTGATGCCATGACGAGAGAGAGAACTTACAGAGAAGTTTTAACAGACCAGGAAGCAATTGATGAAATTCAGAAAAATTCAGGAATTCAATTTGATCCTAAAGTAGTAGATGTGTTTGTCAATAAAGTGATGAAAACAGTGCAGAATTAAATCTGTGCTGTTTTTTTAATTTTTGCTGACATTTTTTAAAAAAATTGTATAGAATATTTATGAGGGGGTATTAAGATGTTTCGAACAGATGAAAATTTCGCACTGGAAATGGATAGTAAAGATAAATTGAAAAAGTTTAAAGAAAGATTTTATATTCAGAAAGACACTATTTATATGGATGGAAATTCATTGGGAATGATGTCAAAAGATGCTGAAGAAGCCTTGATGAGACTAGTAAATGAATGGAAAACACTTGGAATCAACGGTTGGATGGGTGGTAAAATACCTTGGTTTTATTATGCTGAAGAACTTTCAAAGAAAATGAGTTCACTGATGGGTGCTTCACCTGAGGAAGTCATTATTCATGGATCAACAACAATAAATTTGCATATTGGTTTATCGACTTTTTATAGACCGAAAGAGAATAAATATAAAATATTGATGGATGAGTTGAATTTTCCATCTGACATCTATGCTGTGGAGAGTCAGATAAAAGCAAAGGGTTTAAAGCCAGATGATGTATTGGTGCTTGTCAAGAGTCGTGACGGCAAAACACTGGAAGAGGAAGACATCATCGAAATGATGACTGATGAAGTTGCTGTTGCACTTCTTCCAGGGGTGCTTTACAGAAGTGGACAACTTATAGATATGGAGAGAATCACAAAAGCAGCTCATGAAAAAGGTATATATGTTATTTTTGATTTAAGTCATTCAGCGGGGGCAATCAAACATGAGTTATCTAAGTGGAATGTTGATTTTGCTTTTTGGTGTGGTTATAAATATTTGAGCAATGGTCCAGGAGGATCAGCGAGCTTTTTTATAAACAAGAAACATTTTGAAAAGGAAACAGGCTTAGCTGGCTGGTTTGGGTACAGAAAAGACAAACAGTTTGACATGGATCTAGAATTTAAGCAGGCAAAAAATGCTGGCGGTTTTCAAATAGGAACTCCTCATATTTTCAGTATGGCACCATTAGAAGGGACGCTCAATATATTTGAAGAGGCTGGAATTGACAATATGAGAGAAAAGTCATTGAAGGCGACGGATTATATGATGTATTTGATTGACAGTAAACTTGCAAAGTTTGGATTTAATATTGGAACACCAAGAGAGCATTCTCGAAGAGGGGGTCATGTAGCACTGGAACATGATGAAGCAATTCGAATAAATGAAGCGATGAAAGAAAGGGGAATTATTCCGGATTTTAGATATCCGAATGTCATAAGGCTTGCACCAATTGCATTATACATCTCGTTTCATGATATTTGGAAAATGGTAGAGATTATTGAGGATATAATGATAAATAAAGAATACGAAAAATTCAGTAAAGAACGAAGTACTGTTGCTTAAGAAAAACACCCATTGATAAATTCAATGGGTGTTTTTCTATAGATAATAGTTATTGATAAAAAACGTTAATCGTGAAAAGTGAAATATAAGGTATTAAATTAACAGATAATGAAAAAGAGTTACGATTGGGATATCAGAAAAATAAATTTTTAACAAAGTTATCGTTAAAGTATTCACAAGTGAAAAGAAATGTATTATACTGTACTTGAATTGACACAGGAAAATGTGGAGGGAGGAAGAAATTTGAAAAATGCAAAAGGGAAGTTTGTAGATTTGGATACAAAAAAATTAGATCGTGAGAAAATTGATGAATTGGATGAATATATTGATTCCTTGGAAGATCAAAAGGGAAGTTTGATTCACATACTACATAAGGGGCAAAGCCTCTTTGGGTATTTGCCTGAAAACTTACAAATTTATATTTCAAGAAAAATTGACATTCCAGCAGCTAAAGTAAATGGTGTCGTAAGTTTTTATTCGTTTTTCACGCAAGAACCGAGAGGAAAGCATACAATCAGCATTTGCATGGGAACTGCATGTTTTGTAAATGGATCTGATAAAATTTTCAACGAATTAAAAAGAGAACTTAATGTTGAAAACAATAAAATGACAGAAGACGGCTTATTCACTTTGAAGGATATACGCTGTGTAGGCGCATGTGGCCTTGCACCAGTAGTCATGGTGGATGATCAAGTTTATGGACATGTAAAAGTGAGTGACGTCAGTGAAATTATCAAAAAGTATCGAGAGGAGGATTAATATGCCAATCAAATCTTTGGATGATCTCAAAAAAATACGAGAAAAGAACTCAAGAATAGTAGCTTTGAGAGAACGTGGAGAAAGTTCTGATGAAAGAATAGAAATACTAGTAGGCATGGCTACCTGTGGGATAGCTGCTGGTGCGCGTGATACCATGATTTCATTAAAAAAAGCAGTCGATGATATGAAACTCGAAAATATCAGTGTTATACCTGTTGGATGCATTGGGTATTGCCACTCTGAACCAACGGTTCAAGTAAATATACCTGGAGATGCACCTATTATATATGGAAATGTGGATGAAATTATTGCAGAGAAAATTATATACATGCATATTTTGAATAAAGAGTTGATTGATGATCATCTTTTAAATAAAATTTTTACTAAGGCATAAGGGGGGATAAATGTGTCAAACTACAAAGCACATATAATGATATGCAGTGGAACAAGCTGTAAGGCATCTGAAAGTGAAAATATATTAGAAGCTTTCAGAGAAGAGATTGAAGGGCATGACGGTAAATTTAAAGTGCTGAAAACGGGATGTTTTGGATTTTGTGCTCAAGGTCCAATTGTTAAAATTTATCCTGACAATGTATATTATGTGAAAGTGAAACCAGAAGATGTAAAAGAAATTGTAGAAAAACACCTTATCAAAGGAGAAAAAGTTGAGAGGCTTTTATATGAAGATCCTAAAGATAGAGTAAAACTGGTTGTTCATGATGAGATGGAATTTTATCAAAAGCAATACAGAATCGCACTTAGAAATTGTGGATTTATAAATCCTGAAAATATTGAAGAATATATTGCATTCAGTGGGTATGAAGCACTTGGAAAAGTATTGACTGAAATGACACCTCAAGATGTCGTAAAAATTGTAAAGGACAGCGGGTTGAGAGGGCGTGGAGGTGGTGGATTTCTAACAGGCCTGAAATGGGAGCTTGCAATGAAATCACCTGGAACTGAAAAATACATCATTTGCAATGCAGATGAAGGTGATCCAGGCGCATTTATGGATAGATCCATTCTTGAAGGAGATCCGCACAGTGTATTAGAAGCAATGGCAATTGGAGGCTATGCAATCGGTGCCAATAAAGGTATTTTTTACATCAGGGCAGAGTATCCATTAGCGATAGAAAGACTTAAAATTGCAATTAGACAAGCTGAAAATGAAGGACTTTTAGGTAAGAATATATTCAACAGTGGATTTGATTTCACAATAGAAATTAAACTGGGTGCAGGGGCATTTGTCTGTGGAGAAGAGACAGCACTTATTCATTCGATGGAAGGATTAAGAGGAGAACCGACTAAAAAACCTCCATTTCCATCGGAATCTGGATATAAAGGTATGCCGACAAGTGTCAATAATGTTGAGACCTATGCAAATATTTGTCCAATTATTCTGAAAGGTTCAAAATGGTTCAGCAGTATTGGAGCAGAGAACTCAAAAGGAACCAAAGTGTTTGCATTGGCAGGAAAAGTTAATAATGTAGGACTTGTAGAAGTGCCTATGGGAACAACTCTCAGAGAAATCATATTTGAAATAGGTGGGGGAATCACGGATGGCAAAAAATTCAAAGCTGTGCAAACAGGAGGTCCATCTGGCGGTGTCATAACTGAAGCAGATTTAGATACACCTATAGATTATGAAAGTCTGAAAGCAATTGGTTCTATGATGGGTTCAGGTGGAATGATTGTTATGGATGAGGACAACGATATGGTTGAAATCGCAAAATTTTATCTTGATTTTACGCAGGATGAATCATGTGGCAAGTGCACGCCATGTCGTATTGGAACGAAAAGGATGTATGAAATTTTAGAGAGATTGACTAACCTTGAAGGAGATATGGATGATCTTCAAAAGTTGAAAGATTTAGGAAATATGATTAAAGATACGGCCCTGTGCGGATTAGGGCAGACTGCACCAAATCCAGTTCTGAGTACTATGAGATATTTTCCTCAGGAATATGAAGCGTATGCAAAAAGAGAAAAAACTAAATCATATCGCATCGATGCCGAAAAGTGTATTGGTTGTACGGCTTGTATCAGAGTCTGTCCAGTCAATTGCATTACAGGAAAAGTGAAAGAAGCACATATTATTGATGAAAGCGCATGTATAGCATGTGGTGCTTGTTTTACAGCATGTAAATTTGGCGCAATCATTAAGCCGTAGGGAGGAGGATATCATGTCAATTATTAAACTTTCAATAAATGGAATGGAAGTAGAAGTGCAAAAAGGCACAACTATTTTGGAGGCTGCTAAAAAAGTAGGTGTTCATATACCAACTTTATGTCATTTAAATTTAGAGGGATTTGGAATTGTCAATCAAGTTGCTTCCTGCCGTGCCTGTGTTGTCGAGGTTGAAGGAAGAAACACATTAGTACCTTCATGTTCTGAAAAAGTGACAGAAGGAATGGTTGTCAAGACTGATTCAGCAAGATCAATTACTGGTAGAAGAATGGCGGTTGAATTGTTATTGTCCAATCACCCGAAAGAGTGCTTGACTTGTGCCAAAAATTTGGAATGTGAACTTCAAGCGTTGTCGCAAGATTTAGGTATTAGGGAGATTAAGTGGGAAGGTGAAAAAATGGACTATCCACTTGATAAATCTTCTTTTTCACTGGTAAAGGATCCTAATAAATGCATTATGTGTAGACGTTGTGAAACTATGTGTAATGATGTTCAAACAGTAGGTGTTTTATCAGCAATCAATCGTGGATTTGATACTTTTGTCGGACCTGCTTTCAATTTGGATATGGACAACACTGCTTGTACTTTCTGTGGACAATGTGTTGCAGTTTGTCCGACGGGTGCTTTAACTGAAACAAATGATGTTGGCAGAGTGTGGAGAGCGCTTCATAGTAGTGAAAAGCATGTAATTGTTCAAGTGGCACCAGCTATCAGAGTTGCCATTGGAGAAATGTTTGGAATGGAAGCGGGATCTGTAACAACAGGTCAGTTGGCTGCATCGCTTAGAAGACTCGGTTTCGATGGCATTTTCGATACTGATTTTGCGGCTGACTTAACGATTATGGAAGAAGCTTCAGAACTGGTACATCGAATTAAGCATGGAGGAAGACTTCCGATGTTGACTTCTTGTTGCCCTGCATGGGTCAAGTTCTTTGAACATCAGTTTCCAGATATGTTGGATATACCATCATCTTGTAAATCTCCTCAAATTATGATGGGAACAGTTATGAAAACTTATTATGCAGAGAAAAAAGGAATAGATCCAAGAGATATCGTAGTTGTTTCAATCATGCCGTGTCTGGCGAAAAAAGCTGAAGCAGCAAGACCAGAACTTACAAAAGACTACAATAATAATGTAGATTTAGTTTTGACAACTAGAGAATATGGCGCAATGCTAAAAGAAGCTGGTATTTTATTCAATCAATTGCCAGAATCAGATTTTGATTCACTGTTAGGGGAAAGTACGGGTGCAGCTGTTATTTTTGGAACAACTGGTGGTGTAATCGAGGCAGCGGTTCGTACTGCTTATGAATGGATTACAGGAGAAGAACTTGAAAATGTTGAATTTCATCAGTTGAGAGGTCTTGAAGGCATTAGAGAAGCAACGGTGAATATTGGAGATTTGAAGCTAAATATCGGTATTGCCCACGGTCTTGGGAATGCAAGAAAAATGTTGGAAGATATTAGAGATGGAAAGAGTCAGTACCATGCGATTGAAATAATGGCGTGTCCTGGTGGTTGCATCGGCGGAGGTGGACAGCCATACCATCACGGCGACATGGATATTATCAGAAAGCGCCAAGAAGCCATTTATAAAGAAGATAGAAGTAAAGTCAGAAGAAAATCCCATGAAAATACAGCGGTGCTTAAATTATATGAGGATTATCTAGGTGAACCATATGGACATAAATCGCATGAATTGCTTCACACATATTATATTCCAAGAGAAAAAATATAATGATAGGTTGGGAGTGCGAAAGCACTCCCCCTTTTTAAAATTCTGGTATAATGGAGTCATCAAAGTTATTGGTAAGGAGTTAAAATGATAAAAGGAATTATTTTTGATATGGATGGGACATTGATTGACACAAATGATTTGGTAATAAACTGCATTCAAGATACTGTAGAGAAATTCATGGGATATCATCCTGAAAAAGAATCATTTGTTGAAATTCTTGGCAAGCCTTTGGAGGATCAAATGCTGTATTTTGATGAATCTCATAAAAAAGAGATGGTCAATTACTATCGAAAAATGTATACACAAAAGCGGGATCAAGAGACAAAAATGTTTCCAGACGTAATGGAGATGTTAATCAATTTGAAAAAAATGGGGATCATCATGGGTGTAGTTTCGAACAAGGGAAGAAACGGCATTGACCATGTACTCAAAAAGTTTGGATTAATAGATTATTTTGATATTACAATATCTGCTTCTGATGTCGTGAATAAAAAACCTCACCCAGAAGCTGTATATAAAGTTTTGGAAAAATGGCAACTGGCAAGTGAAGAAGTTATTTTTGTTGGCGACAGTGATAATGATATTCTCATTGCAAACAATGCAGGAATTTTATCAGTGCTTGTCGATTGGACGATTCTGCCTAAAAGGTTATTTGATGGATTGAAGATTGATTATATTATAAAAGAACCTGAAGAATTGACGAAAATTATAATATAAAATTAAAAGAATAAAAACATTAATAATTGGTAACTATATAATAATGGCTATAAGAATGATAATATGAATATAGCGTTACATATTTTTAAGAAAAAAATCTTACGGAAATGTAATACTATTTTGTAACATCATGTCGAAATTTGTAGTTGTTTGTATTAATGCAGTAATATTTAAATGATATGAAAAATTTAAGGGGGAATTATTATGAAAAATAAGTTATTACTATTAGTAGTGTTGTTAATGACACTAGTTGTTTTCGTAGGATGTTCAGCTGCACCAGCAGAAGAGCCTGCAGTTGAAGAACCAGCAGTAGAAACACCTGTGGTTGAAGAACCTGCAGAAACTGTATTTATCAATATCGGAACTGGCGGAACAGCTGGTACTTACTTCCCATTGGGCGGCGCTTTTGCTGAAATCTGGAACAATAACATTGATGGAATCAATGCAACAGCTCAAAGTACTGGTGCATCTACAGCAAATATCAACTTGCTTAAAGATGGAAAAATTGAAGTTGCTATCGTTCAAAATGATATCGCTATGTACTCTGCAAATGGCATGTTAATGTTTGAAGGCGATTCATTCCCAAAATTGAACGGTTTGGCTACAATGTACTCAGAGCCACTTCAAATCGTTACTACTGATCCTAATATTAAATCTATTGCTGATTTAGCTGGAAAAAATATAGCAGTTGGTGCTATTGGCAGTGGTGTTGAAGCTAATGCTAGACAAATTATTGCTGCTGCTGGCTTAGATTTTGACACTGATATCAATGCAAAATTCTTGTCTTTCTCTGAAGCTTCTTCAGGAATCAAAGATGGTCAAGTAGATGTTGCTTTCTTGACAGCTGGTATTCCAACAGCTGCTATTCAAGATTTATCATCTAGCAAAGATATTTATGTTGTTCCTTTAGAAGGTGAGTTTGCAACTCAATTGATGGCTGATTATGAATTCTATACACCTTTTGTTATTCCAGCAGGAACATACAAGGGACAAGATGCAGACGTGCAAACTTTGACAGTAAAAGCAATGCTTGTTGTTTCTGCAGATCTTGATGAAGAAGTTGCATATCAATTGACTAAACAAATCTATGAAAATCATGACCGTGTTGTAGCTGCCCACAATGTTGGAAAATTCATCACAGTTGAAACTGCAGTTGAAGGTATGCCTGTGGATGTTCATCCAGGTGCTTTAAGATACTTTAAAGAAGTTGGCGTAATCAATTAATTGAGGAGTTAATACATGTATATTCTAAAAAATAAAAATTCACTGACTATTGGCATATTTGTGCTAGGATTGATCTTAATTGGATATTCTATTATGAACTTGTCGAATGAAAAAGTTTTAGTGATTACTAATCTGGATAATCAGACCACTAAAGAATTTTATTTGCCTGATGACACATTTGTTCTGGGATATACACATTCTGTAGAATTAACACCCGCTGAGGAATATTTTACAGTTTTAGATGATAACACATTACTACTCCAAAGGACTGTTTATGAGTCTTTTGGAGTAGGTTTGCCTTTTGAACAAGAAAATGATTGGAATTTTGAAATAATTGACGGTAAGTTTATTCTATATATTGACAGGGAGTTTCAAAGTATTCCTATGGTTATATCACCTATTCCGAACCATTGGATTGGCATTGGGGATATGAAATTTGAACTATTCAATCTTGTAAATAAAGATGATGCAAAGATCAGCATTCATTCTGAAAATAGAACAGTCCTTAAGTTTGGGAAGTTGTATACGATTATTTTCTAATTGTTTGAGTAGTATCAATACTTATTAAGCTTAAGTTTTTATAGAAAAACTTTTAGAAAGGGGTTTATCATGAGTGATAAAAATCCTCCAAAAGGAAATCTAAGTGATTCATTTGATCAAAGCAGTGCTGATAAATTACTTAGACAATATGATAAAGGATCTGATTTTAGAGAACTGAAGGGTTTTGGTGCAAAAATAATAGCAGCGATTTTAATCAGTTTTTCTGTATTTCAGCTATATACAGCAATTTTTGGCATGATGGATGCGATGCTTCAAAGATCAGTGCATTTGGCATTTGGTTTAAGTCTAGTGTATTTGCTCTATCCATCAAGAAAATCTTTTTCTCGCCATAAAATGCACCCACTCGATTTGATATTGGCGATTATATCAGCATCATCATTTATGTATGTTTTTGTAAACTATAGTGATCTTGTTATGAGAGCAGGTCGAGTGACGACGATGGATATGTTTGTAGGAGTCGTTGCAATATTATTGGTACTTGAAGCTGCAAGAAGAGTCATAGGATGGCCAATGGTCATTATAGCGGTATCATTTATTTTATACGCATTATTTGGTCGCCATATTCCTGGTATGTTGGCACATCGCGGTGTTCAAATAGGAGACTTGGTGCAACATTTGTTTTATACAACTGAAGGTATATTTGGTATTCCTATCGGTGTTTCATCCACATTTATATTTATGTTTCTTTTATTTGGCGCTTATCTTGAAAAAACAGGAATGGGAGAATTTTTTATTGATCTGGCGAATTCATTGGCCGGTGGATCTCCTGGTGGTCCTGCAAAGGTAGCTGTCATTGCCAGTGGTGCGATGGGAACTCTTTCAGGAAGTTCTGTTGCAAACGTTGTTGGCACAGGAAGCTTCACAATACCTATGATGAAAAAATTAGGTTATAAACCTGAATTTGCTGGGGCAGTAGAAGCTACAGCATCTACTGGAGGGCAGTTGATGCCGCCAATTATGGGCGCTGCAGCATTTTTAATGGCTGAATTCACTAACACGCCATATGTAAAAATTATTGCAGCAGCAGCGATACCAGCGCTTCTTTACTACTTTGGTGTTTGGGCAGGTGTTCATTTTGAAGCTAAAAAGCTTGGACTAAAAGGAATGAATAAAGCCGATATTCCAAAGGTTGGTAAGATAATGAAAGAACGTGGGCATTTGCTTTTGCCAATAGTCATTATCATTTATCTTTTAGTTGTAGGATATACACCTATTAGAGCGGCTCTTGGCGGAATTGCAGCATCTATTATAGTTGCAGCATTTAAAAAAGATACACGTTTAAGTTTTTGGGATATTGTCAATGGTCTTGAAAAAGGCGCGAGAACTGCATTGACTGTTATAGCAGCATGTGCCAGTGCAGGTATCATCATTGGAGTTGTAACTCAAACAGGTTTGGGACTGAAAATGGGTTCTATGCTTGTAAGTGTTGCCAATGGTAAATTATTTTTGACATTGATATTTACAATGATAACATCAATCGTGCTTGGCATTGGTGTACCAACTACTGCAAATTATGTAATAACATCAACTATTGCAGCACCAGCATTGTTGCTTCTTGATGTTCCTATTTTAGCAGCACATATGTTTGTTTTCTATTTTGGTATCATCGCAGATATCACACCACCGGTAGCGCTTGCTGCTGTTGCAGGTGCGGGGGTAGCAAAAGCAGAACCTATGCGAACTGGAGTAATTGCCTCACGGCTTGCCATTGCGGCCTTCATAATTCCGTATATATTTGTTTATAGTCCGGAAATGCTTTTAATTGATGCCAGCTTTGGAATGGTTGTATTTATTGTTCTTACGTCAATTGTTGGAATGATTGCAATTGCATCAGCTTTGACAGGATACTTCGTAACAAATATGTCAATATTGGGAAGATTGTTGTTTATTGCAGGTGGACTTGCACTTGTAACAACAAACTGGATGTACAATATTTTAGGCGCATTTATACTTGGTGCTGGTTTTCTTATACAAAAAAGAAAAGTTAAGAAGTTGAATTTGGCATAGATATCTATATTTTTAAAATATTGAAGCTTGGATTGTAATAAATCCAAGCTTTTATGAATTTTTTGTAATGATTAAAAAAAAATAGAATTAATTGACATAGTTCTGATAAAATATTTCATGAAGGTGGAAATTTTATGACTGTAAAATCAAATTTAAAAAGAATTACGAGATGGATGACATTTTTGATATCACTTGTCATTGTTATTGTTTCGGTAATTGTCTTTGATAGTGTTGTATCGCAGATTGAACTTTCTGATCAAGATTATGCACTTGAAGAAAGTCAGTTAATGAAAATTAGTGAAGAAATCAACAGAAATGTCGATTATTATATCGAAAATGAGAAATCTCTTTTCGAAAGAAATGTAAACAATGAACTTTTTTACCTAGTCAGCTACATTGAAGTGAAATACAAAGAAGAAGAAAAAAATTTGAATTCCTTTTTACATTACAAAGAGCTTGAAGATATTATGATGATTGAGGGAGATCAAATTTTTGATTTTAACCCTGAAAAATATTTTGCTGAAGATATGGAATCAGATGAAATCAGTTATTTAATTGCAACTCTGAGTAATAATATTGGAATTAAAAATGAAGGTTCGTTTTATTATTATTGGCCTAAAAAAAACAGTAGCTATAAACTTGACCGCAAAGTTGTGTATTATCATGATAGCGGTAAAGGGTATGTCATGACAATTTTATTTGAAACAGAAGCTTATAATGAAATTATAAAAAAGCAGGTTAAAGAATGGCTTGAAAGCGTTTATTCAGATGAAGTACTTATCTATGATTTGGAATCTGGGGCAATAATTAATAATGACATTATTGATAACTTCAATATTACAAGAGTCAGTCCAGAATCCATAAGTGAAAGTTCATTTTATTATGAACAAAATGGATCAACTACGCGAATAATTAATTTATCACGAGTAAGCGATTTAGATGTTATTATTGGAAATCAAATATTAGTGACCGATTATGGTGGTGTCATAAAAAAAACACTCAGCAATGGAAAAGTATTATGGACAATTATATTTGGAATCAGTTTAATCATTATAATAAAATTATTGGAATATTATTTTATCAACAGAATTGTAGAAAGCAAGTATTTTGATAAGAGATTTGTTTATGAGACGCTTGAATTTTGTGATGATGGTGTTGCTGTAATCGATGGCAATTATGTGATTGAGGACTGCAATGATAAATTTAAAGGTTTACTTGGACTGGATGTTTTTATTAAAGATACCTATAATTTAAAAAAGATGATCCCTGAATTTATAATCAATAAAAGTCAATATAATTTGCTTTTTATGAACAAGAAGTCTGTGTATATTGATGGAGATGTTATCATTAAAAGAATTGAAAATAAATATATTGTTAAAATCAAGAAAAATGAGTATCAAGATTCATTGAGCAGTTTATCATTTAAAGAATTTAAAGATGCTGTCATGAAGCGTTTTTCAGATGTAGAAGGGTTTATAGAAAACAGATTATTTGTTATGACAACTATAGAGAATGGAATAAAAATCGATTATTTGGTGAATAAAATAAAGAATCATTTTTCTATACAAGGAGTCATTGCTATTGCAGGTCATATTGGGAATGAAGAAAGAATCATATATCTTGAGGGAGTAAGCGAAGAAATTTTTGACAATACATTTGAAAATATTTTGAATTCAGGTGTATTTGATCAGTGTAAAAACAGTCATTACAGTTGTGTTTTAGTAAAAAAGAATGAAAAACAACTAGATATCAACTATATTATGGAAGAGTTAGATTTTAAGTTATATGAAAAAAAGAAAAAACAGAATTAAATGATTAGATATGGGTAAAATATAATCACTGAAATCTATAGGAGGTATAGCATATGAAAGTGATTATTACAGACGAATTAAGAGAACATATGAAGAAAAAAAACAGAACTATCATCAGTATTACGATTAGAAAAGTTGAAAGTGGATGTGTAGGTTCTGTTCAGGAATTAGATGTGAGATACAATAAAATACCAAAGGAATTAGATAAGTTTATAAGATTTGATATTGAGGGAATTGAGGTTTATGTTATCAGCAATTTAAAACTTAAGAACGATGAGCTGATTTTATCTGTCAAAAGATCCCCTCTGCTGACAAAAGAATTGGATATACAAGGAATTGAATTAAAACTTTAAGAGAAAGCTAACGCGGTTTGTGAAAACCGCGTTATTTTATTTTAGATTTTGCGATTTTTCATGTTATAATATGCTATCAATCAATAAGGGAGGATTTATTTGAAAAAATTGAACATTCCTGAATTATTCAATATAAGAGCTGTTTTAAGTTCGAGTATTGTTCTCTTGCACTCTATTTATATCATGACATTGCTTCATCCTGTTTTCGGAATTTGGCATGATTTTTTTCGAGGAATGCAATTGCTGCTGCTGTATGCGACACCTCTTTTTATAATGATATCTGAAGTAATTCTGTCACATACTTATGGGGGAAATCTTCCAAAAGGATTTTATTCAAAACGCGTGAAGTACATCATGGTGCCTTATATTTCTATGGCGTTGGTATATGCTTATTTGGATAATGGAATCGCAGAGTATATGAATAATGCATTCAGATACATCGTGTTAGGTGAATGGCATGGTTATTTTGTATTGATTATATTTCAATTCTACTTATTGCATCACTTCTTAAGCAATTTTTTGATTAAAAGAAACTTATGGGTCCAAATTGGAATTGCCTTTATTATTAATTTCGCTTATTTATGTCTCTTTACCCTATATAGGCCGTATGGTTTAATAGCTGATTATTCATGGATCGCCTATTTGTGGAGAAAAGGTTTTTATATGCTTCCTTTTGCGTGGTATTTCTATTTTGTCACTGCATTTTATATGGGTATGAATATTGACAAAATTCGGACTTATTTGAAACGAAAGCAAATGCTTTTTTTAATTACATCAATAATCAGTTTTTCATTGCTTGTTTTTCTTTATATAAATAACGTATTGCCTATGGTTTCAACAAAAAGACCAGATATAATCATTTATGCATTTTCAGTTTTTTTATTGCTATTTACCACAGTAGGAAGATCAAAATATTTAGGAAAAATTCTGAATCCTATAAATAGAGCGTCTTATGGTATTTACTTGATTCATCCAATGATTCAAATTTTCATACTTAGGATTATGCCGAGTGGGATTAAAGAGATGAATCCGGTTTTTCTTTTAATCATAGTCTTTGCTATGACATTGGGAATTTCATTGGGTCTGACTTATGCGGTTCAAAAAATACCATACGGTTACTGGATTTTAGGAAAACTGGGGAAATCATCCCAGGAATAGAATAAGAAAAACAGGAAAAGGAATATCACTTTTAACTACAAGTTGATATTCCTTTTTTAATTTTATAATTAGCGCCAGAACACCTGTGACTTCAGTCGTGGGATGAATGGCGTTTTTTAATGCAAAATTGGGTTTAAATGTAATATATGTGCAAAAATGTGTTATACTTAATAGTAGAACAAGTGTTCTTTAAAGAGGTGAAACTATTGGTTTACAAGGCGTATAAATTTAGACTCAAACCTAATAAAACACAAGAAGAGTTGATTCTTAAAACAATTGGCAGTAGTCGGTTTGTGTTTAATTATTTTTTAAATCTTTGGAACGCTACTTACAAAGAAAAGGGCAAAGGGCTTAGCTATTGTGCGTGTTCTAAACAGTTGCCTGATCTAAAAAATGAAT
>JAFGAC010000052.1 GCA_016933835.1 Clostridiales bacterium
GTGGTGACAGATTTGCTGTTTGTTTGGGGTCTTGATTAGAAACGTAAAGATACGTTAATGACCTGTTTTGGTAGATTAGTTTTGCGCCATTTTGTTTTTTGACATACTTCAATAAATCAAGGTATTGATCTGCGTTCCCTTTAAGGACGAATGCCATATAGAAATGTGGTTCATCCTTATCTCCGATATGTTTGAAATTATCCATTTTCTTTCTTTCCTTCTTTCAATCATCCATTGTGGTTGCTTTTTTGTAGCAACCGCAATAGTGTATGCTGTCTTAAGACTGAATATTAAATAAACATTCCTCATCAGTATTCTGGATTAAGATAAAAAATCCAATTACAAAAACCATTAAAATATTAGCTATAATTAAAAAAATCATAAATTATATTAAAAATATAATCTAGAAAAAATAATAATAAATGCAAAAAATGAAAAAATTTCAATAACTTGGCTTATGATTTTACATACGTTTTGCGGTGCTTAATATTGATATTTTGAGTTGGCTGATTTGTTCATTTGTGCGAAATGCTTCAACTAATTTTCTAATTTTTTTTGCTTCGCCATTTACAACAATTACTTCGAGACAATGTTCTTCATCAATGTGTGCATGCAGAAAAGTTGAAATGATATTTCCAAAGCTATGTTGGATTTCAGAGATTTGCACTTTCGATGCGTCGCGTTTATAAATTATTGTAATGGATGCAGTAATGTTTCCTTCTATTTCGTTAAGGCTTTTACTTTCTCTGATAAATTCTCGCAATGCTTGCCTTATGATTTCAGAGCGGTTGGCAAATCCTTGATCTTTGATTGAGGTTTCGACGTTCTGCAAAAGCTTCTCTGGAACGGATATGCTGATTATGGGCATCCTGAACACTGAATTATTAAAATATCAACACCTATTTATATACTTTTTATTAATATCTATAAAATATTTAATAACTACATAATTGTAAGATAAACATGATAGGTGTCAAGACTGAACAAAAGACAAAAAATCTTTGTAACTGGAACAATTATGTTCATCATAATTGTAGCAACTGCTACAGTGTTGTTTACTCAACCAAACAGCGCAAATACGGGCAAACTAAGCATCGTAGCCACATTTTATCCTTTGGCATTTTTTGCAGAAGAAATTGGCGGAGAACAAGTAAGCGTCAAACAACTCATACCGGACAACACTGAGGTGCATAATTGGCAGCCCTCAACTCAAGACATACTAGCAGTAGAAAAGGCTGACGTGTTACTGTATAATGGGGCGTCCCTTGACCATTGGTTTGAAGAAGACATACTTCCAACCATAGATTCAAGTAATAATCTAATTGTGGAAACAACAAAAGGAATTCAACTCCTTGAAACCGATCAAAATCACGAACATGAAACTGAAGAAACAGAACATACTCATGAAGGAAATTATGACCCCCACACATGGATAAGCCCAACCATTGCAAAGCAACAAGCGAAAAACATCTATGAAGCTTTAATTGAAACAGATATAGACAACACAGGCTATTACTCTGCACGATGGGAAACCCTGAAAGCAAAATTTGATGAACTGGACAATGATTTTATTACTGAGCTGGCCAGCAAGCAGAAAAATGAAATTTTTGTTTCGCATGA
>JAFGAC010000053.1 GCA_016933835.1 Clostridiales bacterium
CCTGATTATGAGTATTCTTTTTTTGATATGTTATTCATCTCAAAATAATCGGAATTATTGAGCTATCTATAATATTTACAGGGGTTTATGTTCTTTCTCAATTATAATTAACTGTTCTTTTATTGTAAAATTTTACATGGATTAACATAGATTTACAGGAAAGCTGGCGAAAAAACTGGCTCATTTTTCAACAAGCGGTTATTCCTCTTAATATTGAAATAATTATAAAAGATTACTATATTTGTGAACTAAACATCCTACTAATTAGCATGAATAGTTCACTAAATATAAAAAACAACATTGTATTATCAATCTTCAAAGATGTAAGAACGGTATTTCGACTAAGAGATATTGCTCTTTTGGTTGGAGAAAAGGATTTTGAATCGCTTAATAAAAAGTTGAATTATTATGTCCGAACGGGCAAGTTGCTAAATCCACGAAAAGGCATATACGCTAAACCGAATTATAATAGTGAAGAGTTGGCATGTCTCCTTTACACTCCCACATATATTTCTTTGGAATATGTGCTTCAAAAAGAGGGCATTTTATTTCAGTTCGATTCACGCATTACCTCCGTTAGTTATTTAAGCCGCAGTATTGAAGTCCAGAACAAGACTTTTATTTACCGTAAAATTAAGGGTGAAATAATTGCCAACACCAGGGGAATTTCCAGACAAATTAATCAGGTTAATATTGCCACAGGCGAAAGGGCCTTCCTGGATCTTCTATACTTGAATAAAACCTATCACTTTGACAATCTAAACCCGCTGAATAAAACTAAGGTATATGACCTTTTGCCCATATACATGTCAAAAGCCTTGACTGACAGAGTAAAGAAAATTTTTCCAGATGATTGATTTAAACAAACACAAGTTTCTCTTAATGCAAATCCTGAAAGACGTTTATTCTGACATTGAATTGTCGAATTATTTAGGATTCAAAGGAGGCACTGCCCTGATGTTTTTTTATGAGTTGCCTCGTTTTTCTGTCGATTTGGATTTTAATCTTTTAGAGAAAGAACAAGAGGATCTGGTTTACAAGAAAGTCAGGAAAATTCTGCTTAAATACGGAAGTATTCATGATGAGGCAAAAAAGCATTATGGCCCTATCGTCGTTCTGAATTACGGCGATGGTGAACGAAAACTAAAAGTTGAGATTTCAAACCGGACTTTTAAAAACCATTACGAGATTAAAAATCTATTAGGAATAAACGTTAAGGTGATGGTGCAGGAAGACCTTTTTGCCCATAAACTATGTGCTTTGCTTGACAGAAGCAGTGTAACCAACAGAGATATATTCGATTGCTGGTTTTTTATGGAAAAACGTACTCCCATAAATATAAACATTGTTGAAGATCGCATGAAAATGCCTTTAACTGAATATCTTCAGAAATGCATTTACCTTCTGGAAGCGATGAATGATAGAGGATTATTACAAGGATTGGGCGAATTGATGGAAGACAGTATGAAAAAATTCGTGCAAAAGGAAATGAGAAATGAAACCATCAGTTTGCTGAAATTTTATAAGGAATTCCCGATACTGTAAACCTATAAAAGACCTCCTAC
>JAFGAC010000054.1 GCA_016933835.1 Clostridiales bacterium
AAAAAGAAATGTAAAAACAAGTCAAAAGTATTCTTTCCCCTATACTCTCATGCTTAAAGCCTCAAAGACATAAGCCAACCTTATATCTGACCCCGTACATGCAGCTTTTACTCAGCCAAGTACGACCAAAACATTAGGTCTTTACTTTCAGTCTCTAGAACTACCTCACTAACCAGTTTTGTGCGATCCTCAATCTCTAACCTTTTAAAAAAGACTGTTCCAATTCCGCTGATGAACTTATCAAAGCACGAACTGATTGAAACACTATTTTTTAAATCTTTCTCATGCAGGAAAGCTAAAACTTCACCGGATGTACAATTTAAACAAATTGCATAAGGATCTGAGTTTGCTATCATTATTACTTCTTTTGAGTGTGAACCACCTCGCCACCATTTTGTTTCTTCACTTAAATTATATTTATTCAGTATTTTATCGTAATCACCAGTTGTTCCGAAAACAACTGGGCCAATGGTCAACCTGCCAAAGTCATACTGAAGCAATAGTTTTCTGAAAGGAAAAGGAAAGCTTGTTCCAAGCGACCTTTCTAAATCATTCAATATGTCTTCATTCATAGAAGAATCAACCATTCGAAGGCCAGTTATTACTGGTTCGAGAGGTAAAAATTTTTCATCAAGCTTGGCTTTTATTTCGTCAATTTTCAATAGCATAAGAACTCCATTTCATATGCCAGGGACCACCGGAACCTACGTGAGTTCCTCCTGGAACCGGAATTGCATATTGTCCAAAATCGACATGGTGGTGTATGATCACATCTCCTTTGTATGGTGCATGTTCTGGAAAAACTCTAATCCATTCATCATCTATTCTTGGCGAAATTTTTAAAGTATCGTAATTCTCAATCAGATATTTATTGGATTTACTCAATGATTCCCGATGAAGTTTGGTCCATTTTTTCCAAAACTCACCAGCATTTCTAATTCCACCTTTGGATGTAGAAATACCAGATTTGAAAGTACTTGTATCGATGGTAAAGGGGTCAAGTCTCCTCTTGACTCTTGTGATTTATTGTGATAGAGTGGTGTGTGTGAAAAGAAAGGGGGATTGTGGATTATGAGTA
>JAFGAC010000003.1 GCA_016933835.1 Clostridiales bacterium
GTCTATTTCTAGATAATAGAATTATGGAATAAATTTATCATTATTTTTTAATAGTAACAAAATTTCATTAATATTACTACATATGTCCTACTATATTTATTAATAAATCAAAAAAATACAGAAGTTGATTCAATAATATATCAACTTCTGTTATCAATATTTGATTATTTCATTATTTTACATAAATTATTAGTAAATTCTACTGGGTCACTGATTGGAAGTCCTTCAATAAGAAGTGCTTGATTATATAAAATATCAGTGTATAGGTTTACTTTTTCCAAATCACCACTGCTGAATGCATTTTTAAGTGCAGTATATATTTCATGATTCACGTTGATTTCCAATACTTTATCTGCCTTTATCTGTTGGTCATTTGGCATCGCGTTTAGAATTTTCTCCATTTCAATCGATATATCACCTTCAGCTGTCAAACAAACCGGATGTGCTTTAAGTCTTTTTGATACTCTTACTGATTTTACTTTATCTTTCAACTGATCTTTCATATAATTGAAAAGTTCTTTACTGCGCTTATCTTGCTCTTCAGTTTTATCTTTTTCTTCAGGTTCAATTCCTAAATCTCCACTAGAAACCGATTTAAATTCTTTTTCCTTGTATTTCATCAATAATCTGATAGCAAATTCATCAACTTCATCTGTAAAATAGAGAATTTCATATCCTTTGTCAGATACCATTTCAGTTTGAGGCATGCGGTCTATCTTTTCAACAGTTTCTCCTGAAGCATAGTATATATACTTATGATCTTCTGACATTCTTGAAACATACTCATCAAGAGTCACCATTTTTTTCTCTTTTGAAGAATAGAACATAATTAAATCTTGAAGAATTTCTTTGTCGACACCATAATTGTCATAAACCCCATATTTAATCTGTCTTCCAAAAGACTTATAGAATTTTTCATAATTTTCCCGATCATCTTTCAAAAGACTTTCAAGTTCTCTTTTTATTTTATTTTTGATATTTTTAGCAATTGTCTTTAATTGACGATCATGTTGAAGCATTTCTCTAGAAATATTCAATGATAAATCTTCTGAATCGACCAATCCTTTAACAAAACTGAAGTAATCAGGCAAAAGCTCAGGTGATTTGTTCATTATCATAACGCCTCTAGAATACAGTTCCAGTCCCTTTTCATATTCTTTTGTATAATAATCAAAAGGCATATTCTCAGGTATGTACAGAATCGAATTGAAACTAACTGCACCATCAACTTTAAAATGAATATGTTTCAATGGTTTATCAAACCCATAATGTTTTTCCAAATAGAAATTTTCATAATCTTCATCAGTCAGCTCATTTTTATTTTTTCTCCAGATTGGCACCATGCTGTTGACAGTTTCTTCACTAATGATATCCTCATATTCATCTTCAGTGCCTTCTTTAAGAATTTCATCATGGATATCCATCTTGATTGGATATCTTACAAAATCAGAATATTTTTTGATGATGCCTTTCAATCTGTATTCACTTAAATATTCATCAAAATTGACATCTTCAATATTTTCTTTTATTTTTAAGATGATATCTGTGCCCACGTGATCTTTCTCACATGATTCAATCGTATAACCTTCCACGCCCTTTGAATCCCATCTATACGCTTCTTCACTTCCATAAGCCTTTGAAATGACAGTCACTTCATCAGAAACCATAAATGCCGAATAAAATCCGACACCAAACTGACCAATTATGTCTATGCCGTCTTTGGATTCATTTTCTTTCTTGAAATTATACGAACCACTGGCAGCGATGACACCCAAATTGTTTTCAAGCTCTTCCTTTGTCATTCCTATTCCAGTATCTCTTATCGTCAACGTTCTGTTTTTTTCATCAATATCAAGTTTAATGAAATAATCATCCTTATGGAATTCAATATTTGAATCCATTAAAGCTTTGTAGTACATTTTATCGATGGCATCACTCGCATTCGAAACAAGTTCTCTTAAAAATATCTCTCTATGTGTATAGATGGAATTGATCATTAAATCCAATAGTCTCTGTGATTCTGCCTTAAACTTTTTTTTCACCAATTTTTTTCATCCTTTCAAAATTCTTTTTTTTTTTTATAAATTTTAAATGCACATAAGAAAGATAATTCTTATGTGCATTTTATCAAACTTTATATCATTCGATGTCAACTTTCACATGTCGATTTAAATCTTTTGTTTTTGGAACAGTAATCAATAAAATACCATCATTCAGTTTTGCTTTGATATTATCATTTTTAGCATCTGCAAGATAAATAGAACGCTTCATAGAACACTGTTTTCTCTCTCTGTGAATGTAATTCTCTTTATCCTCATTAATTTCTTCATCTCGAATTACTGAAATTGTCAAACTCCCATCATTCATTTCAATATTTATCTCATCTTTTTTAATTCCCGGGAGTTCTGCTTCAATGCGATAATTCATATCTTCTTCTTTTACATCAATCTTAAATGCTTTACTCATTAAACTTCTTTGAGGTACCCATTCATCAGAAAAAAAGTCATCAAGCATGTTGTAAAAGTTCTCAAATCCATCTCTTCTTCCAATCAATTTACTACGATTGAAAGGAACTAAACCTGTCATAATCAACAACTCCTTTTTTTATTTTAAATCTTATTAGCACTCTATCTAGTTGAGTGCTAACTCTATAATCAATATACACCTCCTTTTATTTAATGTCAATATTCCAATAGAATTTTATTAAAAAAAATATCTATCTCTAGATATTTATGATAACTCGGTACCTTCCCAAATTTTTTTCAATTTACAGTAATTTTCTCTATACTCAATCGACCAACGTTTTCTATGCTTATTATTTTTATTTACAAACATGACATCATTCATATTATGTCTTACTTTTGAATCAGAAAAAACATAACCATCCGAGATTGCCTGACGAATTTCTTTTTCAATTCGATTGAATTCATGCTCCATTTCTTTTCTTTCTTCAATAAGTTTTCTTCTTGAACTCTCTCTAAAAGTTGCATGCTCTCTTCTATCATGTGTACTTGATTCCTTTTGTAATCTGTTTCTAAATGGCATTTCATCACCCTTCTCATTTATTCATAATACATATACCCTAAAAATAAATGAATTCTCTAAAACACCTGCTTATTTAACATTTGAATTTTAAATACATTCCTATATTTTTTAAATTTCTTTTATTGATTTCCAACTAATTTTTTGTTTTTTTTCATCATGTACATTCTCTGGTCTGCTTCAATAATTGCATGTGAAAAGTCCTCGCTCTTTTTAAAAGATTTGACACCATAAGATAAAGCTATCTTGAACGCATATGTCTCCATGTTTAACAGTTCATCTGTCACTCTCTTCAATATGGCTTCTGAAACATTTTCATCAGCATCAGCAAGCACAACAATGAATTCATCTCCACCATATCTCACGATAAAATCATGTTCTCTTATTTTAGACTTGACCGTCTTCACAATGCTCTTTAATACTTGATCACCAGTATCATGGCCATAATCGTCATTAATTTCTTTAAAAGAATTGACATCAATCATAATGACCGTGTAGTATTTATCTTCTTTTTGAATCCCATTTCTTTCTTCAGAGAGCCAACGGTCCAGAAATAACCTTGTATAAGCTCCAGTCAACGTATCATAATTTGTGATATTTTTGTAGTTGTCGCGGCTCCTTCCGATGGAGTCCAACAATTTCTCAGTGTTTTTCATAATCAGAATAATAATTATTACATACAGCATTAGCAAACTCAAAATAAAACCACCCATGCTGTACAAGGAAATGCTGTTTATCTTGGAGAAAAAGTCCCTACGAGGGATATTGATATGCAAGTAGTACTCATCATTGATAGGAACAAGACTGCTGATATCAATAAGAGTCTCAAAATAATCACCACTGCCCTGAACTGGCGAAGTGGTCTGTTCCGATAAAAATGCTTCAGTCTGTTTTTTATCATAGATAGAAAGACCGATATTCGACTCTGTAAGTGCCTCAATTTCCTTTGTCAAATCATAGACTATCAAATCATATCCCAACAGCTCTCCAGATACGGCAATCGGAGAATAAACCTGCATGAAAAAAAAGTTATCTGACTGTCTGAAATCATAATGCACATTCGAGTCAGCAACAATATCTTTTATAGCAAACACATCATTCTTTTCACCATATTCAGCCACAACTGTATTTGCCACAATTCTTTCCGCAAATACCAGACCATCAAGCATCATCACACCATCTTTGTATTTAGTTTGCGTGAATTTTTTTAGTTCATCAAATGAAATCAGATGATTCTGATACTCTGAAATCTTGTCTCTGATGGCACTGCGACTTGAAACACTCTTTGCTCCCTGAACACTTTTTTCAACAATATAATTGAAAGACTGGTACTTGGTCTGGGAAAGCAATTTGAAATTTTCAAGCGTCGCATTTTCAAGTTCATTTCTAAGGGGTAGATATACACTTAGATAAGTGATTAAAACAGACAAAATTATAAAAATAAAAAAACCAAATCTAACTTTTTTCATTAACGCTTTCACTAAATCACCTTTTCTTAAATACTTGATTTATCAATTATATCACACGAATTTTGATTCGATAATTTCAATTCTTCAAAATTTCAAAGTAAAACCATTATTTTCTTTGGCTTTCAAAATTTGTACGCTGATTATATCTACATTGATATATCTACATTATTCAGTTTTAATTTTCAAAATATATTTTCTTTTATTTATGAATTTTCAGACAACTAGCCTATAGGCATTCTTTTATTTGTTCCCACTCTTTTAACTTCTTTTCATATTTGATTGCATGTGCTGCACTTGTTGATGGCAGAATATAATATTTAATATTTGAATTTTCAATGAAACCAAAATATTTTGCATAAGAATTAAATGCTTTCTTCCCGTTAAAAAATACACATTTAATTTCTTTCAACTCATTAAAAAGCCACTCAAAATCATTGATTGACTCATTTTTTATTTGACTATCTAGACTGCCTTCTCTTCGACATGATGATAAAACATCCCATAAGGCAATCTGATTTTTTTTAAGCATCTCTATTCTTTTTTCATAATCGGAAGAAAAGGGTTCTTCAAATAACTCAAATAGGATTTTCCAAAATACGTTAGAAGAATTTCCATAATATTCTTGCCTTTTTAAAGATTCTACACTAGGCATTGAACCTAATATTAATACTTTAGAATCCGGCATCATTATTGGTTTAAATGATTCAATATACTTTGTCATATAGTCACCTCGATATATCCAATTTTAGTATTTAGTTGAAAATTCAACAATCGTTTTTTTGAAAATTATCAAGCTCTTTTTTTCCTTTGAATTTCTCCAATAATGCTATATCCGGCAATGAACTCTGAGCACCTAATCGAGTAATTGTAATAGCTCCCGCTATCATTGCAAATTCAATGGCTGATTCGATTGTTTCTCCTTTTGAGATTTCTGTCATGAATCCTCCAATAAAACTATCCCCAGCTGCAGTCGTATCGACAACTTCAACATCATAAGCCTTTGAGCGATAAAATTTATTATTTGAATCCAAATAATAAACACCTTCTTTACCTAAAGTAATCATCAAAGCTTTCAGTCCTAACGAAAAAAGGTATTCTGCCCCTTTTATTATTCCGTCATCATTTGCCGGTTGATTTGTCAACAACTCGAATTCTGTTTCATTAGGCACTAGCAAATCTATATTTGAAATAAGTTCTTTAGATAATTTTTGAGCAGGTGCAGGATTTAATACTGTAAATAGTACTCTGTTTTTAGCTTCTTTAAAAGCTTCTTCAATCGTCTCCACCGGCGTTTCCAGCTGAGCTAGTAAGTAATCATAGCTATCAAATATGTCTGCTTTAATATGCATTGGTTTTAATTCATAA
>JAFGAC010000055.1 GCA_016933835.1 Clostridiales bacterium
GTAAAGTTAAAACATGCAATGAGCCTGCTGACGTTGAAAGTTCATTTGTTTTGGCGCAAGGACTGCCGAAAAGTGTACCTGTAATGATCAGATGTATCGATGACATGATTTACAAAATAGACTGCGGATTTATGATAAATACAAGGGATATCATCTGCAGGGGGAAAAGATCAGGTATAGAACAAAAACCAAAAATAAATAAAGTTTGCTGGAGTAAGGACAAGGTTTTAATTGGTAAAGAAGTTATTTTAAGAGCCGAACTTGAAAATCAGTATGAAATGGCACAGGTTGTTTTTAAAGTATGGAATGAAAATGCTGACTTTAACAAGGACTTGCCTCTGGCAGTTATAAGAGCACATTCTGTGAGTAATAAAGCCGAAGTAAAATACAGATATAATATTAATGAACCGTTTTGTTTATTTAAAGTAGATTTAACCAGTGATTTTATTAAAAATCAGTTTGGAATTGATGATGCCGGTGATACTTTTAAATATATGATTGAAGACTATGATAATGATTTTGAAAATAAGTTAAAAAATCGGATTAAGCTTTTTTTTACTGCAGAATCATTCAGATGTGATAAGGTTAAAAGCGGTTTTATCGAAATCGGAGATGATTATGAAATAGAATTTAATAAACCTGATTGTGAAAAACTTAAAAATATAGAGTACAGCATTAAAGAAGCTGACGGGAAAAAATATGAATCATTAAAAAGTTTAAACGGAATTATATCAAAGAAATCAAGAATTCCAGGCTTTTATCAGATCAAATTAAAAAAGGAATAGCCTGTGAGCGAAGAAAAAAGCGAAGAAATGCCAACAGTTGATCATGCAATGCTTCCATTTCATGACAACCATTATGCATTTATGTCAGGTGTAAAAAACAGGGTGACTCTGGTTGATTATATGCCGATGGTTGACTGTCATATACATATCCAGAGCAATAATTGTGCACCCATGCCTCTCCAGTGGGCGCTGGTCAGGGAGTCGACTGATGGAGTTATAGACCCTGAAGGCATAAAGAGAAAGTATATGAATGTAATTTCTGCTCTTATAATGGATTTCGGAGATGTCGGAAGGCTCGGTACTGATTACATAGCAAAACTTTTCATGAACGATATGATGAAGTTCGGTATAAAAAGTGATATTTTATGGACATTTATAATAAAGTCAGATCTTGTAAGGTTTGAAAAGATAAGAGGTGAAGTTGAAAAGCTTATGGAACAAGCAGAAAATGGAGGGTTTAAAGAACAGATAAAACTTGAGAAAGAAAGCAAAAAACTTGACAGGACAGAAGTTGCAAGGATGATGAAAAAACGGGACAGAGAATATAAATCCTTGCATGAGTATGCAGCATACTATTTTTTCCGTCATAAGATTTTTCATATGTGTACGGTTTTACCAATGGACATGTCCTATGCCCATTACTGGGGCGAGTTTGGCATACCGATCTATGTTCCGTTTAAAGATAAAAGAGGAAAAAAATGTTATTATTTCATAGATGAAAATGATTATTTCAGGCTTTCTGTAAACGAAAATGAAAGGAGTGTAAAACCGGGCAGTAATCATGTTATTAATAACTTTTATACAGCCGACTCCCTGCTTGATGTAAAGGTAAAACTTGAGTATGACATTGACATAAAAGAGTGCAATGAAACGCTTAAAGATGCCATTGTGCTTGATGAAAAAAGCGTCAATGATGAGGGGATAAAAAGTACGATCCAACAGATCAACAGTAAAAAGTACAAGCATTTTTTACGTCCTGTAAGATCCGAGACAGACGAGACATTTGAGGATTACAAAAGGCAGTTAAAAAACACCATGATCGCAGCAGTGCTCTATCCGTTTGAAATGTTCCCCTTTTATCATTATGAACCAAGGAGACATAATTTTGATAAAATTACAGAAGTTTTAAAGAATATAAAAGCAAATCATGTATTTCTTGAAGCAAGCTCTGATAATTTTAATTCAGTTGAAATTAAAGAAATAAATGTTTTAGACAATATTAATTCATATTGTTTAGAAAATAATTATAAAACAAATGAAATAATTAAGTGGCTTTTACCTGAAACTAAAGAAAATTCATTTTTCGGCATAAAGATGTACCCGAAACTTGGTTATGCTCCGTATGATTATGACAGGTATCCGCAATTAAGGGATCTCTATGA
>JAFGAC010000056.1 GCA_016933835.1 Clostridiales bacterium
CCCTATATGCCAGCATAGTTGTCGCCTAGAAAAATAAAAGGAGACAACTATTATGAAGTACAGCAGCCGAATTAAGTCAAGTGTATTAACAAAAGTGTTACCCCCGCAAAACCGTAGTATTTCGGAAGTAGCGAGAGAAAGCGGTATAGCCGATCAGACAATTTACAACTGGAAAAAAGCAGTTGAAAATGGAACACTGATTTTGAATGATGTATTGAGTCCAAAACAATTAAATCAGACAGAAAAATTAAATCTGCTGGTTGAAAGCAGAAATATCAGCGAAGAAAATTTCGGAACATGGCTGAGAGAAAATGGACTCAAAAGTGATCATTTAAAATTATGGCAGCAGGAGTTTATTACGATGGAAAATGTTAATGAAAAAAAATACAGAGAAGAAAATGCTAAATTAAAAAAGGAAAATAAAGCGTTAGAAAAGGAATTATTGCGCAAGGAAAAAGCACTGGCTGAAATGGCAGCCCTCATGACTCTTAAAAAAAAACTGGAGAATTTCTGGGAGGAAGAGGGAAAATGATTCCGGTGGAAACGAAGAAATTCATTCTGGATGTAATACAGGAAGCAGTCCATTCCGGCGCAAGATTAATCAAAATATGTGAGCTTCTTCAAATAAGCAGGCGTACAATTCAAAGGTGGAAAAACGAATGCCGTGAAGATGCCAGAAAAGGAGCTGCAAAACATGTAGCTAACAAATTGAGTCAAAACGAACGGAATGAAATAATAAAAATAGCATGCAGTGAGCCGTATTTCGATCTCACACCATATGAAATTGTACCCTTAATTGCTCAAAACGGCATATATTTGGCATCTGAAAGCACATTTTACCGTATTTTTCGTGAAAACAGCCTGCTGCAGCTTCGTGTGAACAGAAAGCAGTCATCACGCAAATCCAAGCCTGATGAGCTTAAAGCAACAGGACCTGATCAGGTCTATAATTGGGATATTACATACATGAACAGTAATATCAGGGGGAAGTATTTTTATTGTTACACGATTATTGATATATGGACCCGTAAAATTATTGGATGGGAGATACATGAGGAAGAAAGTGCAGAACATTCATCACGGCTGTTCAAAAAACTGAGTGACGAAAAAAATCTGAAAGGACTGCACCTGCATTCAGATAACGGCGGCCCGATGAAAGGAGCAACTATGCTTGCAACATTGTACAGCCTGAATATCATTCCGTCGTTCAGCCGTCCGAGAGTGAGTAATGATAGTCCGTACATAGAATCATATTTCAAAACACTTAAAACAATGCCTTCGTATCCGGGCTGGTTTGCAACTATTGAAGATGCTATCGAGTGGATGGAAAAATTTGTGTGTTGGTACAACAATGAGCACCTGCATTCCTCAATCGGATATGTAACTCCTGTACAGAGAGAAACAGGCGAGGATACAAAAATATTTGCCAAAAGAAATAAGGTACTGTTAAAAGCAAAATCAGAACATCCGGAAAGATGGAGTTCAAAAATCAGACAATGGAAAAAAATTGATGTTGTTTTTTTGAACCCTGATGACGAAAGAAAACAGATAAAAAACAATGCCGCATAATTTTTTCAAAAATAGCGACAACTTTGTTGACATAAAGCG
>JAFGAC010000057.1 GCA_016933835.1 Clostridiales bacterium
CATCAGGGGGAAATAGAAATGTACGCACTCACAAAGAATGCTGAGTTAATCAAAATCATTTAAGGTACATTTCGGTTTTTGATATACGAAAATTTTGTTCCAGGAAAGAGTTTTTTTCTCCAAAGAGGTTGTTTTCAAAATAGAACTACTATTGGTACACTAATATGATTAGGACACAGGTACCATTGGTGTTTGAACAAGTTTATGGTACATGTTAGATGATTTTTCTGCTGTTTTTGCATTTATGGATGGTGTTTTTTGGCATGTTGTTAGGTCTCGTACAGTTTTATGACGTTTTTTGCTGCTGTTTGGATTTAACATAGGTAATTCTATGCTAGAAGAACCAAAAAAAAGAAGATAGAAGTAGTTGTTTTTTTGCTACAGGAAATTAACAACAACTACTTGTAGTTTAAAATCGTGTAAAAAATGCTAGTTTTGTTGTTGTTAGAGGGGAGGGGGGTCAACAACAACAATTGTTTTTGAAGGAAGGAATCTTAGAATGCTAATACAACATTGGTAATTTATTGTTAGTTATTAATTCAGGTTCACAGGTTGTCCATTGGGTTGGGGGTTAAAATTTAACCAAAAAAAAATGGTACTGTTCTTGATTTTACATAGTGAGAATTGACTCGTGATGTATTTTCTTGAAAAAACACTCCCTGAAATCAACCAGTCTGATTTTGACCTGATTGACTAGAAATCAGTGCTTGATTGTGGTCTGGAAGTATGATTTCAGTCAGGCAGTATGACAGTGGTCTGACGTTTCCCTGTTCTATATATCTATTATATCTATTAGTTCTAATTATTCTCGCCGTAAGAATAATTCTTTGAAAAGAGAATGGGTGGGTCTGGGGAAAACAGGGTATTCGATACTCTGGGTGAACTAATTGAAACATTATTCAGGTGGAGTTGTAATTACCTTAACTTCCTTGAAGAAAATACCATCAGTACCCGGACCTGAATATTTTGATGCTGATTGAATAAATGTTACAAAAGCGTTGGTATAAATTGATTCCAAGTTTAAAATGTAACCAGTTGGTGTTACTACTGTGTTTGAACCTTTTTTGGTGGACCCATACCCTTCAAGTAATAAGAATGCTGGAGGAAGAGTGAAATTTGGATAAAGTGTTATAGGTACAGCCCAACTTGCGAAAAATGAACTGCCTTGAACATTTACTTGTAGTTGATCTTTTTTTACTAAGCCAAAATTTTTTCTTGCATCTTTATTTGAAAATTGGAGTTTTTTTCTAAGTTTTACATCATGTGGGTTGTCTCCAATGCCCCCAGCGGGTATGTAAAAGTGACCATCTTGAAGCTTTATCTTTAGATAAATCATCAGGGAGTTTCCATTTCCAAAAGTAGAACGCTCTTGCATATGATCGACTATTATTAGCAAGTCAGGTATTCCACATTTTTTTGGGGGATGGATAATTGCTGTTGCAGACTTCGAAAATAATTGGAATTTGTTAGCTGAATCTTGGGGTTTGATATAACTTGAATTCTTTGGATTTTTACGAATAACTGTAAGGTTTTTTACTTTTTGTAAGGGAGGAAAACTAAGATTTGACCTTAAACTGGTTGACCTCATTATTGATTCTAGAGTCAAAGTTGATGGTTGACATGCTGTTTTCCAGACCTGACTTAAAATATTGTATATTTTTTGAACGTGTGCAAGATCATTACTATAGAAAGTACCAATTGATTGAGTTACGGGTGAAGGTGCATTTTGATCTAAAATAGGTGTTTTGAATTGGAAAAAATGTTTTTTATCAACGATGAATGTTTCCAAATAACTATGAGGCACATGTCTAACTTCAGCAATTTTTGAAAGTTTAATTGAAGGTTCCAAATTGCTGGTTATTATTGGTGCCATGATTTTTATTATGACCTTATTTTTGGATAATTTCTGCACGAGTGTTTTGTTTCCCCAAAAATTTGTGAGGTTCTCTGATGTTATCATCATTAGAACTTCCTTTTCCGCAGAAAGGACTATCCGTTCAAATTTTTGTTTTATCGTTTCAGAATCGTCCAATATGCTCTTTTTTATGGTTGCTAAAGTTGAGTTAATTTCACTCATTCTTTCAGTAATACATGTTGAATTTTCCCATAATTCCTCAAAAATACTTTCAAAAGACTGAATAAGAGAATGACAATTAGTCCATAATGAAACATCGGATTCATTAATTCCATAAACTTTGGAGTTTGGTGTTAAAGAAAATAACATTTCTTCACCGTCTCTAATTACCATTCTGGGAGACAGTTTAAACCCAAAATCAGGGTTTATTCCTTTGAATTCGATTCCTCGTTGCATTATGTTTGTTAGAATCGGCATAATTATCTGAGCATTTTGTTCAGTAATATCAGTCAGAAAACGAAAATTAACCTCTGAAATTGATTTGTTTCTAACATTTAGGTCAAAAAAACCCATTTGTTCAATTCGCATTAATTCCTGAACAGTTGAAACGCCATACAATTGACTTTTAGTATCTTTTATCATTTCAGAAATTTTTTGGATTGTTTTGCGGGTTCCATTTATAACTGCAAATTTTTCTATTGAACTTTCTATCCGAGTTTTGCTGATTTTTTTCCAATCGTTAATTAG
>JAFGAC010000058.1 GCA_016933835.1 Clostridiales bacterium
AGAAACCGCTGACATCGATTAAAACACTTCGATATCAAGTAAGCTCTGTTCCTAAGAATCTCGTGACTTCAGTCATGAGTAATTCAAAACGATGCTATCTAAAAATTTCAATTATCCTTCTTTTAATGCAATACAACTACATTCTCCCTATTATGCCTTGAAGCTTAATGACTCTTCCATTGCACCCATGTCCTGGAGGTCGTTAAAAAATTTGTGAAGAAGAATTCTTTATTCATAAATATCAAATTAAAAGAAAATCTTGAAGAATTGAGAACTGTACAAAAAAAAGATGATTCATTGGAAACACTATTTTTGGAGATAACCAAAGATGAATGCTATATGGATTCGCCAATCTCCGCAACAATGCAAAAATCAAACGATTGCACTCAATGGTTTTTTTCTGGCATTTTTGCCAATTAAAATTTCTATCATTGCTTTTGTAAATTTATCTTCCAAAACACTCGCAAATATTCTTCAGTAAGGAATCACACTCGCTTTTAGAACTATTGCTTCATCTGCCTATAAATCATCAGCACCAAAACACTCAACCTGTTGATTTTTAAGTATTGACTGTATCTGATTATCTGCGTAACCTCGCAGGGCTTATGCGTCTTTTCTAATGCTAGTTCGAGATAAGCTTAGCTGTGACAAGATAATGCAAAGCACACTTCAATTCTAGAATATTTCAGAATCGAAGTGTGCTTTTTAAATTGAAGAACTTGCACATATCTATTTCATTTGTCCATCTTTAATCAATCTATTAATGGCGCTGACGATATAACTTAATACTGAGAATTCTTTATCGATTATTTCGCTTGTAAGATGTAGCCCCTTAATCAGCGTTTCTTCATCAAATTGTTCCAATAAAAGCATTATACTTATGGAATTGATTTTTTTATCTTTAGTATCCATTACTCTAGATTGTTTTATATATTCATTTTCCATCGCTGTTTCTACCGCTGCTCTAAGAGATTCACTAATATTGAGTTCAGGCATTTCATCAAAAAATCGTATTTCCGGATGCTTGAAATCCAAACCAACAACACTTTTAAAATCACACCCTACAAAAAAGGTGTTCGTAAAAGTTGCTTCAGAGAAATTGACGCCTTCCAACTTAGCTCCTTCAAAAATAGTGTTTTCGAAATGTGCGTTCTTAAAGGCACTTCCTTTTAAATTGCTTCCAACAAACTCTGCCCATTTGAATGAGCACTCTAAAAATGAACAAGATTTTAAATGAGCACCTCTAAAACTTACATAATCAAAATTGGATTGCGGAAAATTACTGTTGTAACATTTGCTGCGTTGAAAATTTTGATACATGAAATTTTTGTTTTTCTTTTCTATGTTATTGTAGTTGAACATTGTATTATCAAATTTTTTCTTCACTATAATACCCTCCATGTATTTCTTTAGGAAATTTGAGCGATTAAATGTTAAATAACGGAAATTTTTCCATATATATAGTATGCTATAAGTATGACCTTAAGAAATCTATCCAACTTAGTGTAACCCATCCAGTATTACTAAAAAAGATTTTTTATAAATCTAAATCTATTTCCAATAAAATTGGTGTATGGTCTTGTCTGTCACCAGAGTCAAGCATCTCAGATTTAATAACTTTATTTGCAAGTCTATCACTAACAAGCCAATAATCGATTCTCCAACCTGAATTATTGATTTTACTTGTTTTTACCCTTTGCCCCCACCACGTATACACACCTGTCACATCACCATGAAGATATCTGAAAGTATCTGTAAATCCTTTGTTTAATAGATTTGTGAAACCTTCACGTTCTTCATCTGTAAAACCTGCTGAGTTACGATTATTTTGTGGATGCGCTAAGTCTATCTCTTTATGAGCTACATTATAGTCCCCTGTCGCTAAAACAGGTTTTTCTTTATCTAGATTCTGAAGATATTCAGCATACTTCTCATCCCAAACTTGTCTTTCTTTCAATCTTTTTAGGCCATCTCCTGCATTAGGAGTATATACCTGGGTAAGATAAAATTTTCCAAAATCTAAAGTAATAATTCTTCCTTCTAAATCCATAGTATCTGGAGCCTGAATATCAGGATAGAAAATTTCTGGAGAATACTTATCTTTATATAAAAACATAGTTCCCGCATAACCCTTTCTAGCTGGTTCTTGAGAACTTCTCCATTCATAAGAGTATCCTTTAAAATACTCCGCTAAATATTCCATATGCTTCTTACTCGGTCCATTGGTCGGTAATTTAGTTTCTTGCAAAGCTATTACATCTGCGTCCTTCTCCAAAATTGTATCAATTACTTTTCTTGTAAGCATCGCCCTATTTGAATCACTTGTTAATGCTGCATTTAATGAATCAATATTCCATGAAATAAATTTCAAACTATTCCTCCTAAATTGTTTTATGCAATTTTTTACATATTATCTTCTATATCTATATATTTTAATCCTCTACAATTATTTATTATATTATAAGTATAAATTAAATACGAAGAGAAAATGAATAAACATAGGCATTAATCACTAAGTATTTCCCTTTTTTCATGGAAATCTACTTCACCCTATCCTGAGCCATTTTATACATTTTTTCATCATCTCTAATAGAAATGATTATAATCCGCGTCAGATTTTGATCTCGTACAATATTATAAACCACTCGTAGTCCAGCACTTTTGAGTGTTATCTTTTGATATCCTGCCAGCTGTGATGTCATATGATTGCCAAGCGGTTTGCCTAATCCCCCCTCTGAATTTGGCAAGGGATTTCTTGATACTTTCTGAATCGCTTTTAAGACAATTTTTTGCTGAGTGTTATCCAATTTTTTTAAATCAGCCAAAGCTTCACGAATGTATTCAACATACCAATCACTCATTCAATTTCTACCTCAATATCATCAAGATCAGATTCATCTATTCCGAGTTCATTCAAAACCTCATTAGTAGGAAGATACTGATTCTTTTCAGGTATTAGCCTTTTCTCAGCTTCAAAATACAACACATAGTCTTCCAATGCTTCCATAATCTCATCATAGCGAGAAGGGCTCATCAATACACTGATAGGTTTATTATTCTTCAAAACAATTTTCTGTCCCGATTCATTGACTTCTTCAAATACCTTTTTTGCTTCACCTTTATTAAACCGAGATATTGATACAAGAGAATCCATAATCTTACTTGATGATAATCTTTGATTCATCATATCATTCACCCAACCTTTATTATAATTATTAACATGTCTATATTTATTATAGGTAATATCAAAATATTTGTCAATTTTTCACTAATATATTTATTAGTTTATTTATGTATATTTTACTGTATATAAATCTATCATTTAGTATTTCCATTTAGTTTTAAAACGTGAACTTCACAAAACAAAAGAACCCACTATACTTAGTGGATTCCAATTGTGATTTGTGTTGGTGGAAGTGAAGCGTGTCAAGAAAACCCTCGTCATTTATAATACAGTTCGCCATATCACTATATAAGCATACGATTGTTATATTTAGTTGATAATTTGTATTTCCAATAACACTAAAATATAAATAATCCATTTCTCCCAATTTTCTCTTCTCCTTACTTCTTGAAGCAATCTATAGTACTCTAATTTATTCTCATTTATATACTTGCTTAAATACAGTATCGGACTCGATCTTTAAGAACTAAATACAAAATATTAATGATTCTACCTATTCTACCATTCGCATCATAGAAAGGATGAATGTCTTGAAATTGATAATGAATAACTGCTAGCTTGATCAATGGATCAACAATCATGTCATCATCATTGATATAATTCTCAAGATTGCTTAATAATTTTCTGATTTCCACCTCACCCATTGGTGGTGTATATACAATTTCATCTGTCATATCATTTTTAAGAAAAGTACCTGGTAATTTTCTATTACCGGATTATTACGATAGTAGGGCTGGTTTATGTGTTACCTTCTAATTTAGCTTTCGTGCAAACTGGAGATTGACCGTATTTATTGGTGTTTTTTATCTGATTTTAAGCCTTTATTTCCGGCAGTTTTACCCGGTTCCCTTGTCGCTGCAGACCGTTTCATCATTGATAAAACGAACCCATAATCCAGTTTATACCCATGTCGTTTCAGATTCCTGATTTGCCTGATCTCCGGCAGCTCCGCAATTATATACAGAAACGTAATTGCCAATGAGAAGACTACTTCCAGGCTGAAAATACCATCACGGATTGCAAACCAAGGTATAGTGAGTGCAATACCACCGACAAAGGAAAACATAGGAACGAAGCGTCCAATTAGCATTCCCCCAGCATGAGTAGTCAGCAAGCCAAGAGGGCTGATGGCCAATAACATCCAAATGATACAGGAATTCCCACCACCACCGGAAAACCGATACCAAACAGGCCATAGATGACCAACTAAAACAGTCACCGCAACAACTAGATGATACGACTCTTCTGGAAAAAGCAACCGCAAAACCAACGTTGGTATAAAAGCTTTCAGCATATCGAGAATAGTGACAAATGTTCCCCAACGCGGGCCGAATGCAATCATAACGTTGGTTGCTCCTACCGCATGAGAAACCAACTCTGCCTTGCCATCTGTGGTTGGAGTGCGAATCAAATCTGGGTTAGCACTTGGTTTCAAACTGGCGAACACCAGTCGTGCAAATGATATTGATCCAATCAAATATCCCCCAATCACGAAAAACAAATTTATCCATGCAGATGTCATTTCACGTCCCTCCCTTTAATGCACAGTAATATCTCCCGTGTAGCCGTTAACAGTAATTTGAACGTTGTCCTCAATACGACAAGCTCCCGCAACAGAAACAACGGCAGGAATTCGATACTCACGGGCAACGATAGAACAATGGGATAGCATCCCCCCTGATTCAGATACCACGGCACCAGCTTTTGCAAATAAAGGTGTCCAGCCAACATCTGAATATGGAATGATCAGGACATCGCCTTCCTGTATTTTTTCGAAATCTTTCATGCCTCTGACAACCCGTGCCGGACCTGAATACGAGCCAAGTGAAGTAGGTATACCCCGAAGTTCACTCTCCATTGTAGTCGTTAAAGGTGGCTGTACATTTCCTATAATCATATCTGGCAAAATAGCATCACGATAAGATTCCATGGCCTGTCGACGTGATCTAACCAATGCCTGCTGCGGCATTAACTGATTCGAGTCTACCAGTTCCAATAGCTCCGACCATGAAAGATAAAATACTTCTTCCCGGTCATCAAGTACACCCTGCTTGACCAACTTCTCCCCTAATCCTATGAAGCAAGTCCTTAATTGTCCATAACCATAAGTATAAAGAGAGCTGATTTCTTCACGCCTTGCTACGTACCGGCTTGTACGCCTAAAAATAATGCCTATCAGAATACGATTGACCCTAGGAATATTGAGTTCCTCAAAACATAATTTTTTCTCATTATGTTTGGTTGCTTGTTGTGTTTCGACAATCATGCGGCGAATCAAATGATGAGTTTCCCGCCATGGGATGCTGGAAAAGTCATTCCCGCTGTCACTAAAATGACCGAAGGTCTGAAGAAAACTTTCTATGTCCTGCCGCAATTGTTCCTCTTGATCCGGAAGGAGCTCATCAGCGGTTCGAGAGTTATTAACCGAGTCGCCAAAATAGCGGTCATGCAATACCTTCAATGAATGCTGAGGATTATACCGTTCAGCAACTTCTTGGGCTCCCTTCAGTTCAATCATACGGATATCATAGCCGTGTTTTTTCAGCAGGATTTCTAGCAACTTGTGGTGCGTAGTAGCCATCAACGGGATGATAATGTTATAATATACCACATCCTTTGTCTCATCAAAAATATGTGAAGCTAATTTAAACCACTCATTCGCCTCTAGGTCCTCTTCCATGCTGGCTGAAAACTCTTCGTAAACTGTACTCTTCACTTTTACAAAATGGCGAAAACGATAAGAAATACCGACAAGGCTCAGTGCAAAAAACAGCAGTCGGGGCAACCGTGCAATAATTCTAGGTCCAGGCCTCATCTGAGGTTTTTCTGGCCCATCCTGCTCCAAGCCTAACAATAGTTCCAATGCCTCTCCAGGCATACCCAAGCGTTCGAATGCGCGGGCAAAAATCCTCATATTGAAATAGGCTCGATAGTAATAATGTCCAGTAAAACAATCTGGATCTAATATATGCTCTCCCGTGAATCGCGTCAGAATTCTTGCCCAAGCTGGGTTGACCAATCTGGTGTTGACTGACCAGACCAAGGGCTTTATAATCCCTGGAAACACTTCACGGGAAATCCGATTTGAATAGATTGGAATATCTAGACGAGTAATCGGGCGAATTTGAAGAAAATAAAGTTTGTTACCATCCCATGCCCATTCCAAGTCAGCTGGCCTTCCGTAAAAGTGTGAAAGATCCTTTGCTATATTGATGATTTCTTTTGCCATAACTTCACTCAGTACACCACCTTCAGGTTTCTGGGACCAACTTCCCCATTTGCTCACCCAACGTTCAGGATCCTGATGATTTTCTGCCTGAACTTCTCCAAAACCTAAACCAGCCTCAATGATGATTTCCGACAATCCTGTCACTGGATTTTTCGTAAAGACCACTCCCGAATACTTTGCCTGTACCATTTCCTGAATTACAACAGCCATATGTGGACTAGTTCCCATCTGCATGATGTGTTTCCAATACGCTTCGAATTCAGGAGATTTCAAGGAGGACCATACACTAATCACATGATCAATAATGCTGTCAATCCCCTTAACCTGCAAATAACTCTTAAATAAACCCGCACAAGAATAATTCCCAGAATCTTCAACCGATGCAGAAGAGCGCACGGCATAAAACTTTTGTGGATCAATCACTTTCATCAGTTCCTTCCGGAGAGTAATCAGTGTCGAACGGTTATCATGCAAATAATCCTCACGAGCTTTCCATAGGATTACCCAACTAACCGGAACATTACTATTGTGACGCAACAAAAATCGAATGTTCGTAGCCTTACTGCCGATATTATACTTCAACCAACGTGATGATAATGAATAAACATAATGTTTGTTCATTCTTATTCCCCCTAAACTATTTATCAAAAAACTGGTTTCTCAAGTTCAAAGTATTATCAATCAATCAATCATTCATTCTATTTATTCTCTTCCTGAAATTACAATAAACACCCATTATCCTAATAAACTGAATGTATTTGTTAATCTAAAAGTGGGCCAAATCAGATAAAAAACCAATCGAAAAATGGGCCACAATACAAATTTAATATCCAAAAGTTTATAATACTTTTGGAGGTTGAGGAGATGATTAACATAATGGATAAATACACAATCATTAAGCTCAGAATGCGCGG
>JAFGAC010000059.1 GCA_016933835.1 Clostridiales bacterium
ACTGAAATGAATGGATATCGTTAAAGCGCAAGTTTAGACGCCATATCCATTCATTTTTTATTTTTTGAAAAGAAGAAATTAGAGGCTAGACTCCATAAGATACTGAACTGGTTCTCCTTGGGAAGTCTCTAATAATAGGCTTGAAAACAGCCCTCACATACTTCTTATTTCTTTTCTTTTTCTATAAAAAAAGAAGAGTAAAGGCAGGAAATAGAAGAGTTTTGTATAAACTAGGTTTTGTAAGGTGATAAATTAAAAGTGCGTTTTTATAGTTTTGCTTTTGTAAGTAGTTTTGTGACCTGTTATGAAAGTTTAAGTTATCATCACCTTACATATTTCTCATTCATTAGTAATTTATAGTATCGGGAAAGAACAGTTAGACCTGCGGTGGGTTTTTCTGTTCTTTTTATTTTGCAAGAACTCGTGTAAGTGGCTGCATGTTTTCACCAGACTTTATTTTCATATATCTAGAGAAAAGTGGAGAAATATGTGAGTATATGGATGTGATGGAGATGATTTCTCACCAAACTTTATTTTTACTGATAATTTGGGTTTTGAGGCTGTGTATTAGTTATACCAGTGGATTTGAAATGATTTTGCTGTATCGCTGTTTTTACCAGACTTTATTTTAAGTGTACATGAATTAGTGTTGTTTCAGAACAATAAAGTCAAACAATATTTGAATTATTGACATAAAATCGATTTATCAAGAGAATAAAGTTCATAAAAACGGCCTCTCAGCAGCTCGCGCTGACATGGATAGGCCGTTTTTGGCTCTTTGTCAAATAGTGTTGGTGGAGAGAAAAACAAACAAAATAGTTAGTATGTAATCAGTTATTCGAAACGGTTTGAAGAGCAATCTTTAGGTCGTTTTTAAGTGTGCAATATTGAATGATATGAGAATTCTATTTTTGAAATGGTAGAAACTGCGATAACCAAAAGCGATTCTTTTGATAACTTTGATCTTATTATTTAGTCCTTCGATTCGTCCATTGCTGTAAGGATATTTCAAACCATTTTTAGCATAATCAAGATGCTTTAGCATTGAGTGAATAGCAGTGCGAATATAATCTGAAACAAGTGGATCTGCGGTACTAAGTAACGATTTGAAAAAGTTGTCTTTTCGATATTTAATAGCAGTAAGGACTTCTTGATACAGAATATATGATGCTTTGATAACAGGATCAAGATCCAGAAGGAACTCTACAATCTCAATCTGCCTCATCTGTTTTCTAAAGCAGCGCCGATAATATGAATGTATATAATCGAGATCAGCGTGATTTTTAAGGAGCAACTTCCAATACTTTTTAAATTTGTAGTGATAGGCTTTATTGTTTTTCATTGACTAGACACGTGTTTTATTGAAGGCTCTACTAAATAATTGCACCATATGAAAGCGATCTAGAATGATGTGAGCATTAGGAAAGACCTTTTGAATCAATGACATGTAAGGCGCATACATATCGATGACAATGCTCTTGACGGCTCTTCTAGCGGTTTTTGTATAACTCATGAAGTATTTGATTAACCGGTCAAGACGTCTATCTTCAACGATATCTATAACCCTGCCACTACTTGAATCAATGAAGAGAAAGGACATAGCACCATCAGCGGATTTGACAGATTTGAATTCATCGAAGCTTAAGTTAGGGGGTAGAAAATTTTTCTTTGGTCGATAAATCTGATAGAAGGTATCAATAGTGCGACTAACCGTGCAGTGAGATACATTTTAATCAGAGGCGATATCCTTTTCAGATATCTTTCGCTTTGCTTTTAAAGCAATGGCCAGTTTTGTGTTGTTGGAGATGAAGCAATTCTCTTTAACAATCGATGTTTTGGGGGTAAATGTCTGGCCGCAATGTTTGCAGTAATAGCGCTGTTTTCTGAGTTTAAGATAAGCATTGAATTCAGATACCTTTGGCAAAGTAATTCTCGAGGTTTTAAATCCGTATTTTATGATTGAATGATCCAAGATATGCCCGCAGCATGGACAGACGTCAGGTGAATAGGATAATTCTCCTGAGAAGAACATACTCTCTACATCATTGATTATTTCCTTAGAATAATAATTTTCGTCAAATTTGATGTGTGGGTCTTTTAAATTCAGTGTATTTAATATAAAATCGTTATGAGACATTGGCATAGCTCCTTTGTTAGTATTGTTGTTTTAGTCGATTACAGTTTAACAAAGCTATGTTTGAATGTCTCACTTATTTTTTGCACTAAAAAGGTGCCAGTGAATTTCTTACCAACACCAAATATTATAGAACCAAATAATAAAGATTAGTTTTTGAAATTCCAATAAGTGAATGGACCCCATCAAAGCGCAAGTTAAGATGGTTCGTCCATTCGTTTTTTTATATAAAAAGAGGATTGCTCGATCAAGATTCTCCCTCTGTTTGCCAGTGAAAAAGGGGAGAAATAAGGACAAAAAAGGTGTTCTCTTGTTCGTTTTCTTGTCTTGTATTTGTTAATCTAAAAGTGGGCCAAATCAGATAAAAAACCAATCGAAAAATGGGCCACAATACAAATTTACTATCCAAAAGTTTATAATACTTTTGGAGGTTGAGGAGATGATTAACATAATGGATAAATACACAATCATTAAGCTCAGAATGCGCGG
>JAFGAC010000060.1 GCA_016933835.1 Clostridiales bacterium
ATGGAACAATGAGAAAGAATGCCTCCTGATTCAGAAACAACTGCCGAAACTTTAGAAAAAAGAGGTGTCCAACTAACATCCGAAAAAGGTATAACAAGTACATCTCCAGTTCGAATTTTATCAAATTCACCTGGACCACGAACCAATATTGCAGGACCAACGTAATAACCTCGAGAGGTAGCAACTCCTTTTAGATTGCAGATAGTTTTTCCTGTAGTTAAGGCACTTTCAGGCAATTCGTTGAAAATAAGTTCAGGCAAGGATATGTCTTTGAATCTTGCAATTTCTGCTTTTCTTTCAATGATTTTTGAGTTTAATTTGGGTTTTTGGGAAGGGTCAGTTATGAGTTTTTTTAGTTCATTATATGATAGAAAGAAAATGTCATTTTTTTGTTCTAAAATTCCTTTTTTTGACAATAGACTTCCTAAACGAAGAAAACAGTTTCTAAAAAGACCGTAACCAAAAGTATAAAGGAAATTGACTGATTCCCGATACTCCTTGTATTTGCAGGCTCTTTTATAAATCAAAGAAAGCAGCATATTATTACGGAAACCCGTTACAAATTGAGTTTTATTTTTTTTATTATCAGTTCGAGGAGGGCTTTTTTGATTTACTATCATTTTAAGAATAATATCGGGTTTTTCTTTCCATGTTGGTTTAGAAAAATCATTCCCACTATCACTCAAATGACCAAAACGGTTAATGAAGAAACATAGACTTTCTTTAAATGGACCTATTTTTTCTGATTTCATAACTTTTTTCCAAGAAAGTTTTTTGATTAAAAATTGTTGCTCTAAATTAAGTGATTGAAAATTTTCGCGTAAAATGGCAATTTGTTGTTTTGGATCGATTGGTTTTAGTCTCTGGTTTGCCTCTTTGAAGTCAACTTTTTCAAAGGGAATGTGTTTTTTTTCCAATTGTGATTTGAGAATTTTTGTATACAAACTGTTTAGAAGTTGTGAAATGATGACATAATAAGAAGAGTCCATATTCAATTCAAGTAGAGTTTCAATGACTTCTAGGCAAGAAGATTCATCTAATGACCCAAAGTCGATGGTTGCAATTTTTTCATATTGTTTTTTTCTTTTTCTAAGAAAGAATTCAATATTTTTACAAAAGAACAATTTTGTAACTGTAAAACACAGTATTCGGGGCAAGTACCTGATTGTTTGAGCTCCTGGTTTGAAGGAAAGCTTTCTTTGGTGTGGAGTGGGTATACCAGCAAGAATTTCAAGAGATTCTCGCGGCATTCCTAGTATTTGGAAAACATTTCCCACAACGGTCATGTTAAAGTAAGCTCGATAATAGAATTGTTTAGCAAGCTTGTTGACGTTAATTTGTTCAGCAGAGCTTCCGATAAGTTCTTTGAATATTCTTTTCCAAGAAGAATTTACAACTGGAATGTTTATGGACCAAACAAGGGGTAAAATAATTCCAGGTAACAACTCGCGGGATATTCGATTTGAATAAAGAGTTGTATTAGTAAGGGTGGTTATCTTTCTCATTTGGAGCCAAAAGATTTGATTTCCGTCATATGCCCATTCAAGGTCTATGGGACAACCAACCTTTTTTTCGATTTCCAAGGCTGTATGAACAATCTCTAGAATAATTTCTGTTCGATTTTTTTTATCTTCGGGATAATTTATCCACTGCCCCCATTTGTAAATCCATCTGTCTGGGGTTAACCCTTTTTGAACTAAAGAATCACAATAACCTTCAACTGTTTCAACAATTACCTCATCAAGACCAATCAAAGGATTTTTAGTGAAGACCACACCAGAAAATTTTGGATGAACCATTTCTTGTATAATTACTGCCATCTTTATGGCGATAGAGCCAACTCCAAGATTTGATTTATATGTATTTGGCATTTGACCTTTAGCAGAAATCCAAGTGCTTTCAATCGCATTTTTTATTGGATCAATTTTTTTACAATTTAAATGGGTTTCGAATTGACCTGCAAAAGAAATATTTGAAGAGTCTTCAGTGTTTGCCGAAGAACGGATGGAATACTGTTTTTTTTCATCTATGATTATTTTCAATAGTTTTGAAATAGTTTCAAGGGTGGATTTTTTATCAATTAAATAGTTTTCAAATGCTTCAAAAGGTATTACATACGTTGTTGGAAGCGTTAAACCTATTTTTTGTAAGGTTGCAAGGTTTCTAGCTTTTGTTCCCGAATTGGTTTTTTCCCCAATTTGCGAAATGGGGATTATTGATATGCGTTTAAGCAATTTATACACCTTTATTCATGTCTAAGCGCCTCAACGGGGTCCATTCTCGCAGCTCGCCATGCAGGATAAAGGCCAAAGATTACACTTATTAGAATTCCAAAAATAAAAGCGTAAACAAAAAGAGAAAAATCAAACACTGGTTTTATGGATATTTCACTCAAAACTGTGTTGTAGGTTCCCGTACTGAAGTTTTCGAGCAGACCTAGTTGATCAATGGATAAAGCTAATGCTGAACCTGTGATTATACCAAATGTTGAACCAAGCAATCCAATTATTAAGGCTTCATTTAGAAATACTGTTAAAACGGTTCGTTTTTGCATGCCTAGGGCCTTAAGTATTCCAATTTCTCTGATTCGTTCCATCAAAGAAGTTAACATTGTGTTCATTATTCCCACACCTGCAACAATTAGAGAAATTGCAGTAATGGCGGATACGAACAGTTCTATAGTTTGTATTATTGAAGAAATTGCTTCTAGCACTGATTTTGGAGTAATGACCTGAATTTGATTTCCAAAAGCGGCCTCTATTTTTTCAGAAGCTTGGAGAATTATTTGGTCATCACTGTCATTTAACTGAACAATAATGGTTTCAACTTCATCCGTTTCAAAAAATTCTTTTGCCGTTTCTAACGGAATATAAACTCCAACATCGACTGGCCCTCCAATGTTTGTTCCTCCAATCTCATTCAGTATCGCATCAATCTTGGCTGTGTAAGTTTTGTTTTTGAGTTCCAACCCAGAACGTGTTGTATAAGTAATTTTTAATTGCCCGTTAATGGATGTTAAAAAGCTTCCATTTTTCCATGGATCATTTACACGAGTCCCAATAATTACAGAGTTGTCGTTTGGTGAAGTAGGAATTTTACCAAAATTAGCAACAAAGGTTTTTTCAAATATTTTTGAATAAATATTATAATCAACACCAAAAACGCTTAAGATATATTCTTGTTCACCAAGTTGAATAACACATTTTCGTTGTAGAATTGCAGTTGATTGATTGACGTATTCAACATTTCTTATTACCTCTGTATCGTTTATGTAAAGTTGGAAATCAGACTCTGTATCTGCAAAACTGATACTTTGAGTAGTTACAATTAATGTGTCAGAACTAAAGCCCTGTTCAAATTGTGAATTAACTAGAGATTGAAATCCTGAACTTAATGAAACAATAGATATTATGGCCGCAATTCCAATTGTAACTCCTAGAATCGAAAGGCCTTTTCTAACTTTGCGACGTTTTATTGAACCCAATGCGTACGAAAAAACGTCTTTAATGAGCATCTATTTTTTCACCTGTTTTTTTTATTTGCCCATCCAAAAGATTGATGACTCTTGTAGCATATTTGGTCATACTTTGATCATGAGTAACCATCACTATTGTAATGCCTTGTTTTTTATTGAGATCTTCAATTAGATTCATTAGTTCGTCAGCAGTTTTTGAATCAATGTTACCTGTGGGCTCATCCATAAGTAAAAAGTCAGGATTGTTTGCTAGAGCCCGAGCTATAGCCACTCTTTGTCGTTCTCCTCCCGATAGCTGGCTAGGATTATGTAAAATTCTATCTTTTAACCCAACTAGTTCAAGTAGGCTTTTGGCTCTTTCTTTACGTTCTGATCCCTTGATGTTTACAATTGATAAAGGCAGTTCAACATTTTCTAGGGCATTTAGTCGATCAATAAGATTAAAAAATTGAAAAACTATTCCAATTTTTCTTCTCAAAACAGCTAGTTCATAATCATTAAGAGTTCGAACATCCTGTTTTCCAATTTTTACTAAACCATGACTTGGTATGTCCAGAGCGCCTAGCATGTTAAGTAAAGTTGATTTTCCACTTCCTGACGGTCCCAATATACAAACAAATTCACCTTCTTCGACCGTTAGATTTACTCCACAAAGAGCATGAACAGAAACATTGCCCATCATGTAAATTTTTTCTAAATCCGAAGTCTCTAGAACGGTTACCATTTCACATCTCGCCCATCCCTTTATTTCTAATGTCCAATTGTTAATTATGCATTTTAAAAAGCCATTAAATTGAGGCTTAATAGGAAAACAGGTGAAAATAGCAGACTAACATAGTTAGAATTTCCAAGGATTCTTGGCATCTAAAAATTACTTCAGAAAACGCGAATGACCCCCATAAATACTCAAATAATTATTCATAAGTTTGTTTTTAATATTTATGATTTAAAAAAATGTAAGGAAAAAAAATAATCAAAAATTAGTGTTTATTGATTTTAATTTCCCGCATGAATCTTTCGGTTAAATTTTTTATTTTGCATAAAAAAAAGGGAAAAGTTGGTTTGTTCTATTTTTTGGTGTAGATGTAGATTCCAAAAGCAATGGCTGCAATTAATGCGATGGCTAGTATTGCAATCAGGATCGTTATCATGTCTGAGGACAAGCCAAAGATGTGGGTTGAGTCGCCTCCTGTTTCCATGTCTGTGGGAGCAAATACTGCTTCGTAGTTGTAGGAGTAGCCTTTTCCATGACTAACGGTCAATGGGTTTTCAGTTACCAAGTTTGTGTCTAACGAAGGGTCGCCACCATGCCCAGGCATGTAATCGCCTGTAACGATCCAGTATTGGAATTTGAAGCCTGAATTGGGTGTTGCTGTTAGGGTTAATGTAGGTTCGATTAAGTCTCCAAACCTCCAGGTTCCAGGACTTGGATTTGTTGTTCCGCCTTG
>JAFGAC010000061.1 GCA_016933835.1 Clostridiales bacterium
CATATGATGTTTCGAAAAGATAGAGAATGGCATTTGCCATTTTTTTTTTTTTTTTTTTTTTTAAGTTTCTGATGAATTTAGCTAAAAGAGCTTTGTCTATAGAAAATTATAATCAAATATAAATTTGTATAATATACACAAAATCAATAAATCGATAAAATTTCTTAGTTCTCTTATCCTTGCATGCTGTATAATCTTTGAGGAAAAGGGAGGAATCATAATGAAAACTACTCAAAATGCAATAACTGATATTAATCAATTACCATTGTATAAAACTGTAATACTAGGGATTCAACATACTTTTACAATGTTTGGTGCAACTGTTTTAGTTCCTATCATTACAGGACTTGATATTTCAGTTGCTCTTTTTATGGCTGGACTAGGTACTTTGATTTTCCATTTGATAACAAAAGGGAAAGTGCCTGCATTTTTAGGATCATCGTTTGCTTACATAGCGCCTATATTAATTGTTTCGGTAAGTTCTGGAATGGCATATGCTCAAGGAGGTATTGTCATAGCTGGATTCGTTTATTTATTGTTGTCGATTTTAATTGCGATATATGGATCTGATAAAATTGTAAGATTTTTTCCACCAGTAGTTACAGGACCAATCATAATGGTCATTGGCCTAAAACTAGCACCAGTGGCAATCGAAATGGCATCTTCAAATTGGTTGCTGGCATTTGTATCATTTACCATTGTAACTGCAGTCAGCGTATATGGCAGAGGTTTCATGAAAATAATACCGATTATTATCGGCTTATCTGGAGGATATCTTATTGCTGTGCTTACAGGAAATGTTGATTTTACTGCAATTAAAGAAGCATCAGTGTTAGGAATCCCAAATTTCACCATAGCGAAGTTTAATCTAGAATCAGTACTGATTGTAGCGCCAGTAGCTATTGCTACAATGGTAGAGCATATCGGGGATGTAATAGCAATTGGAGCAACTGTAGAGAAAGATTTTTTAAAGGACCCGGGATTAAGCAAAACACTATTGGGAGATGGAATAGCAACTGCTGTTTCAGCAATGTTTGGCGGTCCAGCAAATACTACATATTCAGAAAATACAGGCGTTCTTGCTTTGACACGCGCATGGGACCCTAGAATAATGCAACTTGCAGCAGTATTCGCCATGATGCTGGGATTTAGTCCAAAATTAGGTGCTGTAATAAATTCAATTCCAACCGCAATTATTGGAGGCATATCAATCATATTATTTGGAATGATTGGATCAATAGGAGCAAAATCTTTAATTGAAAATCATGTAGACTTCAATCAATCTAGAAATTTGATAATCGCAGCAGTCATTTTGGTGATAGGATTGGGAGGTGCTGTGATGCCAATTTCGGTAGGAACTGTTGATTTGGAGATTGCTGGAATGGCGCTGGCCGCTATTGTTGGTATCATTTTAAATTTTGTTTTACCAGAGTAGAAAATGCCCTTTATTATAAGGGCTTTTTTTTATATACTATAAGTGGAATGTAGAGGTGTACTTATGGTATATAAATTATTTGAAATAAATGATTTGGAAATAGTGTTTAATTTTTTTCAATTGCTGAAAGCTGAAGGTGCTGACATCAGTTTTACTGATGTGAAGACAATGGAAGAATTGGAAAACTGGTTTGAAGATAGAAACATTGTAATTGTTGTGGCCGTTGAAGAAGATAAATTAATAGCTGTAGCGAGAGGTAAAATTGGTGAAGCTGATAAATCGCACAGTGCATTTTTAACAGTTGCTGTAAGCCCGGATGTCAGAAACATGGGCATAGCAAGTCATATAACTAAAACCCTTGAAAAAGAATTGGTGAACAGAGGCGTAGAAATTGTTAGAGCTTATGTATATAGCGACAATGAAGCTTCAATCAGAACGCTTCAAAAACAAGGCTTTGTTTATAGCGGAAAAGTTTTGATGCATCATTATGATTTTGAAAACAACGCATATGTAGATGATCTTATTTTTCATAAATTGCTGGAGAGGGATTTATCATGAAAATGAATTATAGTCTTAATTTGATTCAAACGCAAAAACTCGCACTGACACCTGAACTGCGTCAAGCTATAGAAATACTGCAATATAATTCAATAGAATTGAATGACCATATTAAGAATGAAATGTTGGAAAATCCACTTTTGGAAACCATAGAGGAAACACCGATTAAGGATTTTGACCTGCACGCCTTCTCAAAAAAGTATTTCAATGACAATTATTATGAATCGGTAGATTACGAGGAAAAAGATGACTATATAAATATTATTCCGCAAACAGATTCATTGGTTGATCATCTTGAATTTCAGTTGCAGTTTACAATGCTTAATCATAAAAAGAGAGAAATCGCATTATTTTTGATTCAAAATATTGATGATAATGGTTATCTGGAATATGACATTGAGCATGTCAAAAATAAATTTCATGCAACTGAGAATGAAATTGAGGAAATTGTACAGACGATACAGACTTTTGAACCTAGTGGCGTCGGTGCCAGAAATATACAAGAATGTTTACTTGTGCAACTTCAGTATTTATCACTTGAAGATAGATTGCCAATTTTGATTATTAAAAATCATCTGGATGATCTAGCGAATAACAGACTTTTAAATATTTCCAAAGAGTTGAATAGAACTATCACTGAAATTCAAGGTGCGGTAGATTTTATAAGAAAACTTGAACCTAAACCAGGAAGAGTCTATTCATCAATGAAAGGGAACAGATATATCAAACCAGATGTTACCCTGACAAAAATTGATGGGGAATATGTAATAGTCGTTAATGATTATACTGCCCCTAAATTAAGAATAAGCAAGTATTATAAAGAATTGATGGAAAAAGAAGTAGTTGATGAACAAGTTAAGGAATACATGCAAAAAAAAATACAATCAGCCTTATATTTGATAAAAAGCATTGAACAAAGAAAATCAACAATTTATAAAGTGGTTGAAGCGATTGTAGAGAATCAGAGAGATTTCTTTGAAAAAGGGAAAATGTATTTAAAAACAATGACATTGAAAGATATTTCTGAAGTAATAGAAGTACATGAGTCGACAGTGTCTCGTGCAGTAAGCGGCAAATATCTGCAATGCGGAAGTGGACTGTATGAACTTAAGTTTTTTTTCCAAAGTGGTGTCAATACATTATATGGTGAAGGAATTTCTTCAGAAACTATAAAAATGAGTATTAGTGAAATGATTGAAAAAGAAAACATTTTTAAACCCTTGTCAGATCAAGATATATCTAATGAATTGAATTTGCTGGGAATTAAAATTTCAAGAAGAACCATTGCCAAATATCGTGATGATATGGGTATTGCAGGATCTTCAAAAAGAAAAAGATTTACTCTTTGACAAATAAAATCAATGTGATAGAATGTTAGTATAGCAAGAGGGACAAATTATTTGTATAGGGACTATTTGGGTCCAGGGGTGATGAAAACGATGAAACAACTTTATAATAATTTAGAGCATTTGGATCTGATAGTACCTGAGACAAAAGAATTTTTTTTGAGAAGATATCAGTTGATGAAATTGATTGAAATATTTGGACCGATAGGAAGAAGAAGCTTATCTTCTAAAAGTAATTTAAGTGAGAGACAAGTACGAAATGATGCAGATTTTTTGAAAGACAAAGGAATGATTATATATCAGCCAGATGGCATGTTGATCTCAGATAAAGGAATCAGTATGATTGAAATTTTAGAAGAATTTGCAAATCATTATTATGGATTTAATCATTTAAAGAAGATTATTATCGAAGAATTGGGTATTAAAGATATTGTAATTGTGGATTCCCATGTTGATGATTTTAAAGCAACTCTAAGTTATATGGGTTTAGAAGGAGCAAAATTGCTTAATAAGAATCTTAAAAATGGCGATATTGTTGGTTTGACAGGCGGGACTTCTGTTTACAATGTTGTAAATAATTTTTATTTGAAAAGCAAAAAGTATGAAGGAATCACTTTAGTACCTGCAAGAGGTGGTTTAGGAAGAAGTGCAAAATATCAAGCGAATACTTTAGTTGAAAATCTGGCTAAAAAATTACATGTCAACTACATGCCGTTATATACACCTGATTTTTTAAGTCTAGAAGTAATTAAACACTTAAAAGAAGATCCTGATATAAGAAAAACAATGGACATAATTCAAAATATTAACCTGCTGGTTTTTGGTATTGGGAAGGCAGATGTAATGGCTAAAAGAAGAAATTTAAGTAATCTTCAATATAATGAAATAATGGCAGCGGGTGCTGTATCTGAGGCATTTGGTTATTATTTCAATGGTGAAGGTGAGATTGTTCATGAAATTTCAACGATAGGAATTAGCTTGGATAATTTTAAAGCACTTGAGAGATTGATTGCAATTGCTGGCGGTGTCGATAAGGCGAAAGCAATTGTTTCAATATCAAAGATCAACAAAAACCTTGTATTAGTTACAGATTATGATTGTGCAAAGGAAATTATAAAAATTTTAGGGAGGTAAATTATGAGTATTAAAGTTGCAATTAATGGATTTGGCAGAATTGGTAAAACGGCGTTGAGGATTTATGCTGAAAGAGGAAATTCAGAATATGAAATAGTAGCAGTTAATGGTATTCGTGATGCCGTAAATGGTGCACGTCTTTTCAAATACGATTCAGTTTTTGGAAAGTTTCAAGGGGATATTGAAGTAAAAGATGGGGATTTTTGTATCAATGGAAAGAAAGTTAAAGTGTTGAATGAAAGAGATCCCGAAAAGTGGCCTTGGAAAGAGTTGGGTGTTGATTTAGTCATTGAATCAACAGGAAAATATTTGACAAGAGATCAGGCATCGCTTCATTTAGCAGCGGGTGCGAAAAAAGTAATCATATCAGCACCAGCAAAAGATGAAGATGTTACAATTGTATTAGGTGTAAACGATGAAAAATACGATGCTGCAAAACACAATATCATTTCAAATGCTTCATGTACTACAAATTGTCTAGCGCCAGTTGCAAAAGTTATCAATGATGCATTTGGAATTGAAAGTGGATTGATGACTACTATTCATTCATATACAAATGATCAAAAGATTTTGGATGGTCAGCATAAGGACCCTAGAAGAGCACGAGCTGCAGGAGTTAGCATGATTCCAACTACTACAGGAGCCGCGAAAGCCGTTGCATTAGTCATTCCAGAATTAAAAGGCAAGTTTACAGGTATGGCTGTACGTGTTCCAACACCAACAGTTTCATTGGTGGATTTGGTTATTAAAACTGAAAAAACAGTAACTGTTGAATCGGTAAACAGCGCTTTAAAATCTGCTGCAGATAACGAATTAAAAGGAATTTTAGGATTTTGTGAAGAACCACTTGTTTCTGTAGATTTTAAAATGGATCCAAGATCATCAATTGTTGATGGATTGTCTACATTGGTTATGGGTGACAACATGGTGAAAATTATTTCTTGGTATGACAATGAATGGGGCTACTCTGAAAGAATTGTAGATTTAGTGGAGTTTGTTGTTAAAAAGGGATTATAAGAATTTAAAATGCCCGAGCATAATTGCGTGGGCTTAAGTTATATGGAGGGAATAGCATGTTCAATAAAAAAACTGTTAAAGACGTTGAAGTAGAAAATAAAAAAGTACTTGTCAGATGTGATTTCAATGTTCCATTAGTTGATGGAAAAATTTCTGATGAAACTAGAATATTGGGAGCACTTCCAACGATTAAGTATCTTGCTGAAAAAAAATCAAAAGTCATTTTATGCTCTCATATGGGCAAGCCAAAAGGGGAATATAAATTATCGCTTTCACTTAAACCTGTTGCAGAAAGATTATCAGAATTGTTGAATCAAGAAGTGAAATTTATTTCAGTTCCTGAAGTCATCAATGATGATGTGAGGAAAATGATAGAATCCCTTCAGCCAGGTCAAGTGGCTTTGCTTGAAAATACACGATTTCGAGTTGAAGAAACAAAAAATGGAGAAGTTTTTTCAAAAGAACTTGCTTCACTTGCGGATATATTTGTAAATGATGCATTTGGAACTGCTCATAGAGCGCATTCATCAACAGTAGGCGTTACTGAATTTCTAGAAACTGCTGTCAGTGGATTTTTAATTGAAAAAGAACTGAAATTTTTAGGTGAAGCTGTAGAGAAACCTGAAAAACCTTTTGTAGCCATATTGGGTGGGGCAAAAGTTTCAGATAAAATAAGTGTAATCGACAACTTGCTTCAAAAGGTGGATGCTTTGATTATTGGCGGCGGGATGTCATATACGTTTTTGAAGGCACAAGGCTATAGTATTGGAAATTCATTAGTAGAAGAAGATAAGGTTGTTTATGCAAAAAAAATGATCGAGAAGGCAAATGAAATGGGTATTGAATTGCTGTTGCCGATTGACCATAGAATTTCTAAAGAGTTTAAAAACACTGATCCTACCCTAACAAAGGATGCCAATATACCAGATGGTTTTATGGGGATGGATATTGGTGATATGACAATTGGATTTTTTGAAGAACTACTATTAAGTGCAAAAACAGTATTGTGGAACGGACCAATGGGGGTCTTTGAATTTAGCAATTACAATAAAGGAACCTATGCGATTGCTCAAACTCTTGCAAATATAAAAGCTATTACAATTATTGGAGGCGGAGATAGTGCAGCTGCTGTTACTCAATTAGGTTTTAGTGAAGAAATGACGCATATTTCTACAGGTGGGGGTGCAAGTCTTGAATTTTTAGAAGGCAAAGTGCTTCCTGGTATAGAAGCGTTAAATGATAAATAGAGGAGATTTAAATGAGAAAACCGATTATAGCTGGAAACTGGAAAATGAATAAAACGATTGATGAAGGTTTAGCTTTCATTGATGATATTAAAGCAAGAGTAAAAGATACAGATGTTGAAGTAATGTTGTTTGTTCCTTATACTTTGCTTAAAACAATGAAGGATTATACAAAAGGTTCAAATATCATTATAGGTTCTCAAAATGTCTATTTTGAAGACCAAGGTGCATTTACTGGTGAAATTTCACCATTGATGCTAAAGGATGTTGGCATAAAGCATACTTTAGTTGGACACAGTGAGAGAAGACAGTATTTCAATGAGACAGATGAGATTGTCAATAAAAAAATATTGAAAGCAATTGAGCACGAAATTGACGTTATAGTATGTGTTGGTGAAAAATTGGAAGAAAGAGAAGCGCATAGAGAAGCTGAGGTTGTCCGAACACAGATTGCCGGCGCTTTTAAGAATGTAGAGGCAGATGTGTTAAATAGAATAGTAGTTGCATATGAACCTATCTGGGCAATCGGAACTGGAAAAACGGCTTCTAGCAAAGATGCCAATGATATGATTGCATTTATAAGAAGTGAAATAGAGAAACTTTATAATGAAGACATTTCTGAAGAAATGAGAATATTATATGGCGGTAGCGTAAACCCATCAAACATTGAAGACTTAATGAATCAAGATGATATTGATGGAGGTTTAGTCGGAGGAGCTAGCTTGAAGGCAGATCAGTTTGTTGATCTTGTGAATTTTTAGAGGTGAAATATGAAGAATTTGACAGCTCTAATCATCATGGATGGTTGGGGAAACAGCATAAATGAGGATGGAAATGCAGTAAAAAAAGCTAAAACACCAAATTTCACAAAATTGATCAGTAAATATCCATCAATGGAAATTAAGGCAAGTGGATTAGATGTTGGACTGCCAGATGGACAGATGGGGAATTCTGAAGTAGGTCATCTCAATATAGGTGCTGGAAGAATAGTCTATCAGGAATTGACTAGAGTGACAAAAGCAATTAAAGATGGTGATTTTTTCACAAATGAATCTTTCTTGCGAGCAATCAAAAATGTTAAAGATAATAATTCTTCTTTACATTTATTGGGATTGCTTTCTGATGGTGGTGTCCACAGTCATATCGAGCATATTAAAGGTTTGATTGATTTAGCTAAAATGAATGACTTGAAAGAAGTTTATCTACATGCATTCATGGATGGTAGAGATACATCACCAACTGATGGCATAAAATACATCGAAGAAATTGAAAGTTACATGAATGAAGTTGGAGTGGGAAAAATTGCAACAGTTTCAGGACGCTATTACGCGATGGATAGAGACAAGCGATGGGATAGGATTGAACTCGCTTATGATGCATTAGTAAAAGGTGCTGGCGTTGAAAGTGAAAGTGCGATTGAGTTGATGAAAGAAAGTTACGCAAAGAAAGTAACTGATGAATTCATTGTTCCAAGTGTGATTGTATCCAATGGAAAAGCAATTGCTACAATCAAGGAAAATGATTCTGTCATATTCTTTAATTTTAGACCTGATCGTGCAAGGGAAATGACGGATGCATTGACTGAGGAGAATTTCAATGCTTTTGAAAGAAAATTATTTAGACTATATTATGTCACGCTTACAAAATACGATGAAAGATTTAAAAATGTAGATGTTGCATATAAACCACAGACAATTGACAACACTCTTGGCGAGTATCTTTCAAAAAAAGGAAAAAAACAGTTGCGAATGGCTGAAACTGAAAAATATGCGCATGTGACGTTTTTCTTCAATGGCGGCGTTGAAAAAGAAAATGAAGGGGAAGATCGTGTATTAGTGCCATCACCTCATGTTGCCACTTATGATTTAAAACCTGAAATGTCCTCTTATGAGTTGACAGATAAATTGTTGACTGAGATTGACAGAGATTATTATGATTTCATCGTTGTCAATTTCGCCAATGCAGATATGGTGGGACATACAGGTGTTTTTGATGCTGCAGTCAAGGCAATTGAAGCTGTTGACTTCAATCTTGGACGTGTCATAGACAAAATAATTGAAAAAGGCGGTAAGGCAATAGTGACTGCTGATCATGGGAATGCTGAAAAAATGATTGATGAAGTAACTCATGAAGTTTTTACAGCACATTCTACGAATCCAGTTCCAATGATTGTAGTGGGTGAACAAAATATAAAAATGCAAGAAACAGGTCGCTTATCTGATCTTGCACCAACATTGCTTGATATGATGGGTATTGAAGCGCCTGCTGAAATGACAGGCAAAAAATTATTTATAAGGGAGGAATAAAAAATGGCATCAATTATTGCTGTATACGGAAGAGAAATATTAGATTCAAGAGGTAATCCTACAATAGAGGTAGAGGTGTATCTAGATGATGGCAACATGGGTAGAGCCGGAATTCCATCAGGTGCTTCGACAGGAGCTTTTGAAGCAGTTGAATTAAGAGATGGTGAAGCTGAAAGATATATGGGAAAAGGTGTTCAGAATGCTGTCAATAATGTAAATGAGATTATTGCATCTGAGCTTGTAGGCATGAGTGCTTTTGATCAAGTTGAAATTGATCAGTTGATGATTAAACTTGATGGTACTCATAATAAAGCAAAATTAGGAGCAAATGCTATCTTAGGAGTTTCAATGGCAGTAGCGAAAGCAGCTGCAAAATCACTGGGATTGCCACTTTATCAATACATCGGTGGGGTCAATGCTAAAACTTTGCCAGTGCCAATGATGAATATTTTAAATGGTGGTTCTCATGCTGACAATAATGTGGATATTCAAGAATTTATGATTATGCCAGTTGGAGCTAAAAGCTTTAAAGAAGCATTAAGAATGGGCACAGAAATCTACCATACATTGAAAAAAGTGTTGAAATCAAAAGGCATGAACACTGCAATAGGCGATGAAGGTGGTTTTGCGCCAGATTTGTCATCAAATGAAGAAGCTATACAGGTTATATTAGAAGCAGTTGAAAAAGCAGGATATAAAATTGGCGAGGATATTAAAATTGCTCTTGATGTAGCTGCTTCAGAAATTTACAATAAAGAAGAAAAAATCTATGATTTGGCAAGTGAAGGAAGAAAGTTGACTTCTGAAGAAATGGTTGATTACTATGCATCTTTAATTGAAAAATATCCAATTGTATCAATTGAAGACGGTTTGGATGAAGAAGACTGGGAAGGCTTTAAATTAATGGTTGAAAAACTTGGTGATAAAATTCAAATCGTTGGTGATGATTTATTTGTTACCAACACTGAGAGATTATCAAGAGGTATTAAAGAAAAAGCGGCTAACTCAATTTTAATTAAATTGAATCAGATTGGTACAATAACAGAAACTTTAGATGCAATTGAAATGGCAAAAAGAGCAGGATATACAACAGTTATTTCACATAGATCTGGAGAAACTGATGATACAACTATTGCAGATTTAACAGTTGCAGTTAATTCAGGCCAAATTAAGACTGGTGCCCCTGCAAGAATTGACCGTGTGGCTAAATACAACCAGCTGCTAAGAATAGAAGAAATGCTGGACGTTACAAGCTACTATCCGGGAATGAAAGCTTTTTACAATATGAAATAGGAAATTGAAGCTTCGCACTGATTGCGGAGCTTTTCAATTGAATATTATGTTGAATTAAAGGCAACCTTGTGTTAAAATAGCTTTGTTAAACTGGAGTGAGGAGGTTATATAATGAACTTATTATTTACAATTATTCTTGTTATTTCAAGCTTGGGCTTAATTTTTTCTGTATTGATGCAATCAGGAAAAAGTGCGGGTTTGTCAGGATCAATTGGCGGCGGAGCTGAACAATTGTTTGGTAAACAAAAAGGAAGAGGCTACGACAAAATCTTTGATAGAGCAACAAAAATTTCAGCGATTACTTTCATATTGTCTGCGTTGATTTTAGTTGCAATTCAATAATAGAAGGAGGAATTTATTAAATGAGCATAGCGATTATAGCGTCTATTGTTGGAGTTTTGGCTCTTCTTTTTGCGTATTATTTAACTAATACTAAAATTAAGAATGTTGATGCTGGAACAGACAGAATGAAAGAAATTGCAACATATATTCAAGAAGGTTCAATGGCGTTCTTGCGACAAGAGTATAAGTTTTTAATTATTTTTGCACTTATTTTAGGTGTAGTAATATTTATAGGCTTAGGGTATAAAACAGCGATAGCATTCTTTGTTGGAGCATTATTCTCTGCTTTAGCAGGATACTTCGGCATGAATGTTGCTACAAAAGCCAATGTAAGAACAGCTAATGCAGCTAGATTGCATGGTATGAACAAAGCTTTATCAGTTGCTTTTTCAGGTGGAGCAGTTATGGGAATGTCAGTTGTAGGTCTTGGTTTATTAGGCCTTGGCGTTGTCTATAATGTATTCCATGATCCTCAAATTGTAACTGGATTTGGACTGGGCGCTTCGTCAATTGCATTGTTTGGTCGTGTGGGTGGTGGTATCTACACTAAAGCTGCTGACGTTGGCGCTGATTTGGTTGGTAAAGTTGAAGCTGGTATTCCAGAAGATGATCCGAGAAATCCTGCAGTTATTGCAGATAACGTTGGAGACAATGTTGGTGACGTTGCTGGAATGGGTGCAGACTTATTTGAATCTTATGTTGGATCAATCATTGGTGCTTTGACACTTGGTTTATTGGCGTTCGGTGCAAATGGTGCTGCGTTTCCTTTTGCTTTAGCAGGAGTTGGTGTAATTGCATCAATAATTGGTACTTTTTTTGTTAAAGGAAATGAAAGTTCAGATCCACATAAAGCACTTAAAAACAGTACATATGTAAGTGGTGCGATTGTTTTAATAGCGGCAGTTTTCTTAAGTAATTATTATTTTGGTGATTATAATGCTGCATTTGCAATAGCTTCAGGATTGATTGCAGGAATTGCAATTGGTCAAGTGACTGAAATTTTTACATCTTCAGATTATAAATCAGTACAAAAAATTGCACAACAATCTACTACTGGTCCTGCTACCACAATCATTAGCGGTGTTGCAATCGGTATGATGTCTACAGGATATCCAGTGCTATTCATATCTGCTGCAATCTTGGTTTCTTATAATTTCTTAGGACTTTATGGTATCGCACTTGCTGCTGTCGGTATGCTTTCAACAACTGGAATAACTGTTGCAGTTGATGCATATGGTCCTATTGCAGATAATGCTGGTGGAATTGCAGAAATGAGCAATTTACCTAAAGAAGTCCGTAAAATCACTGATAAACTTGATTCTGTTGGCAATACAACAGCTGCAATTGGTAAAGGTTTTGCTATTGGTTCTGCAGCATTAACTGCATTATCATTGTTTGCTTCATATTCAGCTGCAGTTGGACTATCTACTATAGATATTTTAAATCCACTTGTAGTTGTAGGATTATTTATTGGTGGTATGCTTCCATTTATATTCTCTGCTTTGACAATGGATTCAGTTGGTAAAGCAGCTAATCAGATGATTGAAGAAGTAAGACGTCAGTTTAGAGAGATCCCAGGTATCATGGAAGGAACAGGAAAACCTGAATACGCAAAATGTGTTGAGATCAGTACTAATTCAGCTCTGAAAGAAATGCTTATTCCAGGTTTGATGGCTGTTGCTGTACCTTTGATTGTTGGATTGGTATTAGGAACAGAAGCATTGGGTGGAATGCTTGCAGGCTCACTTGTCACAGGTGTAGTAATGGCAATCTATATGTCAAATGCAGGTGGCGCATGGGATAATGCGAAGAAATTCATTGAAGAAGGAAATTACGGTGGAAAAGGCTCAGAAGCGCATAAAGCAGCTGTTGTCGGAGATACTGTAGGTGATCCATTCAAGGATACTTCAGGTCCATCACTGAATATTTTAATCAAGTTGATGACTATTGTCGCTTTAGTATTTGCTCCGATTTTTGTTAAATTTGGATCATTATTATAGAAAATAGATATAAATTAACCCCTAGACGTTCAGTGTAGGGGTTAATTTTTTATGAAGATTAAAAGTAAATATATTAATTAAATGATATACTTTATATGGAGGTGTTGAAAAATGGGTAAAAAATCAAAAGAGATTGCTAATCTTGATGTTGATCAATTGATTGAAATGTTGAATGCGGCTTTGGCAGAAGAATGGCTTGCATACTATCAATATTGGATTGGTGCACGTTTAATGGAAGGTCCTATGCGATCTGAAATTCAGACAGAACTTTTAGTTCATGCAACTGAAGAATTGGGACATGCTGAATTGGTTGTCACTAGAATTATTCAATTGGGTGGAACACCACTTCTTGATCCGGCAATGTGGGCCGAAAAAGCAAGATGTGCCTATGAATCTCCAACAGATCCTTATGTAGAGAATATTTTACTTCAAAATTTGAGTGGGGAAAGATGCGCAATTCAACGTTATGATGAAATAGCTGAATTCACCAGAGGAAAAGATCATTCTACACATCAGATGGCAATCAATATTTTAAATGATGAAATAGAGCACGAAGATGATATTGAGGGTTGGTTGAGAGATTTAGAGAGATTAAAAGAAGATTATGCTAAATTAAGAGTTTAATGTCTATGACATTAGATTCTTTTTTTATATAATAAGAGTAGAGAGGTGGGTTTCAAATGGAATTAAAAGAAAAATTATTGGAATTACTTAAAGAACTTGATAGGCCAATTATTGAAAATGAAATAGCTGAAATGATGGATATAGATAAATCACAAATAGATTTATTGAGAAAGGTTCTAGACGACCTTGTCAAAGAAGGTTATTTGATAAAAACAAAAAAAGGTAAATATGGTCCACCCGAGAGATTTAATTTGATTCGTGGACGTATCCAGATTACACAAAAGGGATTTGGATTTCTAATAGCAGATGACAAAGATATTGAAGACATTTTTATTCCTGCCAGCATGACAATGGGTGCTATGAATGGTGATGAAGTTTTTGTTTATATTACTGAGATTACAAATGGTGGTAGAAAAAGAGAAGGTACAGTAGAGAGAATTGTAAAGAGAAAAAATACGATGATTGTTGGTAATCTTGAAATAAGTCAAAATTTTGGATTTGTTATTCCGGACGATCAAAAGATACGAGGAGATATTTTTGTATCGAAGGATAATTTCAAAGGAGCTAAAAATGATCAAAAGGTTCTTGTGCAAATTATAAAATGGCCAGAGGCAAGAAGAAATGCTGAAGGTGTAGTTGTCGAAATCCTTGGTGATAAAGATGATGTTGGTGTGGATATACTTTCAATAATCAAGCAACATCAATTGAGAGAAGTATTTCCAAACAGAGTAGTCAATGAAGCAAAAGCAATTCCCCAGGAAATTGCAGCTGAAGAAATTAAAAGAAGAATTGATTTAAGAAATGAAGTAGTAGTTACAATAGATGGAATTGATGCAAAAGATCTAGATGATGCCATTTCACTTAAAAAAATGGAGAACGGTAATTATTTATTAGGAGTTCATATTGCAGACGTCAGTCATTATGTAAAAGAAAAAAAACCACTTGATGAAGAAGCTCTATTACGTGGAACGTCAGTTTACTTAATTGACAGAGTGTTACCAATGCTACCGGAAGAATTGTCAAACGGTGTTTGCTCACTAAATCCAAATGTTGATCGTCTAGCTTTATCTGTTGATATGGAAATTGATGTAAAAGGTAATGTTGTAAATCATAAGATATATGAGTCTGTAATAAATAGTAAATATCGTTTGAATTATACTGAAGTATCTGAATATATAGAGAATAATATAATGAGTGAAAAACTTGACCAAATTAAAGAGCTCATAATGGATATGAAGGATTTAGCAGAAATTTTAAATACTAAAAGAGATATTAGAGGTGCTGTCGATTTCGATTTTGCGGAATCGTATATTATTTTGGATGAAACTGGTAAACCAATTGATATTTTAAAAAGAGAGAGAAGAGTAGCTAACAAGATTATTGAGGAGTTTATGCTTGCAACTAATGAAACTGTTGCAGAACATTATTTTTGGTTGGAAATGCCATTTCTTTATAGAATTCATGAGATCCCTTCTCAAGATAAAATTGAGGAATTCAATAAGTTTATTTACAATTTTGGATACAAATTGAAAGGAAGCACAGATAATATTCATCCTAAAGCAGTTCAAGAATTGATTGAGAATGTAAAAGGTAAAAAAGAAGAACATATCATCAATAAATTGATGTTGCGATCTTTAAAACAAGCCAAGTATTCAAATAAAGAAGAGGGACATTTTGGACTGGCAGCTGATTACTATTCGCATTTTACTTCTCCTATTAGACGTTATCCCGATTTACAGATTCATCGTATTATCAAAGAAGATTTGAATCGAAAAATTGATGATTCGAGAAGAAGGCATTTTGAAGCCATCTTGCCAGATGTTGCAAAACAATCTTCTGAAACTGAGAGAACGGCTGAAAAAGCTGAAAGAGATGTTGATGATCTTAAAATGGCTGAATTCATGCAAGATAAAATAGGGAATGAATACGTTGGAATGATTTCTTCTGTAACAAGTTTTGGTTTCTTTGTAGAGCTTGAAAATACAGTTGAAGGTTTAGTGAGAATTGTAGATTTAGCGGATGACTTTTACAAATTCGATTCTTCACGACTTGAACTTGTAGGCGAAAGAAGAAAGAAAGTATATAGGATCGGTGATGAGATAAAAGTTAAAGTTGAAAAAATATCACTTGATAGCAGAACAATTGATTTTTCTATAGTAGAAAATAACAAATAACTAAACACAGCTGTTGTAATTAATTCAATACACCTAGTTGTTGTAAAAATCAAAAGAGCAAAACTAAATGAATTGGCAAGAACTTGGTAGAATAATTATCAAGTTCTTGCTTGATTAAATAACAGTAATATATTTTACATTGAAGTTACAACATGAGAAAATATTTGACAACTTTCGGTAAATACTTTACAATTCAAGAGCAGGGGAATGAGGGATAAAATATGAAAGTTATTGCACAAAACAAAAAAGCTAGATTTGAATATTTTATTGAAGAGACCTTTGAGGCGGGAATTGTACTTACAGGTACTGAGGTAAAATCAATTCGCGGTGGAAAAGTCAATTTGAAAGATGCATATGGTGAAATCAAAAACGAAGAAGTTTTTATTAACAATATGCATATAAGTCCTTATGAAATGGGTAATATATATAATGTAGAACCCCTGAGAGTGAGAAAGTTGTTGCTTCATAAAAAAGAAATTTTTAAACTGATTGGTTATACCACTCAAAAAGGCTACACTTTAATTCCACTTAAAATTTACATCAACGATCAAGGAAAAGTAAAACTTGAATTGGCTGTTGCAAAAGGTAAAAAATTGTACGACAAACGTCAAGATATGGCATCTAAAGAGGCAAAACGTACTATTGAGATTGCATTTAAAGATTCTCAAAAGTATTAATATACTCGGGGGTGAAATGGTTTCGACAGGGAATCTGAGTACTGATAAGCGAGCCGTGTTTTTCAACCTGGGGTACACGTTAAAGAACTGGGTTACTAAATGTAAACGCAAACGATAATTTTGCACTAGCTGCTTAATTGTAGCTGTCCACCCCTATGCCTTTCTCTCTTGCCGCTAGGGACTGGACAACCATTGCAAGGGACGAACTTTAGATGTGTCTCCATCTAAAGGGGTAATCAGAGGCTAGTCTTGACTGCGGGTTTGTCATTGTACAGCAGTTAAGGCGAAAATTAATACAGTGACTGCGCTCGGAGAAAATCATTATAACGGTTTTTTGGACGAGGGTTCGACTCCCTCCACCTCCACCAGTTGAAGAAATTACCAAAAAAGGATGAATACGCTCATATGTGAGCGTATTTTTTGTATAATATGATTGCAAAGAGATGTAATCCAGCTGATTGTATTTTATTATGAGTGACTAACGTTTGTAGTGGTACAGTTTTTGGGGAGCAGGTCAGAAGGCTCCAGAAAAGGGCGCGGTTTAAGAAAGTTAAGATTTCTTGAAGCTGAAATCATTAGTATTACTGCTTTTTAGTTTTTGAATTCTCAATAAATCGAAATTTTCATTAGTTTTCGGAGCCTTCCCGGCTATTGAGGTATGGACGTATTTCTATAGTTGCATTCGTATTATGATTTGTTAGTGAGAAGCAACCGATACCTGTGGAGACAGTAGAGTTGCTGGATAAATAAGAATCAACAAATATAAGCAAATGAGTTCAAAAGAGATTCTGAGACGGATCTCTTTTTCCATCACGATATTAGTGGAAATCACAAATAAATGAATCGTAATCTTAATCGTAATCTTAATGATAGTGAAATGGTCTTTTACTCTTAGTCGAAATGGCTAAAAATTTTTGTATAAATGTAAATAAATGGTATGATAGATGTATAGATTCGAGAATGTCATAATGTCACTTTTCAATGACCAAAACCGTGGAATTTGTTGGTAGAAAAATGAAATAGCCACGACGAAGTTTAATGATGTGCCTAATACCTTAAATTGAAAAGTGGTTTATACAGCAATTTGGAGGATGATTTGATGTTAAGAATTGCTATTTGTGAAGATGATAGAAAGCAGCAACAATTGTTAGAGAATTATATAACTGACTTAAAGTTGAGAGAATCTTATGAATTGGAGAAATTTGATTCAGGAGAAGATTTAGTTAGAGCGTATGAAGAGGGAGAAAGATATTCAATTATATTGTTGGACATGCAATTGAAAGAACTTGATGGAATACAAACAGCTGAAATCATTCGTAAATATGATAAGAGAACAATAATGATTATTATAACTTCAATAATTGAATATGCAGTCGATGGATATAGCATTAATGCATATGATTTTATTTTAAAACCGGTTGATGAGAGTAAATTTATGAAGGTTTTAAAAAGTGCAGTGATAAAAATACAGACAGAAAAGAATAAGACTTATGTTATTCAGACGCGGGAGAAGACAATCGTTTTGAAGTTGTCGGATATTGTTTATATAGAGAGTGATAGAAAGAAAATCAATGTTCATTGCGAAAAGGCGCAGTATTCCAACAACGAAAAGATTGGTGCTGTTGAAAAGAAACTTACACAAGCTGGATTCATACGAATCAACAGGTATTATCTTGTGAATATCGAACACATAAAAGAAATTGGCACGAATGAAATTTTTTTATCTACAGGAAAATCACTGAATTACAGTAAAAATCATCAGGAAGAAATCAAGATAAAATATATGAATTTTATGATGGGAGATATATAAAGATGCAAAATTATTTAACAAATATTGTTGTTATGATGAACGATATAGTCGGCTTATTTGTCGCAGTAAGGTTCTACAATCATATTTTTACGAAAAAAAATATGAATGAAAAGATAAGAATGGTCGGCCTTGGTGGTATATTGTTGCTTGAAATTGTTTTGAATGTTGCGATTGAGATTTCAAATGTTTTACTGCCAATCAGTTTTGGAATATTCTTTATTATTGCCTACATTTTTTACAATGGGAAAACACATATAAAGATGATCATGTCAATTTTCATTGTGATATTTTCATATTTGATGGAATTGATTGCTGCACTCGTTATTATAGCTACTTTCGGCAATGTGTTGCAGGATATTCGTCATAATCTGATGCTACTACTTTTGGGTAGCGTTATTTCAAAAATACTGTTAATTCTTCTTGTAGAGATCATCATACGTTTTAGGAAAAGAGATGTATCGCAGGTATCTCTGAGGTCGTGGCTGCTTATTCTTTCAATTCCGATATTCAGCGTAGTATTATCTGTTACAAGTGTCTATGAACCAATTTTGAAGAATGAATTCAGTGTTGTATCTGTACTTGCATGTGTTTCAATTGTGTATATAAATATCATTGTGTTTTATCTATTTGACTGCATAGTTCTGCAGATAAATGAAAATAATCAATTTAGGTTTAGAGAAAAGCAAATGTTAATGCAGAAGAATCAATACGAGAATGTAATATATGGCTATAAGCATGTAAAGAGAGTGCGTCATGATATGCTCAACCATTTGCTTGCTCTAGATGGATATTTGGAAAATCAGCAATGTCATGAAGCTCTGGAATATATCCATAAGTTGAATGATGAGCTTGATTTCAGCAGAAGGGGAATGGTATCAAGTAATGTCGCTATAGATGCTCTGATTGGAAACGTGCAATTAAAAGCAGCAGAAGAAGGAATAGAATTTGAATGGGAAGTTAGGGTTCCCGGAAAACTTAAAATTGATGACATGGATATATGCATTGTCTTGGGAAACATTTTAAATAATGCCATAGAAGCATGTAGAAGGATAGACGACGAACAGGTAAGCAAACGAATCACGCTGAAGATGCACTATAAACGAGAATGCGTATTCATTGAAGTTGAAAATTCCTATGATTTGAATACAATAAAAAAGAAAAACGGAAGATTTGTCTCCTCAAAGAGATATTGTGAAAAAGATAAAATAGGAATAGGCGTGGGAAATATTGAGAGGACTGTAGAAGAATATGGAGGTGTCTATCAGATAGATTTACAGGAAGAAATGTTTGTTGTAAAGATAATGATCCCGGATGTAAATAAGAGGTGAAATCAAGTAAATATTAATGGTTAGAAGGATTTCGTACCCTTTCAAGGTTGTTTCGTACCCTTTCTATTGAAAAAATTAATTGAGATGTTATTGTGTTTGTAAATTGCCAGAGGAGTTTTTATGATTAGACAATTTGCAAATAGGATAACATCTTTTTTGATTCAAGAGAATATCATTCTAAGAGATGATGCGGAGATATATCGTTATGGCACGGAGCAGATTCTTATTAATCTCATGACTTTTGTTGTCATTGGAATCTTGGCAACGATAACGGGCACTTGGATTGAGACAATATTCTTTTTTGCTGGATTGATTCCAATTAGAATGGTTGCAGGTGGATATCATGCGAAAACACCAAGAAGATGCAATGTACTAACATTCTCGGTGTATATAGCCAATATGATTTTGATTCATTTTATGGGAAATCATATGATGTATTTACTAAGTTATACGGGATATGCGATAATTCTAACAATCATTTTACTGTTTGCTCCCGTTGATCATAAAAACAGGGTATTAAATGGAGTTGAAATAATTAAAGCTAGAAGAACTAGCAGAATCATTGGAGTGGTTATCATAGGATTTTGCATGGTGCTATCAGCACTATTTAAATCAGAAAATGTTTTTTCAACAAGTATGATGATGGGTGCATTAACGGCATCAGTTTCATTATTCGTAGGAAGCATAGTAAGAGGAGGTGAAAAGAATGAAAAAGTTGAAGTTCTTGAGTAATTATGCCGGAATGTCGTTTGCTTTCTTGGCATTGGCTGTTGCACAGGTTGCATCAGTACGATTTAGTGTTATTTTATATCAGGATGCAGTTCTTGAAAAGTCAAGACTCTTCGAAAGTAGAATGGATATTTTTAGAATGTGTAGAGACAATGATAAAATGCTGTGTTTTTATACTTTGCCGGTAAGTGAATGAATTACAACCTAGAAAGGATGGAAGTTATGAAAAAAATTTTTTTAATTATGCTTATGTTAATGCTATTGGTTTTTGCTAGTGTGGAAGTATCATATGCAGAGAATTTCATGAACGTACCAACTAAAGATGATGAAATTTTGCAAGGTGATACATATGATAAAGGTGATGGAAATATCAAAGTATTTGATAGTGATGGGAAAATAATTTACTCAGGAAGTCAAACAAACTGGCTGAAAATAATAGATATAAATAAATCATCAGGTGGATCATTAGGATATTATGAAGGAGTTACTGATATATATTGGGAGTATGGTATTCCACTGTGGGGTAACTCAGGTCCAGTTGTCGAATGTGTTACGGCTTCATATGATGCTGATGGAAGTGATTATTTATATGTCAAGAATGAGTTATATATAGAAGATGATGATGCATGGTATCGTTTGCAGTATTCAAGTGACACACGATTTGATGCCTTCGAAGCTGAAGCATATACTGATCAACTTACATATGGATTTTATGGATATGTTGGTAGTGATTGGAGAGGAAATGGTACTCATATAATTGAAGATTCAGATGAAGGTTGGGATGATACATTCTCAACTAGTGAGATTATTTAGCTATAATATGAGGCTTATGCTTTCAATGCAAGGCTCAATAAAACTAATGATGGAGATGAAAAATGAGAAAGAACATTGTTTATATTGTGATTCTCGTTACAGTTATAATTGCAATTTTCACTTTATCAAGTGATGAAGAAGATGAGGCAATGATACTAGAGAATGCTCAAGAAACTATGAGAGAAAGAATTAATTATAAGCTAACAGATTCTAATGGCCAATCTTCGGTGATAAATGAAATAACTTCAAGTGATCTTGAAATACACTTAAAAATAAGTCCATACATATCTACATCAAAAAAAGCAGCATATTTGATTTTTATGAATGGGAAACAAATAGCTTGTAGATGGGATGATGTGTTATCAATAGTTCATAAGAAAGAAATCCAGCCTAATGTTGATGAGTCAATTAAAATTACATTATCAAATATTCCAATGGGTGTTAGTACGTTTCATATAGGTGTAGTATATTTTCCTGATAAGCTAGACTTTACTGAGGAGGATATATTGTTTTCTCAAGAAACCATGCTTAATTTAAAATCATTTACAGCTATAAGAGGCGAATCAACTAGCAAAGAAGTGTTTGTTCGTAATGATAAATATATTAACGAAATGGAGGTATATACAACAGAAAACGGAGATTTCTCAAAATATTATGATGAAATATTGATTACTACAAAAAATGAGTATTCTAAGAATTCTAAGATATATTATCACTGGACTAATAATTATGAAACGACCAAAAATATGAGGTTTTCATTGCTTGTTGATTGGAAACAAATTGAATGGCCAAACACAAATGATCTATTTATCGACACATCAATTAATCCTGGAGAATCTATTACGATAAGATTAGACCTTGAAAAATTCTCAAATAATGGTGAACAACTAGTTGTGGTTTCATTTCAAAATCCAGGGATATCATTTTGGTATTATGATGAAAATGACAAAAATAACTCGATTAAAGCAAGTGGTGAAGGAGCTTTAGCATTTTCAACTTATAGATTATTTCTGAACGAATAATGCAATACGAATCGATTCTTCGATGGAAGTTTTTCGAGGAGTTTTTATGATTAGACAACTTGCAAATATGATAGCATCTTTTTTAATTCAAGAGGATATCATCCGCAGAGATGATGCGGATATATATCACTATAGCACAGAACAAATCCTTATCAATTCTATAACATTTTCTGTTGTTGGTGTCGGTGTCTTCGCAACAATAATAGGTATGTAAATTGAAACGTTGTTTTTCTTTGTCGGATTGATTCCAATTAGAATGATTGCAGGTGGATATCATGCGAAAACACCAGGAAGATGCAATGAACTAACATTCTCTGTGTATATAGCCAATATGATTTTGATCAGTCTAATGAAAAGTCATATAACGTATCCTTTGATGTATACAATAAATATGATAATTATAGTGATGATTTTTCGCGCTGCTCCAGTGGATAATAAAAATAGAGTGCTGGATGAATTTGAGTTGAGCAAGGCTAAAAAAAGCAGTAGAATTACAGGCGTTATAATCGTAGGATTTTGTGCAGTTTCATTAGTATTGTTTGGACTAAGTAATACTATTTCAATAAGCACTATGATGGGTGCATTAACGGCATCAGTTTCATTGTTCATAGGAAGTCTGGCAAGGGGAGGTGAAAAGTATGAAGAAGCTGAAATTTCAAAATAAATATGCTTGTACATCATTTGCTATGTTTGCACTAGTTGTTGCACAAGTTGCATCAACAAGGTTCAGTGTTATTTTTTATCAGGATGAAATTCCTGAAAAAGTTAAAGCACTTCGAAAAACAGGATGAGATTAAAGGAAAACGAGGAATTTGGATACTGTGATAAAGAGTAAGCCATTTAAGTGGAAGTATTTTGAGAAAGAAAGCATATTATTATGTGTGAGATAGTACAATCTTGAAATGGTCCATGAACGTGGTTGCACAACAAAAAAATAATGTATTATAAGAGGAGGAATCATAATGAAAAAAACTCGAATTCTCGTAAGCTTAGTAATACTAATGGTTTTATTTGGAAGCATTTCAGCTTCTGCATCTACCTTTAAAGACATCAGTGTTACCTCGGACTCGAAGCTCACAATCCTCAAAGGTGACAGCGGTAACACAAAAATCCAAGCAGCTTGCCTCTATGGGAATGGTGTATGTCAAGCTGTAGCCCATGGTACAGCATATGTTTACATTAATGGTATCTTAGAGTATGAAGGATCGGCATGGCAATGTGCAAACTGTTTAACCGTTTATGGAACAGAATTCGATCCGAATGATACCGGTGGAAATGCTGGCAAATTCGTATCTTGGCCGCTTAATTATGAAATCAGCTGGTATGGTGCTTATATTTATGCATCATCATACACGACTATTTCCGATGTATCTACACAATTGCCTGGTATTAGTTTTATCTATACTTATTAGTACGCTGAATAATAATACTTATGGCGAAATATATCGTTTGTCATAGATATTTTTTCTCTTCTAATGAGTTATGTTATAATGTTTATGGAATTACTTATTAAATCTTTCAAGAGGGAAAGGAGCAAAAATGAAACACAGAAAATTTAATCTGCTTCTCATACTGCTTGTTGTCATATTGAGCGGCTGTTATTCCGAGCAGCAATCTACAGTAGAAGAAAATAGCAGTATAAATAATACTATTACATCTGAACAAGAGCTTGTACGGTCATTTCTAGAAAAAATATATACTTCTAGCGACGAAGGAATTTTAAAACTAGAAGAATTACGATCCTCATTAGAAAAGGAAGCTAGTACAAATGAGGGCACAAAAATTTCAGAGCCTCCATGCTTAACCAGCTATTTTGAATATATACACGATATATACGACGAATATCTGAGTGACGATGCTTTTGACAAATTTGTTGGAAACCGACTCTTAGATGCAGCAGCATGGATGTATGTTAAAAATGAACTTAAACTTTCAATTGCGCACATTACAATCAACTATAACGACGGTCAGGGTGGTTATGACTTTGAGGTTACATACAATTTGATCTCCAAAGATGGCAGTATCACTGATAGTATTGTCACAAGTGGGATTTTAGTTGTCGAAGAAAAGATTGTTCATGGGCGTATCGATCCAATTGGAACCTATATCCAGTGACCCTTTCGCATGAGTCGAGTATTTAAACGCCCTAAACAGGCATCGGGTAATAACAGCATAATTTGCTTATACAATCAAAGAAAAAGCCTCTGTTCCAAAATAGAAACAGAAGCTTTTTTGATGTGCCTAGCATGGGCACAATATTATGGGTTAAAGTCCCTAGTCTGCCATTGTAGACGGAAAGACATGGCCAATGGCAAGGGTGTCGTGAGTAATTGCGAATCTGAAGGAAGCCGTAAGGCAAATCTCTGGTCTGATGAACAGAAATCACATTAGGCTACAGTTAAGGATAGGGCTGCACTACAAGTCAAAGTCCAATAACTACTCGGAATTAACTGTAGTAAATGTGGCAGATAGATGGAGAGAATGATTGTGTTCTTACTTGGGGAGATCTCATGAACATAACGGGTGCAATACAACATTTAATAAATAGAATAACTAAAGCTATACTGATTTTAGCTGATGCTTTGTCAGCGCAAAAAAGAGTTTACACTCACACACAAAGTGGTCTAATATCAATAGAAAGTAAAGCCCCTAGCAGCGAACTAGAGGCTTTACAAAATAGTCGAACAGGGTTATCCCTGGGCGGTTATTGCATACAATTTAAATGCTTACTTACAATAGCCGGGCCTAACGGTTATTTTTTTTGGCTCTGTTAGACTTTAGTGTTGGCATTTAATTAAGTTTATTATTTTTGAGCGCATAAAATATCAAAACAGCAGAGCATTCATGTGATATGCTCCCCTCAAAGTCGCTAGTTGAAATAAAAAAACTGATATATTAAGTAGGAGTATATTTTAATGAGAAGGAAAACCAAATTTTCATACGAAACAAAGATAGCTGTTGTTCAACGATGTCTCATAGGGAAGAGTAATTCTAACTATGAAGCATTATTGTTGGGGATCAGTCCCACAAGAGTCCGAGAATGGATCACAGTGTATGATTTATTAGGAGATTTAGGACTAATAACATCCAGTAAAAATTCAGTCTATTCTGCTGCTCTTAAGCAATGCATCAGGTGACGTCATTATTGTTGGAATTCATTCTGCAGAGTATGGTGGTAACAGTTCGTATGGTCACTTTCTTGAAAGAACAAGAATTGTGGTTAGTGATGGTGTAGGTCCACCTCCACCACAAAAGAATGTAACTATTGATACATTATGAACCCACTGAAATCAGTGGGTTTCGTTTTTTTGTCGATTTGATTAACTGAAAATAGAGATATTTAGAAATTTTGAGGGGAGTCTCTAAGAGAGATGCACCACTCTAGGGTGCAAAATGTACCAAAAAATATTCAAATAATTCTTGGTGCATTTTAAATAGATTGAGAAAAGCAAAGTGTGTAATTTGGAGCATTAATAAATTGTGTAGAGAAGGGTTTGATCAACTCCACTATTTAAAATATTTCCATTTAAGGATTGTTGCAGACTATAATGCCGGAGCAAAGCTCTGGCTACATTTTTATGTGAAATAAATGATATAATGTAAATAAGTGGATATAATGAGGTGATTTATTTGTTGGCATTCTTGATGGTTGTAGAAGATGAAATAAAAAGATGTAAATTGGGAGAAATATATATTCATTATTATAAAGAATTATTCATAACAGCATATTCGATTTTGAAGGATTATCAAGAGGCAGAAGATATGGTTCAGAATGTTGTAATAAAGCTTTCAAATAATTTAGATAAAATATCTGAAATAAAGTGTAAGAAAACCAGGTCTTATCTGGTTATTATAATAAGGAATCTTTGTTACGATGCATATAATCATAAAAAGGGAATAATATATCTATCTGAAAATGAAATAGAAAAGATCCCTGTGAATATGGGAATCGGCATGGAAGAATATATTCTTGGTATAGAAAAGAGTGAGAAAATTGCAAAACTGCTAAGTGAAATACATCAACCCTATGCGGATATTCTGACATTAAGATTTTTTTATCAGTTATCTATAAATGAGATTTCAGAGCTGTTGGATATAACATGTGACAATGTCAGTGTGAGGATTCACAGGGCATTGAATACATTGGAGAATGTTATTAGAAAAGAAGGTGAAACTGTTGAACAAAGGGTCTAGAGAAGATAAAGAACATAGAGATAAACTAATTGAAACACTTTTATATAGTATTGGCTTTGATAATGCAGAGGTTGTCTGTGAAGAAAATGATTTGTTGCTTGAAAAGTATAAAGATATAGAAGTTCCTGAAAGTTTGACTCAGTGGTTTGAACAATATAATGAAAAACTTGAATTGAGACGAAAGCGAAAAGAATTTGTGAAAAGATCTGGAAGGTTTGCTAAAAAAGCGGCTGTGATTTTCATGGCGATCATCATAGGACTTGGAGTTGTTACAATGAGTGTAGATGCTCTGAGAATTAGATTCTTGAATATGATTATTGAGGTTAATGAAAGATTTAGTTCAGTGGAGTTTGAAGAAAGAGAATCTGTAGAAAATACAGAGGATTTGCCTAAAGACTGGAAGGATTATTATCCTACTGTTATCCCTGATGGATATACTTTGAATACATGGTCTACAAGCAGTAAATCTGCAAGGTTGGTGTACAGTAATGAATTAAGTGAGGAACTTGTGTTTATCCAAGGACCATTAACGGGGGAAGTTCATCTGAATACTGAAGATGCTGTTGTATTTGAAATAGAAATCAACGGATTTGAGGCTTTGATGATAGAAGAAGGTAATCGAATTATAATCTATTGGCGTAATGATAGTTATGCTTTTTCGTTGAAAGGTTATCTTGATAAAGAGATTATGATAAAGATTGTTAAGAGCGTTGTAAAGAATAATTAAAAAATTTTTAGAAAAAGTGTAAGAAAATCCCCTCCTATACAGTTATATATATTGAAGGGGAGTGAAAACCATGGATATGAAGAAAATTATAGTTCTTCTGATTTGTGCTTTGATGATAGTGCCGGTTACATATGGAGATAGAAATATTCAAGAAAATGAATTTGAAGGGATGATTCAAATTGAATTTGTCAGTATTGCAGAATTTCGCAATGATTTTTCGATTGATGCTTCAGGGAAAGCCGGGTTGTTTTCAATTTTAGATGCATATGATGGAAGTGAAGTTGTCATTAGTGCATATCTTCAAAGATATCAAAATGGACAGTGGATAAATATAAAACATTGGTCGGTTGAAGAGCCGGGAACGTATGCAGAAATGGATGTCAGTTGGTATATTGCGAGCGGATATATGTACCGGATGACATCGTATGGATATGTATATGAAAACGAAGTGATGTTGGAGAGTGATTATTTTTGCAGCGATTCGATTTGGTATTGAAAATATGAACGAAAAGGGAATGAAAAATGAAAAGTAAAATGAGTTTAATATTAGTTGTTGCTTTGATATTGTCAGTATCTTTGAGTTTTGCTGGAAAATCAAATGTGATGCTAGTATGAAAGGATAAGGTGAAAATAAATGAAAAATCAAAAAAAAAATTGTATCAATGTTTTTGAGTATTGTTTTATTGATATCGGGTTTTTCTGTAGTAGCAATGGCCGATACAAAAGATGTAGTTAAGCAAACTAATCTTGAAAATGCTCTTGAAAACAAATTGACCTATGAATTTGGGGAGTATTCGCCAGGGAAATTTGACGAATGGATGGAACTTTATAATCGGAATGAAGTTAGTTACGCATATCTTGTAGCACTATATGATTCAAAAAATAAAATTGCAGGGTTTTCTATAGTTAGTGATATAAATGAAAGAGTGTTGATGACAGCGGTTTGAGAATTACATGTAGATTTATTTCAGAAAATTGTTGTGCTTCTGAAATCAAATGATGCGAAAAATATTTTAATTTATGAATTTCCTAATGGATTTTACTTAAAAAGTAAAGATGGAGTAAAGCGGTTTTTTATTAATGGAGAAGATATTGAAGTAGAAGAAATTTTTGATAATGAAATTGATGAGATTGGATTTTTTGAAACTCATCCCAATAACTCCAAATTGCTATCGGCAACAGTATATGGTGCTTTAGATGATTGGGATATGTTTGAATTTGTACCGGTTCGATTAGTTGGAACCAATTCCTACTATTACGGAGGATATCAAGGTTGGTTAACTGATGAGGGGGTTACTAGTTTTTATGCAAACAGATCTTGTGGAGTTACAGCAGCATCTAATATGATGCAGTATATGTCAGAGCATGTTTCGGGCAAGTTGGATTTATATACCCAACCTACAATGTATAAGTATGATTTTTCTGCTTATCAAAAAGATGTATATAACTATTTAGATCCTGCTATTTGGGGTATTCCAGGAATTGATACTATGATTAGTAGAGTTAAAGCGTTTGCAGTTTCTGAAGGTGTTGATTTAGATGAAGTGACATCAAGTGCTACATGGAATGAAACAAATGTAAGAAACTATATTGCTTCAGGTTTAAATTCTGAAAGTCCGGTTTTATTAATTACATGGGATTCAGAAATATCTGATTTAGAGAATCATTGGGTTACTGTAACTAAATTATATGGTTCATATGGAGATACGACTATGGTGACGTCAAACTGGGCAGAAAAGGTTGAATATGATTTTTCTTTATGGGTTTCAGCGGGAAGTATGTATTGCGGGGTGATTTATTTTGAGTAAATCAAGTATAAATATTTTTGAATATGTAGTAAATGAAGTAGGTTTTGCAATTGATATTATAATTTGTATTTTTACACTCTACTTACTAATATTTAAAAGGAGATCTTTGAATAAGGTTCAAAAAACAATTGTGATTGTAGTATTTATAGGAAGTATAATCGTATTAGGGTTGTTTATATATTTGATCATAGCATCTAATAGTATTCCTAATGTTGAACCACTTCCTATTGAGTATTCATAAAATGGTCGGCAGTGTAGCGAAATCTTTGTAAATTGGATATACATGTGGTAGCAGTTTTGCTTTTGCATCTACAAACTATTGGAACAACAGTTGGAGAGGATTATAGTGGTCTAGTTTTCAAAGAATTAGCAGGGGTGTCGAGTGCGGCGATCGCAACAACTGCGCTCATGAGTCTTATTAGCTGGATTAAGAATCAAAGAGTGTTGATGATCAATTGAATATTGATTATGTCGCTTGGTTGTCTCGGTTTTTGCAATTCATTATTGAAGCTTGAGCTGAGAAATCGTGATTTCGATTATGAAGAAGACGCAAGGTAGCTCACTGACTACGATTTAGAAAGATTAAATATTATAATGCAGTCTTGCCGATCATTAAAAGGGAAACCAAGAGAAGAGGTCACCCCAGTAAGGATTCTGAAAAGAATCAATTCAGAATCACCCATCTCATATTAATGGATATAGCCAAGGTTTATGTTTCGATACAAAGATATTTAGATAAAGAGTGTCTATTAGTGGTGGCTTCTACCGAACTGTCCGTGTCAGTTGCTGAAACCTGAGAGAATTGTAAAACTCAAAGTGAAGTAAAAAGAAAGTTTCAGTTTATGAAGTCAACGCAGTTCATTGATTTGCATTATCTAGATTTCCCTAGGTGCAGCGAAGCGTTTAGATACCTTCAGTTACTTTTGATGCTGTTATTGAGTGTTAGTGAATTCGTTGTTCACAGAAATATCGAAAAAGACAATCAGACAATATTTCGTCCCGGAAAAAGATATTGACATCTATAGGGAATTTTATTCCGTGGTCACAACATCAGTACTATGAATAGGGTAACAAACAGAGGTTTGTATACAACGCTTCAGGTATTGCTCATAATCCTTGGCATACCTAAAGAAATCTATTACTGAGGACATATTTGATCTTCGTGCGAATTATCTAATCCTAGGATTATTCTAATATTTTTAGGGACTATGAGTCACAAATATTATTGATTATAGGAGGTATTTATGAAAAAAAAAATAGTTATTCTATTAATGCTGACAGCTGTATTACTTACCAGTCTGGCTATTACTCAAGCTTTTGGAAGAATGAGTATTGGAAGGGATGGAATTAGAGAACTTGATACAAGTGGAATTGAATTTACAGAGGATTACACTTATTATGATTTCTTACTTGATAATTTACCTGAAGAAGATCGTATAAAACACAATGAGTATTCTTCAATGAATTCATTAAAAGGTATAATATCTGAAGAAAATGACAAAAAAATCTACTATGAAGATTTGACGTTAGAAGAGAAATTATCCAGAATAAATCAGTTTCGTTTAAAGCTATCAGAAAAGTATGCGGTAACTGAAATTTCCACCCAACAAGATATTGAAATACTAGAAATTCAATTACTTAGAGAACAGAAGATTCTAGATTTAGCCATAATTGAAGCTTATTTAGATGATGTTCTCGACGAAACATTACGAATACAATATGAGGAACAAGAAAGCTTGCTTACGGAAGAAATTGAAATTATTGATAATGAACTTATAAAGATACTTGATAAGTACGACTTAAAGGAGGAGTGATCATGAATATCTCAAAAAAGATGATTGTGGTAATGATAATGGCTCTAATTTTATCTACAAGTTCGTTTGCATATTATTCGGGTTATCCTCTGACAATTTCTGAAAGCCTTTTAGGTGCAAGAACTTATGATCTCTATATATGGAATTCTAGTTCAGGTTATTGGGTTCATTCTACTGTTACTGGAGAATCATATATTGCGGACAATCTGAAGGCAAAGGAATTTGTTTCATATAGTGATACATATGGCAAGTTATATTCACCTAATGTTGTAATATCAACAACTTTCATTAGTTCTTGGAACAGTTTAAGAGCATTATATTCCCCGCTTATAGTAAATGCTGGTTATAGAAGTAATGCTCATAATAAGAAAGTTAATGGTGTAGCTCAGTCTCAACATAAAGCCGGGGTAGCAGCAGATGTTAAAACCCCATCTGGTCTTACTGATTCGCAATTCAATACCGCTGCAACTAATGCAGGATTTGAGCATTCAGAGATCATTAGTGGAGGAGGAGCTGTGCATATGGATGAAAGAGAATTACCAAGTGGTCAAACAAGTGGATATCCGACAATAAGTAGTTTAGGTTCATATTTATATGCAATTACAATTCAGGATGGATTAATTACAAATGATTATAATTGCGTTTTTACGGGTTTTTATGGTTCTATAACTAAAAATGATGTAGAAGATTTTCAATCCGACAATGGCCTCACTGTAGATGGTATAGTAGGGTCTAATACTTGGAATGAATTTCACTACGAAGTGGGATATCAATAAATTGTAATTGAGAAAGCGAATGCATTGAAATTACAAAAATGACGAGGGTTTTCTTGACACGCTCCACCTCCACCAACACAAACCACAACAGGAATCCACATAGTGGATTCTTTTGTTGTGTACGCAATAGTTTTGACAAGTAGGAGTATTAGATATATACTGAATATGTAATACGAAGTAATACGAATGATGTGAAAATGGAGGAGAATAAGATGGGTACTGTATCATTGAGGTTAAATGAAAAGGATGACTTGTTGATTAGGAAATATGCAGAACTGCATAATGTTGACCTGTCTTCATTTATTAGGGAGGCAGTTATTGAAAAGATTGAAGAAGAATATGATCTGAAATTGTTCAATCAAGTGTGGGAAGAGGAGCAAGAAAATGAATACCTAAGCCATGACCAATTGAAAAAGGAACTTGGTTTATGAAGTATCATATTGAGTACACTAGAACTGCTGTCAGGCAGCTCAAAAAAATGGACAAGAGAATTGTTTCATTCATTATTGCGTATATTGAGGATAGATTAGAAGGCTGTGAGAATCCTAGAGCATACGGGAAATCACTTCAAGGCAACTTAAATGACAAATGGAGATACCGCATAGGTGATTATAGGATTCTTGCAAAGATTGAGGATTCGAGATTGATTATAGTAGTTGTAGAAGTGGGTCATCGAAAAGATATCTGTAAATAGATAGTTCAAATTTTGTGTGATACTTGCTCGATTAAGTCACCTTCTTGAAAGAATAAGAATTGTGCTTAGAGTTGGTGTAGGTCCACCTCCACCATTTGAAATATTTTAAAAAAAGATTAATGCATCCATATTGGATGCATTTCTTATATGTAGATTGAATTCGTTCAACAGTGCTATATATGTGCTGTGACTTTACAAAGCACCTTTTATACTGTACAATATACATAATAAGAAATGTAGAAAGGAGTTGATAACTATGACTACAAAGAACATAACAATACGCATGGATGAGAATTTAAAAGAAGCATCCGAAAAATTATTTAATGCACTTGGATTCAATATGACTACTGCAATCACAGCTTTTATTAAACAAGCAGTAAGAGAACAAAGAATTCCATTTGATATTACTCTAAATACTCCTAATGCACAAACTGTTCAAGCAATTTTGGAAAGTGAGCGAATGCTGAATGATGCTTCATCAAAAAGGTTTTCTAGCATGGTTGATTTGGTTGAGGATTTAGACGATGACGAAATATAAAATCTTAAGGACTACTCAATTCAAGAAAGATTATAAGATGTCAAAAAAACGTGGCAAAGATATTGAGTCTTTACTGAAAATCATTGAGATACTTGCAAATGGAAAAGCGCTGCCTGAAAAGTTCAAAGATTATCAATTGGCAGGAGGATACATTGGATACCATGAGTGTCATATACAACCAGATTGGCTACTCATATATAAGATAACAGAAAGTGAGTTGGTTTTGACACTCACGAGAACGGGTTCACATAGTGATTTGTTTTGATATGAATATCTGATAACTTATCCGACTTCTAAGATAAGTTATCATGTCCCATATGTGTAGTTATCCTCCTTTCTCCCGTATTCATAGAAAAACCGGGGAACCCATAAAGAATTCCTCGGATAATTTTTTAAGG
>JAFGAC010000062.1 GCA_016933835.1 Clostridiales bacterium
ACCGAGATATTATGTTCGCTTCCCGACCTCCAAAAGCCCACCAGGTCACGCCCTGTGCTGAGCCTGTCGAAGCAAGCAGCCGAAACCCGGACGACGCGGGGCGGGATTTCCTCAATCACACCAAAATCCTCAAAGACTAAAGATCAAACAGATAACCGATCCCGTACATATTTCATTTTTTATGTTTTTTTCTTTTCGATAAATTGAAGTTTTGTTTTTGGATGAAAATAATAGCATTCTGCTCCTTCGTCTATGAGACGTTGTGCATCAGGGCCAACATAATAACCATCCTCTTCCCTTCTACTCCAATTCTTTTTAATCCATCGTACCAATTTAGAGTAATATGGTTTTGTTTGTTTTGCTTGTTCATCTGGATAATCTTCCCACTGAATTTCTCCTGCAATAAGATAAGGCTTTTCATAATATGATCTTCTAAAATTTAATAATGGATTATTTGAACTTACAAGTTTTAATGAACTACCTGGTTTTGGGCTATTGTAAAATAATATTTCTGTTTCATCAATAAAAGTCAGATAACAACTTGCTCCTTTAGATGGATCTTTTTTCCAATCAGTGCTATCTGGATTATAACTTAAATCTTGTAATCTAAGACCTATTGAGAAAGAAAATTGACATAATTCATAATCATCCATCGGTCCTGCGAAAAAAGAAATGGAACTCGTCATTCATCACCTCACAATTTAATAATTTCCAGATGTAATGAAGTGTACAGGCATATCAAAGAATTCCTCGATTTCTTGTTGTGCTGGAATTTCACGTGGATTTATTGCATTTGTCAACCGATTTCTTTTTATAACTTGATAAAGTTCAAGTGGATCGCGTGTTAGTGGATCAGTTGCTACAATATCAAGATAACGGTTATTTGCTCGAACTTCGAATCTTGGAATTAATCCTCTCATTTCAATGTCTAATGATTTGTCAATTGTACTCACTCTGGTTTCCAAATTGCCTAATCGTCCGCGATATCCTTTATTCCGTTTAAATGGTCTTACAAAAAGCTTATCAAATCTCTGAGCTGTTCTATCAAAGTTTGACGATATTGGAGTATCAAATCCCGCCTCGATTATATTTCGCCGAACTGTTTTATCAGTTATTCCTCTTTCCTTTAAGAAGCGTGAAGTATCCCTAATTTTTTTGAAATTTGCGATATCATCTGCTGTCGTCAGGGCTTTTTCTGCAAGTGTTTCCACTTCACGACCTGATGAAACAATTGTTTTGAAACCCAAGGCAGTTAAAGTAATATCCGCTGCTGCGAAAGCACCATACTTCAGACGTTGACTTATTGGAGCACGTGGATCTCCTGTAATAATTATTGCAGTTTCAATGGGTTTGACAAAAGTTGAAATTATTTCCGCCATCGATTCTCGGAGAAAGGATTTTGTGAATTGACCTACAAATGATCCCTCATTATTAAATGAATTCTGTGCCTCCTCACGCCAGATATTTTCTGCTTTTTGAGAATTTGAAAATCCCTCGGCACGCGGACGCGTTGAGGCGAATAGAGGGGCAAGCACCGGATCTATGTTCATAACTCCGGATTTTATAAATATCGGTTCCGGGCCATTGATCCACTTTTCCAAGGCTTTACTTAATGTAACCT
>JAFGAC010000063.1 GCA_016933835.1 Clostridiales bacterium
AAAAGTTTCTTCACAAAAATGCTTTTGAATTGTATGGATTACTCTCAATTAGGGAGTAAAAATGGTTGAAGACAAAATAGAGGAAGAAACTTATTCACTAATTTTTACGTCGTTAAAACATCCCATTCGTAGAAGAATTCTGCGAATGCTTGCAGAAAAACCATTAACATATTCTGAGATTCTAGAAATCCTCAACATTGACAGCGGGCATCTAAGCTATCACCTAGAAAATCTTGGAGATTTAACAGTTCATTCAAGCAATGGATAATACCAGCTTTCAAGTTTTGGAGATGCAGCAGTTAAACTAATGGGAGGAGTCGAGGAACAAAAAAACCCAAAAACCAAACGCAAAAACAGTTCAAAGCTAGTCATGGCTAAAGCATACTCCATTATTTTGGCGCTGGCATTAATTGGTGCAAGTTTGCATCTTGTCACTTACTCAACATTAGGTTCAACTGAAACAAGTTTTACACCAATTGGGATTCCAAGAAATGTTTTGTATAATTTGGCGCATAATGAAACACTTGAAATTACTACAAATATCCAGTATTCAGATTCTATCCCAAGTTTCGTAGTCGGGTTGAACGGTAGTTTTGACAAATGGTGTTTTACTATAAGACAGCCTCAACAGACGCTCACAGGTTGGGATGAAACTACAATTTGGCTTGAACCAGAATATGTACAAAGCCCCTCCATATTTTATTCGACCGGAACCAGCATTACAATTTATTCAATTAATCAAACAAATAGTGAACCGCATAATATTACATTATTTTTGCACAATCCCATTATTAATCATACAATGACATATGACTTTTCAAATCTTGAAATTGAAGTCATTTCACCTGATGGATTAGTAAAACATGAAAATGTTCCAATGCAAATAGATGCCCATGAGAGTGCAGGGTTTCCTTCAACACCAATTACTCAAGAAGGAACATACACCTTCAAACTCAGTAATCCAAAAAATTGGGAACAAAGTGGTACATTGAGTTTAAACATTCAAATTCAGCATTTTGAAAGACCTTACTTCTATTTTGGCGTTACTGGAATCATTATTGCTGTTGGTTACATCATATTAGTTACTATAATGGCAATTAAATCAAAAGGCAAATCTGAACAATAAAAAATCACCAATTCATCAATGTTGCTTTTTAGTTTCACTTTTCTCTCCCCTTAGTGGGATGTCGTTTGATGTTGGGGTTTTAAATTCGTTCTAGGACAATTTCGTTTTTGATGAACAATGGTTGCAATAAGTAAAGCAGTTGAGAGATGCAGAAACCCTTGGAAAACAAACTGTAACAACACAGACATCGAAGTTTACATTTATTACAAAGATTCAAGTCTCCCCATTTGTAGAAAATGTTGGGACAAAATTTCTGAAAAGGATATCGAATGGTAAAAAGAACTGCCCCCCTTGCAGATTCGTTCTGATTAGGTTAAGACAATTTGTTGATACGATTTTGCGTTTTTGTTATTTCTTATGTTCCTCGTCCAACTGCTTCGACAAATTCAGTAGTGCTTCGGCAACCAAGGTCGATTCACGAATCAACCAGTAATTTTACTTTTTGGTAAAGTCCATGTGGCAAGTTAACAGAGTCATATCCTTTTACAATACAGGTCAGAGATTACAGCGGATATTCAACAGATTCAAATCAAATTCAAGCACCAGTAACAGGAATTCCTGAATTTTCCACAATTGAATTCTAGCATTTTTTGTTATTGCTACAGTAATGGCAATGACATACCAAAATAGAACTTCAAAAATAAAATCAAACTAGATTGTTTGCTCATTTTTTGAAAAATGTAATAAATTATGTCAGCATTAGTATTTGGTGAGGGAACAAGTTTGGAAAGTTATTTGTTACTTGAGTGTACCTCAGGAACCATCTGGAAAGTCGCAGACACCATACTGAAAATCGATGGAATAAAAAAGGCTCATGTAGTAACAGGAAACTATGACGTAATCGCTTTTGCAGAATACTCAAACATCGACGAACTGACCAACATCATCCAAAAAGTTCAAGCCATAGAAGGCGTAGAAAAAACTCAAACAGCAGTTGCCATGCCCAAACAAGAAATCTAAAAAACAAAACCAAGCCTGACAATAATGTGACTGTTGAAGGGAATAACCAAAAATTATCCTTTTTTATTTTCCCTAATTCTTTTTTTCTGTTATCGGATGGCTTTACAGAAAAAAGTTTAGATATATATTGGAAATATATATCAGAATTACAGAAGTCTTAATAAATAATTTTTCAACATAAAGAAGATTCAACGGAGCATGAAAGCAGATGGAAAAAATAGTCACGGTGGTTGTTTGTCCAAATTGCGAAAACGAAATGACAACCATTGCAGAAACAGAATTCGGAAAATGCTTAGAATGCCCCTCATGCAAAAAAAGAT
>JAFGAC010000064.1 GCA_016933835.1 Clostridiales bacterium
GCCATTCGGTAGTGGTTCACCCAGCCTCTCTGAATTTGATTGAGCTTTAGGATTCGTTCATCGAAACTCATTGGAGTAGTTTTTCGAGTAATGGTTTTGAGCTTCTTTTTCAACTTTACCCAACTCTTTTTAGATACTACAATCTGGTATTGACCTTTGTCGCCCTTTTTATATGTCGGCACAAAATCAAAGCCTAGAATAGTGAAATTACTTGGATTTCTGATTCCACTTTTCTCCCTGTTAATTGGAAGTTTGAGTTTATCTCTCAAGAATTTGTAAATCATATTACCAAGCTGTTTGGCTGCCGATTTAGTTTTAGTATAAATACTAAAATCATCAGCATATCTAACAAAACGGATTTTCTTCTTCTCCAGAAACATATCTAGCTCGTGGAGCATGATATTAGAGAGAAGCGGACTTATAGGACTTCCCTGAGGAACTCCTTTCCTACGTTTTACTAACTTCCCATCTATAAGAATGGGAGCTCGCAACCACTTGCGAATTAATCGCATGGTTTCTTTACATTTAATTTTACGATGCAACAATTGTAACAACAGACTGTGATCTACTTCATCGAAGAAGGCTTTTAGGTCAATATCAACAGTATGTTTAAATCCATTATTGATATAGCTCTGTGATTTAAGCACAGCTTGATGCAAACTTTTACCTGGTCTGAATCCGAAACTATTATCGGAAAACTTAAACTCGAAACGTGCATTAATAACCTGCAAAACAGCTTGTTGCAGTAGTCGGTCTGTTGCTGTTGGTATACCCAATAATCGGATACCACCATTGTCTTTAGGAATTTCAATTCCTAAAATTGCTTTAGGCAAATACTTTCCTGAAAGAACAATATCTATCAGGTTCTCTTGGTCAATTGACAAAAGTTCTGATAAATCATCTACAGGCAATCGGTCAACTCCAGCAGAACCTTTGTTCTTCTGAACTTTATGCATTGCTTTTAGCATGTTCCTTCTTGTAGTAATTTGCTTAATCATAAAATTTCCTCTTCTTTTCCCTGTCCCGCTTCTTATGGGCTAGATGCTATTCTAATAGCAAACTTCCCTACAAAATTAAAGACGATTTAACGTTCAACCCTTCGCCATGTTGTGAGTATTCTTTGCTTATCGTTTTCGTTCGCAAAGCTCATATCCTTTGGTTACTATGGTATCTGCTGACTTCTTGGTGTATAGAAATACCTAATCTAGTCCAAGACCTCCCCGGGTAAGTAATTATTCCTTTAGTCTATATCTGCCGCATCTACATATTGAAAACTAATAACAGATTTCGGACTTTACCATGATGTGCTGGCTCATCCATTTCAATATGCCTCATATACGATTTCTGTTCGTCAGAACAAACTATGTCTACTGCTTACTTCAGACCAATCCTCACGGATTACGCCCTTGCATTCAACTTTTACACCCCTCTGTTTAAGTGTATTAAGACTTGGGATTGTTGATAAATTTTTATTAACAAAACCCTCACTTTTTGGAAAATTTCCGATACCTTCGCTGTGATAGGTTCGGAATCACATTCCGGGCACACA
>JAFGAC010000065.1 GCA_016933835.1 Clostridiales bacterium
AATACCTTTTCAAATTCTTTGTCGGAAAAAGTGATGTGGTTATGCTTTTCTAACTGGACTTTCAGATTGTCAATTAATTCCGTTTCATTCTGGATATGTGCCAGTGCATAACCCAGTTCCTGAAGTTTTGCAATCAGTTGTTCTTCGAGTATGAGTTCGGGTTGCATATTAATATCTTAATTGCTACTGGTATATTCTCTATATCGCAATGGTCTTGGTTGTCCCCATCCCATCGATGCTTCCTGACGAACAATTGTTTTGGCAAGACCTTCTAAATCAGGGAATAACGTATAATATGTAATCCCTAAGTACCGTAGTTTCGTTTCGAAACTTTGCTTCAAATCTTTTGGAATGATATATCTTATTAAGAATGTTTCATCGGTAATAACTTCAGGTATGGAATTTCCTGTCGTTGGCTTTGGATGTATTGTAAAACAACTCTGCTGGGCAGCGTATCTCGGATGTTTTAATGGGGGTTGCAAAGCCATTGGGATTTTTGGCAATTCACTTAGTTTATATTTTTCAGCAAGTTTTTCAGGATTATTATGAAATATTTCATGCGATAAGAACTTCACAATTTTACTCTTTGCTAACAATGGCAATCCGTAAAAATTATGGCTTTCATTTAATTTCCAAGGAAGCATCGACCATAATTCTCCATCCTGATTTTTATTGTTATTAACTGCAAAGAATGTTGCTGCAAGAATGTTTTCTGTCCAATCAAGCAATCTTGTTGGAACGCCATGATGTTGCATTAAAAACAACCATTCAAGATGGTTATTTTGCTTAGGTAATCTTTTTTCAATGGATGGTGCTTTCCTTTTAAAATCGGTTGCAATCCTGAATTCGGGATTGGGGTTCAATGCAAGATATATTTCACTTGTATATTGTTTACGGAATATACAAGGTGTCAATTCTCCAACAACTGTTGAGTGCCCCCTGTACCAGTTGTAACCAAATGTTGTACCGATTTCAATGATTTGTTCAAATTTATCTATGTAGTATGTTTTCGTCATTTTTTTTATTAGATATTATTATACAAACATTTGTTGCATCAACCCTTTCTTCCAGA
>JAFGAC010000066.1 GCA_016933835.1 Clostridiales bacterium
CATTGCCCGATGTTCCAGTTGTAGTGATAACTTCAAGTTTTACCGGAGAAGGAAATGTTGATAAAAGCCAATGGGAAGAACTAAAAGGCTATCATCAAAATTTGTCTAAAGAAGTTTCTGATGGAACTCATATTATAGCTACAAAATCAGGTCATTATATTCAGATGGAAGAGCCGAATTTAGTTGTTGAGGCAATACAGAGTGTTTTTAATAAAGTGAAATAAGGTGCAAATAATAAGCTTAATAAAATCCATTATAAAACTAAAGTCTATTTTTGTAGTTTACTAATAATACTCAAAGAAATAGAAATGGCAGCACACAACACATGGTATAGTGCATGCGGGTTTCAGTGGTTTTCAAGCGTTTATAGCTCGTAAAAAAAGTTGGTGTAAACTGATAGGAAATCACCTTGAACTCCCGCACGACACCATACCATAAACTGTTGTGCGCATTGCCTAAAAAACGTACACTCATGATACTGAATTTTATAGTATTTGCAAAAAAAATATTCAATTTACCGATTCAAGAAAGATACTGAATTACCTAATTGGATTTATTCATCTGATTTTTATTCAATAGCCCAAACAAAGGATGAGTTATCTGTAATAGCCACTCAGACTAATTTTGATCTAGAGGGTATCATTAAAAGTGAGGATTGGCGAATATTTAAAATTGTAGGACCATTAGATTTGTCATTGATTGGTATTATCTCAGAAGTATCTAGAATATTTAATGAAACAAAAATTTCAATTTTTAAAATATCAACTTACGATACTGATTACATATTGGTAAAACAAAAAAATTTAAATTCGGGGATAGAAGCATTAAGAGAAAAAGGGCATAAAGTATCAATCGAAAATTAACATCAGGTATGGATAAACTAAATATACTTTGGACAACTGATAATAAGGATACAGTATTTAATATGTTATCCATGTATGCGATTAATTCCTTAACAAATAAATGGTGGGATGATGTAAACCTAATTATTTGGGGAGCATCAGCCAAACTTATTGGTAATGATACCCAAGTGCAAACGGAAATTATTGAAATGATAAAACAGGGAGTCTCATTAGAAGCATGTAAAGATTGTTGTGACAATTTTGGGGTAACAGACAAATTGACTTCACTTGGGATTAATGTACGATATATGGGTAAATCATTGACAGATTATATTAAATCTGGAGAAAAAATATTATCAATTTAAGCGGACAAAATACATGCAACTAAAGCTAACACCGGGTAAAGTCCATTGCCGGTAAGTGCTCTTGCAGGTTTCAGCTCATTTGGGTTGCTCTTTTATATCCGGACAAGTGGGCGCTCCGAACCAGGCAACG
>JAFGAC010000067.1 GCA_016933835.1 Clostridiales bacterium
TCACTTCACGTTAAACAAACGATATATCATAACAAGGAGGATTTTACTTAAATTAGATTTTCTACTTGTTTTTGTTTTTCTGTTTTGCTTTTGCAATTTTTTCAATAGGATAAAGCAAAAGATTAATGACAACTGCCAACGGACCAAGACTTTTCACAGCGTCTTTCAGATTTTTTGTGTCTTCATAAGTTATGGCGCCGGTTAATGGGGCTGTAACAATGTATGTTGCGAAAAAAAGTGGTGCTCCAACAATTAAACCAATCCAACGGGTAAGATTAAATTGGTTTATTACAAAATATGTTATGACAGCAGAAAGTGCTGAAATAGATATAATCTTTATTGATGAAATCCAATCTAGAGTTGCGTTGAAATGCTTTTTAATCCAAATTAAGCTAACAATTAAACCAGGAAGCCCCGACAAAATAATAGAGACTATTAGTCCGATTATTTTAAAGGTTGGAATCAAAACCAAACTTAATGAAACTCCAAAAACAAACGTTAAAACTGCAATTTTCATGTTTACTTTAGTTTCTCCTTGACTATTTATCAGAGAACTCACACTAAGGTTGCCAAGAGCAGAATAAAGAAAGATCAAACAATACAAAGACAAAAACTGTGGAGTAAAAACGTAATCATCTTGAAACAGAGTTTGAACTCCGGGTGTAGATAAGGCAATTATTGCAAAAGCCAAAGGTACAATTATTAGTGCAGTGTATTTTACTGAATACTGAAAAACGGACTGTAATGTTTTGCTGTCGTCTTTTCCTTTGATTTTTGAAAAGGTCGGAAACATTACAGTAACCACTGATGTTGCAAAAAGGGAAACTAAAGTAGCAAAGTATAGAGCCATAGAATAATTGCTCATCATCTGGTCACTTACGTGTATTGCACTGACAAAAATGAAAAACTGTGACAGAACCCCACCAAGAATCGAAACAATTGAAAGGGGCAAACCATAAGTTAGCATAGTTTTCATAGTTGATATAAAATGTAATTCAGATTTTTCTCTACGGAATTTTGTCATAATTGTCAAATATAAAAGAGCTAAACTAACTAATGCAGCACCGCATAAACCAACTATTTGCCCAACAACCGCGCCATATGCACCATGCATTAAGGTAATTAGACCAATCATAAAGGAAGTTTTTAGTATTGATTGAATTACCAAGGTTAGGCTATGTAATTCCATTCGTTCATAACCAATAAAAACAGATTGAGCTGCTTTTACTAGACCGGTCGCAAGAATTGTAAGAGAAGAAATCTGAATCAAAGGAATTAATGTTGGTCGTTCTAATAATGTTCCCATAAAACCGGACAAAAGGAAAGAAGCTATGGTGAAAACTGTTCCCAGAATAACTTCAAAAGAAGTCCCAACAATTACTATGTTTTTTAATTTTTCTAAACTATTTTCTGTTCGGTATTGTGTTGCATATCTAATTATTGCTGCATCAATTCCTAGATCCCGCATGTAAGTGATCATTGTTGGTCCACTAAGAACAATTGCTATCAA
>JAFGAC010000068.1 GCA_016933835.1 Clostridiales bacterium
GACATGGGGCCGTATTATAACTCCCTGATGGGCGTTATTGAAGCAAAATCAAGCATATTCATTTATGGCACATCCGGAAGCGGCAAATCGGTTTTTGTTATCAGTTTGGCCAACTTCTTTGCCAATAATTTTGGCAAAGTGCTCTATTGCTCACACGAGGAGGCTCTTAAAAAGAGTCTTCGCGACAGAAGTAACAACTTTAACATTGAAAGCAAAAAGCTCTTTGTAGGTGAAAATATCGACTTTTCGTATCTGCTTGAGAAGATCAAAAGAAACTATTACCGTATGGTAATTATTGATTCAGTCCAGTACATGCAATTCTCGTACGATCAGTTAAAAGAGCTTAACACTATTTTTAAAAAGCGTAAACTCATATTGGTACTGGTTAGTTTTGGAACGGCATACAAAAAGCCTGGCTGCAACAATGACATAATGCATGCCTGTGACGTTAAGATATTCTTCGATGCAGGAGTAGCCACGGTTGACAGTCGGTACCTGTCAGAGGTTAGAAAAAACAGAATCTTTACTCCCCGAACATCTTTGGCCGTGCAATCTCCAACTCTATTTTAAACACCACCTAAACTCAAAAAAATGAAAAGAACCGACATTACAACAGCATTACAAATGATTGGGGGTATTCTATTATTGGCTGGATTCATAGTCCTCTTAATTATTGCAATTGCCACAGAATTTTAAGACATGGAAACAATACACCTGAACCTTACAGTAAAATGGTACAACATGATTCATTCTGGTGAAAAACGGGAAGAATACCGTGATTTATCGGAATATTGGATTGTTCGCTTGAGCAATGGCATTAAACGAGGTGCCACCACCATAACCTTTTCAAACGGCATGGCCAAAAACCGCCGCCAAATGGTTTTTGAAAAAAAGGGCATTGCCATTGGCCAGGGTAAACAACATTGGGGAGCCAGGCCCGGCAAGGTTTATTTTAAAATTCAGCTGGGCAAAAGGCTTTCATCAATAGCAAAACTAGAATAACATGCAACAATCAAACATCAAAACATCTCAACACACTAATACTATTTAAACACAAAGAGGGTGCCTTAAGCTTTTAAGGCACCCTCTTTAATCAATCAATTCGCTCGACACCCAGCAAAGCTATTTGCCCTTCAGTTACTCCTTCTCTTTTAGCTGCTTCATACTTTACATCAAATCTTACTTCCTCTTCACTTCTATTTTGGTTGTCAGTCCAAAAATTAAAAGTCTCCGTTCTCTCACCTTCTACCAAATAAGTTACCAGATAATTTCTTCTCATAATATTCTAATTAAAAATTAATACTTCAGTCAAATTAATTCATTTATATTTTAACTCAAATGAATTATCAATATTTATTCCTGGTATTATACAATTGTTGTTTGGTAGGTTGGCATTATTAGCGTGCCGGTAGTGGTTTTATTTTGATCTTTAAACAGCATAATGTCGCTGTACGTTGAGTTGTAATTAACAGTAACTTTCATGCCTTGCATGGTAGAACCGCGAAACGGGTTGACAGCTGACAGGTTCGTTTCAAGCCAATCGCACAATTCAATTATGGATGATTTATTAGAAGTAAAATAGAAGCATGATGACTCCTTCAGTACATTTAATACATCCAGGTAATCGGCTAGTTTCCAATAATTTTTATAAGAACCTGTTTCGGTTGATAGGTATGGAGGATCCACAAAGAACACCACGCCTGGTTTAGCTTTAAACCGGTTAAACAACTCCTTGTAATCGCACCTCACAACTTCAAGTCCATCCAAATAGCCATCGGCATTATAATCGGCTTTGCGCACACA
>JAFGAC010000069.1 GCA_016933835.1 Clostridiales bacterium
GGCGTTGTTGCATAAGTCAAAAATAAAAAACAAGATTCCTTTGGAATATTGATTTTTTAGATAACCTGCGGCATTCCCAAGCTGTTCAGCTTATTTATGATCTGACATTTGAGCATTGCCTCTATTTTTTGAGAAAGTAATTTCCTGCTTTTAAGGTTAGGGCCAAGCATGGTTTTTATCCTGTAAAAGGCTGTTTCAACAAGAGATCTTCGATGATAGCCCTTTAATTTTTTCCATATAGACCTTGCAATATCATCATCTCCAAGGCCTCTTATTTCCATCAGTATTTTACTTCTTTTATGGTGCATTTCTCTAAATATATTACTGTTTTGTCTTGTAGGGATTATCGACTCAGCGCCTATTTCATCAATTGCCTTAAAACATCTATAACTATCATAGCCTTTATCCCCATAGACCTTTTTGATCCCTTTTGGAGCATAAGATAAAAGGCTGGGCATGATTTTAGAATCATGAGAGAGATTTTCTGTTAATTCAGATACGATTATGTCATGAGTTTTTGGGCATATGCCTATATGAAGCTTTCTCCATGTCCTTCTCTTTGATTTGCCATGAGTTCTCATCTTCCATTCGCCCTCACCATAAACCTTGAGTCCTGAAGAGTCAAAAACGATATCCGTTATTTTTCTATTAGATAATTTCAAATCCAATTTCAGTTTTTGAGCTCTTCTGCATACTTGTGTATAAGAAGGGATGGAAATATTTATTCTTAGTATAGAAGCTAATGAACTCAAAAATCCCTGAGCTGCTCTAAGAGGAAGGTGATAAAAAAATCTGATTATACAAGAAGTCTCTATAGCTAAATCGGAATAAACTAAAGGTCTGCCAAAATGATTTTTATCTTTTTTAGCACCCCATGTTTTTATTATTTCTTCAGAGAACCAAAAAGTTATGCTTCCACGATTAATCAAAGATTTGTTATATTCCTTCCAGTTACCAATTTGGTAGCTTTTTTTCATTAGACACCTCGCTTTGAACGGTTTGAGGTGTCTATTTTATTTATACCTTCATTAGATGTAAAAACATTTCTTTAATAAAAGATATTGCTGCATAGAGACTTATGCAACAACGCC
>JAFGAC010000070.1 GCA_016933835.1 Clostridiales bacterium
TAGCATGTTGAAAAATTCTAAAAATAGTGAATGTTCTAATGAATTATTCAAAAAGTAAAGATACCCGTTATGATTTTTTTATATTTCAAGTTGAAAATAAGGCGTTGGCCAGCCAACGCTCTTTAGTTTTAATCCGCTCGATATAAAGAACCCTATAGGAACATGGTAGTTTCATGATACACATTTCATGTTATGTAAATGTTCGTAGGAAGGTTTTCACACTTCGTGGTGAAAAACCAAAACGATAGTTGACATAACTTATCAACAGCATTCCAATGATGATAATATATGAGTAGATTAGAACATTGTTTTTACCAGCAACCTGGTGTTTTTTCAGATCAAGATAATTTTTTAGTCTTGAAAAGAACCGTTCTACACTAACCCTTTTAGCATATCTTTTCAGAAATAGGTCTGGATAGTGTGGTTTGATACGTGTCTTAGAAGCTTTGATTACTGGTATTACATTATCTCTTAGTAGTGTTTTTCTAATATCGCTGCTGTCATAGGCTTTATCAGCAGTAAAACAATGTGTTGGACATCTGGCATTATATGATTTCACGTTGGTGTAAAGCCGTTGAAACTCTTTTGAGTCATGGACGCCAGCTTTGGTAATACTCAGTGTCACCGGAAGTTCGGTATGAGTGTCTACGGTTACATGGATTTTATAACCATATACAAACTCTTTTTTGATGTGATCCCAGCCCCATCCGGCTTCAGGATCATCAAGATTTGCTTCGAGAATACTTCCATCTTGCGCAATCACATACAGGTTGAGGAACCCTTCATCAAGTAGTTGTTGAACAACTACTTGGAATAGATGTTCAAAACTAGATGGACCTATTCGTTTGAGGAAGTTTGAAAAACTTCCTATATCTGGCACTCTATCAAATCCAAGTGTTCTCTTCCAAAACATATCTCTTTCCAGAAATGCATGATAATCTCTGTAGGATTCCATCCGTAAAAACATGATGGTAAAAGATAGAAACATACCTATTGGCGGTAGCGGCGGTCTCCCTTGTTTACCCGGTGTATATTTGTACTTGCTTTTCAATACCTTTTCTGCTTCAGAAAGATCTAGAGTTGATAAGGTCTTTCTTAGGCTTGCCCTCCTGTTAAGAATCATGTATGCATCCCAAGCATAATGAATCCTGGGAGGGCATAATTAATTTTTCAACAGCCTA
>JAFGAC010000071.1 GCA_016933835.1 Clostridiales bacterium
AACACTTGGGTTACATCATCATATTTTTTTTTAATTTTTCAATTAAGAAAACTTAACCTTTGGTTCTAAAGAAGGGGAGTAGTAAATTCAAATTATATCGACGCGATAACAAGAACAGGTGATGAGAATATTCTTCACAACAAACCACAGGATATATTGCTTAGAAAATCGCATAATGATCATAATTATACTACTTTCTATCAATCAACCAATCTCAATTATACAATAACAGGTAATGTCTCACAAAAAATAGAATTCTATGGTAAACCAAAAGCCCTTACTTATAATTATGAGTACTTTCCTGCAGGAACCCTGAAGAAAACCACTGCAAGTGCTGAAGAATATATCAGTCGAATTTCAGAATATGAGTATGACCCGAAATTTCGTTTTATAATAAAACAAAAAGATGCACTGGGTAATTCAACACGATGGGATTATGATGATGCAACCGGTAATGTGTTAACAACAATAAATTTATATAACAATATTAAACAATATAAATATGATGGTTTTGGACGGTTGATTGAGACAGTGTTGCCAAATGGGAAAAGAATCTCTGAATCAATTAACTGGGTTACAGAAGCAACAACACCTGTGATACCTAATGCTCATTATTATAGAATAACTACGCCAGAAGGTTCAGGAGAGGTAACTGAATTTTTTGATGTATTAGGGCGCAGCTTATACAAAAAAAGTAAGGATTTTGAAGGAGGTGATATAGTTACAACAACCAAATATAATATAAAAGGGCAAGTTGAAGAAATTACCACTCCAACGGCCTCAGGTACTGAAACTTTAATAACAACATATTCTTATGATTCCTATAGTCGAATTACCCAGGAAGTTTTTGATGATGACTATGAAACCACCTATGCCTATGACAGTGAAAACGGAAAAAGTATAGAAATAACAAAGATTCTTCCGGAACCGGATCAAGACCAGTGGATAAAAAAGACAACAGACGCACTGGGTAATTTAAAAGAAGTGGAAGATGCTGGTGGAACAATTACATATAAATATCACGCAACTCATCAATTGAGGGAAATAACAACACCGGGAAGCAATTTAATTACCATCGGGTATGATGAATATGGTTTGCAGAACAGTTTGGATGATCCTGATGCCGGATTAATCACATATGATTATACTCCGTTTGGTGAGCTTGAAACACAAACAGACGCTGAGCAAAACCAATATAATATGGTCTATGATGTACTTGGCCGACTTGTAACTAAGTCTGGGCCTGAAGGGGGAATAACCTATGATTATTATACTGCGGGCTATAATGGAAATACTATGTTGAAAAAGGTTACCGGTCCGAATGGTATTTTCGATACATATGGTTATGATGAATTTGGACGAATAATTTCAAAATCAGTTTATATTGAATCTGGAAGGTCCTATACAACGAATACTAAATATGACGATTTTGGCAGGATTTCGGAAATCACATACCCATCAGATTTTGCAGTTTATTATCTTTACAATAATACATACGGCTATTTAAGCGAAGTGAAAAGAAAAGATAATGATAATACTATATGGAAAGCTGGAGCTATGAATAAATACGGACAGTGGGTAGAATATAATTTTGGGAATAATCTTTTAATTACCCAAAAGGAATATAATGATTACGGTATGCTTAATTCTATTAAAACACAAATAAATGACACATATATTCAAAATCTTGAATATTCTTATAATAATTATACAGGAAATCTTGATTGGAGAAAAGATAACACACGTCCTGCCTGCACCGAATATTTTGGATATGATGAACTTAATAGATTGGAATATTATAACGTGAACGATGGTCCTGACTGGAATATATTATATGACAACAATAATGGAGGAAATATTTCAAGTAAAGCCTTAATTGGTGATTATACCTATAACGGTTCACAAACTCATGCGGTTACATCAATTTCTAATCCACAGGGTACGATCAGCACTGCTTCTCAGAACATTGAATATACAGGATTTAATAAAGTAAGCAGCATCACAGAAGATATATATGAAATATATATTACTTACGGACCTGATTATCAAAGACGCAAATCAATGCTTTATGAAGACTTAGACTTGGATGAGACTGTCTATTACTTTGGCAATTACGAAGTCCATGAAACATATGTGGATTGCCATGAATTGCATTATATAGCAGGAGGTGACGGTTTAGCGGCTATTTATGATATAGATGATGGTGTTGGTAAAATGTACTATATCCTTAAAGATCATTTGGGATCGTATCATGTAATTGCCGATGAAAATGGCAATAAAGTCGATGAATATAGCTTTGATCCCTGGGGCCGCCGGCGTAATCCAAATGACTGGAGTTACAGTAATGTACCTACAACTTTTCTTTTTTCACGAGGTTTCACCGGTCATGAACACCTCAATGATTTCAACCTTATTAACATGAACGGTCGAGTATACGATCCGTTGCTGGGGCGTTTTCTGAGCCCTGATAATTATATTCAATGGCCGGATAATGCTCAAAGTTTTAATCGATATGCCTACGCATTGAATAATCCGTTAAAATTTACTGATCCAAGCGGAGAATTTCTTTCGTGGACAGCAGCAGGTATGGTTGGGGGTTTGTTTAATGCACTAGGAAATATGGACAATATTAATAGCTTTTCTGATTTTAACAGGTATGCTGGAGTAGGTTTTGTTTCTGGTTTTATTTCACAAGCTGCATCTGAAGTTCCTTATGTTGGGCCAGCTTTGGCTGGATATGCAGCTGGTTTTATTACTGCTTATGGTAATGCAAGGATACAAGGCGGCAGTTTCGATCAATCACTATCTTCAGGCATCAAAAGTGGTATGATTGGTACTGCAGGAGGAATACTTGCTATTGGAGCAGGAGAATTATATGGATTGATTTCAAGTTATTCAAAGTCAGAACGACATGGATTAGTAGTTAAATATACAAATGCAGAAAGACCATGTTTAACAATTCCTGACCAAGTAAACTCTTCCATAGATATGAATTTGCTACCTCAATCCTCATTGGTTTTTAGCCAGAGTTATATTAATAATATTATTGTGAATGGGAATATGGGGGGGTATACTATAGAGATGAATAGAATAGTTGAATCTCCTAATACAACAGTGAGTGAGTTTAATGCATTTGGTCCAACTCCTATGCAACCTATTAATGGATATATCTTAGAACCAGGTGGCCCGTCAACTACTGCAAGTGGACAAGACAGAAGAGTCCCTGCAGACACATATGTTGTCACTCCATATAGTAGCACCAATCATCCAAATGTTTATAGGATTTCAAATGCTCAAGTCCCTGCGGACAGGTACATTCTAATTCATATTGGGAATTATCATTATAATACTTCAGGTTGTCTTTTACCTGGTAGTTCATATAGCATGGTGGGTGGTAATTATGCCGTATGGAACAGTACAGCGACACTCGATCAACTTCGTGTTTTATTAGGTGCTAATAATGCATCTTTAATTATCAGAGACATCAGTCTTTTTAATTTCAACTTTGGTTGGTAAAAAAATGAAAAGTATTAAATGCATAAAATATTTGGTTATAGTCTCTATTTGGTTTTCAACAGTATGCGCACAAGTTCCCTCTGAAAGTCAAAAGTTTTTATCAGAAACACTAAGTCAGACTAACCTAGGCAAAGAAGAATTACTTTCCAAATACACTAGCTTTGACTATAGTATACTTTGGACTAAAAAAAATAATATTTTGGGTTTTATTGGAGATAATTATCAAAGATTATATGTAAAATACCTTGCAATAATTAGAAATGTTGAAAATCCAAGTAAATATTATGTTTGTGGTAAAAGTAGGGTGAAATCCAATGTCTGTCAGTTTTTAGGAGAAATTGAATTAATCCATATAAGAAGGATTCATGATTCGGAAAAGCAACAACTATATAAGGAAGCGAAAAGGCAAAATGATGAAGAAGCAATCAAACGTTTTTCAAAGCAAGAATATATACTTTTGGCTGAGTATCATTTTTTTGAGGATCCTAATCAAAAAGGGACAGGGATTTTTGAAGGGATTTTAAGAACCAATTTTTTTATTGATAATAATGAAATCTTTTATAATGATTTAGAAATTGAAAGTGATAGCTTTTTTAATAATCAATGTGTAGGAACTTGGACAAGCTATTTGAGCAATTCTTCAAAGAGATGCAATTGGGGTGAATTTAGAATCCCATATTCAGGTGATTTAGATATTGGAGCAGGTGAATTTTCGCCAAATACGAAATACCTGGATAAAGGATGGAGCATTTATAATAAAGCGTTCATTCAAAATGATACAAATGCACAAAAAGAAGAAGAATTGGTTTGGTGGTAAGCTTTATAACAAAATGTTTTGCAACAATGTAGGGCTTTTAGTTTTACTGCCCCCTCGGTTGAGGTTCCCGTTTGGAACGAGACAATTTGTGTCTCAGTCTGATTTTTGTTATAGGCTTTGCTTGATTGAGCATCGAATGCAGGAGACAAATTATATTGTAAGCATTCGGACAAGTACATCTTGCGTTGATTGAATGAAGGGCATATCTTGTATTCCAAAAAATCAATGATAAGGTAACCCTTCGGTAAAGTACACCTTGTATGAGTCCAATAATGTTATATTTTTATCGCGTTACTGTGTTTGATCCATTCACCGGGTAG
>JAFGAC010000072.1 GCA_016933835.1 Clostridiales bacterium
AAGAGTGTAAATTAGCCCTCCGAAAAAAGCGATGTACAAGAAGAGTGGTCTGATTTTTGTTTTCAGAATGTAATACCCAAGTACGAAGTACCCAACCCACTCCAGATGTAAAAAAACTCGATTGTCTAAAATGTTGCCGTGAAAAAGGCCGATGATTGGGATTATTCCTGTGGCGATGAACCAAAGAACAAGGGAATACTTGATGATGTTGCGGTCTGCATTGGCAATGAAAACCCGTAACATTGGAGTGATTAAGTAAATTCCCATAATCACGTAAATGAACCAGAAATGGTAGTATGCTCCTGTTTCTAGCCCATTTACTATGGACGTAAAAGTTATTGCTTCATTTAAAACCGCATGTCTGTAAATGAAATAAATTGCAGTCCAAAAAAAAAATGGTAATGCAATTCTGTTGAATCTTTTTTTAAGAAACAGCCCAAGAGGCTCTTTTTTACAAGGCTGCAACAGCAAAGCGCCACTGATCATAACAAACAATGCAACACCATAATGGGATAACGCATCGTAAGTGGTTACCGTCCACCAGCGTATTATTTCAGCTTGATCTGGTTGGGTAACTATAGGATGGGGCTCAACTGCAGAATGAAGCAAAAAAACTAAAAACATACCAACGGCTCGAATAAGGTCGGCATGAAAACTGAATTCGTTTTGGTCAGTTTCCAGTTTTTGTGTGGCATCAATATTTTCAGTAACTGAAGAATCAACCTCACTGTTGCCATCAACAACTGCTGTTCTGATCCTTTTCATTAGGTCAAACACAATGACTTGTTTTCTCGTTCCAAATAAAGGATTTTTGTTAAAAAAATTGATAAAAACCTTCTTCTAACACTCAACTCTTGACAATACAAAGCTATCCTCAATAGATGGTTTGGAGTTTGAATTTTCTGGAAAAAATTGTTTTGTACGATAAAAACACAATTTTAGTTTTAGTGTTCTGAACCTGAAAATTAATTGATTATTCTTTGCTTCTGGTGGAACAATTCTGTTTATTATGGCTTATTTTATCTAAACTTATATTACGCTTTTCAATAAAATAATTTATTTGATTTAATTGAATTAAAACTCATGATAAATCAATTTTTTTAAAGAAAAGGTTGAAAAGGTCAACTAAAGTTTAAAATTATGTTGTTTATATACTGCCTGATAATACATAGTGTAAATATAAATGCTAGATGAAAACGAAAACTGTTGAAACAATGATATTAATGAATAAGACTTTACTATTGTTAACGTTTTCAGATTGAAGGAAAAATGGAGGGTGATTCGTGAAGTTACTTCAATGGTTATGGAGATTTGGATATCTTATTCTTTCTTTTCCGGAACGAATTCGCTGGACAGTCCAGTTCAAGTATTATCGAACTAAATACAATATTGCAAAGTCTTTCGTTTTTAACAGAGGTCCTATTGTCCTAATGGGTGAAGGAAAGATTAACCTTGGATCTGGATCTTACGTTAGTTCTTTTTCCAAGATCAAATCAACAAAGGGTTGCACAATCACAATAGGTGATAATTGTAGGATAGCAAATAATTTTTTTTGTCATACTCAAAGTCTAATAAATCCAGGGAACATTACAATCGGAAACCATTGTTTCATTGGAGCTTATGTTTTCATTCGAGAAGGAATAACTATTGGGGATAATTGTATAATTGGAGCTCATTCGGTAGTTACAAAAGACATTCCGGCAAATTCCGTTGCAGTTGGCTCTCCCGCTCAAGTTATTAAAAAAGTTAGTTAAAGATGTTCAATAGTAGTGTCAACAAAGTGATGGTAGAATCTGAAGTTTGCAAGTTATTTATTGTTTTTTGGTATAGTGAAAGAATTAAGTCGGGCGTTTTTCTGGACAATTCAAAAAATTTTGATAAAAAATAACATAATTCACTCAAAAATTCTTGAAAAAACTAAACATTAACTATTGTTTAATGAAAAAATGTGGATTTGTGGGTATCTTTTTACATGGATTCCTTGTTATAGATTGTAGATGGTTAGCTTGACGGTTTTTGTAACAAAATTTGACGGAACAAAACAACTTTACAACAGAGAAAAAATACTCAAAACCTCCATGCGTATGGGGGCTTCTAAACTAGTAGCCGAATCTATTGCTGACCATATTGAAACTAGATTATATGATGGCATAGAAACTAAGAAAATTCTTCAAATGATTTTCAGAAAACTCAAAAAACACAAACCATCAGTCAAGCATCAAATAGATTTACGGCGCGCTTTGGGTTTGTTGCAGTCTGCTCCGGATTTTGAACTTTTTGTTCAAATGCTTTTGGCT
>JAFGAC010000073.1 GCA_016933835.1 Clostridiales bacterium
AAAAGTTACCTAATTCGTTGACAAAATTGTATCATGATCAAGTACTAAGATGAAACAATGAGGAGACGAAAATGAGGAGAAACACATCAGATAAAACGATTGAACGAAATTATCTACAAAAATGGCGATTTTTAATAGAAGAATACGAACTAACCAAATTAAAGAAACATCCGAGGTTTCGGTTTGTGGGGGATTTTTATAAACATCATGGTACAAATCGACAAACATTTTTAAAATATTATCATCGGTATCGTAAAACCGACTTAGAGATAGACTTACTGCCGAGGAGACGAGGGGCAAAATGGAAAAGTAGAAGGCCTTTAAGATTTATAGAAGAACAAGTATTACGTGAAAGAAGGAAGGGATTAAATCGATATGAGATACATCGGTTATTAAAACCAAAATTAAAAAAATATACTCCTTCGCCGTCAGGTATATATAATATACTCAAAAGATATGGTTATAATCGATTGAGTCCCAAGATGAAAGAAAAGAAACGACAAATTATCAAGAAACGAGCGGGTGAATTAGGACACATAGATTGTCACTACTTAAGTAAAGATATTATTATTAACAATAAGCAACGCTATTATTTAGTTGGTTTAGTGGATGATTGTAGTCGCTTGGTCTGGGTAGAATTATTAGAAGACATCAAAAGCCTCACGGTGATGTTTGGCGTATTAAGATGTATGAACGCGTTAGGCCAATCGTATCAAATAAGCTTTGAAGAAGTATTAACGGATAATGGTTCTGAATTTGCAAGTCCTAAGAATAAAGAGCAACATCCCTTTGAACGAATGTTATTAGAAATGGGCATCAAGCACCGCTACACAAGGCCTTATAGACCACAGACAAACGGAAAGATAGAACGATTTTGGCGCACCTTAGAAGAAGATGTGATAGAAGGCACAACGTTTGATTCAGTGGATCATTTACAGAAAGAATTGGAGGAATATTTATTTTATTATAATGAATATCGACCTCATCAAGGACTGGGTGGGAGAAACCCGAAAGAATTTTTGGATCAACTACCTTTAAAAACTAAAAAATAGTTGATTAAATAGAAACTATTTTTTGATGATTTTTGTCAACGAATTA
>JAFGAC010000074.1 GCA_016933835.1 Clostridiales bacterium
ATAACATCCACCGATACTTAGACGGTAGTATGAACAATAGATACTATACGGTAAAACGGTAGTATGGTCCATTAGCTAGAGTATTATTTCTAAATGAAATGAATTTCATTTTCACTTTACTCTCGCTCTCTATTTTATCACATGATTACAATTAGTAAATCCTGTTTAGTGGCAATCTTGTTTCTGTGATTAGTTATGGGATTACACATTGTTTGTCATTGGATGTGGACCTGTTTTTATTATGAACTTGATACTAGTTCATTTTCTTTAAAACGTACATACAACCAATGTCATCTGGGTATTCATACTCATTTAATAATTGAAAATTGTTTTTCTTTAAAATATCTATATGGTCATCAATTGACCTGAAATATTGGTATCTATTGTCTGTTTTCGATGGAAAAAAAACGTATTTTATAAAACTTAGATTTCCTTTTTTAAAAATTCTCCTTAGTGCAAATGACCGAGAAAAAGGATTTTTTTTCCATGTGTAAATGAACAAATATTTTGAAGAATATCGACATGCATTATCTATAGTTTTAATAAATGATTTTTCATCCATGATATGAAATAACATGTCAAAACAAAATACTACTGGAGCCTTCATGTTTTTAATGAACTGATCCGAAGAAGAAAGAATGAAATTCCATTCAGGACGAGCAGATTTATTTTTATTTAGAATTGTTTCTGATACATCTATTCCTGTGTATTGTCTACAATTTCTACCTAACCAAAAAGTGAGGTCGCCACAACCTAAGTCAATAACATTTTCAACTTCACTCAAATAAGAATCAATAATATTCCATTTCCATTCTCTAGATTCGTCAACAGAGCCTTCTCCGCTTGACCCCCCTTGTTTATACCTTTGTTCCCAGTAAGCAAGTTGAAACATATTCCGTTAAAATGATGGTCCAGTATATTTAATTTTTTAGAATTAATGGTATAAAATTTTGTATAAGCGTCCAACTAAATTAACACTTAGGTAATATTCCACTACTAAGTAGAATGGAGAATGTTAACAAATTCTTAATGTAGTTACATTTTCTGTTTTATATAGGGATCTAGTAAAAATGACTGAATTATTAAAAGGATAAAAAGTCTTTAAAATGAGTCGTTTTTGTTCTATCGTTTCATAATAACGTTCTTTTTCATAGGAAACAGAAAGAATCAATACTTTGTAGCATAGCCATATTTTTCTCCATTTGGCTCTGAATGGATAATTGGCAGGTCTTATTCTTGGTTAGTAAAGCATCTACCATCAATAATGTACTAAGTGGTTCATACTACCGTTAAGATTTTACAAAGTCTAGATTGTGAAAGTAGTACGGACTAGGTCACTAGTGTAATGTTTAATCTTTTTTTGTAAATATATTTTATGATGTATGCTGGTCAGCAACAACCTTTAGTTTTCGGTGTTTCCTTCTTGCTGTCGCTCTTTTTTTACTTTTAGAATACAGATTACCTGAAATCAGCAATTTTTTTTCAGCTTGTTTTAAAGACTCTTCA
>JAFGAC010000075.1 GCA_016933835.1 Clostridiales bacterium
AGAAACCGCTGACATCGATTAAAATACTTCGATATCAAGTAAGCTCTGTTCCTAAGAATCTCGTGACTTCAGTCATGAGTAATTCAAAGATTTTTTCTTTCTACAGATTATCATTTACTATCGTATAAACTATTAGAAGAATAAATTGCCTCACTTGTAACTTCAATCTCTAATTTTCTAAAAATATGTTCATTATTCGCACTTAAGATTGTTGTTGTATGTGCTTGACATCCAGTTAAATCCTGTAATCTATTCAAAGCAAGCTTAGCAACTGGATTTGTTACAGCACTAATACTGAGAGCAATTAAAATTTCTTCAGCATCCAATATGACAATTTTTGATCCGAGTGATTCAGATTTCAATTTCATGATTGGTTCAAGTGTCACTTGTGCAATGAGATGCAATTCATCATCAATTTTTGCTTGGTATTTAATAGCATTCAATATAGCCGATGCCGGCGCATCCATCAAATCAGTTGTTCGTCCTGTAATAACAGTTCCATCTGGCATCTCCAATGCAACAACTGAACAAATATCACCACAAAGTCCTTCTTCCTTCAGCTTATTGGATCTTTCACGTGCAGGAATTACAACTTTTCGATTAGATGGCCCAAGATCTAATTCTTCCATAATTAGTTTTGCTCGTTGGTATGTTTCAAGATCAACATAGCCTTTTTTATATTCGCAGCCCGTTTTGAAATAACGCCTTATTATCTCTTGACGTGAAGCTTCTTGTACTATTTCATCATCAATTATTCCAAATCCAACCTGATTGACTCCCATATCTGTCGGAGACTTAAAAACAGATTCTTCACCCGTTATCCTTTCGATGATTCTTCTTAATACTGGAAAGGTTTCAATATCACGATTGTAATTGACAGCTATTTTCCCATACGCATCAAAATGATATGAATCAATCATATTGACATCTTTTAAATCGACTGTCGCAGATTCATAAGCTATATTCAAGGGATGTTTCAATGGGACATTCCATACCGGAAAAGTCTCGAATTTAGAATATCCTACCTCAATTCCCCTTTTGTTTTCATGATAAAGTTGACTTAGGCAAGTCGCCAATTTTCCACTTCCTGGTCCTGGTGCTGTTACAACAACAATTGGTTTTGAAGTTTCAATATATGGATTCTTTCCATAACCTTCCTCGCTGACAATAGTATCAACATCTGTCGGATAGCCCTTCGTTGATTGATGTGTATATACTTTTATACCTCTTCTTTCTAACTTATTCATGAATATAGTAGCTGATGGTTGATTATCATAACGCGTGATGACAACGCTATTGACTTCCAATTCATAAGCCCTTAAATCATCAATTATTTTAAAGACATCCATATCATAGGTAATTCCAAAGTCACCTCTAATTTTATTGCGTTCAATGTCCCCTGCATAAATACAAATGATGACTTCAACTTTTTCCTTCAACTTTTGGAGCAATTTAATCTTTGCATTGGCATCGTATCCTGGCAATACTCTTTTAGCGTGCATGTCGAAAAGAAGTTTACCTCCGAATTCAAGGTATAATTTATCATAGTTGTCAACACGTTCTAGAATGAATTTTGATTGTTCATCTAGATATTTTTTCGAATCAAATCCTAATTTCATATATTCTCCTTTTTCTTTATTTTCTTTGACTATTTTAACACATATTTTTTTTAAGTGCATAATTTTTAATAATTTTACTATATTGTATAACATCTTTCAAATTCATTATTTTTCTTATATAATGATATATAGCAGTAGATGCTAAATTGATTGGATAGGAGTAATTTAATGGATACTATGATTTTAGTAATTATCGGTATAATAACAATTTTAGTAATAGGGGCAGCAATTGCAATCCATTATTATAAAAAACGGAATATTGCAAAGTTGTTTGATCAAGTTTATGAAACCTCAAAACAGGTACCTAAACAAAAGAAAAACAGTTTTCTTTTATTGATGTTTATGGAAACCATGGCAGAATCGAAAAAAAAATCAAAATCATCTGCAAATTCAAATAAACTCAATAATCAAAAATACCTTGAAATACAATTAGTAAAAATGTCTAAGATACTTAAAGACAGTTCCAAAGTTAAAGACAAGACAACAAAACAATCTCTTGCCTTGCTTAAAGACTATTTAGCATGGGAAGAAGAGAAGCAGAATAAAAACTCTCTATCAAAACAAAACAAAACTGCTTAGATGAAAAAGCGAAAATAAAAATACCTCAATTTATATTAAAATATAAATTAGAGGTAATTTTTTTGACATCATAATTGAATTCAATATAAAATTTTAATTTAAATTTATAGCCTTATTATTCATTTATTTATTTATTTAGAATAAAGTATACCCTTGCTTTTGAAGAAATTCCTCATGATTTTTTAATCCTTCAACGATAACATCGACATGATCTGCCAACTCGACACCAAATGATGCCATTGATTCGTCTAGCTCTTCTCTATTGACTGCTTTTGCGAAAGCTTTATCCTTAATTTTCTTTTTAACTGATTTTACTTTCAAATCTTCTAGTCCTGTCGGTCTCATCAAGGCAACCGCTACGATGAAACTGGACATCTGGTCAACAGCATGGAGTGCTTTTCTCTCAAGTAAATCTCTTGGAACCCCTGCATCATAACCATGAGAGACGATTGAGTCGATAAACTCTTGGTCAAGGTCAGTCCCTTTTAGCAATTCAGGTGCATGCTTTGGATGTTCTTCAGGATATTTTTCAAAATCAATATCATGAAGGAGTCCTAAAAGTCCCCATCTTTCTTCATTTTCACCATATTTTTTTGCATAAGCTATCATTGATGCTTCAACTGCAAATGAATGTCTCAATAATTGATCAGTTTTCACATGTTCTTTCAATAATTCCAACGCTTCAGCTCTATTCATTTCTACCTCCTGTTTAGTTTATGTCAATATTCTAACACACTATCAGAAAAAATGGCAACATCATCATTATGATAACAATCTTTCTTCAAGCATATCAGCGTTTTTTAAATCTTTTCTTTTAAAGACAGGAATATTCATCTCTTCACCTATCTGCTTCACCAAGTCACGAATTGCTTTATTAACCTTTTCATGAAAGACAATCCCATCAATTCCTTCATCTATTGAGGCAATGCATTTTAATATTGTTTCTTTACCCCGCTCACCAAAATACAGTTCGTTGTCCAACCATCGTGTCGGCAGTATATGGGTTAAAGCAACTGGATTCTTATCTCGAATAATTGCTTCAGAAATAGTATTTTCGAAATGCATCCCGCCAACATATAAAATAACTGGCAGCTTCTTCTCTACTTTGAAGACATCCATCATTGCTTTTGCAATTACAATAACCGCTATAGGATTATTATAACTCTCGGATGTGCTTCCAATTTCAATATCAATCATCGGTGCTCTGACTGCCTCTAACTGTTCAATCGGTAAATTATATACTATACCTGACCAATGCGTCGCTTCACTGGTAACTGTAAATTCCATCAGATTATACTGTTGTCTATAGTATTCCAATGATCTCATCAAATTTGTCGGTGCAATGGGATTGCTTCTAGGATAAGTTCCGGATAATACATCCCCAACTGTATGTACGGATAGAATTTTATCCGGTGCGTTAGCACCTCCATGCCAATTAACAAGTCCAATGAATTCAGCATCTGCATATATTTCTAACAAATATTGATAGCGTTGATGGTCTTGACATAGAATAACCTCTGTTCTAATGAAAATAAATTGATTTCCCTGCTCATCTTCATGCATCAATATCGGATAGTCATCTGCCTTCAAATCCAATTCTGTCAATGTAAGATTTTCCGTTACAGATTTAAAAACCATTGATGCTACTTCGTCCAATTCAGGATTCATACAAAAAAAATATACTGCTTGCAATTTCATTTCACTTCCTCTATTGATTTTTTTATAAATGAGTGCAATATTTATAGTTTATTAACAAAAAAATTCTATGACAATACATATCCAAATGGATCAAATGCAATGTATAATCCAGTTTCATCTGAATTCTAATTATTTTTTTCTAATTAAAGTTGTTTTTCTCCTCTACTGAGCCATTCTTCCAATATTACACCATACAAAATACCAGCTACAAAACTTATATGGTCTTGAAATCCTGTCGAGCTGTAAAAAGCAAAGGAAACTAAAAGCCCTAAAAATGCTCCACGAAGCAACGCCTTTCTTCTGATTATAATCTTCCATGGAGCTCCTACCGCTAAACCAATAATGACTCGATTGTACCATAATGAAAACACAAACCCCGGTGATGCAGAAAAACCTGATCGAATATAAGCACCCACAACACAAACAATTCCCAATAAAGCTCCACCAATAAGTGCTACTTTCATTCTTCTTTCCATAATCTTTCCTCCTTGTATACTATTTGTATAATTCAATATTTAATTTCAATAATCTACCCCAATCGGTTTGTTTATGCCCATGATATAATTGATTTAGTATCAATCAGGTAATAGTTCTTTTTCATTCTCTAGTCTATGAACTCGACCTTCTAAGTCTTCATTCTTTTGCTCAAAAAAATCGAGTGGATTTTCGCTTGTCTTATTGTCTGAAAGTCTTGATTTATCAATGTTTTACATAGCTCAATTATACCATGAAATTTAGGAACATCTTCTCTTATACACTTTTAGATTATTTTTTTATCATATGCGCATTTCATAGGACGGCTATCCACTCATATTATATGATTGATAGATGATTTTCCTTGAATTACCCACGACTAAAGTCACGGGTGTTCTGGCATTAATTATAAACAGATAAAGAAGGAATAAATCCATGAATAATTATTACTGGTATATCTAATAATTTATATATTTCTTGCGCTAATAAGAACTTTCTAAAGTAAAAAATATTTCCTAATAAGGCTTCACTCAGCAAAATTATTTATTATAACTTTCTTCGCACATCCATACCAAACATTGGCTACAGTATTTATTTCAACTAATGATTTTAATTTTCACATGAGTCATTGAATTAGTACCTATTTCAAATGCACCAATATCTCATCAAAACTCCTCATACCACAATTATAGTTAAGCTTCTTTGAATTAAACTTCTAAAATGCCGATAATCCGTTCCATTGATTCTTTAAATTGCTCTTCATTAGAGTTATGAAATAGGAGCAAATCATCAATAACCAATGGATCATCTATTTCTTTGGGAATATCGAAATCCACATCAGCAATATACTTATCCCAATTTTTAATTTTCCAAGTATCTCTGTCCGAATTCCGCTCAATCATACGGCGTTTTATCACATCGACATCTGTTATTACCCATACCACAGTCAGTCGCGCATTTTTTTCTAAAATCTTTGCTTTTAATTTTTTGATATACTCTGTATCTCTAATTTCTCTGGTAAAAGGGGCATTAATCAAAACAATATCATCATAAATTAAAGCCTCAAGCGCTAAATCTAAAGTTGCTTGATATTCAAAGTCGCGAATGTTCTTTTCAAAAAAATCGGAACTTCTATTTTTTTCCATGCCTGCAACAGCAAAAATTTGATTGGATAACACAATAAGTGTATCTTTATCTAAATATACAACATGTTTCAATTTTTTTGCTAATTCTTTAGAAATATATGTCTTCCCACTGGCAGGTGGTGATGTAACAATTATTAAACGTTTCATATTTATTCCTTTCCGCGTTATTTACACTTTTATAAAAATTTTTAATTATACTCTCACTAATCTCTGATTTTTATTTTCCATTTAGATGTAATATATCCATTATATTTTATATAAATTTAAGAAATCTGTCCAACTTAGTGTTGACAATCCATTATCATATTAATACTATGCCAGTTAAAGCAATAAAACAGGGTTTAAATTCATTCCCTTTAGAGCAAGCAAATGGTTGATCATATCATGACGTATTCTCTTTACTTGAGTATAGCCCTCTATTACATTCTCGTGTTGATTTTTCTACATTAACATTTGCTTTTCTATAGACCTTAATTGATTATTTTCATTTACCTACAGTACTATACTATCAAATAGATAAAACACAATGATAGCTATATATACAATTAAAGCACATTCAAGTACAGATACAACACTGAATTCATTCTTTAATTAGGATAACTCCTTAACTCCTTGCCCGGCACCAATCTCAAAGAAGGCGGTGAAACCTAAAAAATAAGCCCTATGCTACAATTACTATTGTAACTCTGGGCTTTAGTTTTGCATATTTATCTTTCTATTTACGCTTACGTTTTTAGATCATTAAAACTGATCTATGAACTCCACTTTAAAATTTGATTTTGGAGAAATGTTTGTTGACGTACTTCCATTAAACACATGGGCTGACAAAACATCTTTTACAGCGTCTACCGCCCAATCGTTTACCGTCGAAAAGTCCGTATAGTTTTGATATCGATTTATATCTTCACCTGACAGCTTTGTTATCAACATGGCTCTTTGGAACATAACCATAGCTTCTTGTCTAGAGATCAAGGCATCTTGTCTAAAAGTGCCATCAGAATAGCCTAAGACAATGCCGTAGTCACTAGCAACCGTAATCGCCAATGTTCTTTCACCACTTACATCAATATCCTCAAACTTATTTTCAAAATCAGATCTTTCTTGATATAGACCCAGTGCCCTAACAATGTATTCTGCAAAGTCCCCTCTTGTGATGTTCTTACCGGGTTCAAAAGTTTCAGGATTTAAAACAACAAGCCTTGAAGCCATATCATTAACAGTATCCATGGACCAATGATCTGTCACTGAATTAACTGTAAGGGGGTTCCATATGACAGAATAATTGGAGTTCGTTAGCGAATTAAGCTTTGCGTACCACTTACCTTCTTTTTGAAATACTTCCGTAGGAATATGACTATAAGTGCCGTCGGGATTTAATACGATGCCTGTTGTAATCATGTTCGAATCCATGTCTTCCGGAATTTCCATCACTCTTTCCACATAGTTACTAAATTTACTGATTTTAACACTCGCTGTTTCCCCATCTTCTTTTGTCGTCGTCGCAACGACTTCAAACGAAACCGGAGGCATTACAAACTGAGCACCCTTTGACTCTGCTATTTTAGTGTATTGTTCTATAAGGTTTTCTTCAAGAATCTTTATTGTCACTTCTACCTTAATGTTTTTCAAATTAGCTTCAGATACACCCAGTTGTTCCGCAACTTTACTGATGGTGAATTCTTCAGCCGGAATAATATATTCAATAGCCTCTCGTTTAATGGCTACATTGAATTTATTTATTTCAAGTTTTTTTACTGTATCTCCTGTCAAATCAACTCTAGCGACCTCAGACTTCACATCCGTGATTGTCACTTGTATGACATTTCCACCACCGTTGGTATTATCCTTATTAGAGTCTTCAAAATATTTTTCAATTTTTTTATTGTCAATTTCAACGACTACAGTTGACTTACCCTCTTCGGTTATTGTTATCTGCTTACCAGCATCCTGTTCTTCACCATTAACAGTAATAACTACATTATCTTGACTTGGTTGAACTAGAGGCGTATAGCTTTCACTAGAACTGTTCCCGCTTGTACGAATTCTTGTCCACTTGGCATAAAGTATCATATTAGATGTCACCAACTCATTATCAAAATCCCATAGGTTTGTATAGGCTGATTCTTTGTACCAACCACCAAAGACATATCTCGATCGTCTTGGGTCTGTCGGTACTGTAATTTTTGTGTTGTCATTTACAGTTTTTTCTGCTTCTAAGCTTCCACCTTGTGAGTCAAATGTTACTGTATAAGTTACTTGATCCAAGGGTACAGAAAAGATAGGATACCCACTGTTAACATCATTTTGTTGAGTCCATGATTTTAAAACTATACCATTTACTTGAGAATGATCGTCAACCCAATTGTTTAACTCTTCTAGGTATTCAACCGTCTTCATTTGCTCTATGCTTTTTGCGGCACCATCGACTGTTATAGGAAAGTTTGTAGCCATATCATAATATGCATATTTGGCTGTTGTATCTAGATAGCTAGAATTAGATATATTTTCGGTGCTTTCTAAATATCCGCTACCTAAAATACCACCTTTTAAATCTTCTGTATCGGCAGAAAGTTCTCCACTACTGTAACAATTTTTCATCCCATCGCTACTGTCAATATCTAATCCCATGAGCAGTAAAATCCCAGCAATCCCACCAGTCCTCACATTTCCCTCAGTTGATATGTCACCAGAATTATAACAGTTTGTCACACTAACAAACATAAGTCCTCCACCAATTCCACCTGCAGTTCCTTCACTATTAGCATCCGTATTTTTTGCTATAATTGTACCATGATTTTCTGAATTTATGATCCTTATATCCTCATTAAAACTATAGGCAAGTCCGATAATGCCACCTGCTATCGGCATCTTAGATTCTATACTAATCCTTGTATTTGCTTTATTGCTGCAGTCTGAAATACTTATAGCCCTAACAGCCGCTCCTAAAATACCACCAACTCCAACTGCCGGGCTATCTTCATTGAACTCCGACGGTACTACTACTGATATAGAGACACCACTATTACAATTTATAAAGTTGACATTTTCTGCCATTCCTGCGATACCACCTACAACTTTGATTTCACCAGTTAAATCAATAGTCCCATCCACTGTGAGGTTTTGAATTATTAATGGCCGTTCTGTGTCATTGTTAGTCATAACACCCGCAAATAATCCAGCAACAGCATACGCACCTGAAATACTCATATTACTAATGGTATGGTCATCCCCATCAAAATTCCCTTGGAAATAAGTATCATCATCATTTACACCACTTCCAATGGGTTCCCACTCATGTCCAGATAAGTCAATGTCATCTGTCAGAATTAATGATTTACCAGAAAATAATTCTATATTTTCATTTACAGCCTTTGCTACTGCTGCTAGCTGCTGTGGTGTAGAAATATTAATGGTATCTCCACTTGTCTTTGATACAAAATCATTGTATAAATTTATATCGTAATTGACCACATCTGTCCAAAGGGATATTCCATCTTCTACATTGTCAAAAATAGTAAGGCCATTTCCTGTTATGTTAAATTTTCTGATGAAAGCCAGAGAATGTTGTTGGAATATTCCATCCACTCTTAATTGATAGGCACTATCCTCTGCCACTGAAAATGCTATAGACTTATAATCAATGCTTGGTGCATAACGTATGCTCGGTTCAGAGTTTGAATTCTCGTATACAATAACTTCTTTACCTGAATCTTTTTTTTCAGTAAAATTTGCCATGAGAATGCTTGCGGTGCTGGCATCTTCAAGTACGTTGCTGAGTATATGAATCGCAGGGTAAAAATTTCCATCAGAAACAGCTGTAAGAGTTGCAGCAGCCATAATCGTAAGGGTATCACCTTCGATACCTGCTCTATCAGCACCACCTATTGCATTAACTGTACCCTCTTCAATTCTAATAGTTCCACCTTTTCCTTTAGCACGTCCACCAATCCCCGCTCCAAGATTTCCTCCTGTAGCTGTAAGTGAACCTGTACCCTTTATTGTGATCGTTTGTCCTTCTGCAACTCCAAGTCCTGCACCATCGATTGAATTTGATAGTATATTATTACCTAATAAATTTAATGTTACTTTGGCATTATTTGTTAATTCTATAGTACCAATATCATCACCACTACGTTGAATATCCAAATCACTAATTGTTATGTCGGCTGTCACACCATCTACTATAACCTTATTTGTTACACTTATACCTGTAATTATAATACCTAGATCAGCTGGAATATTGTCTTCTTCTAACTGCCCATCACTTCCATCATCTCCATAAATAACCTTAATCGCACCTTCGGTTGTAGCTTTAACAACACTTATGTTTCCATCACTAATGCTGAATGAACTTCTAACTAATAAATGCACGGTATTTTCTTTTTGGATATTATAATAAGCCAGCGTACGATTATCTTCTAATTTCTCATCAGCAAATATCAATGTTTGTTGACTTGTTGGAATTGCTTCCTTATCCTCTATTTTGCCTTTTAGATTTACAATTGTATCTGTTGATTCAACATCAAGTGTGATATTTTTCCCAGTATCCGTTCTGACAAATATTTGCATGGCATAAGCTGGTTCACACAAGGAAAATAGCATTAGAAATGCTATTGTTAGACTTAAAACATTTTTCTTCTTCATAAGTTCTTTCTCCTTTTTTTCATTCCTCAAATTTTTTATTTTTTAGATTTTTTATTTTTTAGATTTTTTATTTTTTAGATTTTTCAATTCAATATTTTTTTTGTAAAAAGCATTGAATTTTATCCCTGTTAAATGGACTCAACAACAAGCCATTTGCTTCACATTCAAAAGCTTCTATAGCATATTCTTCTTGGTTGGTGATGAAAATCACTCTTGCCAAGGGGTTTATTGCCCTAATCTCTTTAGTCAGCTTATAAGCATTCAATGCCACATCCCCTATCCTTATAAAAGCAACATCAAGATACCCACCACGAATATTCTTTTCAGCTTCCTCGAAGGTCCTAAAGCTTCCCTGAAAATCTAACATCTTTATATCATTCAATATGTTCTTCAATTCGATATTGCTCAACTCATCCGGGTCAACAATGATATATTTCACACCCATCTTCACCTCACATTTACTATATTAAAGCAACTATATAACATTCATTATAAATTGAACCTAAATGAAAAGAGCCCTAAAGGATTTATTCCAATAGGGCTCTTGCTGGTTAACTTTACATTTCAATACTTTCTATTCATCGAATTAAAAGCATGAAATATATTATTTATTTTTTAACTTCTCCATGACTTGATAACACTTAACCTCTAACTCGGCCCCTCTTGGCTGAGCCCAAGAATAGCCATTCCCTTCCATATATCCTTTATTCAATAGGTCTTCAAGCAAATGAAGGTCTTCCTTCCTATTGAACTGATTCGCCTTTATCATTGCTTCTAATTGATATAGATCACAACTTATCCCATCTTTTACAATTCTATAGTTCCCACGACTACCTTCCAGAATCTCAGGGATCCCTTCTTTTGACAATACTTTACGTAGCAAATATGAATTCGCATGAAAGTTGGCTTGAGCCTTTTCAGCGTCAAAGTCAGGCCAAACGGCGTCAACAATCTTTTCCCAGTTCACAGCCACACCATTTTTATAGACCAAAAAAGCCAATATTTCCTTAGCCTTGCTATTTTTCCACACCGTTGCTTCTCCATTAATGAATACTTCAAAATCGCCAAAGCATTGTAAAAACAAGTTCCCCGACTGTGGGGTCGTAGCCTTAATTTTCAATAAACGTTTGACTGTTTTTTCCAGTCTTTCTTTTTTGATAGGTTTCATTATATAATCAATTGCCTGTAATTCAAAAGCTTCGACTGCATATTGATTAAAGGCGGTCATAAATATAATCTCAATGTGTTCATCTATATTAAGTATTTGTTGGGATAAGACCAGTCCATTCATATCCGGCATTTCTATATCTAAAAAAACGGCATTTAATGAATGGTTTTTGATATAATCAAGCAATTGCTTCCCTGTTTCAAACAAACCACAAAGCTCTATATCAGAGTTGTTTTGTATCATCCTTTCAAATCGCTTAAGTGCATGTAACTCATCATCTACTGCTGCAATCCTAATCATCACTTGTTCCCTCCATTTGGTATTACTAGTATCACCCTTGTACCAAGGCCTTCTTCACTCTTTATTTCGAAACCTTTTCCGTATATACTCAGAAGCCGATGATGTATATTATAAAGACCAACCCCATTTTCTTTTCTGTCATCCTCCAAAAGATGGCTAAGCTTTTCGGCTTTTATACCAACGCCATTATCCTCAACTTCTATTCTCACACCTTCTTGTAACTGTATGCCTCGTATAATAACCCTTCCTCCATTTATTCTTTTAGAAATACCGTGTCGTACGGCATTCTCAACTAAGGGTTGCAGAATAAATGATGGTATTTGAATATCTAAAGAGATATCTACTTCTTTGATTAAGTCTATCTTTTCTCCAAAACGTGCCTGTTCAATACTAAAATAAGTGTCAACAAATTCCAACTCTTTTTCCATTCTCACCATTTTATTTAAGCTATTAAATTCCAAACTATTTCTCAAATAAATGGATAAATCAGTGATCAATTCACTGGCTTTCATACCGTCTTCTTCACTTACATTGGCAATAGCATCTAAAGCATTGTATAAAAAATGTGGTTTAATCTGCGCTTGTAAAAATGCCATTTCAGTAGCCATAATTCTGTCTTTAAGTCGGTCAGCCTCTACCAATGTTTTATTATAGGCAATCAGTTTTTGTTGGGTTTTTGCTTGGGATCTTGCCTGAATAATTGACATCGCCATAATAACAGCAAAATTACCATAAATAAACATATAGCGGATATTCCCATTAGTAAATGCTGTATACCTTAGAATACCTTGGGTGACGGTTAAAATAAATATACATATGGCTACAAACATCATAAGGGCATTGTCCCTTTTATTTACCACCGCTTTTATCATGGTCCATATAATATAAAGCATTTGCACCATAATTAGAATGTATAAAGCGACTGTAAAAGAGGACATGAATCCAGGTGAGGTAAAGAGAAGTCCATCAAAAAACAAGGTTGGTAATAGAAGAATATAAGCTTGGTTTTTTTTATAATCTAGTGGAAATACACTAAGAATAAATAAGATCATAATCGGTATTAAATTAAAACCCGTCACATAATTAACATAACCCAGAACTTCGGTAGGTATTTTATCAGAAAAAATAAGCACTGGTGTTTCTCCCCAAAGCATAGAACGCGTTGCCGTTAAAATGCAAAGTAAGCTAAAAAGCAAAGCTGTCTTATTCTTTTTTTGTAAAAGAAATAGAACTAAATAGTAAAGTGCAAAGATAAATATACCGCTCGAGAAAAACAACTGTAATGCCAGTTGGGTCGTTCTTTTTTGCTCAATGACCTTCATTGATCCAAAGACTGGGCTTTCACGAATCCCACCTTTATCAAAAGTCAGGTTTGCAACCTGAATAATCAAGTCAAGTTCTTGCTCATCCTTGGGTAATGGGACAATATACTCTCCCTGGCCATCTCTAAAGATTGACGGATCCTCGGATACTTTTCCAACCTCTAACAAAAGTTCGCCGTTAACATAAAGCTTATATGCCATGCTAATTGCATTCGTTTTAAGTGCTGGATCTCTTAGCATTGTGGGATATTTAAGCTGCATACGATAGGTTGCAACCCCATTTTGGGGATAAAGCCCTTTCCATGTACTAGGCACCTTGATGTATGTATCTATTGTTGGTAAGAGATCCCCTTCAAAATCCTCAGGTGTAAGTAGTTGATTCCAGTAGAATTCCCACTGTCCATCTAGTGCCACTATCTCACCCTCTTCAAAGTGAATATCTGTGAGATTATCTTGCCCCTCATGAACACGTCCTGGTCCAAATTATGTCATCATAAAAATAGCTAGTATCATAGTAGCTATTATTGTTATGATAAACCCTGTTCGCCATTTGGAAGTGAATATTTTTCCTATTTTTTTAATATACTTCATAAAATCACCCATTAATTTCATTATTTCAATATACATATATACTATTACAGAATTAAGTAGAGCACAAAAATTGATTTCAGCCTTTTTTTATCCATTATAATCTTAGCACACGGTTTAATTTTATGCTTCTTTTATAGAAAAGAATACTGACAGAATTTAGTAGATACCTCTGCAAAATTTTTTCAATAACATTATCTACAGATAGGTACTTATCAAAGTTTTCTGTGAAACCGTCTACAAATTTATTAAAGTTATCTAAACCAAACAATGTAGCTATTCTATCTTTTTGCATACTTGCTGTTTCTGCTGTTATCCTTGCAAAACCATCAATTCTGTTCTTCTCAAAAAGGAAAATATTTACAGTTGACTATCTGCTTAATTTCAATTATTTTCTTTTCCTTGTTAATACCGAAAGCCTTTGGCATTTCTGATTTTTTGACATCTGCATTTTTTATATACTCATTTAGTTTAATTCATTTTCCTCTTGCTTCTTCAACATCTCCAAATAGAGCTAACTCAAGTCCCTCACAAAAGCTTGATTTACCAGAACCATTTGGCCCATAAATAAATGTATATTTTTTTCAAAACTAAACTCTTCTTCGGATACAAAGCCTCGAAATTGTCCAATTTTCAAACTTTGCATCTTTATATTATTGCCTCTAGCTTCTGCCTCTTCCCATTTTGTAAAATTAAGTTCTCCTTATGCAGTATCATGATTACTAGAAATTATCTCTACCAGTTTCTTGGCTCTATTACCTCCCGCAGTTGATAACGACTCAATAATGTCAAAATTATCGATTAACATATTAATAAGCTTATTGTCTGTTGCACTCAAGTCTGTACTTTTTAATTGGTTTACCCATTTGTAGAATTCATTTTTTCTAGACATTTGACTCAACCTCTTATCCAATACATATATCTGTATCATCCATTATATGGTATCACTCCACATGTGAAATCGCAATATTCTGAACTAAATATCAATCCTACTTCTTGATAGATTCATATTCTTGAAGACTTCTTCTCCAACGCTAAATTTTCCAAACAAATAAAAAGCTACCATCATCAATTTCACATATTTGACGATAAGTAGCCTCTAATTAACAACAATACACTTTTTTATGCACTTCTAATCATTTTTCCTAACTAGTAGTGAGCAGCACTCCACATGCATGGTATATCTACAAAATAATTTCAATCACTATCAAACGATCCTAATCGCTTCTAATCACTTCTGTTTTGCCATCCAAAATGTTGGAATTATGCGAAAATATCAGATCATAAAGTTCCAATCAATGCGATCCGTTTCTAATCATTACTCAGCGTTATTATTTCAACATGGAACTAGTTGGTCGGAAACTCGTCGGAAAAACCTAAGATATTCTGTATGATATGTTTAGATAACTCCTTAACTCCTTGCCCGGCACCAATCTCCAGTCTCTGAGTCATAATCATAAGCCAAACAGCCATTATACCCAACCAATTCTCCACGTTTCATTTTCATTTTAAGACCCATGGTCACATTCGCTGATATAGATTCACTCTCTTGTTGCGCCAAAGAACTTAAAATAACCAACAGCATTTCACCATTCATGGTCAATGTATTAATATTTTCTTTTTCGAACATGATGGCCACATTCTTTTCCTTTAATAAGCGTACATATTTTAAAGTATCCAAGGTATTCCTAGCGAATCTAGATATTGACTTTGTAATAATCATATCAATTTTACCTTCTAGAGCATCATTAATCATCCGTTGGAAATCAACACGCTTATTAATTTGTGTTCCAGATATCGCTTCATCGGCATAAATGTCTACCAACTCCCACTCCGGTTTTGTTTCTACCAATTGTTTATAATGAAGCACTTGGGATTGATAGCTCAATTTTTGTTCATCTGAATCTGTACTAACTCTGCAATATGCCGCAACCCTTAATTGATTTTCAATAAAACTACCCCGTTGTCTACGTGATTGTTTACTTGCTTCAATAACTTTAACCTTTCCCATTGAAAGACCTCCTTAATTCTAATTTATCCTTGTTGTGGTGCAAGTTTATCATTTCTTGTAATATTAGACCATATTTCGTTTATTTTTTTTGATACAACAAAAAAGCCTTCTCAACATTAGACTTACTTTGAGAAGGCGATTTTTTTTACAAATATACTTATATCAATTTCAGAATAAGTATTATTGTACCAATATTGTTTCAGTTTTTATTGTTTAAACCAGTGCTCTTAAGGCATCTATGATATGACTATACTCGATATCTTCAGCATACCTATAATCTTTAGTGTACTTGCTCCATCTTTTTTTTAGGGTTTCACTGTTTTCAATTTCATCGATTCTTTTACT
>JAFGAC010000076.1 GCA_016933835.1 Clostridiales bacterium
AAATTTTTTATGCGCTTAGCTTTACGCTAAATCAAAATCACAACACTTTAATTATTTAAAAAATCGTTTTTACACAAACTCACGTTGTAGCTAATGCAAAAAAAGCATCCTACCAATGCATTATAATTGTATCTTGAATTTTTAAAAGGATATGCCAAATTTATATATAATAGCAGGCTGCAATGGAGCAGGTAAGACAACTGCTTCCTTTACAGTTCTTCCTGACATGCTTAATTGTAATGAATTTATCAATGCGGACGAAATTGCTCGTGGAATTTCACCATTAAATCCAGAGAAAGCTGCAATTGATGCTGGCAGATTCATGCTAAATAAAATTGACAAACTTATTCAAAACCAAAAAGATTTTGCTTTTGAGACAACTTTATCATCAAAGAGTTATATTATTACGATTCAAAAAGCAAAACATATAGGTTATCAGACAAGTTTGGTTTTCTTTTGGTTAGATTCAGTGGATTTAGCTATCGAAAGGGTTAAAACCAGAGTTTTGGAAGGAGGTCATAATATTCCAAAACAAGTAATAATAAGGAGATATTATGCGGATTAAAGAATTTGTTCGACTTATATATACCAATTTGTGATTATTGGATGATTTTTAATAATTCGCAAACTCCTTCAGAATTAATTGCAGAGGGATACACAGATAAAGATATTTATATTAAAAATAACAGTACCTTTGAATTAATTAAGCACCAATCCAGATATGACAAAAAAGGATAATTTAATAAGAGATAAAATCCTGAAAGGATTGGAACTTACTCATAAAAAGTTAATCCAATCAAAAAAAGAAAGGAATTTGGAGTTAATTGTCTCTCAAAAAGGAAAAATTGTCCGAATTCATCCTAACGATTTGTAACATATAACAATTGCACTAGCTACAACACCGGGTATAGCTCATTGCCGGTAAGTGCTCTTGCAGGTTTCAGCTCATTTGGGTTGCTCTTTTATATCCGGACAAGTGGGCGCTCCGAACCAGGCAACG
>JAFGAC010000077.1 GCA_016933835.1 Clostridiales bacterium
CCGTCCGTGTGCATGGCTTGGTTATGCCTTTTCACCCACCGACTCAACTTGAGTATTTAGGACATTTGTCATCATAATGAATGAGAATTTAACACCATCTTTTTCTGAAATCATGTCTTTAAGATAAATCCTATTATTATCATATACCTCGGGAAATAGTATGCTCATATATGTCATCTGCTTTTTATCAGCTTCCCAAAATCTGTATTTAACTTCTGCATGTCCAGAAAACTCTTTTAAGAAACGATCAATACTTAGGCCTTCTTTCTGCCAATTTACCAGATCTTTGCTAATCCAAACTTCATCCCAAGATTCAAAAATGGGGAAGTGAGCCAGAACATTACGTACAAATTTGAATAAAGGACCGCCAATTTCTGCTTCCATAGGTGGTCTATGTTTCTTCATGGCCTCAAGAACATATGTGAGAGGTTCATATTCTAGCAACTCAGCATAAATTGCAAAAGTCTGTGATACTTTGCTAAAAGATACCATGGTTCCTTATCCCAGAAATCATCTTTCATAACCTCTTCATAGAGGTCATAAAAACGGTTGTACGCTAAGCTTAAAAATAACTCTTCTGCTTTTGTTGGTCTGATTTCCATACCTTCCTTTTCTTAATAAATTTCATGAGGCATAATATTTAAATATAAGGCAATTTTTCCTGATATCCTGATATTGAACTGACAAACAAGCAATTTTGCTTATTTTCAATATTTAATATAGCATATTCTTTTAAGAGATGGAAAATACGGTAAAATAGAAAGAAACCTATGTCAAGTAAGATTCCTGGTGACAATCTTGGTGAGAGTATACCCATTTATCGATTACGGATTATAATGTTCCATCGTTTATTGCGTTGAATCTTTATCGACTTTAGGAAGAATCAGCTACGCCTGCTAATCTTCAGTACCGGTCAAGCACGCAAATTATCGATTACCTCTTGGAGTATTGAGATTTAATATGTGAAGACTTCAACGGGAGTAGGTTCTCGACTTCACCTACGAGTTCAGGTATATCCACTTCCAGTTCCATGACACGTTCTCCTTTCTCTTGAGATTTTGGGACAAAACCTTTTTAACAGGAAAAGCGCCTTTTTCTATACCTTTGTAAATTAACTCAAGATATCTTAAACTACCTAATGAATTAATATTATTAAGTATAATGATATATTAGAGTCAAATCGAAATAAAAGGTCATAATTTTTCTGAATGTCAATAGGTTATGTAATTTATAAAAATAGTGTCAGGATTCTTTACAAAATTTAAATTTAATATAAGTAATTAATATTATAAGATATAAATAATATTTTGAGTCATAGAATAAAAAACTGTCAGGATTCTTTACAAATACGAATGCTCATTTCTCCTGCGAACTTTCAATAAATACAATAAAACAAGTTAGTTGCTTATTGTGGCATAAAATATGCCTTAATTAGTGCAGACCGAAAACCCAAGGAGATAAGAAACGTGGACGAAGCGTCGCCCATACATCGTTATTCGGCAGCACTGACCTGTTTGATGGTATGTATA
>JAFGAC010000078.1 GCA_016933835.1 Clostridiales bacterium
CACTGCTGTCCGGTAAACTGAATTGGTAAAAAAGATAGCTTGTATTTTTACCCTTCGAGTGGTATGAATAATTCACCATAAACCATTCACCAGGAAGGAAATACAAGCTATGAGGAATACTACCACAGTTTTAGCTAATTTGTTAAGCCATCTAGATCGATCTGAATTTGAAAACGCTGTGGAAGTGTATTCCGGAGATAAGTACGTCAAGAAGCTACGCTCATATGATATGTTCAAAACAATGATTTATGGGCAAATAACATCATCGTTCAGTATTAGAGAAATCGAAAGTTCTTTAACTGCTAATTCTTCAAAGTTATATCATGCAGGATTAAAGCCGGTGAAACGTTCTACTCTATGCGATGCACTTGAGAAACGGGATCATCGAATATTTGAGAATGTGTTCAACACTCTCGTAGATAAAGCGCGCATAATTTCTGGTAATCAAGGAAGAAGGTTCAAAAATCCATTAAAAATCATTGACGCATCTACAATTGATCTTTGCCTCGCAAAATTTGATTGGGCAAAATTCAGAACGACAAAAGGGGCTGTTAAGATCCATTTAAAAATAGATGGAGATCACCTTTATCCGGAAGAAGTGAAACTCACAACAGGAGCGGTTCATGAAGTCAACGAGATGGGTAATCTATGTAAGAATTCTGGTAATATCTATGTAATGGATCGAGGTTACGTTGATTATAAAAAATTGTATGCTATAGATTTAGGAAATTCATTCTTCGTTACCCGAATGAAGAGAAACTGCCAACATGTAGAAATAAAATGTCTTCATACCTCGGATATTGATTCAATAAGGTATGATGGATTAATCATGTTATCGAGTCAAAAAGGTAATAAAGACTATCCCGAATCTATGAGAAAGATTTGTTATCATGACAGCGAATTCGATCGAGATTATATTTTTATAACCAATAATTTTGAAATGACCCCACAGGAAATCGCAGAAATATATAAAGCTAGATGGCAAGTAGAATTGTTTTTCAAATGGATAAAGCAAAATCTCAAAATAAAAACGTTTTGGGGAACAAGCAAAAATGCAGTATTCATTCAGATATGGACAGCACTGATAGTGTCTCTTCTTCTATGGATACATAAGAATATCGAAAAAATTGATGCTTCTGCGCAAAGAATAATCCAAGCAATGAAAACTACAATTTTATCTCGAAAAACAATCTCTGAATTATTCGAACCGCCTAAGTTACCTGACAAAGCTCATTCACTCCAACTTTGTTTTAAAGGGATAACATATTAACCGGACAGCAGTG
>JAFGAC010000079.1 GCA_016933835.1 Clostridiales bacterium
GACTATCTGCACGTAATATAAACTCTTTGACAACTAACCATAACAGCAAATGCAAAAATTTATGCAATGGAAATAACAGAATTAGAACTAGAAAGTTGCTTATCAAGTCAAGAATATGATCCTTCACCTCACAGGACTGATCCTTCAGAAACGCCAGTAAGTGAACGAAGACTATTACCAATTGTTTATACTTGTGATAACTGTGATTATCAAATTAATCTTGCACTCAGTGATTTTAAAAAACATACAAAATCATCATTTTCCAATCTCAAATCTGACGACAGGGAGTTTTTTTTCAATTATATAAATAAGCATTATATCAAACAAGAATCATTTATTGACTTTTATTGCCCAAAATGTAAACAGCCAACAGCTATAATCTTTATTGGAGGAGACTCTGGGTATTGGGGAGAGTTCTTATTCAAAATCATAAAAGTGCTCGTATTAAAAAATAACAACTAACCTTAACTTCATTATCATATATCATTCTCAAAGACAATCATTAAATATAAAAATCATGAAAAATCTACCGCTGTAACTTTTTAACGCTTTTGCAATATCGATCCTTTTATCAAGGTGTGCTGTAGATAATACAAAATTTTTTAGTTCAATCGAATCTTCTATAGATCTGACTTATGGATATACGGCAGAAAATCCTATTACAATTAAAAACTCTGATCTCGGGAATAGTATTAATTCATGCTATTACTACTTATCAAGACTAAATACCTCAGATGATAAAAAGCTTCAACTAATCCAAAGATCTTCAGTAGGCAATCCAAACTATGAAAAACCAGCTATAGCTTTACAAAATAGATACACAGGACAACATTTAAATTATGGAACAGGCCCAATGCTAGATTTATATATTCTAAAACCTGAAAATAGACAGGATACCATTAAAATATATATGAATCCTTATTTGAAAAGTACTGTTAAAATTCCGGTCGGACTTAAATTTGAAAAATAAAACAACTAACCATAACACGGACGGTATAATTAATGGGCTCGTCATGGTTTTTGCGGTACAATGCTCCCAAAATAAATCCTGCTGAAACTTGCACCCGGACTCCCGCATCTGCACGCAATTAAAATCCTGCACCGTGATAAATTTGTTGCTCCGAGATAATTTGTAATGCATTCGCTGCGCCAGTGCCCCTAATAAAATTCTGTACCTTGATAGTGTACCGGCTCCGATCATACTTGTACCGCGAAACGCCCGGCCTCGATAAAATCTTGTACTTGGATGGCAAAAACCACGCCGTACCCTCCTTTTCCGGCCGAAAGGAGCCTTCTGCTAAAGAAACTGGATTAGTGGTTCGGCCAGAATGCGTCGGGTAACGCCCACTAAATTATACCGCCGGGCCGTTA
>JAFGAC010000080.1 GCA_016933835.1 Clostridiales bacterium
CCGGTTGAAGTATTTGAAGGAAAAGAAGGATTATTTGAGGTGTTAGATAAGATAAAATGGGATAAAGATATTTTAACTAAAGGATTAGGAGAGAATTTTTTAATTAATCAATGTGGTTATAAAGCTTTTCCTACTGAAGCCTTAACTCATCAACCGATTACCGCTGCCATAGAAGTGATGCAGGAAAATAATCTTCATTCCCAAGAAGTAAAAGAAGTTTTGGTAGAGACGACGACTCGAGGAGCAGATATTCTCTCCGATCTCAGCAAATACAAGCCGACTACTAAAGAGACAGCTGACCATTCTCTCCCTTATTGTATAGCAGTTGCAGTAGCTAAAGGTAATGTTCTCCCTTCTGATTTTGAGGAAGATGCCCTAAAAGATTCCTTTGTCTGGTCATTACTCGACAAGATTAAGGTAGAAGCCAATCCGGAAATCGATGCCCTTTTCCCTAAAGTAAAACGAGCTATTGTCACCATTAAAACTTCTAAAGGGGAATATAAAAAGCAGGAAGATTTTGCTAAAGGTCAACCGGAACGGCCTTTAAGCGAAAAAGAACTTATCTCCAAGTTTAAGGCTAACTCCAAGAAAAAAATGTCTCCTTCCAAAATGAAGGATATTATAAAAGCTACGCAAGAATTAGAGAATACCGGTGAAATTGGAGAATATATGAAACTTTTAGTCAATGATAAATAGGAAAGGAAAGGCAACAATATGAAAGCGATAGTATTAGGTTGTGGTTTAGTAGGTGGCTTGATTGCTAAAGATTTAGCTAAAGATAAAGATTTTCAAATAACAGTAGCCGATATTAATGAAAAAAAATTGGATGAACTAACTAAAGAAACAGATATACAAGGAATAAAAGCGGATTTATCCAGTTCAGAAGCCATTAGAAAGATAGTTGCTGATAAAGATATAGTCATTGGTGCTGTTCCGGGGTTTTTAGGATTTAATATGTTACGGTCGGTTATTGAAGCTGGTAAAAATGTGGTTGATATATCTTTTATGGCTGAAGATACTTTGAGTTTATATGAACTTGCCAAAAAGAAAGGGATTACCGCCGTGGTGGATATGGGAGTAGCTCCGGGTATGAGTCATATGATCATAGGTTATGCTGATAGCTTGATAGATGAGACCGAAAGTGCTACTATTTTAGTAGGAGGTCTTCCGGTGATACGGGAATGGCCTTATGAGTATAAGATTGCCTGGTCACCTAAAGATGTTATAGAAGAATACATAAGACCGGCAAGATTAATAGAAGGTGGAAAAATTGTAGAAAAGCCCGCCCTTTCTGATCTTGAATTAGTTAATTTGCCTAAAATTGGAACCTTAGAGGCCTTTAATACCGACGGGCTTCGCAGCTTACTCTATACTATTAAAATTCCTTCCATGAAAGAGAAGACCTTGCGTTATCCGGGTTATGCTGAAAAGATGCGAATGTTAAGAGAAACAGGATTTTTCAGCGATACAGCCATAGAGGTCAGTGGAGTAAAAGTTAAACCTATAGATCTTACCTCCAAGCTCCTTTTCCCTAAATGGGAATTAGAAGAAGGGGAAGAAGAACTAACCGTTATGCGGGTTATTGTTCAAGGTAAAAAAGAAGGAAAAAGACTAAGCTACACTTATGATTTATTGGATTATTACGACAAGAATGAGAAAGCTACTTCTATGTCTCGTGCTACCGGATTTCCCTGTGCGATTATAGCCAGGTTGGTTGCCCAAAGAGAATTCCAATATCCCGGAGTCTGTCCGCCAGAATATATAGGGAGAGAACACAAAGTATATCAAAAGGTAATGGAAGAATTAGAAAAAAGAAATATCTTCTATAAAGAAAAAATAATTGAAGTTTAATGTGATTAATCGACAAATTGCTCAATGTTAAATTATTGGGGAGGTGGTAATTTAAGAATTTAATTCTACTAAAATAATTATCGCAAATTAATATTACTTGTATTAAAAACAATACAAGGTAGAGGCGCGGATAATAATGAAAAAGGGTGAATAGTTTATAATCTCACCCAGAAAGGTATTTCCGCCGAAGCAAAAAAGATTAAATAAAATCTTCTTGCTGGGCTTATAGTGAATAACTATAAGACTGTCATCAAATCTGTTCTCAGATTTAGATGGAGCGCTACCTCAAGATAGAGTGCTTCATTTAAGTTTGAGGGAACAAAAGTTAGGCAATTAATGAAGGCTCTGTCATTAATTGCTTTTTTTATTTGATATAAAAAATTAATAAAGGATGGTGATTTAGATGACAGTAAAAGCGAATGAAGTTTTTAATGTTTTAAGAAAAAGTATTCTTGTTGATGGGTTTGATATAGTGATAGATATGGGAAAAAGTGAAGGCTCATATATCGTAGATGCGAGAAATGGAAGGAAGTTTTTAGATTTCTATACATTTTTTGCTTCTTCCCCGCTTGGAATGAATCACCCAAAGTTAGCAAATGAGGAATTTAAAGAAAGAGTATTTAGGTCTGCGGTGAATAAAATTGCAAATTCCGATATATATACTATAGAGTTTGCAGAATGGGTAGACGCTGTAAAAAATATTGCAATGCCAGACTATCTACCTCATCTTTTTCAGATCTCTGGGGGAGCATTAGCCGTAGAAAGTGCACTGAAAGTAGCTTTTGATTGGAAAATAAAAAAGAATTTCAAGAAAGGACTTGAAGCAATAAAAGGGCAAAAAGTTTTACATTTTGATAATGCCTTTCATGGAAGAACGGGATATACTATGTCTTTAACTCATACAGTAGACCCCAGGAAATATCAGTTTTTCCCAAAATTTAATTGGCCCAGGGTTGACCCTCCCATAGTCAAATTTCCCATAGAACAGAATTTAGCTGAAATTGAAAAAACAGAAGCAAAAACCCTTAATAGAATTTATAGTATATTAGAGAAGGATCATGAAGATATAGCAGCATTTATTATGGAGCCTATACAGGGTGAAGGGGGAGACAACTTTTTCAGAAAAGAGTTTTTTCAAGAATTAAGAAAAATATGTGATGACTATGATATTTTATTAATATTTGATGAAGTCCAAAGTGGAATGGGGATTACCGGAAAGTGGTGGGCACATCAACATTTCGATGTCAAACCAGATATCATGGCTTTTGGCAAAAAGATGCAGATTTGCGGCATAATGACTGGAAAAAGAATTGATGAAGTTGAAAACAACGCCTTTGTAGAGTCAAGCAGAATAAACTCTACATTTGGTGGGAATATTGTAGATATGGTTAGAGCTACTCGAATTTTAGAAATTATCAAAGAAGATAACCTGATAAAAAATGCGAGAATTAAAGGAGAAAAATTAAAAAAGATCCTCCAAGATATCCAGAAAGACTTTCCGGATTTAATCTCCAATGCAAGAGGACTGGGGTTAATGCGTTCTTTTGATCTACCAAATACTAAAATTAGAGATGAGTTTAAGAAGAGATGTTTTGAAGACAATATGCTTATTCTTCCTTGCGGGAAGAAAAGTATCAGGTTTAGACCCATACTCTGCATAGAGGATAGAGAATTGGAATTGGCTGATGAAAAGATAAGATTTGTCCTTAAAAAGATGAGATAAAAGGAGTAAATTAAAATAAAAAACTTTGAAAAAATACCTCTTTGGGTTAATATATCTCCGGAAGAATGGCATGATTGGAAATGGCAACTTGTTAAGGAATACTTATCGCCCCCGCTCAGATGGAGATCATCAAACGCTACGAGAAGATAACCTCGAGGGAGTTAGTGCATATTGATCTAAGCGAAATCTACAAAGATATTTGTACCATCTTTAAAGTAAAAGATCTTTATGCCGGCCTGTTTAGGATGATTGACCCGGCTTAGTTACTCCGAAATATTAAAAGAAAGTATCTACCCTTACTTACTTTATGATCCAGGCTCTGTCCTGGTTCAAACAGATCTACCATTTTGAATTTGAGAAAATACTATCTAATAATGATCCGTAATTTAAAGACTCCCTTGATAGAGAATATCCCTTCGAGATAATGTGTAACCAGTGAAGGATAAAATCTATCTACACTAGAGCCTATCGCCCTCTAGCAATGGCAAGTTCCATGTCTTCTGAAAGATTATTAAAAATTAGTTTTTCTATCGTAATCCATTTGATTCTTTAAAAGATCTCATTTATAATCAAAGAAACTTCTTGTTTGAACTTAACCACTTAAGAAGAGACGGGGATTAGAGTATGTAACCCCTATGAAACGTTCAAAAAGCTTACCGAATTATTGAATAAGTACAAAGTGTTTTATATAGAAATTGATGGCGGGAATGGCCCACAGTGAAAAAAGCAGGGTTTATTTATAATTTTCTTAAGAGAGTTTTGCTGTAAATAGCTCTTTCATAAAAAAGGAGGCGGTTGATAGGCAGAAAACTAATGAAATGTATTTAGAATTTGTGCCGTCATGTTAAAAAATGTTAGAAGAAAATAAAAATGGAGGGAAAAAATAATGAAAAACTGTAAAATGATCGTCATCATGATATCTCTAATAATGATACTATCCTTGTTCCAAGCCAGTGTTTTAGGTGCTGAAAATAAAGAGCTGGAGGTGATGAGAATTGGGATTACGGTTGAAGTCGATTCTTTAAGTCCTCTGATATCCTACAGTCAAATAGGGTATGAAGTGTTTATGTTAATTTATGATTCCCTGGTGACCTTTGATGAGAATCTGGAGCCTGTGCCAGGTCTGGCCAAAAAATGGACGGTAAGTGATGATGAAACAGAATGGACCTTTGTATTAAGAGATGATGTCAAGTGGCATGATGGGGAAAGCTTTACTTCTTCAGATGTAAAATTCACTTATGATTTATTGCTTGAGAATGAGTTGGGTATGTATTCAGGTTATCTTGGCGGTATCACAGAAGTGAGCTGTCCTGATGATTACACTGTTGTAATGAAAACTGAAAATCCCAAGGCAAATATGTTGTTTAACGCATGCCCTATACTCCCTGAACATATATGGAAGGATGTTTCTTCGGAGGAATATGAAACCTGGCCCAATGAAAATCCTATAGGTACGGGTGCTTTTAAATTTGTTAAATTTAAATTAGGAGAATATTTACAACTTGCAGCCAATGATGATTATTTCAACGGAAGGCCAAAGATGGATGAACTGGTTTATGTTTTATATGCCAATACCGATACCCTGGCTCAATCACTAAAACTGGGGGAAATTGATGCTGCCATCAATTTCAGTACCAGCCAGCTTAAATCATTACAGGACGAGAAAGGCATTAATGCAATTTCAGCTGTTGCCTTAGGATTTACCGAATTATCTTTCAACTCATGGGAAGACGCTCAGTCAAAAGC
>JAFGAC010000081.1 GCA_016933835.1 Clostridiales bacterium
AGCCTCTAATTTCTTCTTTTCAAAAAATAAAAAATGAATGGATATGGCGTCTAAACTTGCGCTTTAACGATATCCATTCATTTCAGTTGTGGAGTTGTAATTAAGAAGTGACATTTCCGCCTACCCTCCTCACCAAACTTTCCTGTATTTTCAAGGCATCCCGCATTTGATACTCATTCTCAAGGCAATTTAAAAGTGACATTTCAGAGCCCTCAGCAATGATTTCAGCTTCTCAGCAATGATTTTTTTTGTCACTTTTAAACTCTTTTTGCATTTAAAAGTGACATTTGCTCTTGCATTTCTCATGGATTATCACATTTGAGTGCAATGGAATCAGCTTAGTTTTTTCAATGCTTACTCTACCGTTTTTTCGTCTTCAGCTTTATGTTCCGATGCTTCAATTGCTCTTAAAATATCATTCACTGGGTTTTTTAATGGATTTTCTCTGCTATAGCCCAGCACTTTTTCGTTTTTTGGAATCGGCACAGGGTGTATGTTCACTTCTCTCAAAATTTTCAAGCATTTTTTTATTATATGTGGTGTGTATGCCTTATCAACACCTTCATATCCCTTTTCCGACATCATCACCATCAAGGCTCTTACAAACTCTCTATCAGTCTTTTTCACGTGTCTTTCTTCAAGGATTGCCTCGGCATCTAATAAATAATAGAAGTTACCTGGAAAGAAAACCTCAACTATCTTACGCATGTACTCGTAATGAAGCTCCTCTTTCATGTATGTTTGAAGTTCTTTTGGCATCCCTTTTTTCTTCTTGTTATATTTCAAATGCCCATTAATAAGTGCAATTTCAAATCGCAGAATACATTCTTCGCCTGGTCTAACCTTTTGCCCCTTCGCTCTTCTCTCCTCTTCTTTATCGTATAACTTAAGTTCCATGCTTTTATTCTTTAAGAGAATAGTGGTTTTGAATATTTCCCCTCTTTTGAGGTGATAATACTTGTGTTTAGTCTTGTTAAGTAGCTTCATAATCAGCATTCTATGTGTCTTTAACTCTACTCTTACGTCAATTCGATAGTCTATTCTGATTTGATTCAGCATTTCTAAACTGTCTAAAAAAAGGAAATCGCAGATGGTTTCGTGAATAATGAGCAAAGAATTCAAGTGTTTTTCAAGGATAACGTATGTCCTTAAGGCAATAATGGCATCTACTTTTACACTAATGAAGTCACCAAAGTCTTTTTTCGTGTAGCTTATGGTGGTGCCTGGTAGCTTTTTTTCAAGCTCTCCTAAAATTTTTGTGATTGATTTGAAGTTGTGATGGAACATGATTCTCTCCATTTGGTCGTTGCTGATTGGTATAAGTATTTCGTAAGTGTGTATCATTCTTCGTTCTCCTTCTTATTTGTTTGGGTTTTTTGGGGTGTTGGGAAGATGGATGCTTTATGGAGACTGGGTTTGAAGGGTGTGGTGTTGGTGGTGTGCCCCTCTATTTAGATTTATTTACAAGTTTTTATTCTCCTAATTCGTCTACTTCTGAATCTTCCCATCACCTTATTAACGTGACTTTGCTATACTATGCAACCGCCTTTGAATTTATAACTAAAACAGAAAATTTATTCGAAAAAGTTTTGGAGAATGAAAGACAAAAAAAACAAGCCAAAAGGCTCGCCTGAGTGCAATAGAAAAGCGAGCCTTTCGGCTCGCCTCAATGTTTGTATTTTTGTTTTAAGATAGTGCCCATTTGTCAGTTTTAATTGTAAATGTCAGTTCTTAATTGTAACTGCACATCAGTGTTCATTCAAAAACCAATCTTTACTACTCTACTGTTACCGACTTAGCCAAGTTTCTAGGTTTATCAACATCATTACCTCTAGCCAG
>JAFGAC010000082.1 GCA_016933835.1 Clostridiales bacterium
ATCGTGAATTGAGAGCGTTGCATTAAGATACGGTTTGTTTTTCAGCATCTCATTTTTTAAACACTGAGCTTCATTTTTATACTGTTTTATCACCACTTCATTTTCATCGGTGGCAATAGTAACACCATTATCCGTCAATCCGGTGTTAAAGCTAAACACCGCTCCTTGTTGGTATCCCCAGAAACCCAAAAAGAAAATAAAAACCACAAGGGCAACAAAAAAGAAATAATCGGCAAAAACAAAGGAATGGAATTGATAATACGAAAAAAGCCCGAATGGAATGATAAGAATGGTAATTACTGCAAAAAGAACAATAAGTCGTCTGAGCCAAAGTAAATCTACATTTTCGCGATACGAGTATACTTGTAACACATTATCCTTGTACTTTTTCAGGGTCGTGTAACTTTCAAAAAGGTTATACGAAAAATAGCCAATCATTATAAAAACCATTGGAATATAAACCAACGGCAAATATCTTTCACCATTAATAAACTGAAGTCGTACCTCGGGGGGATATAATAAAAAAGAGAATCCGTAAGCAAGATAAACAAGAATTACGATACCATGCCAAATAAACCACCGAAGCCCGGGAAATTTCCCAATGGTTGCTTTCACATAACAATTCAGCAAAACAGGATGAAGAATATACAGCCCTAATTCGTAGCCTGCAAAACGATAATAAAGGTCGAAATCAACCAGATATAAAAAAGGAATAAATAATTGAAGAAATAAAACCGCCAACCAAATACCCAGAATCTTATCAGCCAGCGATTTTTTCCTCTTCGAAAACAGGAGGATACAAAAAAATAAGGCATTTACGGCTCCCGCTAAATAAAACAGACGAAAAGCACCAAACCAAGCCATTGTGCTAATGTTAAAGAGATTCTGAACCAGCGACAGTCAGAAATCAAAATAAAAAACTAAACTATTGAATGGTTAACAACGGTTATCGACTCACAAACTTAATACTATTCAACATTATAACACAACAAATCCCCGGCTAATAAACCGAAAACATCCACATCCAATTAAAAATAGCTCGA
>JAFGAC010000083.1 GCA_016933835.1 Clostridiales bacterium
ACACTGTCAATTTTTTCTTTATCAACTTTGGAGTTGATAAGGTGGGCTTCTAAGAGTTGACGCTCTTCTTCAGTAAACATTCTGGATACCATACTGAACCTGTTCTCAGGAACCCATAAAACCTTTTCCAGTTTGACCTTAACACCGTGTGTTTAACAACAAATCAATTTTCTGGTATTTTTGCAGAAAACCCATACCTTTTTCGGTTGTCTGATAAGAGCTTCCTAAACTTAGAAGTCCTGTTTCCAACAGCAAATCCAAATATTTCTGAACAAACCGATAGCTAAGTCCACAAGAATACATTATACGGGTCTTTTTCGCGCCATTTTTTGCGGAATCCAAAATTTCAGCAATTATATCAAAGGAACTTCTCATTCTAGTTGCACTCCATACTAGAACCTGTCCCCAAATTTTCTATAAATAGCGTCCTCTACAAAACAAAATATTGCCAAAACAAGAATATTATAAATGAAAACCAAAATCATTCAAGAAATACATCAACAAAGAACGTTTCTGGTCATCATTCATAAGAGACATTGGGAGAATCATTTCTAAAACTGAAAGATTGATCTTCATGAAGAACAACGTTGTACATCAACTCAGTTTCACTTATCATGCAAAATGACATTTCAGTAAATATCAATCCACTACCAACATGAACATCCTCTCCAATATGTCCATTCAATATCATTGTAGAAAATGTTGTATCATTTTTTAAACCCATTAATTCTAAATTACTAAGTTCGCCTGTTCCTGTAAAAACCATCAGTCTTGAAGAACCAGAAGGAAGTTGATAATCTAAATCGCTGGATCCAAAACTGTTACAATACCGAATAAGTTCAGTTGTACCTGAAACTGAATTCCCATCTTTAACAGCAAAATCGTTGAAACTAACTAATAGATCATCAAATAAAAATGTCTCATTATTTGGATTACTTACATTCAAAATAAAAACATAGGAAACCATACTATTGGCGAATAAATAACTTGTATTGCTGCTAACATCATAGGTTTTGAAATAAGCAAAAACGATCTCACTATCGATAAAATATTCTTCAGAGCCAACACCA
>JAFGAC010000084.1 GCA_016933835.1 Clostridiales bacterium
AAAGGCAAAAAAAGAAAAAAGACCACTCAAAAATTATCGAATTGGTCTTTTGGTCAAGTCAATCAAAAGCTTGAATACAAACTTGAAGCAAAAGGAATTTCTTTTCAAAAAAGAGAAGAATCCTACACATCGCAAACATGCCCTGTTTGCGGACGAAGAAAGAAAGTTTCTTCGAGAAATTATGTTTGTAAGTGTGGCTACAAAGAGCATCGCGATATTCATGGAGCGAAAAACATTCTTTCAAAGCATCTCCATGGCGACATACGCTATCTGTATGACACAACGAATACAACTTATCTACGGATTGCTTGAAAGCAAGAAGTAGTAGATGGCGAGTTCCCGCCCTCGCATATTTTGCGTGTTGCCTATTTTAGAATATCTGCATTTCGCAGAAAGAACGATATTTTTATAGATAGGAAACCGCCACTTCAAAAATGTTTCATTTTAAGTGGCGGAGGATTCATGAATAATGGGGTATAATTGATTATAGCGATTGCATGAGGAGGATTATATGAAAAAAAGAAATGAAATGGATAAGCAGTATCAATGGGACTTGAGCAGTTTGTATGCGACGGATGAATTATGGGAAGAAGATTTTTTAAAGGCGACTTCAATGCTTGATGAAATTGAAAAATACAGTGGCCATGTTGTAGAATCAGCAGAAATTCTTTACCAAATAACGAAGTTGGAAATGTCTTTGGATCGTTTAATACACAACCTGTTTGCCTATGCACAGATGAGAAAAGATGAAGACACAAATATAAGTAAATATCAATCGATGGCAACTCGCGCTGAAAGACTTTCTGTTAAAATCAGTTCGGCAGTTTCATTTATCAATCCAGAAATACTTTCACATAATCAGGAACTTATTTTGGCTTATGTTGAGGAAAAGAAAGAGTTGAGATTATATAAGAAGTATTTTCAAGATATTCTAAGAAGAAAACCTCATATGCTAGGTGAAAAAGAAGAAAAACTTCTTGCAAATACAATGGAAATGGCATCAACCCCATATAATATATTTGGGATGCTTAATAATGCTGATTTTAAATTTCCTACTATCAAAGATTCTAGAAATGAAGATTTTACACTTTCTCATGGAAACTTCATTCCAACATTGGAATCTTCTGACAGGGAGTTAAGAGAAAGGGCTTTTAAAGCGTTTTACAGTGTATATGATAATCATAAGAATGCTTTAGGTATGATATTACAATCTGAAGTCAAAAAAAATGTTTTTTATGCACAAGCAAAGAATTTCGATAGTGCAATTGAGGCAGCATTATTTGAAAATAATATACCACTAAATGTCTACGAAAATTTAATAGATTCAGTAAATAAAGCCTTGCCTGATTTTTATCGCTATATGTCACTGAGAAAGAAAGTTTTGAAATTGGATAATTTGCATATGTATGATATCTATACACCAATTGTAGAAGAAGTCGAATTTAATATTTCCTATGAAGAGAGTCAGAAGACAGTGTTAGATGCATTGAGCGTATTAGGTGAGGATTATGTATCAGTAGTAGAAAATGCCTTTAATACAAAGTGGATCGATGTTTATGAGAATGAAGGGAAACGTTCAGGAGCCTATTCATTTGGAACCTATGACTCTAATCCGTTTATTCTTTTGAATTACTATAACACCATGGACAATATGTATACTTTGGCTCACGAGATGGGTCACTCTATGCACAGTTATTTTGCACACCAAAATCAAGAGTATGTTTATGGGAATTACAGTATATTTGTTGCTGAAGTAGCATCTACTTGTAATGAAGCATTGTTGAATGACTATCTGCTGAAGACAACACTGGATTCTAATAAAAAACTTTATATTCTTAATCATTATCTTGAAATGTTTAGAACAACGTTGTTCAGGCAAACTATGTTTGCAGAATTTGAATTGCTTATCCATAAAAAACATGAAAATGGAGAAGCGCTGACAACGGAAGTTTTGAAGAAAGAATACAAGGTTTTGAATGAGAAATATTATGGGGCAGATGTAGTGATTGATGATGAAATTTCTTTGGAGTGGTCAAGAATTCCACATTTCTATTATAATTTCTATGTTTTTCAATATGCGACAGGTTTTTCAACAGCTATAGCTCTTGCTAATCAAATACTTAATGAGGGGGAGAGTGCTGTTAAGAGGTATAAAGGATTTTTATCAGCGGGAAGCAGCAAAGACCCAATTGATGTACTAAAGGACGCTGGTGCCGACATTTCGACTGGTCAACCAGTAACTGAAGCATTAGAGCTATTCGGTAGGCTCGTTAGGCAAATGGAAGAACTTTTATCAGAAAAGTAAACGTTCCTGATTGTAAATATGGAACTAAATTCAGCATTAGGAAATCATACAGGAGGGAATATTTTGAGATTAAAGGAATATCCAAAAGTTGAACTACATTACCATCTTGACGGTGGAGTCAGACCAGAAACAATTATGGAGATTGCTGAAAGAGAAGGGATTATATTACCCGCGAATGATTTAGAAAATTTGATAAAATATTTGAAAGTTAGTGATGATAATGACAGCTTGATTTCTTATCTTGAAAAATTCGAACTTCCGATTAAATGCATGCAATCAGGAAGTTCATTAAAACAAATTGCATACGAGGCGGTAGTAGATTCTTCAAAACAGAATGTGAAATATATAGAAGTTAGGTTTGCTCCACTGTTTCATATTGAAAAGCTGAGTAGCGCAAAAGAAGCTGTGGAGTTTGTTTTACAAGGAATAAAAAAAGGCGAAGAAGTAACAGGTACGATTGCAAGACTTATTTTGATTTGCTTGAGAGACCACGGAGTTGAAAGAAACATGGAAGTTGTTGAATTAGCAGGTGATTTTAAAGATTCTGGAGTTGTTGCAGTCGATCTTGCTGGAAATGAAAAAAGTTACCCAGCGAAAAATTATAGGGAATTGTTTAAAAAAGCAAAGGATCTAGGCTTGAATATCACAATACATGCAGGTGAAGGTGATGGACCTGAGAGCGTAAGAGATGCCATCTATCTATTAAAAGCAAATCGCATAGGTCATGGGGTAAGATCGGTTTATGATGAAAATTTATTAGACGAAATCAAGTTGCTTGAAATACCTCTAGAAATATGCGTTACAAGTAATTTTCAGACTAAGGCAGTTCATTCTTTAAAAGAACACCCTATACGAAAGTTATTAGATATGGGAATAAAAGTAACTTTGAATACTGACAATACAACAGTATCTGGTGTTACGATTACAGATGAATTTGAGCTGATGGAAAGAGAGTTTGAATTTACAATGAGTGATTTTGAAAAAGTAGTTATGAATGCAATTGATTCATCTTTTGTTTCTAAAGAAGTTAAAGAGAAGATTAAAAAAGATATTCAAAATATAATTTATAATGACAAAGTGAGTCATTTGACAACCTATTAGAAGTGAAAACAAATCATATATGGAATTAACGATTGACCAATGAAGTGGAATCCATTTATAATTCGCTGCTGACCCATTCGATATTTTGAAGGATTTCACTAACTTTTTCAAGACTCATTTCAGGATGAATCGTTTTTTCACATGAAATAGTCAATAAGCTGCTTGCAATTGCAAATTTAACGGTATCAATTAAATTGAGATGATTCATATAGCCGTATGCCAATCCTGCGACAAATGAATCGCCGGCTCCAGTTACATTTATGACCTTTGTATTTCTAGCGACAACTATGCCTTTTCTAGTCTTGTTAGCATAGAATATGCCGTTTTCATCAAGTGAAATAAAAACATTTTCAACACCCATTTTCAGCAAATCAATTGCAGCTTGGATTATAGATTCAACATTGTTCAGTGGATAGCCAACTAAAGCCTCTGCTTCATATCGATTAGGTTTTACTGTATGGAAGTAAGGTATTAGATGACGAATTGTAGCAGCTTTAGATGCAGAAATCGGGTCCAAAATAAATTTTGTTTGTCCAGAGAATTTATTAAGAATATATTCGAGTAAAACAGGATTGTCAGCATCTAAAATAGTGTATTCTGAATTCGTGATAATAGTTTCTTTTTCATTGATAAAAGACACATCCATTTGATCAGCGCCCAGCATGTCAACAACGGCTGAAACCATCTCACCATGATCGTCAAGGATAGCCATATAGGTGGGTGTTGAAAAATTATCAAGAAATAAAGAGTCAGACATATCATAGCCGATAAGTCTTGAATGCTCAAGGATACTGCGACCATGGCTGTCATTTCCAAGTGCTGAAATAAATTTTGTAGGAATACCAAGTCTTGCAGTTGTTTCGGCAATATTTCTACAGACTCCACCCATTGAGACTTTTATACATCCAGGGTTAGAGTTGTGTGAGCTGTATTTAACTGTTGTAAATCCAGTTATATCTATGATTGACGCACCTAGTACAAGAATATATGGAGTTGGCATATGTATTCTCCCTAAAAAAGTATTTTAAGTTATTATAGCATATCTAACATTAACTGGCATTGTATTTCAGGTGATAAAATATTATTTGATTCAATAGTTCTATTACAAAATGAAATAGGAAAGAATAAAATAAAAACGGAGGAGATTGTTGATGAATAAAATGGTTCGATTTAATATCTACCACCTTTTTCTATGGTTATTTGTAGGTGCTGGATTTATTGCTGTTTTCGTAGGAATGGATGCCATCAATAATTGGGGAGACAATGCAATTAAATCTATCTTTTTAGGCTTGCTGTTTGTCATTGGATTTGGAGGAGAAGCAATCTTGCGTTATAAATTTCGTATAAAAAAAGAAGAATCTTTGATTGGAAATCAAGAGGAGCTCATAAGGTTGAGATCTATGGAATACAGTTTTATTGCTACTGTATTATATGTTTTTTTACTTACGATTTCAATTTATATAATGTATGAAGCGGAAGGAAATGTTCCTGTAGGATGGCTTTGGTTTATTGCCTATAGCCTTGTAGTAGTAGTAAACATCACTTCATCTTCTATGATTTTATTGACCTATCGAAAACAGAAAAAGCACTTTATATAAAATTAATAAAATAGATTGAAGGATTGATTTTTTAAAAATATTGCGGGTTTAAATAAAAAATATATAAATGCTGGGGCAATATTATGAGATAAAAGTTGATTATTAAGATAATAAAATAAGAACTCTGCCATATGGGATTTTTTATTGATAGTGACAAGAAATCAGACACTTGAATATCCAAATGGAAAAGTGTTTTTAATTTGAATTTTACAATATTGAAGGAGCTATTTTTATGAAAGACAAAGAACTAAAAAAAATATATAGACATACGCAGAAATCAAATGCATATCATATAGATATTCGTCTTGAAGATTACTGGGATGCCTATAGCAGCTGGGACTACTCTCCATTTGTCAATCGTGATCTAGATGAAGATTTATTAGAATATTTGATGTCATCTTCGTATGAAATTCCAAGAAAATATTCCATAATAATTGATTTGCATCTGATGAAAGGAATTTCTGATGAGAGAAGAGAACAAAAGAGCAGAGAGGGCATGTATAATTATTTTAAATATAAAATCAGACAAGCGAAGAATGAACGATTTAGAATGTTTAGAGATACCATCACCTTTTTACTTTTAGGAACTGTGATGTTGCTGTTATCTTATGTTGCACGAAGTCTAATTACAAATAATATTGCACAGGAATTAGTGTCAGAAGGATTAGTAATTGGTGCATGGGTTATGATTTGGGAAATGTTTTATATATGGTTTTTTCAAATTAATCAGTTGTCGTATAAAATCAAGCATTATACTAGATTGACATCATCAAATATAGTTTTTCAATATGAAAACTAATTGATTAAGTGGGTATCGTAACGGTAGATTAGAAAAACCATAAATCGAGGTGCAAATATGAAGTAACAAGTGTTATTGTATATGACAATCAAACATATGGATTTATTTTCAGATTACCTGAAAATTGGCAGGGATACACTATAATAAATGATCAGTGGGATGTTTGTCCATGGACAGCAAACAGAAAGAAACAACAGTTCAAAGTGGACCAATTATCATTATACGAAACCCTTTGTGGACAAATGAAAATCCAAGACAGGATATTCCAATCATGATTTTTACTATCGCACAGTGGTATGCATTGCAAAATGATGAGTTTCATATAGGAGCAGCGCCAATAGGGCCGAGTGATTTAGGCAGAAACCAGATTTATATGATGGCTTTGCCTGCACGATACAATTATGCTTATTCAACAGGTTATGAAGAAGTAGATACCGTGATAAACAACCATTCTCTTGAGGTTTATTGATGATTGCTAACTGACTCTATAGATACTTGGTGAGAGAAGATAAATAGCATAATAAATGAGAAGTTCGCAAATCGACACGGGTCATATCAGAGCGAATGTTTATCTTTTAATTTTTTTGTTTTGTTTATCAATTTCATGTTTTGTCATTCAAGAATCGCATATCAGGAATGGCGATGATAGAAATATTAAACTATAAATGAAAGTTGGGGAAATATGAACAAATACATTCTCTATTATTATATAGTCATAAGTGGAGTTACATTTATACTGATGGGCATAGATAAATTGAAGGCAATAAAAAATAACTGGAGAATCAAGGAAAAGACATTGCACTTGTTTTCATTTGCAGGTGGTGTATTTGGAATGATTTTTGCGAATTTTATATTTCGTCATAAAATAAGAAAATTGGAATTTAACATGACAACCGCACTTGCGTTAATTCTTCACAGCTATCTGATTTATCGCATGATTGGTTGATTCATAGGCTATACTGAACTAAAAGATAGATAAATAAGGAGGGAATATTGAATGCCTGAATTTGCAAAACGCATGGAGACAATGAAAAAATCTGCGGATGTTATCAGAACTCTTTTTGGATCTATGAATGATCCTGATTTGATATCGTTCGGAGGCGGGGCACCTGCTAAGGAAGCACTTCCGATTGATACTGTAAGAGAAATCATCAATGACATTATGAGAAAAGAAACAAGAGGAGTAGAAGCGCTTCAGTATGGCGGGGTCAAAGGTCTTGAGGATCTGAGAAAAGTTATTGTCGATGAATTGCTTGGTCCGAAAGGTGTCAAAGCGAATGTTGAAAATATCATAATCATCAACGGGGGTTTAGAAGCAATGAATCTTCTATGTCAGATATTTATTGAACCTGGAGATGTCATTTTAGTTGAATCGCCGACATTTGTACAATCTGTAGAAATATTTGACATGTTTCAAGCAAAATGTGTTTCAGTAGATATGGATGATGATGGGATGAATACAGAAGAACTTGAAATGAAAATCAAGAAATATAATCCCAAAATGGTATATGTCATTCCAACTTTTCAGAATCCTACAGGAAGGACGCTATCGCTTGAGAGACGCAAGAAAATTGCATTGATGGGAAGCGAATATGATGTCATTATTTTGGAGGATGACCCATATAGAGATATCCGATACAGTGGAGAAGAAATATTACCGATCAAGGCATTTGATGAATCAGGGCACGTGGTTTTGGCCAACAGTTTTTCGAAAATATTTTCTCCTGGGAGTAGATTGGGTTATATTTTGGCGAATGACGAAATTATTGAAAAATTATTTGATGCAAAAACAGCGACAAATTCTCATACGTCCATGTTGCCTCAAATAGTGTGTGCTGAATTTTTTAAAAGAGGTTATTATCCTGAACATCATAAAATGATTTGTGATTTGTACCGTGAGAGAAGAGATGTGATGATGACATGCATAGATGAATTTTTGCCTGAAGGAACAAAGAAAGTATTTCCTGATGGAGGATTATTCACATGGGTAGAATTGCCAGACTATATAAACACAACGGATTTATTATCTGAATCAATTTCAAATTCTGAAGTGAAAGTTGCATTTGTCGCAGGAGAAGGTTTTTTTGCTGAAGGCAATGGAAAAGGAAGCAATTGTATGCGCATCAGCTTTGGATCAGTAACTCCCGAGAAGATAAAAATAGGAATGGCAAAATTGGGGAAACTGATAGAAAGTAAAATCAAATAGAAAATTGAAAGCCCATCTTATCAGATGGGCTAAATTTTGCTTTTAATCAACTTTAATCAAATTGTATGACATAGTGCCAAGGCCGATTTTTTCAGCATGCAGCAATGATGCTCTGCCTTTTTCGAACAGTTTTTTTCCTGCTTTCTGTTGAAGAACTTCCAAACAAGCAGTATCCATAGCTACAGGATCTGTTCCTGCAAATACGCCTATATCACTTGTGATTGGTGTCATAGCTTGTCCCATGCAATCACATTCTTTCGTTATGTTGACAAGAAATGAAACATAAAGGTTTTCTTTGCCAAGTTGGGCAGCATAGGCATATTCAGATATCTTTTCATAGAAATTTGTGGCATTCCACTGATTTCTGATGGCACCTTCAGGACAAACAGCGATACACCCTGCGCAACCAATGCATTTGCCTGAATCTATGACTGCAGTGCCATCCATTGTGATGGCGTTGAAATCACATTTTTCTATACATAAACCACATGAAATACAATTATTTTCGTTGACGACAGGAGAAATACCAGAGTGTTGTGCCAGTTTACCGCCTCTTGAAGCAAAACCCATGGCCAATTGTTTTAAAGAACCACCGAATCCAGCCATTTCATGGCCTTTGAAGTGGCTTGTAACTAAAAATTTATTATACTTTGAAAATTCCTTTCCAATCATGCTTTTTTTGAAAAACTCCTTATTGATGACTATTTCATCAAATTCAGTGCCAGTTTCGCCATCTGCGATGACTACTGGAATTTGAGTGAATCCGTGTTCTTTCGCAAGTTTTATGTGACTTGTCGATGTTGTTCTTGAACCTCTATAGAGCACGTTTGTTTCAATAAAAAATGGGGAGGAACCTTTTTCCTTGAGATAATCGATAATAGGATTGTATGTTAGCGCAGGAATAAAAGTGACATTGCCTTTTTCACCGAAGTGAACTTTGATTGGCATATTCTTATCGAAAAAATAATCATTTTCCTTTTCAATTTTCTTCAGCAGTTCAAGGGCGATTTGCCCTAGTTCTTCAAAATTTCCACCGCAATTTTCTTTATAATATACATTGCTCATTAAGCCACATCCTTATTTTCTTAATACTCTCATGATAATACAATTTAATGAATATGTGAAATGATTCATTAAAAAATAAAAATGTGTTATCATAAAATTATTGTAATATATGATAATAGAAGGAGTTTTTTATGAAAGCAATATTTTTTGACTTGGATGGAACACTTTTACCAATGGATACAGATAAATTTATGAAAATGTATTTTCATGAAATGTCCAAAGTGTTTACGGGTGTAATGGAACCGAAGGAATTGCTTGAAAATGTCATGTCTGCTACAAATAGCATGGTAAAAGATTTAACAGATAGAAGCAATGAAGAAGTTTTTATGGCTGCTTTTGAGGAAAAAATTGATGGAAACATTGAAAAATATCGTGCATTATGGGATGAATTTTATCAAACGGGCTATAAGAATGTTAGAAATTCTTCATATGTCAGCCAACAAATGCAAGAATCGATTGCTATACTGAAGAAAAAAGGTTATCGATTGATTATAGCGACAAATCCACTTTTTCCTAAAGATGCAATACTGCAAAGAATAGAATGGGCAGGTGTATCTGCAGATGATTTTGAATATATCAGTTCCTTTGAGCAGAATCATTACTGCAAGCCACAATTGTCTTTTTACAATGAAATCTTGGAAAGTTTGAATCTTGAAGCAGAAGATTGTCTGATGGTTGGAAATGACGTGCAGGAAGATATGATTGTTTCGGCTATCGGCATGAAAACTTATCTTATTGAAAATCATATGCAGCATAGAAACGAGAAGAAAATTGAAGTGGATTATAGAGGAGATTATGAAAGCTTTTTGAGCTTTGTAAAGGAAATTTTGTAGATGCACAAATAAAAGCCCACATGATGTGGGCTTTTTTACTGATTATTTTCTGATTTGTCCAGAGCCGCGAACGACGTTTTTGATGGTAGTCATCGCTTTTAGTCCCATCGGACCTCTTGCATGAAGTTTACTGGTGGAAATTCCTATTTCAGCACCGTAACCGAATTTTCCACCGTCGGTAAATCGTGTGGATGCATTATGATAGACAGTTGAAGATGTAATTTGATTCAAGAAAAGTTCAGCATTATCAATATTTTTTGTAATGATCGACTCTGAATGGGAACTCGAGTACTTATTGATATGTTCAATGGCTTTTTCTGTATTATCGATGATGATTACCCCAAGAATAAAATCCAAGAACTCGTTATACAGTTCTTGATCGGTAATCAATTCAATGTCAGGGATTAGTGACTTGCTTTCAGGGCAACCTTTGAAGGAAACTCTGTCAGAAATTTTCTCATATAGCTTAGGTAAAAATTCATCAGCTATATTTTTGTGAATCAGAACTTTTTCAACTGAGTTGCAAACTGAAGGTCGCTGAACTTTTGCATTCTCGATGATGGCAATTGCCATAAGTTGATCTGCACTTTCATCGACATAGATATGGCAATTGCCAGCACCTGTTTCAAGTACAGGGATCGTTGCATTGGCAACGACAGATTTGATTAATCTTGCGGAGCCACGTGGAATAAGAACATCCACATACTGATTCATTTGCATAAATTCCATTGTTGCCTCTCTATCAGTAGATTCGATAAGCTGAAGGAAATCTGGTGAATGGCCATTTTCTACAAGTGATTCTCTCATGATTTTCACAAGAGCAATGTTGGTATGAATGGCTTCTTTTCCGCCTTTCAATATAACTGTGTTTCCTGTTTTAATGCATATGGATGCGGCATCGACAGTAACATTGGGTCTGGATTCATAGATAATGCCTATAACACCTATTGGAACTCTTATCTGACTTATTTCAAGTCCTTCTGAAGTCATCCATCTCGCATCAACTATGCCGACAGGATCTTCAAGTTCTGAAAGTTTGATGAGACTTTCTGCTATTTCATTGATGCGGTCGTCATTTAGCATCAATCGATCTTGCATAGATTCAGACATATTGCTTTTACGTGCCTCTTGCAGGTCTAAATCATTTGCTTTTAGAATTGTTGATTTATTGTTTTTAAGTGCATTGCTGAAATTTCTCAAGATTATATTTTTCTTTTCCGTGCTTAGTTTTTGAAGATTATATGATGATAATTTTGAATTTTGACAAATTTTTTCTATATTCATTGTTCCTCCTAAATGTTAAAGTATGTGCCGATGGATTTTCCCTCAAGGATATCATTAAGGATATTTTTGACGTTGCCATTGGCTATAACTGTTTTTGTATTGCTGAGCTTAGCTATTTTTACAGCTTCGATTTTTGTGCTCATGCCACCTGTTCCCATAATGTTATCTGTATCTTGAGCGAGACTTTCAATATATGGTGTCATTTCATCAACATAAGGTAAAAGTATGGCATCTGGATTATGTGTTGGATTGGCATCATAAAGACCATCGATATCGGATAGAATTATCAATAAATCTGCTTCCACAATATTGGCAACTAGAGCTGAAAGCGTATCGTTGTCACCTACTTTTATTTCTTCTACAGCAACGGCATCGTTTTCGTTGACTATTGGGATGACATGGTATTTAGAAAGAGAGTCAAAAGTGTCCTTGCAGAGTTTACTTCTATTTTCTGATTGAAAATCTTCCTTTGTCAACAACACTTGGCCAATGTTTATACCATACTCTGAAAACATTTTCATATACATATGAATTAATATATTTTGTCCGATTGCAGCCATTGCCTGTTTGTCAGGCAGTGAGATGGAACGTTTATCAAGTCCGAGCTTTCCAAGTCCTGCTGCAATTGCACCAGAACTGACTAAGACCACATCAATGCCTTTATTGTGAAGATTTGCAATCTGCAGGACAATTGAATCAATTTTCTGCAGATTCAATTTTCCAGTTGCATGGGTCAAGCTGCTTGTTCCTACTTTGATTACAAGTTTTTTTGTTTTTTTTAATTCTGATCGGTTATTGTCAAAATGGTGAGGTGTCATTGTGATTTCTCCTTGATTGATCGGCAGTGCCGGATCAAATGATTAATTTCTATCGATTTTATCATGTTTTATTGGAAACGGCAATAAATATTAATGCGTATAAAGGCATATAAATACGTGAGTATTGATTGATATGAAAAGTATGAAAAGGGATATTTTTAAGAAATCATCAAGTGTGATATATTATATGAGAAAGAATAATTGATTGGAAAGGAATATATGATGTCAAAAAGATTGATTTTAGCTGAAAAACCTTCAGTAGGTAAAGAAATTGCAAGAGTATTAAACTGTAAAGAATCCAGAAATGGCTATATAGAAGGGAAAGATGCCATAGTGACATGGGCATTTGGTCATCTTGTCACATTGGGAGACCCTGAAATATATGATGAAAAATATAAACACTGGGTATTGGAAGATCTTCCGATACTTCCAGACAAGCTGAAAACTGTGGTCATTGGTCAAACAGGAAAACAGTATCAGATTGTAAAAAGTTTGATGCTCAGAAACGATATCGATGAAATTGTAATTGCAACGGATGCAGGGAGAGAGGGTGAACTTGTTGCGCGTTGGATCATAGAAAAAGTGCATGTCAAGAAGCCGATTAAAAGGCTTTGGATTTCTTCTGTAACAGACCAGGCTATCAAAGAAGGTTTTAGACGTTTGAAGCCAGGAAAAGATTATGAGAATCTTTTTCAGGCAGCGACAGCGAGAGCTGAAAGTGATTGGCTTGTCGGCATCAATGGAACGCGTGCACTTACTACAAAATACAACGCACAGCTCAGTTTGGGCCGTGTTCAGACACCGACGCTGTCATTGATCAGTGATAGAGAAGAGGCAATAAGAAAATTCAAACCTGTTCCATTTTTTGGTGTGAAAATTTATGTCAAGGAATTGGAATTCATATTAAAAATGAAAAATGGAGAATCACGCCTATTTGATGAAAAGAAAGCAGATGAAATCATTGCGGCAATCAAGGATAAAAAGGCGACAATAAAGGCTGTTGATAAAAAACTGAAAAAGAATTATCCAGATAAACTTTATGATTTGACTACACTTCAAAGAGATGCATTCAATCGCTATGGTTATTCACCCAAAATGACATTGTCTTTTATGCAGCAGCTGTATGAACAACATAAGGCACTGACTTATCCGAGAACAGATTCTAGATATTTGACACAGGATATTGTAAGCTCTATTGGAGAACGATTGAAAGCAATACAGATCAATCCATATAGAAAATTTGCCTATGGTATTTTAAAGTCGCCAATTCGAGGCAGCAAGAGTTTTGTAGATGATTCAAAAGTATCTGACCATCACGCCATCATACCTACAGAAGAAAGTGTATCTGCCAATGAACTCAGTTTTGATGAACGACGGATATATGAAATGGTGGTAAAAAGGTTTCTTGAAGTCTTGATGCCGCCGAGTGAATATGAAGAGACAAAAATGATTGTAACAATTGCTGGCTATGACTTTGAAACGATTTTCAAAAATATGAAAACTTTGGGATTCTTGGCATTGAGCAGTGAAATGGAAAAACATATAGAGGTACCTGATTATAAATTGAATCAGACACTTCCTGTGAGCTTGTGCAAAAAGACAAATGGGGAAACAAAACCGCCTGAATATTTCAATGAGGCATCTTTACTGGAAGCAATGGAGAACCCTTCTAAATACATTGATGAAGATAGAAAAGAATTGAAGAAAATCCTTTCAGAAACAGGAGGTCTCGGAACAGTGGCAACTCGTGCAGATATCATTGAGAAGCTGTATGGGACTAAATTGATGGAGAAAAAGGGAAAATCAATTAAAATGACTAAAAAGGGAAAACAATTATTGGATTTAGTGCCTGATGATTTAAAAAGTCCTATATTGACTGCACAATGGGAAAGAGACTTAAAGAAGATTGAAAATGGAACGTTGAATCGCAAAGTATTCATAAGCAAAATGGTGGATTATACCATTGAAATAGTTGGACAAATCAAGAAAGATACAAAGAATTTCAAGCATGACAATTTGACTAATTCAAAGTGTCCGGAATGTGGGAAACCGATGATTTCTGTCGACAATAAAAATGGAAAGAGTCTAGTATGCAGCGATAGGGAATGTGGTTACAGGGAACGAATTTCAAGGGTTACGAATGCACGTTGTCCAGAATGCCATAAAAAACTTGAATTGAGAGGTTCGAAAGACAAGCAGATATTTGTATGTGTTTGTGGTTTCAAGGAAAATATGGCGGCATTTGAAAAAAGGAAAAAAGAGCGAGACAAGCAAGGTGGAAAGAAAGACTATATCAATTATATGAACAATCAAAAGAAAAAAGCAAAAGAAGAACGGATAGAAGACAATCCTTTTGCCAAGGCCCTTGAAGGATTGAAATTTGATTAATAGAAATATAAATACTTAATGAAGGGGGTGTAACGTGAAAATCGAAAAAATGATATTATCTCTTGAGCAGTGTGAAAAAACAATAGCGATATTGAAGTCGCGTTTTGAGAAAAACATGAAGAACCATGAGAAAATAGAATGGTCTCACGTGCAATTGAAGTTAGAAAGCAATGCTGAAAAATTATGGTCTCTTTATCAAATGGAAATAACGGGTGGCGAACCGGATGTCATCGACTATGATAAAAAAACAGGAGAATACATCTTTTGTGATTTTTCAGTTGAAAGTCCTAAAGGACGTAGAAATCTTTGCTATGACCAAGAAGCATTAGTTTCGAGAAAAGAGAATAAACCACAAGGCAGTGCAATTGGAATGGCGAATGATATGGGCATAGAAATTCTGACGGAAGTGCAGTATAGAGCATTGCAAAAATTAGGAGATTTTGATTCTAAAACATCGAGCTGGATTAAAACACCAGATAATATAAGAAAATTAGGTGGAGCCATCTTTTGTGATCGTCGATACGATACAGTATTTGTATTCCATAATGGCGCTGAATCTTATTATGGTTCCAGAGGTTTCCGGGCTTTATTGAGAATTTAAGTCAAAAATTATTGTGAAATGGCTGCTATTGGATAGTGATTGTTCTAACAATATTAAAATAGAAATTCAATAGATAAATGGAGGATTTGAATGGTGAAATTGGAAAACATGTTGAGAGAAAGTCGATTGGATTACTTCGGAGAAAGCAGACATAAGATCAATATTGATCAAGCAATGAAGCAGTATCAAATGGGAGAGGCTGTAATACTGGATGTTAGAACATCAGAAGAACTTGATTATATTCGATTTGGATTTGCCAGACATATACCGCTGCATGAATTGCCTGATAGAATGGACGAGATAGACAGAGATAAAATGATTATTGTATTTTGCACATCGGCCAATAGGTCTGCAATAATCTACACATACTTGAAAACAAAGGATTATAATGCAAGAATACTATCAAATCCCATCGAAGAAATTGCTGGTTACTTTAAACCTACGTATGTGTTGAACAATCATAAAAATGACTATACTGATCAATATGAAAAATAATGGCCTATAAGATTGCTCGCTCACTATGATTTTTCATCATAGCTGAAAATCATGTAATTTGGAGTGTTGATGAAATTGTAAAGAGGTTGAATAGACCGATATATACAAATATTATTTTCATATTTGTATAGGAGATAATCCGTGTTATTATGGCTTTGAGTACTAAATAATTGCTTTGAAAAATTTTGTGAGGTGAGATTTTTATGAAGCCCTATACAGTTGAAAAATCTAAAATTAGAACTACCGTTGAGACGATGCTTTTTCAGAACAATATTGAAAAGGTATGTTCCTTGAAAGAAGCATACCATTATGCACGATTGTCACCTGGCACTATTGATACAAAAATTCCAATTTATAATCCTGAATATTTTGGCATGCCTAATGAGTCAAATGTTTTGCTTTTCAATGACGGCAATGTCACAGGTAGAACAGCTGATGCCAGAAGAATAATTGGTGATGCGAATGTGAACATTGATGAAATAGCGGGAATTCTGAGAGAAGATATTTATGAACTAAGAAATACAAAATTGTATCATACGAAGGCCTATGTCGGGCTCGATGAGAGTTTTATGCTGAAAGCACAGTTAATCATTCCTCAAGGACATGAAAATCTACTATACAATTGGCTGTTGAATTTCCAACCGTTAATAGAAGAATACAATAAGTTGTATATGAAATCTGATCAATTGTCTCATGAAGGAGATATCCTTGTTTACTGCAATCCCGATTGGAAACATCCAGATTATCCATTAGGTTTGGCGATATTTGATCCAGAAACTGATACAGCTGCAATTCTTGGCATGCGTTATTTTGGGGAATTGAAAAAAGGAACGTTGACATTGGCATGGCGCATTGCAAGTCGAAACAATTTTGTGCCTTGTCACGGTGGCATTAAATCATTTGATAAAAAATATATAATGGCTTTTTTTGGTTTGTCAGGTTCGGGTAAATTGACATTGACTCATGATAATCATAATGGAAAATACGAAATTTCAATACTTCACGATGATGCTTTTGTCATCAGATCAAGTGATGGTGCTTCAACAGCTTTGGAACCATCTTATTTTGATAAGACACAAGATTATCCCTATGATTCTCCTGCCAACAAGTATCTGTTAACAATACAGAATGTCGGTATGAGATTTGATGACGATGAAAAACCTGTTTTAGTGACTGAAGATATAAGAAATGGCAATGGACGAGCAATTAAATCGATTCTGTGGAATGAGAATCGTGTCAATTATATCGAAGAAAAAATAGATGCAATTGTATGGCTTATGAAAGATCCGACTTTACCTCCTGTCATTAAAATAAATGATCCTATATTGGCGTCAACAATGGGAGCTACGCTTGCTACGAAGCGGTCTACAGCTGAACGTTTATCTGAAAATAGAAATTTGCACGATTTGGTTATTGAACCTTATGCGAATCCTTTCAGAACACATAGCTTGAAAGAGGATTATGAAAATTTCAAGAATCTTTTTCAAGAGCAGAAAGTACAATGCTACATATTCAATACAGGTCATTTCATTACAAAGAAAATTACAAAAGAAACGACCATTAAGGCAATTGAAGATATTGTTGACCAAAAGGCTGAATTCGAGAAATTCTGCTACAGTGATTTTGTGGAAACAATGATTATTCCAGGGTTTGAAGTCAAGATTGATTCACCGACTTATGCCTATTCTGTGACGAACAATTTGAAAAAGAGAATTGAATTTTTAAGTCAATTGAGCGAAAAAGATCAATTGCCTCAAGAAGCAAGTATTGCTATTGAAAACCTGATATTGCGAATTGACAGTGCATGCATATAAGTTGAAAACGCCAGTTTGATAAACTGGCGTTTTTATATTGGAATTAATCTATAGACATCTGTAAGGTCAATTCAAACTAAGGGTATATAGTCATAAGAAATTACTAGTGGAACTATTTTGAATATAAATCGTCAAATAGTGTGATTTAAATAAAAATGGGGTGGAATAATGAAAACTAAAATGTTCATTTTATTTATTGTGACTGTGCTAGCCTTCAGTGCGTGTTCAAAAAAAAGTGAAGTGCCAGTTTCTATGGATGAAGCAGTATTTAATGTAGAGGTGTCTGATGGAGACATAGGGGGAATTGATCTTGAAACTGAATTCATAATCACATCAAGCGAAGAGGTGAACTTGGATTTGATTGAAAATTCAGTGAAGGTGTATCCTGAGATTGAATACAAAATCACAAAAAAATCAAGTAATGAATTTACTTTAAAACCAAAAGAACCTTTGCTTAAAAATCAAGTCTATAAAATTGAAATAAAGAGTGAAGAGCAAGACTATGATTTTTCATGGGCTTTTCAGACAAAGAAGGACTTGATGGTAGTCAGTTCAATACCTGCAAGTATGAGCAGTTATGTTCCAATAAATTCTGGAATTGAAATTGTTTTTAACAATCGCAATGTGGTGGATTTTGAAAAATATTTTCATATTGAACCTCAAGTAGATGGAAAATTCACTTCCAATGGTTATTCAAAAATATTTATTCCCGATCAACTTGAATACAATACAGTCTATAATGTAACAATCGATAAGGAACTTGGTGTTGATGATAGTGACTTGATACTTAATGAAGATTATGATTTCAGCTTTACAACTGAATCAACAGGTGATGAATTGTTTGTTTATCTGAATGATTTGTTTTTTAATTTTACATCAACACAAAACCATTTCATACCTGCATATATCAGCCAAAACGGCGTAGATAAAGAATATGAAGTAAGTATTTTTGAGTATGAGATGTCAGATGATTTTTTACATGATATTAAATCATATGATGAAATAAATTCTTTCAACAAATTGTATGAAGAAATTCCAACATATCTAAGTGAACTATATGCTTTCAATACTAAACCAGTTCAAGTTGAATATGGCTATTCGAGTTTTTATTCTTTTGAATTTCCAGATTCTTTGGAACAAGGATATTATTTGGCGAGAATAACTTTGGATGATAAAAAATATTATGCCTTTATTCAAGTCAATGACTTACTTGTATATGCTTCTCAATTTGAATCAAACGAATTTTTCTGGGTTGTGGATAGCAATAATAATGAAGGTGTCAAAAATGCAAAAATTACTTTAGATGACAACAGTAATGGATTGACTGATTCTGACGGTATAGTAAATATAACAGGTGTTTCTGCAGATATTCAAAATGATAAAAATTATGCGAAGATAACAGCAACTGGATTTTATGATTTTATTATGAGAAATGTAAATGCCTATGGACCTTATAATTACTATGATCCATATTTTCAATCGACTTCAAATAATTATTGGAAATATATCTTTACAGACAGAGGAACCTATCTTCCAACTGATGAAATGAATATATTTGGTTACGTTAAACCCAAATCAGGTTCGACAGGAGATTATACTCTAAGTCTTTATTCAAATGTCAATGGAGTTAAATTATTGGACAGCAAGGAAATACAAACGACCAATACTGGTACATTTACAGATACTTTTGCATGGGAAGAATTGACCCCAGGATGGTACAATTTGATTCTAAAAGAAAAAGATATTCCAATAGTAAATTACGGCTTCTATATTAATCCTTATACAAAACCAACCTATAAAATTGAGGGAGATTTCGATAAAAAATATATCTCTGCAGGTGAATCAATTACTTATAACATGAATGCGGGTTTTTTTGATGGTACACCGGTTTCAAGAATTTCTTTCAACTATTACATGTATCTTGGTGATCAGACTCAAGGCTTTGTTGTTACTGATGAGAGTGGAAATGCTGGAGTAGATTTAAAACCTTATTATGAAACAACTTCATGGCGGCCGATTTCTGCACAAATTGAGGTTTCCAACAGGAATGCTGAAGATTACAGAATTTCTGATTATGATTATTTTATATTTTTACCAAAAAATAAAATGGTGGAATTGGATTACGATAAACAAAATTCAAAATTGAATATAATGGCGCATGAACTTGATGCTAAAAAATTTAGTGTAGATTTCAATTTCCAATATGAAGACTTGAGAGGCAATCCATTAGATACATCGTTGAATGTGAGTGTCACTGAAGTATGGTATGAAAAAGTTGAAAAGGGACAAGTCTATGATTATATAAACAAGGTGACAAAGAAAGATTTCGACTATGTTAGAAGAACAAAAGTGGTAGAAGATAAAATTATTGAAACAAAAAATGGGAGATATGATCTATTAATGCCTTATGTTTTTGATTCAGACAGTACTTTTGAGATCAATGTTACATTGGAAGAGGAAAATGGTCAAAGAATAGTTGAAACAATGTATATAAATGATAACTACTATCCGTGGGTAGAGATGTTTTCTGATTATTATGCAATAAAATTGAAGGATAATGACTACTCATATAAAGTAAATGAGAAGGTGGATTATTATCTTGAAAATTCAGGAATCAAAGAAGAAAAGTTGTATGGCAAATTTTTATTGATGTATCTTCAAGATGGGCTTATGAAATATGAGTTCATTGAAGGGGCTGAAGGAAGTTTTAATTATATTGAAGAATATAGGCCAAATATTATGGTGCAGGGTATTTACGTAAAAGAGGGAAAGTTCGTAGAAACTGCTTATCCAACGAGTATCTTATATGATTATTCTGAGAAGGAAATTTCAATTGATGTTGAATCTGATAAAGAAGAATACCAGCCCGGAGAATGGGTAACCCTTGATATTCAAACGAAAGATTCAGATGGCGAGCTGTATCCTGCGGAAGTAAACATCAGTGTCGTTGATGAAGCCTATTTTAACCTCTACTCTCAGAGTGTTGATATTTTAGGAGCGATATATGCTGGAAATTATGGAACAGGGATAATGAGTGAATTTAATTCATCCAATCATACTGGTAATATTTACGGATTCGGGGGTGCTGAGGGCGGAGGACCAGAAGGAGATTATTATCTGAGGAGTGATTTGAAAGACACTGCTATTTTCGAGACAATCAAGACAGACATAAACGGCAATGGAGGGATGACATTCAAATTGCCTGATAATTTGACTTCTTGGAGAATTACTTATCAGGGAATCAATGATAAAATGGAAGCAAAATCAAGTTTTTTCAATATCAGTTCCAAGTTACCATTTTATATTTCAACAATCTCAAGTGATTATTATCTTACTAGTGATAATCCTTCAATAAGTATTCGTGTTTTTGGTGATGAAGCTGTAAAAGGTTCAAAAGTATCTTATAAAATTGTGCTAGTGAATGAAGAAATCAATGACAGAAAGGAATTTAATCAGGAGGGGGTTATTGGAGAATTTACCAATCTATCTCTGGGGATACTTGAAAAAGGACAATACACAATAAAATTATTCGCTGATAACGGGAAGTATAATGATGCTCTTGAAGAAAAATTCGTGGTGGTAGATTCAGCTGTTACATTCAACAACAAGAAATATTATAAGATAAATGAAAAGACTCATTTTGATCCTGTCTATTCAGTTGCTCAAGTTACTTTCTTTAATGAGAATAAATCAAAATTTTATAATAGCCTTCTAGATTTGAGATATTTGGAAGGACAGCGAGTTGATCAGATATTGGCGGGAATGTCATCAAGAAAATTGATTAAAGAAATTTTAGATCCTGATATTTTAATCGAAGAAGCTTCTGTTTTAAATTATCAGGATATGACCGGGGGTATAAAATTATTGCCATATTCTGAAAGTGATGCCATTATGAGTGCAAGGATAGCGTTGCTGGGGGAGGATTACTTCGACAATGATGATTTGAAAAAATATTTTTATGGTATTTTATATGATCGAAATTCAGATTTAAAGAGTGTAGTAGCAGCATATACAGGACTCGCTGCTCTTGGACAGCCTGTTTTGACGGATATTTATCAGCTTCAAAAGGAAACGACATTAGATCCTATGGAAGATATTTTATTGGCTTTGGGACTGCAGTCTCTTGGAGACAAGAAGGGCGCGTCAGAAATATTTAATGAAATCATTGAAGGCTATGTTATTCAAACGCCTGATCTGAAAATAAACATAAGTACAGATGATGGACAGAATTTTTTATCGACAGCGCTGCTGGCAGTATTGTCTTTAAAAATCGGCAATATTGAATTGGGAGATTTGCTGTTTGAACATAACTATGATTATCCATCGAAATATGATGCCGCATATATTGAAAAATATATTTATTTAGAAAACAGAGATATTATGAATGATGATGAAATAAAAAATCTTACTGGGAATGTTAAAATAAGCTATGCTTCAGAAAAAGAAAATTTGAATTTATTCGGTTTTGAAATGAAAACAGTTATCTTGACACCTGCTGAGCTTGAAAAGTTGAAGATTGAAAGTGTCGAGGGGAATGTAGGCGCCTATGTATATGCATGGGGTGATGAAAATGATATGAAGAATCAAAAAACTGATGAATACAATTTAACACGTGTTTACTCGGTGAATAACGAACAAAAAAGTGAATTTGAAGTATCTGAGTTGATAAAAGTAACTTTGACACCAGGCATTAAAAAGGGTGGGGAGGATTCTTATCAGATCACAGATTTCATTCCTGCTGGATTTAGATTTGTAAAGATTGACAAATCAACAGTCTGGTACGATGAAGAAGGTCAAAAAATAATATTTTATTATTGGAATAATGAAAAAAATTCAACTATAGACTATTATATTCAAGCTGTTATGCCAGGTAAATATACTGCTGATTATGCAGTAATCACGCAAATTGGGGAAACAGGAAACAATTTTACAGAGCAGATAGAGTTGACGGTAAAATGATAAAATTGATTAAGATGATAATCTTTGCAATCCTGACAGTAAATATCATACTGTCAGGATTCAATGCAACTAATAAACAAAATGAGAATTATTATTCAATGGTTGTGAATGATATGAATTTTTTTGATGAAAAATCATTTTTTTCAACAATATCAGTGATTGAAAAAAACTATGAAAATGTGTCCGGTATGATTATCCCACATCATCTTTTAGCTTCCGAAATGATTCATCAAATGTTCTTAATGGTAAAAAATAATGATTTTGACCATATAATGATAATTGGACCCGATCATAATAGCAAGAATGGTTTGCAGATATCAATAAGTGAAAACGATTGGAAAACGCCTTTTGGCGTCCTTAAGAATGATAGAGCTTATGGGGAATGGTTGAAAGAGTATCAGTATGTTCAAGTCGATGATTTATTGATGCAAGAAGAACATTCAAATGCAGCGCTGATACCCTTTGTAAAATATTATTTTCCATATGCTGAGATTACAACAATTGCATTGCCAAGTACTTTGACAAAAGAAGAAGCCATATTATTTGGGGAATTTCTTGCTGCTCATATTTCAATAATTGATACGTTGGTTATTGCTTCTCTTGATTTCAGCCATTACCTTTTATATGAGGAAGCAGAGACAAATGACAAAAAGACATTGGAACTGATACAAAATAGAAATTTAGAGGGAATCTATCGCCTTGACAATGGATTCGTGGATTCTCCACAAACTCTTGTCTCTTTTTTAACTTGCATGAATAAGATAAGAAGTGATGAAGAAATAATGATAGATCATAAAAATTCTTTTTTCTTTACACCTGATGAAAAACAGGGAACAACCAGTTACTTCACTTTCATTTACAGATAGGAGATAAAAGCCGAGAAATAATTCTTGGCTTTAATAATAGAGCGTTCACATCAACGCTATATCAAAATAAAGAAATGAAGTTGCAGGACAAAAGACATAATTAAGGAGATATAAATGAAGAAAAATTATCTGGGATTAGATATATTAAGAGGAATAGGAATATTTACGGTACTTTGGTTGCATTCAGCTTTTTATTATTTTGATGGTCTTTACGAACTCGATTTCAATAATCCTCCGTTAGTAGTCACTATCATTGGATTACTTTTAATGTTTGCAGGTGCCTTTGCAATGATTAGCGGCGCTTCTCATGGAATACAGTACTATCGAAAGATTGAGACAAAAGCATACAGTTATAAGCATTTGCTGAAATATAATACTGTCAGTGGAATCTTGATTTTAATTGTCGCCTATTTGTATTTTATTTTTACCGGACCAGGGTTGGTCGATATCGCAAACAAATCCATGAACAACAGTATATTGATTGAACTGATAAGAAATAATAACCTTCAAGGATTAAATATGGAAAGATTGCTGTACGTTGACAGCCTAGTCATGATTGGAATGAATATTTTATTGATAGGAGTTGTATTTGTTGCCGTGCAGAGGCATTTAAGTAAAAGAGACATTAAGGCCAGTCCTGGCATATACTTAGTGCTGGCAATTGGATTCTTTGTAATATCAGTTGCACGGATACCCCTTTATAATGTTTACATGAATGCAGTTGATATAGGACATTATGGAAAAATAATTTCTCTCAATTGGCTGGTGAACAAGAATAATCCTATTATGCCGTATTTGTCTTTTGGATTAATGGGAGTATGGCTGGCTTCACTTTTAAAATTTGAAACATGGAAACAGATTGTAAAGAAAGTAATTCCAGTTGCATCAATTTTGCTTTTTTTAGGTGTTTTGGCATACGTCGAACTGCCTGATACAATGCTAGAACGAAGCATTGATTTGAAATGGTTTGCTATTATGGGTGCGCAAATGGGATTGTTTTTGTTGTTGATTATGACTTTCTTAAAAATTTATGATTTCAAGAAAAATGAAAAATCAAATAAACTGAATTTTATTGGCCGATATTTTAGAAGATTTGGTGTAGCAGGGTTGACGCCATTTTTCTTTGAAAGTGTTCTAAGTGCGATAGTGTTCCGAAGTATTGAAGTCATAGCACCTGATATTCATTTCAGTTTGACCTCTTCACTTATGTATGGTTTCGTTTTAGCTAACGCATGGGGTGTTTTTATGTTTTTTTGGGAAAAGAAAAATTATGTATATGGAATTGAGTATTACTATACGAAAATATTGAGAAAATTTGGGGAAAGCGAAAAAGAGGAAAAATTGCGAGGTAAAAATTAATGATAAGAGGAATTATTGATTTTTTTCAATTGAATTGGCACAAATATCATTATACAGAAGAGAAAATACTTGAATATCAGTGGAGAAAAATAAAAAAAATAGTGGATTTTGCTAAGAAAAACAGTGAATTTTATGCTAGTAGATATGATGTTAAAACTCTTGAAGAATTCAAAAGTCTTTCAGTCATCAATAAGAAAATATTGATGGAATCCTTTGATAAAATCAATACGTGTGGGATTCAATTAGATGAAGTACAGGCATTTGCAGTTGAAAAAGAACTTAATAAAGATTATACAGGCTATTATGAAGATAAATATGTTATAGGGTTATCTAGTGGAACAAGTGGAAATAAGGGGATTTATATTACATCAAAGGCATTGACAAAAAGATTGCCATTTGTATTTTTGGCAAGGAGTGGTATTCCACTAAAGCTTTTGCCATTTCGCATCCTCTTTCTTCTAAGAGTCTACAGTCAAGGATTTGATGATATCAATGCGCCTTTTGCACATTTGAATTATTTAAGTACCATGACACCTATAGAAAAAATAATTGAAAAAATTAAAAGGGAAAAAATTAATATTTTGATGGCACCCCCGAGCCTAATTAGATTGTTGTTGCCGCATAATGAAGAAATAAAGAATTCAATAAAAATGATTGTCACATATGCAGAGGTGCTTGAGATAGAAGAAAAAGAGCGGTTTGAAAGATATTTCAATACAAGCGTCATTGAAATTTATCAAGCGAGTGAAGGTCAAATGGCTAGTGCATGTAAACATGGGAACTTGCATATCAATGAAGATCTGGTTTATGTTGAACTTTATGATGAAAATGGAAAGGAAATAGTCAAGCCGAATATTATCTCAAATAAAATGATTGTTACAAATCTTATTAATTATGACCAGCCGTTGATTCGTTATGAAATGAATGATCTTCTAATGTTGGATGAACCATGTAGTTGTGGCAGTAATTTTAGAGTAATCAAAAAAATAATTGGAAGAAACGATGATGTGCTTTTTTTCAGAAATGATTTCAACGAGAAACAGCATGTTTTTCCGGATTTGATGAGTCGATGGATAATAACAAGCAGTGATTCCATTAGAGAATTTCAAGTATTTCAATTAACTGAATCATCAATTAAGATAGTTATAGACGTGATGGATAATGCTGAAAAAAATTCAATAGTTGAAAAACTGAAAAAAAGATTAGAGTATGAGTTGTTGTCATTTAATATAAAAATCGCAATTGAGATTATAATCGATAATATTTCAATGCCGGCTAATAACATGAAAAGCAAACGTTTTTTCGTTAAGTGAATCAGAATAAATTATAACAATTAATAAATTAATCTGTTATAATGAACCGATTAAATAAAGAAGCAATAAGAAAGGAAATATTATGACTTTTTACAAGTTAGGAATTAAAGGGGACTTGGTTTATGCCTTGGATAGTCAGGATATTACTAAACCGACACCTATTCAAGAGCTAAGTATTCCAGTGGTTCTTTCAGGAAAAGATCTTATAGCTGAAGCACAGACAGGAACGGGTAAAACGTTGGCGTTTTTATTGCCCATGTTCCAAATGATTGATGCGGGAAATTCAAATATACAAGGATTGGTAATCACACCTACACGGGAATTAGCTTTACAAATAACAGAAGTCGCTAAAAAACTTTCAGAGACTAAAGAAGTCAATATATTGACTGCATATGGCGGACAGGACGTCAATGCGCAGCTTCATAAACTGAAAGGGAATATTCAACTGGTGATTGGCACACCTGGAAGATTACTTGATCATATAAGAAGAGGGAGTATTGATTTTGATTTTTTAAAAATATTAGTTGTTGATGAAGCGGATCAGATGTTTCATATTGGCTTCAAAAAAGATATAAAGGACATTATGAAACAATTGCCTAAAGATAGGCAAACGCTTTGCTATTCAGCGACAATAAGTCATACAGTTGATTCATTTTCAAAGAATTTTCTTATTGATCCTACCTATGTAATTGCACCTAAGAATCAAATTACACTTGATAATATTGCTCAATTTGTTGTTGAGACATCAAATAGAAAAAAATATGAAGATTTTTTGAAAATAATTCATCAGAATAAACCAAGTAAAGCAATTGTTTTTGCCAGATCTAGAATGGGAGCACATACTTTATATGAAGAAATGCTAAAATCTGGGTTTAGTGTAGAATCGTTACATGGTGCATTGACTCAAGCAAAGAGAGAATTTGTGATGAATGCTTTTCGAAATAATGAGATAGATTTTTTAGTAGCGACAGATGTAGCTGCAAGGGGCATAGATGTAGATGGCATAAGTCATATTTTCAACTATAATTTGCCAGACGATCCAGAGAATTATGTGCATCGAATAGGTAGAACAGGAAGGGCAGGCAATGGTGGCGTCGCATACACAATGTTGACAGAGAAAGATGCAAAAAGACTAGAAGAGATTGAGACTTTTATCAATTTGAAAATTGATCGTATTCGGTTAGCACTACCTATTGAAAAAAAACTTACTGAAAAATCAGCAACAAAAACTCAGAAGGGTAAAACAATTACTCCTTCTAGTAAAAAGGCAACGCACAGTAAAAATTCAAAGACAAGCAAGAAAGGGTTCAAAAAAAGAAATGTTAAAAAAATACTCAATTAATTTGTTTGTATGATCTTAGAAAGAAAAAACCTCAAAATCACATTAAAATGATTTGAGGTTTTATTTTTAAACTTTATTGTTCGAACCGCGTGCCTTTAATTTTTTCTTGCCGGTCTGTCCAGGCATTACTTTATTGCTTGTTGAAAAATTTTGACTTTGCTTTTGCTTTTCTTTCTTTTTTGCTAGAAATTCTTTCATCATTTCCATATTTTTATCTGACATAAAATGCTCCTTTTGATAACATTATTTAAATTGATTTAATTACCTTTATTATACCACCATTGCTGAAAAATAATAATTATTATTAAAAGAGGAATAATTATCAAATTAAAAGTCCCAGATTAGCATAATATACTGCGACTTTTAATAGGTACAAAATTTTATTGCTTAAATTATTCTATTTCGCTGTACAATTGATCAATTTGAGATTGTAGTGCATCGTCGTCTAAGAATTCATCAAATGTAGTCACCACATCAATGAGTCCATTAGGTGTTAATTCGATTACCCGATTTGCAATAGTTTCAATGAATTTGTGGTCATGTGATGTAAAAAGCATTGTTCCTTTAAATGTAACCAATCCATTGTTCAAAGCTTGAATTGACTCTAAGTCAAGATGATTTGTCGGTTCGTCAAGAACCAATACATTTGAAGCTGATAACATCAACTTAGATAGCATACATCTTACTTTTTCTCCACCTGATAGCACAGACGTCTTTTTAAGTGATTCTTCTCCTGAGAAAAGCATTTTTCCCAAGAAACTTCTGATAAATGTTTCATCTTTTTCTATAGAAAATTCTCTTAGCCAGTCAACAAGTGTAAGATCAGTTCCTTCAAAATATGATGAGTTGTCTAAAGGCAAAAATGCTCTTGAAGTTGTAACGCCCCATCTATAAGTACCTTCATCTGGTTCTATTTCTCCCATTAATATTTTGAACAAAGTTGTTCTTGCCAATGGATTTCTAGAAGTAAAACAGATTTTATCATTTTTGTTGACGACAAATGAAACATTATCAAGTATTTTAGTATCACCAATAGTTTTACTGATATTTTCTACGAATAAAATATCTCTTCCAGCTTCACGTTCATAATTGAATCCAACAAAAGGGTAGCGACGTGATGAAGGCTGTATATCAAACACATTTATTTTATCAAGCATTTTTTTACGGGCTGTTGCTTGCTTTGATTTAGAAGCGTTTGCGCTAAATCTAGCAATGAAAGCCTGAAGTTCTTGAATTTTTTCTTCTTGTTTTTTATTTTGATCTTTCATAAGTCTTAACGCCAACTGGCTTGATTCATACCAGAAGTCATAGTTTCCAACAAACATTTTAGCCTTGTTGAAATCGATATCAACCATGTGTGTACAGATTTTGTTCAAGAAATGTCTGTCATGGGAAACAACAATAACCATGTTCTCATAATTGATTAAAAATTCTTCCAACCATGAAATTGCTCTTATATCCAAGTGATTGGTAGGCTCATCTAGAATCAAGATATGAGGATTTCCAAAAAGTGCTTGTGCTAAAAGCACTTTTACTTTCTCGTCTCCACTCAATTCATGCATATATTTTTGATGGGATTTTTTTGGAATTTCAAGTCCCATCAACAATTTCTCTGCAGTTGTCTCAGCATCCCAGCCATCCAAATCTGCAAATTCTCCCTCAAGTTCAGATGCTAAGATACCATCTTCAACACTAAAGTCTTCCTTTGCGTATAAAGCTTCTTTTTGAACAGATATTTCATACAATCGTTTATGACCCATTATGACAGTTTCTAGTACTGTATTATTGTCGAATTCAAAGTGATCCTGTTTCAATACGGCCATTCTCTGACCAGGTGTAATAAAAACATCGCCTGTTGAAGGCTCAATTTCTCCGGATAAAATACGCAAAAAAGTTGATTTACCAGCACCATTGGCACCTATAACGCCATAGCAATTACCTGGTGTGAATTTTAGGTTGACTTCTTCGAATAATTTTTTATCTGAAAAGCGTAAACTTAAATCTGATATCGTTATCATATATGTTTAGGGTAAATACCCTATTCCTCCTTAAAACTAATACTAGTTTGTATTTTGACACTCAGAATTTATTATATGATAGATGGATAATATATTCAAGAGATTACATAATAAAATTGGATATAATTAAAAAAAAATGACAATAATGATATTTTGATTGTTTCAGGATTTATAAATCTATTAATGGGTTATAATAATAATAGGTGATAATTGTGGGAATCGCACTGAGGCTGAATCGTGATTCTACATGGTAATTGATTAGTGAGAAGTAATTTTCATCATAGAAGAAAGGAATAGGAATAATGAAAAAAGTGCTTATAATGACTTTAGCAACGGGAGGTGGGCACAATTATGTTGCAGCTACTTTAGAGACAGTATTGAAAAAAGAGAATTTTGATGTTGAAAAAATAGATCCTTTTAAAGAAGGCGATCCATTCCTTAATATTTTTATATCTGAAGGATACAATAAAATGGCGACTAAAACGCCACATTTATATGGAAAGATTTATAAACTTTCTGATAAAGAAACAACAAATGATATGGTTCTAAAACTGATAAGAAGAAAATCCAGCAAAAATATGCTCAGCATCATTGAAAAATCAAATGCGGATATCATTATTTCAACTCATCCAATAATCACTTTCATATTAGGTGCATTTAAAGAAAATAAAAAAATTGAATTGCCAGTCATGTCTGTCGTAACAGATTTTATTGGGCATTACACTTATACTGCTTATCATAACCAAATTGATGCGTATATTACAGGAAGTGCATTTACAAAGAAAGATTTGATAAAAAGAGGTGTACCAGAGAATAAAATTTTTGCGTTTGGAATTCCAATCATAGAGTCTTTTTATCAAATCAATGAAAGTGTGAAAAAAGATGATGTCTTTACCGTTCTACTAATGGGTGGCAGTCTTGGACTGAAACAGATGGTGAAAGTAATGGAAGAAATTGCTGGAATGAAATCGTTTTTTAGAATTATAGTAGTATGTGGTAAAGATACTTCTTTAAAAGAGACACTGGATAATAAATATTTGGGGAAAGAAAAGGATTTCAATAAAGAGATTGAAATATATGGCTTTACTGACGAAGTATCAAATCTTATGGATCAATCAGACTTGATGATTACCAAGCCGGGTGGACTTACTGTTTCAGAGGCGATTGCAAAGAGATTACCTGTGTTGATTCCATTCATGATTCCAGGGCAGGAAGAAGAAAATGCAAATTTACTGGAAATTGAGGGCGCTGGCATTAAATTGGATGACATTAAGAATATCGCAAGCACAGTTTCATTATTGAAAGAGAGACCGTATCTTTTAAATAGTATGAGAAGCAATATGGAAATGATGGCTAAAACTCATTCTCTTGAAGCTGTCGTTCAAAAGGCCATTGAGCTGTCAAACGGCAAATATGAAAACGAAAAGTCAGAAGATGTGGACCGCAAAAAAATACTGATACTTTACGGCGGATTTTCAAGAGGGGCAATCGAGACAGCGGCTTCGTTCAAAGATGAATTCTTGTCACAGGGTGTTACAGTTGAAACACTGGATTTTCTGAAATGGATTGCACCTCATCTGCAAAAGACAATAAAATGGTTGTATTGGTCCTTTTATAGAAGTGATGGCAATAAAGATAAAATAGTTGAGAGTGCGAGAAAGATGACACTCAATATTTTCGATGATTGGGGAATGCGCATTTATATGCCGATTTTTAAAAGATACATGGACCGCTTTAACCCGGATATGATGATTGCACTGTTTTCACCATGGGAAATACTTGGAGAAATCTACAAGAAAAAATATAAACCTGATTTGAAGATTGCAGCCTGCACTTTTGTTTTACCTAAAAGCAGTAAAGTGGTTGATCGAAATATTGATGTTTACTTGGTTCAAAATGAGGCAATTGAAAAAAGATTGATTGAATTGAACGTGGAAAAAGATAAAATTGTTTCAATGAAGTTGCCGATTGGTGCTAAATTGGAAAAGGGACAGTCAGAGAAATATCTTGAGAGTCTGATTGAAAATGAAGGTAATCCCATATTGGTCTTATTGGGTGATGAGTCTGACAGTTTACCTGAATCAAGAAGTTTTTTTGATTGGATTGATGAAAGTGGTTGGGCAACAATTGTTCTGACGGGAGAGAATAGGCAGTTGAATAAATTGCTGAATGAAGAAAAATATCAAAATATTGTTCCAATAAAATCAGTGGAAGAAATTTCAGATTTGGTAGGTGCTGCAGATATGATTGTTTCAAAATACTATTATATCACCGCACTTGAAGCATTGGCATCAAAAACGCCATTTCTAGCATATGGCTCTTATGATGAAATTCAGAATTTAAACGACCCTATTGCTACGTTGAAAGCAGCAGATGAAGAACAATTGAAAATACTGCTCAAATCGTGGATAAAAGATCCGAATTTCAAGAAAGAAGTGATAAAAGAAGTTGATATAAAATTTGAATGGTATAAAGAAAATTATAAAAAATCACAGGGAATTGAGAAAATAGTCAGTCAAATTTACCAATGATCAGTGATAATGAAATTTTTATGAAAGGGATGATGGGTTTGAAAACAGCAGGATTACTTCGCGGTATGAGTTGGGAATCGACATTGGAGTATTATAGGATAATGAATGAAGAGGTAAAAGAAAGATTGGGAGGGTCACATTCTACTAAATTATTGATGTATTCTTTTGATTTCAAAGAAATTGAAGATCTTCAACATGCGGGGAAATGGAAAGAGCTTACAGCTGAAATGGTTTCAAAGGCAAGTAATCTGAAAGCTGCAGGAGCAGATTTTATTGTCATATGCACAAATACCATGCATCTGATGGCCTCTGACATTGAAAATGAGACTGGACTTAAAGTTGTCCATATTGCTGAAGCGACAGGTGAAGAAATAGTAAAAAAAGGTCTTAGAAAAGTAGGGTTATTGGGTACAAGATTTACTATGGAAGGTGATTTCTATAGAGAAATCATTAAAAATAAATATGGTGTCGAAGTGATAATACCTGAAGAGGCAGATAGAAAGATTGTTCATGATATCATTTACAATGAGCTGGTAAAAGGAATCATTACACAAGAGAGCAAAGAAAAGTATGTGGCAACAATCGATAAATTATCAGATAGAGGAGCAGAAGGTGTCATATTGGGATGTACGGAAATACCGCTTTTGATAAAACAGGATGATGTTGATATTGTCGTTTTTGACACGACAGCTATTCATTCAAAAGCGGCAGTAGCATATGCGCTGAATGGAGATGATGGAAATGATTAGTACTGAGTTCAACCAGATCGGCTATAATCGCATTAAATGGCATCCTCAAAGATTGGAATTGATATTTGGGAAAAGTGATGTTACACCACTTTGGGTGGCTGATATGGATTATGCGACAGCACCTGCAATTATTAAGGCAGTTGAAGAGCGATTAAAAGCGCCCTCATTCGGCTATGAATTTCAAGGTGATGATTATTTTGATGCCTTCATCAAATGGCACAAATTGAAAGACGATTGGGATATAAATAAAGAAGATATCATATCAGTGGAATCAGTTTTGTATGGAATGGCGATTTTAATTGATGAACTGACCGATGTCGGTGACAACATTTTAATCAATACACCGGTATATGGTCCATTTAAAGCGATTCCTGAACATTTCGGAAGAAATGTCGTAGATGTGCCATTAGTGGACAATGGTGATAGGTATATCATGGATTTAAATGCAATTGAAGAGGCCATGAAGAATGAGAAAATTAAAATTTTCATTATGGCAAATCCACATAATCCTACAGGCAGAGTTTGGACTGTTGAGGAACTTGTTGAAATTGGAAATTTATGCAAAAAATATGATGTTTTTATTATTTCAGATGAGATTCACAGCAATTTTACTTACCCAGGATACAGATTTACACCATTTGACACCCTTAAAGACTTTGAAGACATTACGATTACAATTACTTCTGCCGGGAAAACTTTCAATATTCCCTCTGTGGCTAAGGGCATATTGATTACAAAAATTAATAAAGTCAAAGAAATAATAAATAATCACAATACAAAATTCCATCTTTTGAATGCAAATGGATTGTCGCGTGTTATTTTTAAATCTGCATATGAAGACGGTGCTGTATGGTTTGAGGAATTAATGGTGGTTCTTGAAGGCAATAGAGAGTACATCATTGAATTTTTTAAAAATGAAATGCCATGGGTTAAAATACACAAACCGGAAAGTACTTTCTTGCTGTGGATTGATTTTTCTCAAAAATACAAAAGTCAAAAAGAACTGAATGAGATATTGGTCAATAAGGTGAAAGTTGGTTTGAATTCGGCTGAATTTTTTGGGCATAAAAAAGAAGGTTTTGCGAGAATGAATTTTGCGACTTCAAGGGAGATTTTAGAAGAAGTACTGATCAATATGAAAAAATATCTTTAAGAGCATTGAAAAGGAATGCACCGATATTGGAACATACCTTTTTTAACATTTTTAAAATTATCTGCATTCGCAATAGTAAAAATGCCTTGAACATTTCCCAGATTAATTGCACCGATGTTTTTTTGCCCTAATTCAAATAATTGGTCGTTTTATCAGAGCCTTTTGCCCATATTCTCAAGTTTTCATCAATAATTGTGGCACAGAAACCCATTACCTTTAGGTGGTGGGTAGTTGACAGTAAATCACCTCTGCAATGAATATTGTTTTTTTCTTATGTTAAGTTGATATCTATTGTAAATATTAGATTTTAAATTTTTCTGTTGGATTAAAGGTATTAAATAATGAGCAGAATTATCTGCTAAGGAGGGTTCGTGATGGCTTATAGTTATAGAATTGAGATGTATAAAACGAATGGACTATTCAGTGGTAAAATAGAGAAAAATGAAGTTGAAGCAAAATTGAATGAATTGTCAAAAGATGGTTGGGAAATTGTAACTTCATGTGTGACCAATAGATTTTTTGGTGAATCACATCAAGTTATTTATACCTTGAAAAAAGAAAATTAAAATTGATAAAAGGAAATGAAAAAACCTTTACTGGCTTTTCCATTTCCTTTTATTTTTCAAGACACTATTTCTTCATCATAAAAGCGGCTAAGAACATGACTGCGGCTACGATACCCATTGTAGAGTAGTAACCTAGTGTTTCAATAAAGTAACCACCGAGGATAGGTAAAATGATGACAAATATATTCAATGTACCTCTGATGCCAAGATACTCAGTTCGATGTTCTTCAGGAGCGATATCCAATAAATAAGGTTCAAATCCAATTCTTCTCCCACTAATGATAAAACCTAAAAGTAAAAAGACAATCGCAAAGTAATTGGGACCTAAGAAAGATAAGCCTATAGCGATTAATGGGATGAGACCCCCCATAAAAATACAGGTTCTTACGATTGTTTTTGAATCAAATTTCTTCGCAAGATAGGCCCATACGATATTTGAAAAAATAGTGCCAGTTACTTGAAAGATTAAATATTTTCCAATATATGAATTATCGACTTTGAAAATTTCTTTAGCGAAAATCATATAAAAAGGCAACATCATGATACTGAAACTGGCCATATTTTCAACAATGATATACCGTTTGAAATGATAATCATTTTTTAAGAATTCTGGGACTTTTTTCAAATATTCAATAAAGCTCTCTTTTACTTCAGGAATTTTCACTGAAGGTGGTTCCTTTATAAAAAAGAAGCCAAGTGAAGCGATAAAAAGACCAATAAAGCCAATGGACAAGCTGATGGAATAATTGACAGGAAAACCCAAATTACCAAAACTGAAAATTTTTGTAATAATCAGGCCACCCATAAAAGCGGCGACACTACTGAAGAATTGCTTCACAGCATATAGTTCTGTTCTTTCTTTACTAGGAAGTGTTTTTGCCATGATATCTGCGTATGCAATTCCTGCAAATCCTGAACTTATTGAAAAAAGGAAGACCCAGAAGAAGAAACTTCCAATGGCGAGCGTAGGATTCTTCAATCCAAAGAAATACGTAAACACAGCCATTCCTAAAAAGGAAAAAGATCTTAAGTATATGCCAAGCAATAAAAATTTTCTTTTCAAAGGATATGTTTTAAGATAGTGGCTGAAAATCAAATTGAAAATAAGTGGGACTCCTAACATAATTGAATATAGAAATCCAAACAATATTTTTGAATCTGTAAGTTCTGATACAAGTGATGGAAAAACTGTATTCAGATCAAGCATCGACATGGTTAGGGCTAAAAAGAAAGCATGCCATATGAAAGCGGCATAAGTGATTTTATAATTTTTATTATCAGTCATGTGAAAGACTCCTTTTTCTGTAACGTCATTTTATTATACAATATATTGCACGAATCTCAATAAGTAAATGGATCTTTGTTTATATCAGCTAATTAAAGGATATAAATAAGTGAATCGATAAGGAGGCTAAAAGTTATGGAATATATTATTGCGGGAGTTAAAGATCTATACAGTGTCATTAAATTGAAGGAATTCAGAAGAACACCCGGTGTTGATTTTGATGTATTAGTTAAATCAATGGTGCCAAAAATTGACGCAATTGACAGAGTGATTCATAAAAGTGGTGCAATATCCCCAGGTCCAGTGGGTGAAGTGGAAAGACCTTGGTATATGCATACCCATCAAGATGACAATTTATTTGTATTGCATGGAAAGCGATTCGTCGAAATATACACACCTAAACATGGTAAAATAGAACGATTTGTAGTTGCGCCAGATTATGTCGAACATAACGGAGAAATTATTTTTAAAGGTGGAGTGGTACTTGTTTGGCCAAAGGGCGTTTTCCACAGGATTGTCAGTGACAAAGAGGGATCTGCGTCATTGAATTTAGCGACTCATTATGAAGGATTTGATATCAAAACAAATTTCAGCATCTATGATTTGAATACAGAGACTGGAGAATATAAAGTAATCAGAAAAGGTGAAATGGATCAATGGGTGTAATATCCAAGATATGTTAATTATTACTTAAAAATCCTACTTTTATTTAAGTTTGGTTTTTATTTTTTGTTTGCAATGCAATTATATAAACCGTATAATATAAATAATATTACTCGATATCCGATAGGAATATTATCATCAATATTATTAAGAGGGACACGCCATGTCACTAGGGAAAAAATTATCAGCTATAATTGCAGTAGTTTTATTAGCTTCATTCGGAATTATGTATATGATTATCAACTATTTTGTTGAAGATATGTTGACTGATTCTGAAGCAAAACGATACAACGTATTGAGCAATTCCATTTATGCGACAATTGAAAAGGATTTAGAGGATACTGAAATTGCAGTATTGTCAATTTCTAAAAACCCAGATGTTGCTAAAGCGTTTTATGAGCAAGATCGTGAAGCTTTAATTGCAATGTTTAAAGATTCATATGAATTGATAAAAGAAAATGTTGCACAGTTTCAGTTTCATCTACCGGATTCAACTTCATTTTTGAGGTTACATAACATTGATAAGTATGGAGACAGCTTAAAAGACTTCAGATTTACTGTAAATGTAGCTAATGATGAGAAAAAATTGGTAACAGGAATTGAAGAAGGAGCAGCGGGCTATGGCCTTAGGGTTGTTGCACCGATATCATATGAGGGTGAGCATATTGGAACTGTAGAATATGGTAAAGATTTTGGAAAATCTTTTGTCGATTCATTGAAAGATAAATATGGAAATGATTATTTTATCTATAAACTTGACAGTGAAGATTTTATTGCAGGTACTGTAGAAGAAGATACTTGGGTGCTTGAAAAAGATTATTCTGAAGAAATTTTGACTGGAGAACCAATTTACACAGATATCAATAGTGGTAAAACAGCGGTGCTCTTGCTTCCGTTTAAAGATTTCAACAATGAAGTAAAAGGATATATCAAGATTATAGTTGATAGAAGTGCAGTATTGGCAAGACTGAGCAGCATGAAAACAACAATAGGCAGTATGGCATTTGTTGCATCTCTTTTAATAAGTGGTTTGTTGCTGCTTGTTTTGACAAAATTGTTGACTGTGCCACTGAAAAAAATTACAGGTTTTGCAAGACAATTATCTAAAGGTGATTTAGAAGTCAATATTGCTGAAGAACAATTGAAAAGAAAAGATGAAATTGGAGATTTATCCAGTGCTTTTTCTGAAATGATTTTAGAAATGGAAAATCAATCAAAAATCGTCGAAAGTATTGCTAAAGGAAACATTGATGTAGAAGTCAATATTCGATCTGACGAGGATGTTCTCAACAAGAGTATTTCAAAAATGATTGACAACATCAAAGATATGAATACTACAGTCGGTGAAATCATCAAGCATTCGAGAGAATTCAAACTCAGATTTAAAAAAGATGTAGACCATCTTGAAGGAACTTGGAAGAATATCGCAAATCAGATCAATGAAGTTGTTGATGTGTTCGTCAATATTTTTGATTCATTGCCTATTGTGGTTTCATCTTTTGACAATGATTTCAATATGCAGTTTGTCAATAAAATGGGCGAAGAATTGTTAGGAAAGAATACAAAGCAATTGAGCGGCACGAAGTGCTACGACAGTTTCAATACAGAACATTGCAAGACAGATAAATGTGCATGCAATAGAGCGATGAAAGAACAAAATATTGTTCAAGAAGAAACAATTTCTAGAATTGATGGTAAGCCAATGGATATTCAGTATGCAGGAGTTCCGATTAAAGATGAAGATGGAAATTCCATAGGTGCTTTTGAAATTATCATGGATCAGACAGATATCAAGAATGCTCAGAGAAAAGTTGAAAAACAAGCGAAGTATCAAGAACATGAGACAGCAAATCTGCTTAATAATCTTGAGAAGCTTTCAAAAGGCGATTTGAAGATTCACGGTGAGACAACTAAAGGCGATCCTGATACAATGATTTTGGAATTGACATTCAAATCAATCAATGAAAATTTGA
>JAFGAC010000085.1 GCA_016933835.1 Clostridiales bacterium
AGAAACCGCTGACATCGATTAAAATACTTCGATATCAAGTAAGCTCTGTTCCTAAGAATCTCGTGACTTCAGTCATGAGTAATTCAAGAATTCATTGAATTGATAATTCAATGTAGTTAAATAGGGTAAAAATATAAAAATTATCAATGATTTTGGTGGATTTTTAGATTTTTATTAGAGAAATCTGAATAAGAAAGCAATTCAAAGAGTAATTGGGGAAAAAAATCGTCTGGAGGAATAATAGATGGAAGAAAAAAATAATGACAGTGATAAAAAAGTTGAAATGAAGAAATTGTTGTATTCATCAGATAAAGAAGAACATATTATAGTTATAGGAAATCAAGCTGCCAGTTTGGCAGCCATTCAAAGCATTAGAAAACGAAATAAAAAATGTTTGATTACTGTTGTGTCAAAAGACACAGAGATAGGTTATTTCCGTCCTCTGGTATCAAAAAGTTTATCTAGGGAAGTCTCACAAAAGGAATTTCAGATTAAACCGATTCAATGGTATGAAGATAATAATATCATATTGAAATTAGGTGAAGAAGTCATTGCTTTATGGACAAAGGAGAAAAAAGTAGAAACAAAAAAAGGAGTTTACATATATGACAAATTGATCGTTGCCACAGGTGCATATTCATATATCCCTCCATTTCCAGGTCATGATTTAAAAAATGTCATGACACTCAGGACTATTGAGGACACAAGAGATATTTTGAGATTAGGAGAAAAATCAAAAAAAGTTGTTGTGGTAGGTGGCGGTGTTTTAGGACTTGAAGCAGCTTGGCATCTCAAGTTATCTGGATTGGAAGTGTCTGTCATAGAATTCTTCGACCGCATTTTGCCGAGGCAATTGGATGAACATGGATCAAAATATCTGCAAACCAATATAGAAAAGAATCACATCTCATTGGTATTGAGTGATAGTGTTGATGAAATAATTGAGACCGAAAATAATTTGATTGTGAAGACAAAAAAAGGAAAAGAAATTGCAACAGATTTTGTAATTGTGTCAGCGGGTGTAAGACCGAATATTTCAATATTCAATAACACAGATGTAAAAATTGATAAAGGTGCAGTAGTAGATCAATTTATGATGACTTCTGAAAAAAATATCTATGCTGCAGGGGATGTTGCTGAATACAATGGAATCAATTACTCAATATGGCCTGAAACTTTGGCACAAGGGGATGTTGCGGGAGCAAATGCAGTAGGTGACAATATTTCATATGAACAAGTCATACCAGCTGTAACATTTCAAGGAATGGATACCAAAGTATTTTCTGTGGGCAAATTTGGAGATCAATATAATAACGTTGAATTTAAGAAAAATGATGAATATAAAAAGTTGTTTTTTGAAAACAATAGACTGGTTGGTGCTATTTTGCTCGGAGATATTGCTAAAGCACCTATTGTTGTCAAAGGAATTAGAGAAAATGCGACTTCAGAAACAATCATAAAAAAAATAATATAAAAAGAGGGGTTAATATGTTTGATTTTATTTTGCCATCAAAAATTAGATTTGGAAAAGGTATAATTAAAGAATTAGATGAAGAACTTAATAAAATATCAGCAAAAAAAATAATGCTCATATGTGATGAAGGCATTATAAAGGCAAATATTTTGAAAAATGTCTTGAAATTTGTAAAAGAAGATAAAATAGTAGTCGTTTTTAGCAAGATAGAAGCCAATCCAAAAGATTACAATATCCATGAAGGTGCTGACTTGGCAATTGAAGAAAAAGTGGATGCTTTAGTGGCAGTTGGCGGTGGAAGTGCGATTGATGCGGCTAAAGGCATTGCAGTTCTTGCTAGACAAGGCGGTAATATTAGAGATTATGAAAAAAAAGTGATTTCAGAAAACTGCCTTCCATTAATCGCAATTCCAACGACTTCGGGAACAGGAAGTGAAATTACATTTTCATCTGTTATAACAGATACAAAAGAAAATTTTAAATTCACGATAAAAAGTCCTTCAATTGCCGCTAGAGTTGCTTTGATAGACCCTGAATTAACTTATTCATTGCCACCGATGATAACTGCATCCACGGGTATTGACGCACTGACGCATGCCATAGAAGGATATACGGCCAATTGTACTGAGCCTATTGCTGAAGCAATGGGACTCTATGCTATAGAATATATCTCAAAATACATTGTTCGTGCAGTAGGGAATGGAGCTGATGAAGAAGCGAGAGAAGGTATGATGATAGGAAGTCTGTTGGGTGGACTTTCGTTTAGCCATGCAGATGTTGCTTCAGTGCATTGTATGGCTGAAGCGCTTGGCAGCATCTACGACAAACCTCATGGAATGTGCAACTCCATTATACTTCCTCATGTGATGAAAGAAAATTTGCCTTATGTTTTGTACAAATACAGTCGTATTGCAAGAGCGATGGGAGTAGATGTAAAAGATGATGAAACTGCTGCATATAGGGGGATTGAACTGATAGAAAAAATATCAAAGGATATTGCTTTACCGGATTTCAAATCCCTTGGCATCGATCCTAAGGATTTCAGGTTGCTGTCAGAATTGTCGGAGAAGAATAGTTCGAATAAAAGCAACCCTAAGAAGATGACTGTTGATGATTATGAAAGTTTATTCAATAAAATCAATAATATTTGATGGAGGAATAGATTTTATCTAATTGTATTTAAATGAATAGAGGATGATAGAATGAAAATTGTAACTGCTGCAGAGATGAGAAAAATAGAGAAAAAAGTAATGGAAAATTATGGGATTTCCGGGATAGTTTTAATGGAACTTGCCGGAAAAAGTCTTGCTGATAAATGCCTTGAAATTATGAAAGGCAGCAGTTGCAACAACAAAATTTTAATCTTTTCAGGAAAGGGAAATAATGGCGGGGATGGCTTTGTTGCAGCAAGGCATTTAAAAAATAAAGGGGCAGAAGTTAAAGTCATACTTTTAACTGAACCTGAACGGTTGAGAGGTGATGCAAATATTAATTTTGAAATCTTAAAGAAAATGGATATCAAAATATTAAATGCGTTATCAGATAGAGTTATTGAACAAGTGAAAATAGAATTGCTTGATAGCAGTGTTGTCATTGATGCGATTTATGGCACAGGATTTAAAGGAATGATTACAGGATTTGAGCAAAAATTAGTGATGCTCTTGGATCAATATAAAGGTAAGATTATCAGCGCGGATTTGCCTTCAGGTCTAGAATCTGATACTGGAAAAGTAAATGGACCTTGTGTAAAAGCAGATTATACTTTGACTTTTGGTCTTCCCAAAATAGGACTTTATTTGGAATCAGGTACCTCATATTGTGGGAATATTGAAATAGTAGATATCAGCATCCCGGAAAAAGCAGTATCGCTAATAAAATTGAACACACATCTTATTACTGGTGAATCATATGAATTTCTATTTTTGGAGAGAAAAAAATCAAGCCATAAGGGAAATTATGGGCATGTATTTGCACTAGGAGGATCAATAGGGATGACAGGTGCAATTACCTTGACATGTGAAGGGGCCCTACATTCTGGAGCGGGACTTGTTACTGCTGGAATTCCGAAATCATTGAATCAAATTATGGAAATAAAACTGACCGAAGCAATGACGCTACCTCTAGCTGAAACAGAAGATGGATGCATCAGTTTTGATGCGATGGAATCAATAGTGAAATTCATGAAAAAAGCATCTGTATTGGCAGTTGGCCCTGGAATATCAACCTCTGTATCAATCAGGCATTTATTGAACAATATGCTTCCAATGATTCAAATTCCGTGTGTTATTGATGCTGATGGTTTGAATGTATTGGCGGAAATATTGGAAGAAAAACCAGATTTTTTGATGAATTTAAATTCTGTTTCAGTGTTGACACCACATCCAGGTGAGATGGCGCGGCTGACAAAGTTTTCCATTCAAGAGATTCAAGGCAATAGATTGAAATATGCTTTAACATATGCGAAAGAGTGGGGTGCAGTCATTGTACTTAAAGGAGCAAACACCATAGTGGCAAGTCCTGATGGAAGAATCTATATCAATACGTCAGGCAATCCGGGAATGGCAACTGGAGGTACTGGTGATGTACTGACAGGTATTATAAGTGGTTTTATTGCTCAAGGAGCAAGTCCGTTGGATTCAGCTATATTAGGGGTTTATCTGCATGGAAAAGCAGGTGATTTGGCAGCGGAAGAAAAAGGCTTCAACAGCATGACAGCAAAAGATATTATAAATCATTTGCCTAATGCATTTACATCTTTAAAAAACACCTAAAATTCAGATTAGAATTAAAGGTGTTTTTTCCGCAATAATAAGTATTGAAATCTTATAAATTTCTGGATTCTTTAGTAACAATTTGATTAACTATTTTGATGTAGATTTTGAGAATGTCAATCAATTTTTTTTCTTTTCAACTGCAGGCAAATGGTCTGATTGTTACAGTTCTCATAGAGTTTAGCTCGCGAATGTTCATTCCTCTATAATCATGCCATATATTGGTGTAGTTTCAAGAAAGTCACCTCACATTTCCATGGATGAGGAGAGTGGGTTTTCGGCGATAATTGGTAAAATTAATAATAAATATATAATATAAAAATATGATAAAATCATATTAAAAGATTAATGATTCAAGGAGGAAAAATGGATAAGATTATACTTGGAAGAACAGATTTGGAAGTTTCAAGAACCGCTTTTGGAGCTTTGCCTATTCAAAGAGTTACTTTTGAAGAATCAACAAGAATTTTGAGGAAAGCATTTGAAAGTGGTATCAATTTTTTTGATACCGCAAGGATGTATTCAGATAGTGAAGAGAAAATTGGCATTGCCTTATCAGATGTCAGAAGCGAAATCGTTATCGCAACAAAAAGTCACGCAAAAGACAAACTTTCTTTATTGGAACATTTGCGACAAAGCCTTGAAAATCTAAAATGTGATTATGTTGATATTCTCCAATTGCATAATCCTAAGATATTACCTGATCCAAATGATGAAAACGGCATTTATCAAGGATTGGTTGAAGCAAAAAGATTGGGACTTGCAAAATATATTGGCATCACAAACCACAGTTTAAAGAATGCCTTGGAAGCGGCAAAATCAGGCTTGTATGATACTGTACAATTTCCACTTAGTTATCTTTCTTCAGAAGATGATTTGAAATTGATTGATGTATGTAAAGAAAACAATGTAGGCTTGATCGCCATGAAAGCACTTTCAGGAGGGCTTATCACAAATGCAACTGCAGCGTTTGCCTTTTTGAGACAGTATGAAAATGTTGTTCCTATTTGGGGGATGCAATATGAAAAAGAATTGGATGAATTCATTAATCTGTCCAAAACCCCTCCCGAATTAAATGATTATTTAGCGCAAATTATAGAAAAAGATAGAAATGACCTTGCAGGTGATTTTTGTCGCGGGTGCGGGTACTGCTTACCTTGTCCAGCGAAAATTGAAATACCGACAGCAGCAAGGATATCATTGTTGTTGAACCGTGCGCCTTATCAAAATTTCATGGCAGATGAATTTAAAGAGAAGATGGAGAGAATTGAGAATTGTATTGCATGTGGTCATTGCACAAGCAATTGTCCATATCAATTGAATACACCAGAATTGCTTAAAAGAGAATTGAAATATTATAATGCTTTTTACCAAAGGTATATCAATAAAGAGTTGGAATAGAGTAAAGAAGTATTAAAAAAAATAGAAAAAGGTGATTATATGAATTTTACATCAATTTACTTCAGTCCAACAGGTACAACTAAAAAAGTCATTGAAACGATAAAAAATGAAATTTTTTATGATGGAAAGGCGTATGACATGACTTTGCCAGAGAATCGCAATGAAGAGATGCATATAGATGATGAGTCTATATTGATTATAGGCGCGCCAGTCTATTCTGGAAGGATACCTGAAATTTTCGAAAAATTATTAAAGAAAGTAGAAGTTTATGATCAAAAGGTTATTGTCGTTGCCATTTATGGAAATCGTGCTTATGAAGATGCATTGCTTGAGATGAAAGATATTTTCGAAGAGAAAAATTGCGTTGTAATTGGTGCAGCTGCTTTTATTGGAGAACATTCATGCACAGGAAAAGTTGGACAAGGAAGACCTGATGTAAATGATATTGAAAAGATAAAAATGTTTGCAAGAGAAATTCAGAAAAATTTTGAGTTTGAGGGGTCTGTGGAAGTCAAAGGAAATAGGCCGTATCGAGAAAGAAAGCCTTCTGCACCGTTAGGGCCATCTACAAATAATGCGTGTACCCAATGCGGCTTATGTTCAGAAATGTGCCCAGTTGGTGCAATTGATACGAATGATGCAAAAAAAGTTGATGAAACTGTATGCATCCATTGTTTTAGATGTGTGAGAAATTGCCCTGAAGATGCAAAGTTTTTTGATGAAAGATTTAATGGAATCATAAATATGTTAGAAGCTAAATGTTCTGTTGAACGATTGGAACCTGAAATTTTTATTAAATAATATTTTATGAATAAATAAGATTGATATTCAGAGTGAATACTAATAAATGATAGTAGTTATCCGTTTATACTTATGGATTTATAGTGTATTATTTAATGATAAAGCTCACATAAATAATGAATATGATGGATTTCTTATGAAAAAACATTATATTTTTTTGTTAATATTTAAACAATGTTAATTAATTATATTAATGATAATATAATAACAACTTAATTAAATTTAAAACAAAGTGAATATCAATGAATTATATATTAAAAATTTATTTTTTTAATAAAGAACTTTAAAAAAACATCTAAGTTTTTTGTACAATATCTAATTTTTTAGTATTTGATATTTACATATGATGTATATGAAAGTAAAATAGAAGGGGCAAATTAATAAATGTATACAATATACGAATATTGCATATGGTTTATTCAAAAATATACATTTGTATAAATAAAAAGGGGGCATTAATTTTTTCGTTTTTATAAAGACATCGTGGCACTATGCATTTGATGCATTTTATTAAATAGCTTTTTATGGAGGTGTAATAGTTGTGGTAAATTTTATATTACTTTTTATTTCTTTGTTTATTATTTGGACAGGCTTGATATTTCCACAGTCGAGTCAAGAAATGATTATAGGAATTATTTTGAGTTTCAGTATTTCATTATTGGTTTCGATGAGAATGAAAGACAAAAGAAATTTCAAAATTTCTGGAATCGGACATGGCATCAAATTTATTTTTATTTTTACTTGGGAATTGATCAAGGCAAATTTAGCGATGGCAAAAATAGTACTTACGCCTAGTCTTCCTATATCACCGAAGATAGTAAAGGTACATACGACAATCGATTCTAAAATTGGAAGAGCACTTTTAGCAAATTCGATAACATTGACACCGGGAACATTGACGATTGATATGATTGACAATGATCTTTATATTCACGTAGTGGATGGAAATGCTTTAACAAATGTACAAGGCATTTCAGAACTATTCGAAAAAGATTTGAAAGGAGCGCTTGACAGATGATGTATTTGATAGTTGGATTAATAATTGCTGGAATTTTGCTTGGATTTATTCGATTAATCAAAGGCAAAGAGTTGGAAAATAGAGTAGTGGCAGTAGATACATTGACTACGATTACGTCAGTCGTTTTTTTATTATATGCGCATCTTACAAATAATGCATTATTATTGGATGTTGCATTGGTTTATGCTATTTTATCGTTTACTTCTGTAATCGCAATGGCTAGATACTTGGAAGGAGGATTATAAAATGACGATTATCGGATATGTTTTTTTATTGATCGGCGCTGCATTCCTTTTTCTTGGTGGACTAGGAATTTACAGAATGCCAGATGTATTAAATCAGTCACAAGCTGGCACTAAAGCATCAACATTGGGAATTGTATCATTTCTTATCGGTTTGATATTTTTTCATCCCGCTTGGGGATTCAAATTGATAATTATTGCATTATTCTTTTTAGCAACTGCTCCTATTTCTTCACATAAGATTACAAGAGCAGCTTTGTTGCGTAATAAGGAAAAATTTATTCTTTCAGAAAATGCATTTGCAGATCGATTCAATGTAGTAGTAGAAGAGGATGGAGGGCAAAACAATGATGATATTATTAGCTAGCGTGTTGTCAATTTTAATGATTGTCGCAGCTGTATGGGTATTGATAACTCCTAATATTTTAAAGGCTATTATTGTATTTGCCATAGTATCCTTGGTTGCATCAGTGTTATTCATATTTATGCACGCGCCGGATGTCGCTATTACTGAAGCATCAATTGGTGCTGGTATAACTTCTGCAATCTTTATTTTGTCATATAAGAGGATTTCTGAGTAAAAATCAATATTGGAGGACAGTAAGATGAAAAATGATAAAACGCTATTAATGAACATCTTGGCAATTGTATTTCTTGCATTGCTGGCATATTTTATCTATGCTGTGGCAACTAGCAGTGACGTTGGAATTAATCTTATGGATGACAATGTTGTTGAAAACAGAGTTGCAGACAGATATTTAAATAAAAATGTTTTAGACGAAAACAGTCAATATGAATGGGGCGGAAAAGCTGAAGACAGTGCAGCAAATATTGTTACAGCCGTTTTAGCTGATTATAGATTGTTTGATACATCTCTTGAAGTAATTGTACTATTTGTTACAGTTATGGGATTTGGTTTAGTTTTGCCAGATGAGAGAAGAAAAATAAAAGAGTCAACACAGCTTCTTTTCAATTGGTTGCCTATTTTGATGACTTTCATGTTATTGGTGGGCGGCTATATGTTCATAAATGGACATCTCTCACCAGGTGGAGGTTTCCCAGCCGGAGCAATAATCAGTACTGCAATATTAGTTGGTATTTTAGCCGGCAAGCAGACTGTTTCACATCATACATTAAAAATAGTAGAGGCAGTTGCAGGTATTTCAATATTTTCGTTAGCAACACTTGGTTTTATTTTGAAAGGATCATTCTTCATCAATTTCCTTGAAGGAGGAAATATTGGGGATGTATTTTCAGCAGGATTAATTCCTATTCTATATACTTTAGTGGCATTTAAAGTATCTGCTGAACTTTCAGGTGTGTATCTTGAATTCTACAAAGGAGGCGAAGAACATGACCATGCTTAATATTTTTCTGTTATCATCGACTTCCCTTATCTTTATAGGTTTATATGGTGTTTTGACAAGAAAAAACATTGTAAAAATATTATTGAGTTTAAATATTATTGAAACCGGAATCAACTTGCTATTAGTAGCATTTGGATATGTTGAAAATGGTGAAGTTCCTATTTTAACTTCATCAGAAAGTCTTAAAAACATAGTAAATATGGTAGACCCTGTACCACAGGCACTTGTATTGACTTCAATCGTTATTGGATTAGGTACGACGGCTTTCGCACTTGGTTTAACGATTAGATATTATAAAACACATGGTACACTATCTATTGATGCCAGTGATGAAGAGGAGGTAATGTTGAATGAATAGTTCATTATTTTTGATAATAATACCTCTGATGGGAGCGTTTATTGCATTATTCGCTAAAAAAGCAAATAGATTGATGGCGATAGTGATTACTCTGTTTATGGAAATTTTTTCAATAATAATCTATTTAAGTGGAAAACTCCCTGTTTCAGTTGAAATAGGCGGATGGCAACCGCCATACGGCATCAATTTCGTGCTGACGCCACTTTCTGTAGGGTTTATCATATTGATAAATTTAGCAGCGATTATTTCACTTTTTATTATTAGAGGTGAAAAAAGCTATCAGTTTTATTCTACTTACCTAGTATTGCTTGCTGCTTCAAATGGAATTGTTTTAACTGGAGATATTTTCAACTTCTATATTTTCAGTGAATTGACAGCCTTTGGAATTACAGCTTTGATTGCTTATCCCAAAGATAGAAAAAGCACAGGTGCAGCTATCAAGTATTTGATATTGGCATCAACAGCAGCAGCGTTTTTATTGATTGGAATTGGAATAGTATATAAAACATTGGGGACACTCAATATTGCGGATATTGCTTCAAAAATATCTTTACTTGATCCTTTGACATTAGAACTTATCATTATTCTTATGTTGACAGGCATCTTTGTTGAATTGGAATTATTTCCTTTCAATATGTGGGTTCCAAAAGCATATCTTGGTGGAACGGCCAGTGTCAATGTCATGTTACATGGTATGCTGGGAACAGCTGGGGCATATACAATAACTAGAATTTTATTGACAATGTTTACAGTTGATGGCTCTGGCCTGTTGGTCAATGTCAACATTGCAAATTCAGTAATAGTGATTGCGCTTTTGACGATATTGGTCAGTGAAATTGCTGCATTCAATGAGAAAAAGATTAAAAAAGTTCTTGCGTTTTCATCAATGGGACAAATGGGACTTATCATATTTGGATTTATGATTGGAAATGAGCAGGCAATTGTAGGGGCGTTTTATTTGGTAGTTGCAAATTTTGTTGCAAAGACGATTTTATTTGTATTGACAGGAGAATTTATTGCCATGTCTGGCAGTGGAAACTGGGAAGATATGAAGGGAATCGGAAGAAAACATCCTGTTGCCGGGCTTGCATTTGTAATCGGATCTCTCAGCTTAATGGGAGTACCATTCTTTGCAGGTTTCTGGGGTAAGCTTGGACTTATTCAAGGGGCAATCAATGGCAGTGCATTTATGGTTGTTGGAATTGTAATTGTACTGATTACTGCAATTATAGAGGGAATATATTTCTTGAAAATTGCACATACTTTATTTCTTGAAAAAGATAGTGATAGAGAATATCTTTCAAAAGCAAGAGTACACTCGATAGTGATTGCTGCGATACTTGCATTGGCAATTATTGCAATCGGAGTTAAACCTGGTTTAATTGAAAGTAATATTAACAGTGCAACAGATGAAATATTGAATTCTACTTCTAATTATATCGACATAGTTTTCCCAAGGAGGTGATATGGTGGATAAGATGTTAATGATGATATTGATTCCTTTGATTACAGCATTTCTTACTACCATAATTTTAAAGCAACATAAAGTAGTATGGACGCTATTTTTAGCTGTATCAGGATATTTAAGTTATACTTTGTTTACAATGTACGGTGCATGGGATTTAACTTGGTCTATAGAATTAGGTTATAAAATATTTGATTCTAATTTAGTACTTAGTTTAGCAAATAATCCATTGGGTTGGTTTTTTGCCTTCTTTGCATCAGTGACAACAATGTTGATTGCCATGTTTTCAATTGCATTCAATGACGATAAACATGACAGCAAAACAGCACCAATTTGGCTGATCTTGATATTTGCCAATATAGGTATTTTCTTTGCACAAGATTGGTTGATGTTCTTTGGCATGTGGGAGATGATGAGTATGTCATCATATTTCATGATTGCGCATGGTAAAGAAATTCCTGCAAAAGCGGCAAAGTTTTATTTGTCACTTTCATTAGTGGGAACGTCTACACTTTTGTTAGGCATAATTTCAGTTGCAAGATTGAGCCAGACTTTTGACATCAACGCATCTATTGATAGCTTGATCAATTTGTTCGCTACAGATTACAATAAAGCAATATTGTATATTGGACTTTTTGCAGTTACATTTTTCATCAAGTCAGCTGTATTTCCGTTTTACATGTGGCCATCAAAGGCTTATGCGGAATCACCTGATGATTTCACACCATTTTTATCTACAGTAATGAGTAAATATGGTATTTATGGAATTGTGTTATTTATATTGCCAATATTGCAAAATGCAGATATTCCGGCATTAGGTCAAATAAATGAACCTGCTTATATTTTAGCAGTGCTAGGTGCGATTACTTCAGTTCTTGGAACAATTCTAGCCATATTTGAAACAGATATGAAGAAATTGTTTGCCTATTCATCTGTTGCCAATATCGGTTACATTGTAATGGGACTTTCTACATTAAGTATTATAGGAATACAAGGTGCACTGTTCCATTCTATCAATCACATGGTCATTAAATCAGCTATTTTCCTTTCTCTTGCAGCAGTCATTTATAGAACTGGTGAGAGAGAAATGCATAAATTAGGTGGATTGGCATACAGAATGCCTTTGACTTTCATGGTCTATCTGTTGGGAATCATTTCTGCAGCAGGAATTCCACCACTAAATGGCTTTGCATCAAAATGGTTGATTATCCAAGCACTCATGTCACAAAATATGTTGTTTGTTGTAATAGCTATGATATTTGCTTCAACTGGTGCATTCATGTATTTGTTTAGAGTTTTGGCTTCCGTATTTTTAGGACAGCTACCTGACAAGTATAAGCATATAAAAGAAGCACCGCTTCTTATGGCGATACCGATGACAATCATCATGCTATTGATGTTGGCGATAGGTGTTTTACCAGGAATTATTATGAAACCTGTTAACGCTGTTTTGATAGGTATGGGATATGATGTTCAAGAAGCATCATGGACAACTGTACACAGTGCTTTCTCAAATTCAGATTTGAATGTCACTAATATTTTCTACATTTTTATGGCTGGTGCAGCTATTGCGTTAGTATTTTATCTGTTTTCTGCGAAGTCAGTCAAAGTTACACAGGATGACAACTATACAGCGGGTGAATTGCCTTCTGACTGGGGAACTACGCCAGAAAGATTCAACTTTTCTTATGGTTTTTATCAACCTTTCAAAGAAATGTTCAATCCTATGATGGATTTGATTTCCTTTGACCGGTGGATGGCTGCATTTGGAAAAATTGTTGAAAGAATCAGCAATGGTTTAAGTGTGTTGTACACAAAAAGTGAAGGTGCAATACTTATGTTATATATCGGAGTTGCAATATTAATTATTGGGGGGTGGATTATATGATGACAGTATTTAACATTATACTCTACTCACTATTCGCTATACTAGTTGGATTGATATTCTTAGGAATAGGTCGTAAGGTTGCTGCACGTGTCCATCTGAGATACGGTCCGCCGTTTTATCAATCAATCATCGATGTCATTAAGTTGATGAGCAGAGAGTCAATCACGCATAATTTTGTAATGGATCTTGGCATGGTTATGGCGCTTACAGGGTTGATAGGTACTATGCTTTACATACCTATTGCAGGTCATATTGCTTTTGAATCGAATACAAATATCATCGTAATCATGTACTTGATGGCGATAGGTCATCTTGGAATGGCCATGGCTGTTTCAGCAAGTGGAAATCCATATGCAAATATTGGTGTTTCTCGAGCACTGACAATGATGCTTGGATATGAAGTGCCATTCTTTACAGTCATGTTGGGATTGATTATTTACAATCAATCTTCATCAGTCATGGTTATTAATCTTGCGCAGGCAGGATCAATATGGAACTGGAACATCTGGCAGATGCCTATTGGTTTTATAGCTGCTGAAATGGCGCTTCAAGCCATGATGGGCGAAAAACCCTTCGATGCTATGATTGCACCGGCAGAGATTGCATCAGGCCCTATGGTAGAACTTTCAGGAAGATATTTAGGTCTTGGATTTTTAACTAAAGCAGTCGGTGTCTTTGTTGAAACAGCATTGATTGTCAACTTTTTCTTTGGTGGTGGAACAAGCGTTATCACCTTTGTTATCAAACAGCTTGAAGTATTTTTAATTGCTGTCATTTTTGATAATATTTTCCCGCGATATAAAATTGAGCAAGCAGTCAAGTTTCTTTGGATTTTCCCAATGGGTCTTGCTGTAATCCAATTGATATTATTGGCAATTTAAGGAGGAAAAATGTTTAATATAAATAGTTTAGAACAACAAGACAATCAAGATAAATTATGGGATAAAGTCATAAATTATTTTAGAAAGCGTTCGCTTTGGATGCTTCATTATTGTACAGGCTGTGGTGCTATGGAATTGCCACCAGTCATGACTTCTAGATGGGACATGGAAAGATTTGGAATAGGTCCTATGGCAACGCCGAGACAAGCAGATATTCTTTTGATTACAGGGTATTCATCAGTGAGAACGATGAAAAGAATCATAAGAACTTATGAGCAAATGCCTGAGCCTAAATGGGTATTGGCATTTGGATCATGTACAGTTAACGGAGGCATGTACTGGGATTCTTATAATGTTATCAATAATTTAGGAGAATACATTCCGGTGGATATTACAATTGCTGGATGCATGCCACGACCAGAAGCAATTTTAGACAGCATGTTGAAGCTGATGGATATGATCCAGGCTGGCGAAGCAAAAGCTTTCAGAAAATACAAAGAAAATTATGCTTACTATAAAGCAAATCAAGATAGATTATTTATGGAAAGAGGTCCTGTACTAGAAAGTGCAGCACTTCGATATGTTCATGAAGAAACTGAAGGAGGAGAGGCGTAATGAATAGAATTACAGTAGAAACACTTTTACAAGATCTCGCCTCAAGAGGTTTGAACGGTGAAAAAATAAGTGAGCAGCAGATCAAGGTTTTTGCTTCAAAAGACAACTTTGTCAATCACCTTCACTATCTTCAGACAATAGGATTCGAGCATTTAGCAAATATCAATGGCGTGGATTATATAGCAGAAAATGAATTTGAAGTGGTATATCAAGTTTATTCTTATGAACATAAGATTCACATTGTTTTCAAGGTGAGAATACCTAGAGAGAAACCAGTTATATTGACTGTTGTCACGCTTTGGGAACAAGCTCAATTTTATGAGCAAGAAGTACATGAATTCTATGGTATTTATTTTGAAGGCAATAAGGACCTTTCGCACTTGTTCCTTGAGAACTGGAATGATTTACCACCACTTAGAAAAGACTTCAATACTGAGGAATTTTCAGAAAAACTCTTTGGATCAAAGAGACACGGAGGTGGAAAGTAATGAATTTTAATTCTTATAGTTTGACTAAGATTGCAAAAGAAGATAAAGACACAACGTATGACTTGTTTTTTGGACCAAATCATCCAGGAATGCATGGAAACTTTGGTTATGTTCTTGATATGGTGGGAACTGAAATCAATAGTGTTCGTCCAAATGCAGGTCAGTTGCATCGTGGTTTTGAAAAATTGATGGAGCAAAGAGGTTGGGTTCAAAACTTGACATTGGTTCCAAGAATTTGTGTAATGGATCCAGATCCCAATGAAGTTGCTTACTGTATGTCAGTTGAGAGAATAATGGGTGTGGAAATTCCTGAAAGAGCAAAATATTTGCGAACAATTACTTTGGAAATGAGCCGCCTGACTGCGTACCTTTTAGCTATAGGAGGTTTCGGTGGGACATTGGGTCATTATACACCAACTCATTGGAGTACGGCAGACCGTGATTTGATCATGGATATGTTCGAATGGTTGACAGGTGGAAGAGTATATCATATCTACAATATACCCGGTGGTGTTAGAAGTGATGCTCCTGAAGGTTTTTTCGACAAATTGCTAGAAGTAATGGATGCTCTTGAGGCTAGATTGCCTGATTATGATAGTATCTTGTTTGAAAATCCAATCGTGCATAAGCGTTTAAAAGGTTTAGGCTATGTTTCAAAAGAAGATGCAAGAAAGACAGGTCTTTCTGGTCCAAATTTAAGAGCATCTGGAAATGCATATGATGTGCGTAAAGATGTTCCATATGCGGCTTATCCATATCTGGATTTTGAAATCATTACCCAAGAAGGCGGAGACGCTTTAACGAGAGCTTTGCAGATCAGATTGGAATATGAACAGACAATCAACTTGATTCGTCAAGCTGTGAAAAAAATTCCAGAAGGAGATGTAAGACTGAATTTAGGACTTTTAGGAAATTTAAAAGTTCAAGCCGGTGAAGCTTATGAAAAAGTGGAGTCTTCTAAAGGCGAATTCGGTTATTATATTGTATCTGACGGTGGAACAAAACCTTATAGAGTTTCGGTTAGAGGACCATCACTACCAGCAGGATTCCTTTGGGCACAGAAACATTTGCCTACAATGAAAATTGATGATGTTGCTGCATGGATGGGTTCACTCAGTATCTGTCCGCCGGACTTTGATAAATAGGAGGTAAAACATGGCAATAGGTGATAAAAGTATCAGTGCTCCATTGACAGCCATCAAGAGTTTATTTAAAAAACCTGTAACGGTGCGCTATCCAGATGAAGTACTTGAAGTATTTCCTGAAAAAGGTGTGTCTCCTAGATTTAGAGGAGTTCATACAAATGATCTGGCTAAATGTGTTGGATGTGGCAGTTGTGAAAGAATTTGCCCTGTCAATGCAATCTATATGGAACTTCCTGAAGGCAAGGAAGATGTTAAAAAAGAATACAGACCTGTAATTGACTATGGTCGATGCTGTTTCTGTGCATTTTGTGTAGATGTCTGTCCAACTGTCTCTCTTAAAATGTCAAGAGAATACGATTTTACGACTTCTGCTACAATGGAAATGCGTGATGGTGAAGAAGTTAAATTTGTTATAGATGAATTCATGTTCAGGCCAACAAATGAACGTGAAGACAACATCGGCTATGTGACTGGCAAGAAAATGAAAGTTTTAGGTTAATAGAGATTATATTGGCGTCCTTAATTGGACGTCTTTTTTTTAAAAAAAATTCAATTAACTATATATTCACTAATATCGGCTCATATTCAAGATTCACATGAGTACAAAAATGATATACTTGTAATATATCATTATATGAAAGTGAGTTGATTTCCATGAAAAGAAAAGCATACCAGGCAGATGGCGCTGTAGCAGTAGGGCCTTATTCACATGCAGTTGGTGCTGGGGAGTATATTTTTTTGTCGGGTCAAACGCCATTAGATTCCGTAACTGGAAAACTGAAAGAAGGCGGGATTTCAGAGCAGACAAAGCAATGTTTTGAAAATCTTTTTAAAGTTCTTGAATCTGCGAGATTGACATCTGATCATGTTGAAAAAGTAAATGTGTACTTGAGTGACATGAATGATTTTGAAGCGATGAACGCAGTTTATGCGCAACAATTCAAAGAGCCTTATCCAGCAAGAACGACTATAGGTGTTGCATCCTTGCCTTTGGGAGCTAATGTAGAAATTGAAATGATTGCACGAAAGTAATATAAATGAAGATGAGGGATATGAAGATGAAATACAGAAAAGTGGCAAAAAATGGTGATGAATTATCAGTGCTTGGTTATGGATGTATGAGGTTACCTACTAAGGCGGGAAGAATAGATAAAGATCGGGCTCTTAGTCAAATTAGAGGAGCTATTGATAGGGGTGTGAACTATATCGATACAGCCTATCCTTATCATGCAGGAGAATCAGAGTCTTTTTTAGGTAAATATGTATTAAAAGATGGTTACCGTGAAAAGGTGAAAGTAGCAACAAAACTACCGGTTTTCTTAGTGAAAAAAAATGAAGATATGATGAAGTATTTCGAGAAGCAACGTGAAAAACTTCAGATTGAAATAATTGATTATTATCTTTTACACATGTTGAACGGCGACAGTTGGGCAGCCATGAAATCTCTAGGGATCATTTCTTTTATGGATCAATTGAAAAAAGACGGAAAGATTTTCAATATGGGGTTTTCATTTCATGGCAAAGTCGAAGACTTCAAAAAAATAATTGATGATTATGATTGGGATTTTTGCCAAATTCAATTGAATATTTTGGATGAAAATTATCAGGCGGGTATTGAAGGGTTGAATTATGCTTCAGAAAGAGATATAGCAGTAATTATCATGGAACCTTTGCGTGGAGGGCAGTTAGTCAAAATGATTCCCAAAGAAGTCAAGAAATTGTGGGATACTGCAGACGTAAAGTATACACCTGCCGAGTGGGCGTTGAGATGGCTATGGAATTTACCTAATGTAACTATGATTCTTTCAGGGATGAATGTTGAAGAACACATTGATGAAAATATCAAAATTGCGGGAATAGTAGAACCTGATCATCTGACTGAAAAAGAGTTGGAGATTATAAATCAAGTCAAGGAACAATATCAGAAGTTGCTTGAAATTGATTGTACAGGCTGTGGGTATTGCAGTGTTTGTCCTGCTGGAATCAATATTCCTTACGCTTTTCAGACATACAATAATGCAAAGATGTTCAGTAAAATGCAACATTTGGGAATGTATGCCGGTGTAGTTGGATTGACAAAGGAAGTGCCTAAATGGACGACTACTTGTCTTGATTGTGGATTGTGTGAATCTCACTGTCCTCAATTTATCCCTATACGACAAGAATTCAAGAAAGTACAATCTACAATTGAGACCCCTATTGTAAGAGGTTTGGTAAAAGTCATCAGACCATTTGCAAAATCAAGATAAATTAAATCTTTAGGTGAAAATAAAGGAGTATGTTTAATTGTATTATACGTCTATAATTATAGCTATTACATCAGGTGTTTTTTATCATATCATTCAAAAATCAATAACTTCAAAAGCAAATCCTTTGATATCTTTAGTAGTTACATATACAATAGCATTGGTATTGTCATTGTTGCTATATGCATTTGATCAATCTCGAATCAATCTCTTGGAAGATTTAAAAGCGATCAATTGGGCAAGTTATGTATTAGGAATTGCGATTGTCGGGTTGGAATTTGGTATATTGCTTGCCTACAGAAATGGTTGGGATGTAGGTAAATTATCTATTATAAACAATATCATTATTGCAGCTGTTCTTGTTCCTATAGGATTGATAATGTTTAAGGAACAATTTTCTGTAAAAGCAATTTTAGGAATTTCTGTATCTTTACTTGGGCTTTTGATTATGAAATTGTAGTAGCTAAAATGAAAAAAGGCAGGGATTATTTAATCGCCTGCTTTTTATATGTCTTTCTTTTTTTCTTCATTACCGAAAACCCAAATTTGCCTAAAGCTTTTCCTAAACTATAGTAAGTGCCATGACTGTAGGCAATCGGTTTTGATTTTTCAAGATGAAATTTATTGTTCTCATCCATGTAAACAGGGTCGACATTCACTGCAACAACTTCAGCTAAAAACATGTCATGAGAACCTAGCTCGATGATTTGCTTAACCTTGCACTCGATATTGACTGGGCATTCTTTGATGAGGGGCGCGCTTACAATTTGTCCTTTTATAGGAGTTAAACCTGTTGAAGAAAATTTATTGATATCCCGTCCAGATTTAACACCTGAAAAATCAGTTGCTTTCAATGTGTTTTCAGTGGTTAAGTTAATTACAAATTCTCGACTGTTTTTTATTATTTCATGAGAATGCCTGCTTTTTCTTATGGACACATAAGTCATTGGCGGATCCGTTGACACTGTTCCAGTCCAAGCTATAGTTATTATGTTGAAATTTTCTTGATTATCCCCGCAAGTTACCATGACAGCAGGAACAGGATAAATCATTGTTCCTGGTTTAAAATGTATTCTATCCATAAATACCTCCATGATGGCATTATATCATAAAATGAATGTGCTGATTGAATTGAAACTTATTGATTACTCATTTTTAGTATGTATTTATCATGGATAGGAGCAAGAATAGCCAGAGATGTGATAGCACCTAAAAGCGCCATAACCATGTCCCATTGTGTATCCCAAACGTCACCTTGTGTAGCAAGAACAATATTAGCTGGGATATTGAACACCTTTGCAAAGGAGAATTCCAGTAGTTCATAGAAAGCACTGATTGCCAATACAATGCAAAAAACGATAAAATAGAACATTTTACTTCTTTTAAAATATTTTAATCTCAAGAGCAATTCTTTAGCCATTAAAGCAGGAATCAAACCTTGTGCAAAATGACCGACTCTATCGAAATGATTTCTACTCAAATCGAAAATATTCATCAATCTATCAAATAGCGGGTTCATCTGGTACATGTATTTGGCGCCTGTCAGTAAGATGAGTATATGGATTAAAATCATGAAATACACAAATGTGCTAAATGTAAATTTTTTATAAGTTGCAAGTAAAATAATTACGAAGAGAATAGCAGGGATAGAGTCCAAAAACCACACAGTGCGATCAGTCGGATGGATACCAGACCATATATAGCTGCCTACTGCAATCAGTAGAAGAAGTAAATGTTTGTTTTTGTCAGATATTGAATAAAAAATATGTTTGTCATTCATTTTTATTCCTCCATATGCAAAATTGACGACGCATGAATAATAGTATGTCTTACTATTCATATACCATTTTGAGAGAGGATTAATCTTTTAGAAAGGTATACAAATGATAATTCAAAAGATGAAATTGATTGTATGAGGCAAATATATACGATTGACAGACTTAAGCAGTCTGATATAATAATTTGAAAAGGAATCGGGGAAAAAAATGAATAGACTTGAAAAAATAATGAAAGTAAATGAAGAATTTATCAATAATGAAGAATATATATCATACCAGACTGATAAATATCCTGATAAGAAAATGGTTATTTTTACTTGTATGGATACTAGATTGACTCAGTTGCTTCCAAAGGCGATGGGAATCAGGAATGGCGACGCTAAAATAATAAAAAATGCCGGTGCATTAATTACACATCCTTTTGGGAGTGTCATGCGCAGCATTGTTGTAGCAATATTTGAACTTGGCGCTGAAGAAGTCTTTGTTGTAGGACATCACGGGTGTGGAATGAGCAATATAAATACCAATGGTGTCATAGAAAAAATGAAAGAATCTGGGATAAAACAAGAAGTTTTGGATACTGTCAGATTCACAGGAATAGATTTGAATCATTGGTTGCACGGTTTTGATCGTGTTGAGACATCAGTTGCTGAAAGTGTTGAAATGATTCGCAATCATCCTTTAATTCCAAAAAATATAATTGTACATGGCCTTGTCATGAATCCTGAAACGGGGCAAATAGATGTTCTAATTGACGGTAATAAATAAAGAATTGTATGAGATATAAATTTCAAGATATGAATTCATATCAAAAATTAAACGGGTATGCTATAATATGAAAGCAAATACAGAAATTATGGTTAGGAGAAATTATGAAAATTAAACTGAATATTTCAAAAGAATTGAAAAGAAATTTAAAGATTAAAGCTTCTGAAAAGGAATTAGATAGAAATGATTATATATATGAGATCATTGAAAATTTCTTGAATGAAAAAGAATCAATATGGGGACCTAAAATTGAGCATATTCTAGAACTGGCTTATGTAGACGAAATATCTATTGAAGAAAAAGCAAGAGTTGCTATGAAAAAAACAACTAGGAAACTTCAACCTTTGATATTAAATGTTAATGAGAAAACTTTTTTTGCATTAGCTATAGTAGCAAAAAAATCAAAAAAAACTAAAGAAGAAATGCTAGTAAATTTATTGACAAATGTTGTCAAAGAAGAGAGTGTTCAGTAAACAATGCTAAAAAGCATCATTTTTGATGCTTTTTGTTTTTTGAAGTTAGCGGGGAGTGAATTATTAATTAATGTTAAACATATTTATGACATAATTGTATGCTAATATGAATGTCAATAACAAAAAATTGAAGGCAAGGTGAAAAAATGACTATAATGAAAACAGTTTCAAAAAAGAAAAAAATCATTAGTATTACCATAATTGCAATTTTACTGATTATCGGTTATATGGCAGTCAAGAAAATCAATAATGCTAAGGCAATTCTTTTAGATGAAGATATTGCACTAGAATATACATTAGTACTAAAAGATATTTCTCAAACATACTCAACATCGGGTAGTGTATCTTCTAAAGTTGATAAAATCATAAAATCACCTTTCAGTTCAGAATCAGTTGATTTTATTGTGGAAGTTGGAGATGAAATAAATAAAGGTGATGTAATTGCAGTATTTGATGATTCAGATGTTAAAGTAAGCCTGTTGTTGCAGGAGAAAACAGTTTTGAATCTTGAATCTCAACTTAATCAGATTATGGATGAGGGAAATAAAAGTTACTTAAGCAGTATGGAAAGCGCTAGAATTGCATATGAAAGTGCTAAAGCAGCTTATGATCAAAATTTGTTGCTATATGAAACCGGTGGTATAAGTTTGAGGGAACTTGATGCTTCAGAAGATGAAATGGGAAATGCATATAATAATTATGATTACAATAGAAGCAAATATTATGGTTATAATCTTGAAACTGAAGTTAAAATATTGGAAAAGAGTTTAGAAGTTGAAAGAATCAATTTAGCACAACTGCAAAATGATTATGAAAATATTGAAATGAAATCAGAGATTCATGGCACAATTGTAGCTTTATATGCTGAATCAGGAGATTCAATCAGTCAAGGTCAGAATATTTATGAAATCATGGATTTGAATTCACTTGAAGTCATTTCTCAAATAAGTGAGTATGAAATCAACCAGATAGAAGAAGGACAAGAAGTTATTATTACCGTATCAGGTAATAATGGCATTCAATCAAAGGGTATCGTTAGACAAATTTATCCGAGTGCTGATTCATCAGGTTCAGAAGTATCTGTAGTCACTGTAATTGATATTATCAATCCAGATCCAATATTAAAACCTGGATTTTCTGCTAATTTAGAGATTTTAATTGATAGTAAGAAAGAAGCCAAAGTTGTCCCATACGACGCTCTGATCAACACGCCAAAAGGATATTCAATTATTAAAATTGTTGATGGGGAAGAAATAGTTATTCCTGTTGAAACAGGAGTTGAGAGTGACCTGATGATTGAAATCATTTCAGATCAAATTTCGGAAGGGGATATAATAAAAGTAATATCAACAGTTGATTTTACCACTATGAAGCAAAATGACGGTATGTTTGTACCAGGTGCAGGAAAACCCGGAACGATAATTAAAAAATAGAGGTGAAGGAATGTTGACAGTCAAAAATTTAAATAAAATTTATGGAACAGGCGAAATCTCAGTACATGCACTTAGAGATGTCAACTTCACTATAATTGAAGGTGAATATGTTTCTATCATAGGACCTTCAGGTTCCGGAAAATCGACTTTGATGAATATTCTAGGATGTTTGGATCAATCTAGCAGTGGAGAATATATCTTAGATCAACAATCGACGCAATCATTGACTGGAAAAGAATTGGCGACTGTAAGAAATAAGAAAATAGGATTTGTCTTTCAATCATACAATTTGTTGCCTAAATTGTCTGCACTGAAGAATGTTGAACTTTCCATGATTTATTCAGGGGTCCCAAATGAAGAAAGAAAAAAGAGAGCAAAGGAAGCTTTAATAAAAGTTGGTCTTGAAGATAGAATGAATCACAAACCACCAGAATTATCTGGAGGACAGAAGCAGCGTGTAGCCATTGCAAGAGCAATAGTCAATAATCCTTCAATTATTTTGGCAGATGAACCAACGGGTAATCTTGATAGTGTATCTACTGGTGAAATACTTAAACTTTTCGATTCTTTGAATGAAGAAGGTAAAACTATAATACTTGTAACACACGAAACAGATGTGGCTGATAAAACAAAAAGAATGTTGTCATTTAGTGATGGTTATTTAATTAAAGATGAGGTGATGAATAGATGAATTTTCTAGAAGCTTTCTATATATCACTGGACTCAATATGGTCAAATAAAATGAGATCGATTTTAACAATGCTCGGTCTAATTATTGGGATTTCATCAGTAGTCACTATAATTTCATTGGGAAATGCTACACAAAATACTATTGAAACAGAACTTTCTTCTTTAGGGGTGAACAGCATCACAGTTTACCTGAATCGTGATGTGACAATTAAGCCATCGGATAAATTAATTCATAGTGACATCGATATGATTGAAGAAAATTTTAGTGATGCAGTGATGTATGCAACACCTTCTATTTCAAAAGGTGGAGTGATTCTCAGTGATGTTTCAGAAACAAATGTAAATTTTACAGCAGCAACTGAAAATACATTTGATTCAGAAAATTTAAACATGATTGAAGGGAGATTTCTTAATGACTTTGATTCTATAGGCTATAAGAAAAATATAGTAATAGATTCAGATCTGGCAACTGAATTATTTGGAAGCGGTCTAGCAACAGGAAATAAAATATTAATAAGTACTGGGGCTACTAGTCAGTCGTATTTTGTTGTTGGTGTGTATGAGATGAAGGAAAGTCTAGGCGGATTTTCTACTGCTACGGTTTATCTTCCCTATACGACAATGGATGCGATGTTTAACATGCAGGGGATACTGGATAGTTTAAAGATAACATTTAAAAGTTCAGTAGAAGATCCAAATCTGGAAATTAAATATATTATAAATAGCATTGAAAGAAAACACTCTAATATCGGAGAAGAAGTCTATTCTACTTTTAGTGCAGAAGATTTGATTGATACAGTCAGTCAGACATTAGGACTTGTTACACTTTTTATTGGCGCTATAGCTGCAATTTCACTTGTTGTAGGAGGAATTGGCGTCATGAATATCATGCTTGTTTCTGTTACTGAAAGAACTAGGGAAATAGGAATCAGAAAGGCTTTGGGAGCACAATATACTGATATTATGCTTCAGTTTTTAATAGAAGCAGTCACTATTGCTATATTGGGAGGCATTATAGGTTCCATATTCGGAGCTATATTTACATCTGTTGGAGGAAATTTAATGAAAATAGATTCAGTAGTAAGTGGTGACGCATTAGTTATGGCAGTAGTATTTTCTACTTCTATTGGGATTTTCTTTGGTCTCTATCCTGCAAATAAAGCGGCAAAACTGGATCCGATAGTAGCCTTGCGACATGAATAAACAAATATAGAATATTATAAAAAGCGATATCATAAATAAAAATTGATATCGCTTCAGTGTTTTAAAGATTTAATTTTATCAAGTTATTTCTTTGCTGTGTTTAAAAGCGATGTAGATTAAATAAGCAAATACAGGGAGCAGAAGATATGTCCATAACTGTCCGCTGAAAAGCAGTACCATATAAGATCTGAAAAGATTGCCTCCATCCAAGAATGATGTTATAAGGCCATTGAATTCAATCGCTGTACCGGTTTTTTCTGATATGGCAGTAAGTATTGGAGCAAAGTAAGACGCGGCATATAGACTTCCTATTATTACAGGAATGAATCCGACAACAGCTCTGAAGAGATTGCCTTTGGTTGCAACAATCACCATGACTATTGCCGCCATGATATTGGGAAGATCACCTAGGGGGATAAAAGTAACCCCTGGCAATACGAGTGCCAATGCCAGTGCCACAGGCATTAGCAAAATTCCAGCGACGATGACTGATGGATTGCCCAGTAAAACAGCCAAATCCATTCCAATTCTTGCATCCTTCATCTCAGGAAACTTTTTAGTCAGATATATTTTAGTGCTCACAGATATTGGAATCAAACCTTCGGCAAGTATTCCAGCCATTCTCGGCAATATCAATACAACTGCTGCTATGTTGACAGCCAATTCTAAAATTTCTTTTATTTCATAGCCAGCTGCAATGGCAAGACCTGCACCCAGCAAAAATCCAATTGTGATAGGTTGACCTAAAACACCTAATTTTTTTTTGATATGTTCAGGATTACCATTGATATTTCTTATGCCGGGAATGGCATCGAAAACTTTATTGATGAACACACCATATGGATAATAACCAGTAGTCGACAACGTTGTTATTGAAATGCCTTTTATTCCAGAAATTTCTTCAGTATCTTTAGCGGAGAGATCTGCAAAAATAAGAATCAGAATCATTGAGACGCTTGCAGATATTATTGATAAAATAACACTTCCCGTCATATAATTTGTAATTTGAGCGACAAATATGAAATGCCAGAAATTCCAAATATCAATATTGAAAGTTTTAGTCCATTTGAAAGTCAGCATCAATCCATTGATGAAAATGAAAAGCAACATCAATACCGGAACCCATTCATAGGACCATGCCATTGCAGCCATAGGCGGCCAGCCAACATCCAGAATGGCAACGCTTGAACCTGATTTTTCGACAATGACAGTAATGACAGGGCCGATTTTACTGACAAAATGCCCAAGAACCATAAATATGCCAACAAAACCGACACCTAAAGTGAGCGTGTGCTCAAATGCTTTTTTTATCGGTATTCTGACAATCATACTGATGATAAACATGATGATAGGCAGAAGTACATAAACTTGAAAATCCAAAAGATACCTAATAAAATTCAAACGTTTTCCTCCTTGATGCAGATAGTATATATTTCAATTTCTTCTATGATGCTATATTGAAATAAATGAAAATACTTATAATTTCCAATATTTAAAAATAGTGTATTAGTGATTATACCACTAATAATGGGGGAAGTCACTATAATGAAACTTTAAGATAAGTTCAAAATGGACTGAGCAGTTTTACCTTTTATAAAAATTTAATGATTATGCGAAATGGATGATAATTTTTAATAGCATATAAATTTTATAAGGGTATTTATAAACAGCAGGAGTGATTTCGATTAAAATATGTTTAATTATAATATTTTTTTGATAATGACAATTGCAAAGCAAGATATTATCTACTAGAAAATTGTGCTTTTGAGGTCAAATCGAAAATGGCTCAAGCAGAAGGAATTTGGATAGATTATGAATTTGATGATTGTGTGATAGAATTAAGTGAAATTGAAATTCAGAGAATGTCTGAAAAATGGGCGAATTACATAGCTAAATTGTTGGTATTTGATTTTCAATAACAAAATTCTAAGGAGATGATTTTTTGAAGAAAGTTTTTGTTTTGAACAGTGAATATTTTGGACATGGCGACAATAAACTCGGAAACCAATTGATGGGTGCTTTTTTGAAGAAAGTATGGGGGAAAGATGAAAAACCTGATGCGATTATCTTCTATAATTCAGCTGTCAAATTATTGGCGCGGGGATCTGACTATTTGGATGCATTGACAGGTCTAGAAGAAGCGGGGGTTGAATTGCTAGCCTGTGGAACTTGCATCAACAGCTATGAGTTAAAAGAGCATATGGAAGTTGGGCTTATAAGTGGAATGCAAGAGATAGTAGAAATTATGATGGAAGCGGAAAGTGTTATTACGATATAAAAATTAGAATATTTAATTCTAACCTTTATAATTTTTAATTTATATTTTTAAGTGTAAATAACCTGTCACATTATATAATAAAATTAATTGAATTTTCATATCAGTAAAGTATAAATTGTCTTTTTTCTGAATATTGATTAATTACCAGCACAAATATAGGACAAATATATTTATTATGTCCTATATTTGTGCTAATATATTAATAAATAGTAAAAAAATTGAAATATGGAGGACCTGTGATGAATAAAAATGCAATAAACACAGCGGGAAATTAT
>JAFGAC010000086.1 GCA_016933835.1 Clostridiales bacterium
TCTTTTACAATCTTTAATGATTCCTTAATCATTGGCCGATCCCCAACTTATATTGCTAAACCCTATGCATTGTTTTTTCAGACATTTAACGGAAAATTTGTTTCAGGGATTCCAAATGTAAAAAAACGTCTACTTGGAACAAATCCTAAAGAAACACATCAACCCAGCTTCTTTTGCATTGGAAAGGATAATATTAGAATTAGTTTTCAGCTTGACGATACACTTTATACACTTAATAATAATGAATTAGTACCATATATAATTATTGTATTCAAGAAACCACGAGAGACTCCACCAAATGCAAAGGTGCAGAAAGGAGACCGAGAAATTATTTTTCCAGGAATTGAACCAACCAGTTTTCTAATAATTGGAGTTTCAATTATTGAAGAAATTACATGGTTTACTCCGAATTCTGGCAAATCGCAAACTAGTCTTAAATATTTTTTCTTCAATAAATTAAATGGCAAGCATTCAATTATAAGAACTTATGTAGATGACTTTTCAGGAAGCATTCAGTCTCCTGAAGAAGGGGGGATAAAATTTCCTTTATTCTTAAAGAATGGCAAAATTGTTGTTGTATATGAACCAAAACTGATAAAACAAATAGCCGAAGACGGTCAAATCAATTCAATTTTGACACCTATCCTGAAAAATCAAATAGGAGAAATTAATGAAAGCTTACAAGAAACAGATAATCCCATTCTGCTAATCGGTAGAGTAAAGGAAAAAATTTAACGTGTGCTAACACGGACGGTATAATTAATGGGCTCGTCATGGTTTTTGCGACACACAGTTCCCATTAAAATCCTAATAAAATTTGTACTCGGACACGCGCACCTACCCACAATTAAAATCCTGCACGGTGATAAATTTATGGCTTCGAGATAGTTTGTACCGCCTTCGCTGCGCCAGTGCTCCTAACCAAAATCCTACACCGTGATAGTTTTCTGATTCCTATCAACCTTGTACCGCGAAACGCACGGCTTCGATAAAACTTGCACCTGTATGGCAAAAACCACGCCGTACCCTCCTTTTCCGGCCGAAAGAAGCCCTCTGCTAAAGAAACAGGATTGGTGGTTCGGCCGGAATGCGTCGGGTAACGCCCACTAA
>JAFGAC010000087.1 GCA_016933835.1 Clostridiales bacterium
CGCATTAAAACCCATTTTACAAATACCCTTAATAATGAAGCCCAATTAGCCAAAATTATGCAACAACTTTCAATTGAGCAGGTATTAGAGTTTTCAAACACACAAATTTATAAAGAACTCAACAATGAACTTATTCCACTGCAAGAGAATGACGAAAAAGATGATTTAATAGATGAATGTCTCGAAAATCAGATTCCGCTATATACAAGTCACAATAATTACGTGTTCAAAATACTAGAGGGGACATTCGGCTACAATGTCTTTTTCACTAACGAAATAAAACCTATTAAAAACTGTAAAGTTGAAGAACTTGACTTAAGATTATGTATCAATATTCCATATGAAAGTGATACTGAAACCTCAATTTTGAAAACATCATTACATTATGAACCAACAAGGCAAATATTTCTTACTGATATTCAGCACATGTACAATAAGTACAAAAAGTTATTTTCATTAAACCCATATTCTACTATAAAAACCAAACGCTTAGAAGCAGAAACATGTTTTATCATTCCATTATATATAATTGTTAAGCAAAGATTTAAAAACACAAAAGTGTCGCAACATCTTTTATTTACAATTACTGGATTGATTGCTTATGATTTTGGAATTCTTAAGCTTGATGATAAATATCTGCCAAATGACAATTTATCATCATATAACGACATATTACGAAAAAAAGTAATGCACATAGTAAATAATAATGACAATCTAATCAATATAGATTAGGATAAAGTAACAATTCATTTAGGTTAATACGAAAATAAATCAATTTGGCGGAATAGCAGTCATCTCACTATTGTTATTTCGCCAACATGAAAAATATAACAACCAATCGAAATAATCTGAAGCATAGTAAGATTATTAACAATGAAGAAACTTTTTCACTTCTACTGAGACATATCTTTGGTAATGAAATAGAAAACATTAATCGAAAGATTGAGGAAATGCACCAAGTCATTACGGAAGGCCTTGCTCCCAAAAACCAATGTCTTACTGAATATATCTCCGAAAAGGACGCAAAAATCGAGTTTAACCGTAAGACTACTTGGTTTTGGAACCAACGAAATAGCGGA
>JAFGAC010000088.1 GCA_016933835.1 Clostridiales bacterium
GGGTGTAAATTTATTTTCTTGGTAACTCTATTAAGCTGCGCTTTCGATAACATCTTCAACCTCATTCCATCTATTACTCAGGTATAAACATCTTAATTGTAAAATGTCATGTGCTCCCTTTATTGACCATTTCATGCCGCTTCTTTTCATCCTTATCTGAACTAAATGTTTACATGCACCTTCTATAACTCCACTCCCAATAGGATAACCCCTTTTTTCAAACTCTGCATATCTCATCCTGTTTTCATTTGTAATAAAATAATTTAATGCTTTAATAATACTCGCATATCGTGTCGATCCTTCTTTAATACTTAATTCTTTCATTTTATCAATGATAGTAACTCTTAATAATGATATTAATCCTTCATATAGTAAATCTTCACATTTTTTTTCAAATATTTTACCTTGCTCATTTTCTCTATTACCGAACATCAACTCAATAATATTCCATAAATGTTCTGTTGCATGATACCAATCTATTATTTCTATACTATTTGGATAATAATTATTAAATAAATCCCAAATCCATTTCGCCCCGTCTCCAATTGTTATTACCTCTTTTGCATATCCTAAATACCGTCTTCGTGATTCAATATAAAGGCGTCTACCAAAATCCTGACAGTTCTCTATTCTTGAGATATAACTTTTATTAATAGCATGAAGTTCACCTTTTATATTAGCTTTAATTTCGTAAATTGCCCCATTTTTAACTTCTTTCCATTCATTTTCAGTGTTTATACATGTCCCATCACATGATATTACTAATTTATCTATGTTCTTTGGCGGTTTCTCATAAGATGAATCCGCTGTCAAATTATCTTCATTTTCTACAAGCTTTTCCCCGATACTCTTTGTTATCCTTTGCAATGTTGATGAAGATATATTTATTCCGCCTACTTTCTTCAGCATTTCGCTTGCCATTTCATATGGTTCTAACATTGACACATAACATGATAATTCTTTTACATCCGGTAAATACTCATCTTTAAGCCAAGTGTGTTTTTCTTCGATAGGGTAATATGCATATGATTTACTTTGATAATATGAACGCTTTACTCTAATTTCACCTAGACTGCTTATAAAAGTTTTTTCAACATGATTTATAAATCTTAATTTTTCATTCTCGCCATTTATCATTTTATTTATTTTACAACCTTCATATCCTGTTCCTATATTTTGTTCAAACCATTTTTCCAGAACTTTTGCTCCAAGTTCTAACATTTTCCCCTTAATGTTTTTTGTTAAATCAGTTATTCTAATTTCCGTTGTATCCATAATATTTTCAAAAAAGCTTTCAAATTGATTGATTATTTCATTCTTATTTGATAAAATTTCCATGAGCAGTTCTCCTTTCGAGTTTTTTTATTAGCAAAATAAAATTTTACCATAAAATCGAAAGCGCTGCTCTCTTTTTTTACCTATAAATAAAAATTA
>JAFGAC010000089.1 GCA_016933835.1 Clostridiales bacterium
GTAACATTAGAACCCGAAACCCCCAAAACATCAAAACGGATAGCTTCTCCTCCCCCTAAGTAATCAAAGGCAATGTCTTCAGGCATTTCCATTTCAGAATCTTCGGAACTATAATCAAAACTAAATCCATACGTGAACCAATCCCCCTCACTAACACCAACAGTTCCAGCTTGGGCAAACACCAAACTAGAACACAACAAAACAACACTAAAAACGGAGAAAAAAACAAAATAAAATCTTTTAACAATCAAACTAGTTACTTCCTGCAAAAACCAGTTTAAATTACAAACTATAACCTTTCTGAACAAAAATTACTTATCCAAAAACCAAAATAAAAATCCAAATTATTGTTGGACACTATTTGGAATAAACTTCAGTTCTAAACCTAGACTTTTGTTTCAGGTCTTTTTCCTGTTTCTTGCATGCGTTTGCGACTCGGGGTTTTGCATGTGATGGTATACATCTATTAGAAAGCAGGTATAACACAAGAAAATCTAAGTTGTGGTTAAGCTATATTTTAATATCCTATTTTTTTGTTGATTACGTTTTTTAATGGTTTATTTTCAAGGAACAGGGTCAGATTTTCACAAATGATTTCAATTACTCGATCCCAATAATTTCGAGTTAATCCTGCAACATGTGGCGTTATTATTACGTTTTCTAACTCCCAAAGTTCTGAATTACTTGACAACGGTTCTGACTCAAAGGTGTCTAATCCCGCACCTGCAATCCAGCCTTCTTTTAGAGCTTTTATTAATTTTTTTTCATCAATTATTTTTCCACGACATACATTGATCAAATAACTGGTTTTTTTCATTTTTTTTAGTTGTTTTTTACCAATCAAGTTTCTTGTTTCTGAAGTAAGGGGGACTGTAAGAATTACAAAGTCAGCTTCAGAAAGCATTTTTTCTAGTTCATACATTCCAAAAAATTTGTCTACATATTCAGATGATGCATCTGATTGATTTTTTGTTGTAACAATAACTCGCATTTCTAGACACTTGATTTTCGTTGCTAAATAACTGCCAATGTTTCCAAACCCAACAATTCCTACTGTTTTGCCATTTAATTCCTCAAATTGTTGTAATAAAACATCGGGGTTTTCTTTCCACTTTTTCTGTTTCTGACTTTTTATGTAATAATTTAGTCTTCGCGAAAAACAAAGCATAATTCCAATTACATGTTCTGAAATGGGGATTTTACTAACTCCTTTTGCGTTTGAAAAAATAACTTCACTTTTTACTACTTCTGGAAAAAGGAAATGGTCAACTCCAACTCCACATGTTTGAATCCATTTCAGTTGTTTTGCTGCTAAAAAAATTTCAGGGGAGAATATCCTTGGAATTAAAACGTCGGCTGTTTTAACTAATCTAAGAATTTCGTCGTAATTTGTACTTTTAACAACATTGATTTTGGGTGAAACACTTTTGATTTTTTCAATATAGAAATTGGGTAAATCGAATGTGATCAGCATTTTTGTTTTATTCATTTACTTATTGCTCCGACTGAATGTTCTGACTTTTTCTATTATTATTTGGGTGGGTGGGGTATTAACTGACACTAATAAATTATTGGCTCTATAGAAATAAAGTTTAAAAATCCTTAAATTAGTCTTGTGGATACTACTGAGATTCTTGCATATTGTGTTAACTTAAATTGTATAATAAAAAAATGCTAATTGTGAAAAAAATGGATAATTATAAACCCTCAGTTGTTGTATTGGGCGGTGGATTAACTCCCCTTGGTGTAGCTCGAGACCTTACTCAACATGGAATTGATGTTTACTCACTTAATGACAAAATGAATTCTGCAACGGCAAGTAAATACTTTAAAAAATGTTTTATTAATCCTAATCTTAACGACAATTTAGAAAATATAAAAAATTCTTTAATAAAAATCAAGAATTTTATTGCTGGGCCCATTGTTGTTTATCCGACATCAGATCTTGACGCAGTTAGTCTATCTTCACTGGTGGATGAATTGCCTGCTGATGATTATCATTTTGTAGTTGGACCAAAAGAAGCGGTCGATATCCTTGTAAATAAAGATAAATTCTACAAATTATTGAATGAATGTGACATCGAACGTCCATATACCGTTTTTCCAGAATGTACTGAAGATATTCTTAAAAATAAAAATCGGATGAGATATCCAATTTTAATTAAGCCTTTCGTAACTCAGTTGTTCAAAAGGAAACTAAAAACTAATGTCAAAGGTTTTCTTGCTCATACTCCCCAACAAGCAGAATACTACTATAGTTTAGCAAGAAAAAATGATGTAGGAATAATGCTTCAAGAGGTCCTCTTAGGCGGTTCAAAAAATTCTTACCAATTAGAAGGATACTATTCAAAGCACTACGACCCGATTTGTCTTTTTGCTCGAAAACGAGAAAGGATATGGCCTCCAGATTTTGGGAACACAACCTTGTGTAGTAGTGTTCCATTATCAGAACTTGAAGAGCAAATAGAAGTTATTAATCAGCTAGTTAAAAAAATCAATTATACTGGTTTGCTGAGTGCAGAATTCATACAAGATGAAAGAGATGACAAATTAAAATTACTTGAAATTAACGCCAGACCATGGTGGCATTGTTGGTTGTCCAGTGTATGTGGAGTAGACATAATATATTCTTCATATTTGGATGTGATTGGCGAGAAACCGTCAATATATTCCGATACTAACTATAAACTTGGAGTCAAAAGTATTTACTGGGGCTTGGACCTCAAATCAGCTGGTTATGCATATCTTAACAAGCAGCTTGGTTTGAATGAATGGTTAAGATCTTTAAGCCCCCCTAGGAACTTTTGTTTTTTCCACACCGACGATATTTTGCCATTTGTACTGGATAGTAAAGTAATCATTTCACGTTATATTAAAGACAAAATTAACAAAAGAAAAAGATGTGGATAATCGGCATCTTTGTTGTTTTTTATTAACTTTTAATTTCAAAGCCAAACTGAAATTTGGAGTTGTATTAAGTAGATTCCTCATTTTTTAATTTATTTTTGGAGATTATCACAATTGCTGTAAAAATGCCTAATGCGGGAACTATAATTATTGGGCTAAACTCGGGAATAACCTTGGTTGCTTGGATTTCTATAAAACCGCTTTCATTTACGTTGATTATCTCTATCTTGTTTTGATTACTATTTGTTGCAATAGAATATTCTGATTCTTCCAGTTCCATGCCGTTGATACGAATTGAAAAATTGCCATCCATTAAATTGTTTGGAATTTGTACGGAAATATCTCCTGATTCGCCGATAGGAGAAATTACATTGAAACTTATTTCCTTGTGTAATTGATTAAAATCGAAATCCACAATGGCCAAGTCTGATTCAATCTCGACAGTATAAGTTACTTCATCCCATGTGGTTCTAAACCGATACATTGAGGGATTGCCTATTCCAATAATGGATAGGGGATGAATGTCTGGCTCTGAAATTCCGAGAGTTTCTTTCAACCCCTCCCTGTTATCAACTTTATCCCAGTTTCCAGTTAATCCCCACACAAAGCCTTCCAACATAATGTTTTGGGTTACCAAGCCTAGTTCGGTATATGTTTCATCACCTCCCGGAGGATACTGTGCGGCGGTGTTCTCTTCATAGGCCAAAACAATCACGGTTGGGGCAGACAACATCTCTGAGCTTCCACTGTTTTGTGCAATTTCGGTTCGTTTGTCTTCACTGCTAATTTTTGTTAATGTGTGTTGTTCTGGGTTGTATCTGTACACTCCAGATTTTTCAGCAACAAAAATTCTCAGTGGATAATGTGCATGGGCAGAGGGAACTGTTCTATGGCTTTCTATAGGTGTTTTTGTTCCATCAGCATAGTATGAGTATCCATATCCCGCCCAAAGAATTTGGGAAAGTTGCTGACTGGAAAGAGATGTTTCACTCCATTCTGTGGACTGATAAAATGAGTCCAAAGCATCAATGATTGTTATTGTGGTGTCTTGAATCATGGGTAATTCTTGGGACGAAGGAGGTGTTACTGGTGTTAAATTATCATAATTTTCGTAAGGAGTTGCAGGATAACCAATGGGAATCTTGTAAAGTGTCATCTCATTAGAAGGTAACTCTAAGCCATCATCAATAAGACCTCTGTTTGGAAATTGGCAAACACATCCAAGATTCAGACCATTTGAAATTAGGTATATGTTTTGGATAACAAATCCTGCTTCAGCATTTCCCCACGAAATTGAAGAACAAATGTCTTTATCAAGAATTAAATATAGCTGAACTGGAGCTTCGTAGGTGCTTGCAAGGTCTCTGTAATCTCCTTCCTTCCATAGAACAAGATTTTGGTTTTCTGAGGAAAAACGATAAGTTCCTGTCTGATTAGCAACATAGATTATTATTGGAAAATCTGAAATGCTTGCCACCGTTCGTCCTTGCCAAGAGTATCCGTAAGCTGCCCAAAGAATGGTTGAGACTGTTTCTGAAGATACAGTCTTGTCAAGATCAAAGCTACGAATAGACATCCGTCGGCTAATTACTTCTTCAATCGAAAAACTAACGTTAACATTATTTTCTGAAGCAAAAACAATAGCACAACTGTTAAGCGGCACAGAAATTAAAAAAAGCAAAAACAAAGTTGCAAAAATTTTTTCGCCTTCCAAGAAAATACTCCCTACCTGTAATGGTTTATTGGCTTATTTATGAACTACCTAAAAATAATAACTTTATGTCAAAAATAAAATTATGATTTAACTGCATATTATGAGTAGTTTTTTCATTATTGCTCCAGTTTTTGAGGCTTCATCTTCTTGTTAGTGACAGAATTGCTACTACTAGAAATGCTACTCCGGCTAGTAGTTCGTTTCCTCCTGTGAGCCACCAGACAATTAAGGCGATTATGCCAGCGGGCAAAACAAAGAAAACTACTTTGGCAACA
>JAFGAC010000090.1 GCA_016933835.1 Clostridiales bacterium
CTTCCTTCTAGTGTGTCGAATCTTCCTTCTAGTGTGTCGAATCTTCCTTCTAGTGTGTCGAGCTTTTTAATAATTAAATTAAACATCTCTCTTATATCTTGGTCCATAATCAAACCCCGCTTTCTATATAACTATATTACTCTTTGTATGGATATTTTCAAGTTGAATACACAATCGTTCCATAGAAATATTTTATGTATAAATATTATAAGATATTCATATCCTCATTTACTTTTTTTCCCTAAAATATTTGAGATTGGATTAATAAGGATTATTTCTGTAATTTTTCCTATAAATTTTAATGAAATAATCGAGGCTATGATAACACTCAAAGCAATAGTCCAATCAAACACGAAAAACAAAGCTATTCCTGCAACTAAAATTGTGATTGGGCTTAAATTTAAAATAATCAATAGCAATTTCAAGTTATAAAACTTTGGAAAAGTGAACTTGATTTTATTTTTTTTTGCATTTTTTTGTTGATTCAACAATGTTGTATGAATCTGATATAATCCCATATTTAAGACAAATACGAGCAATATAAATATTTGCATTTTTTACCTCCATTTAATAATTTTAATGTGTATTTATAGGTACTTTAAAATATTTTAAAACATTAAAATAATAAAATTTATTGTTTTAATATATTAATCTCACGAGAAGAATTAAATACTGTATTTATTGGGTAACAATCACTTATAAATAAAAAACATGAACTTAATCTGTACATTATGAGGTGACTCCATGCGAACATTTCAGAGATTAAATGAGGCATATGACAAGGCCAAATATCTCTCTATCAATGAAAACTCAAAATTTATTTTCTTCAGTGATTGTCATAGAGGAGATGGTAGTCTTTCAGATGAATTTGTTAGAAATAAAAACATTTTCATACATGCCCTCGAATACTATTATAAAAACGATTATACCTACGTTGAAGCCGGTGATGGCGATGAACTTTGGGAACATCGAAATGCTAGGCACATCCTCACTGCTAATAAGGATGTTTATACCGTAATAAGGAAATTTCATTCAGCAGATAAATTAATTATACTTTATGGAAACCATAATATCTATTTAAAAAATCAAGAATATGTAATCAAAAATTATTATAAGTATTACAGTAACTACAAAGAAATCTCTCAAGATTTTCTTACAGATCTTCACCCTGTAGAATCACTGATCTTAAAAAACGAAAAAACAGACCAGGAAATATTGATAGTTCATGGACATCAAGGAGATTTTTCAAATGATCAATTCTGGTATTTCACTATGTTGACACTTAAGTATTTCTGGAGATTTTTACATGCATTCGGTGCAAAAAATCCTGCTAGTCCGGTAAAAAACGTGCATAAAAGACATAAAATAGAAAAAAATTTCAGCAAATGGATACAGCAAAGAAAAAAAACAATTATTTGCGGTCATACTCATCGTGCCAAGTATCCTAAAAATGGTGACCTTCCTTATTTCAATATTGGCTCTTGTATTTATCCATCTCATATAACAGGTATTGAAATAATTGACGGAAATATCCAGATGGTTTTATGGAAAGTAATTGCAAACGAACAAGGCTTTTTAGAAGTTATTCGGCAAATAATAAGAGGACCTGACTCTCTTGAAAAATTTGATACTAGATAATTTCTCTATTTTAATAAATCAACCCTCGCTTATGCGGGGGATTTATATTTATAATTAAAGATATTGAATATTTTCTTTTTTTATTCTCTCTTCAGACTCGTATTCAATCATTACTTTTATTTGACTAATTTGAAGCAGTTCTTTCCACCCATTCAGTATTCCAACTTCAAATTCAGTATTCCAAAGTTCTCTTTTTTGAATCAAAGGACATTGATGCTCTTGATTTTTTTCAATAACCAAACTCAATACACCACTTTCTAAATGAGGAACTAAAGGGTAAGTTCTGCATTGTATGGGTCTTAGTTCCCTAATGCAATTTTTATTGTCTTTACAAAAACCATAATATAATTTTCTTACACCCTTTGGCATTTCATAAGCGATTTTAGTATGCACTTCCGTTCTAGATTCATCTATTAATCCTTTTCCTTTTTGCATTAATTCATATTCAAATGGAAGAAAATATAGCCCAAAAATTTTCCCGCTTTCATCTATATTTCTACAGCAATGATATCCGCACGATTCTCCACAATTGCCTTCTGTCAAATTGACATCCATAAATCTATAGGCTCTTTCAAATATACCTTTATAATCCATTTTATCTCCTATCAGTATAAAATATATTAATAAACCTTTTTAATGATTTTCTCTAGTAAAACAATCTTTTTCAAGTGAATCATTTAAAATTATCATATACATTCTATTTATTCGTATCAATTTGCTTATTTAATAATCTTCCAGTACTTTTCCGCAATTTTCACATTACTTTGGTGGTGCCCACATATCAACTATTCCCACTTGTCCATCACTATGCACAATTTCAATTTTATGAATACTATCTATATCATCTTTTGTGCCAGAAATTTCAATGATGAATTCATCATTTTCTCCAAACTCTCCTATAAAGCGCCACTCTAATGATGCAATATCAAATACTTCCTTATATTTATACAGTAGAGCAATTGTCTTTTCTTCAGGGTAAATTATTCCTGCCTCATCATGATAAATCACTGATGAGAGTGATTCTATATTCTCATTTTTAATTGCTTCAATATACCGGTCCATCAAATTGTTTTTAAAAGTAGCGTAATACATGACAAAATCAGCCACCATGTAAATTCCATTATTTTCAACAATACGAAAATTAATACTTTCACCTGATGTAGTTTTCAAATTGTAAATCACCATTTTTTCATTGAATGGATGCAAACCTATTCTATATTTTTCAGTTAAAGATTTTGATTTTGTCATTATTTTGTAATCTTCCATTGCAGCAATCATTTGATCCAATGAAAAATAGCCTGGCCACATAACTTGCGATAAATCAAGCATTTTTTTCGAATCTTGTGTATTGAGTACTAGAATCACATAGTCAATCAGTGACTCTTCAGTTTTAAATTCAAAATCTACATTCTCTTCTTCTATTAACTCATTAGCTGCTTCATTAATAGTTTCATCTGCTTTATTTTGATTTTCAATATTATCTACTCGTTTACAAGCAGAGAACAAAAATAAGATTACAATAAGCACTATTATGTTGTTTCTCATTCAATTCAACTCCATGATTATATTTTAATATACTTGGCTTATAATTGATTCTTTTAATATTGAACATTCTTCAAACAATTCTTCCATCTTTTCAAAACCTTCAACAGAAATAATTTTTTCACCATATCTTGATATAAAATATATCATTATTTATAACTTGATCTTCACATAACTGATTAAATTGATCAACGTTACACAAACGAGCAGTTTATCTATATCCCTCAGTGTACTACTCGGCATTTAAATTCCCTACAATCCAAATATTTCTAATGCCTCATTGACTTCAATCTCTCTAATACTTTTCTTCCCTGCATTTTTCATCATATTTTCAAGTTTTATTTCCATTGATTTTTTAACTAATTCTTGCCCATCTAAACCCCGAAGTTCAAAAAACAACATTGGATCAGCATCTAATCTAGCGCCTATGCCATATAAAGTCGCTGAAACATGTTTACACATGCTGGCCCAATCATGACAACTGCAATAAAAGTGAATTTCTTTGGGTTCTGGAAACAAGCCGTATTTTTTTTCTAAAAATAAAACTTCCAGCTCTTTAGGAAATTTTCCTTCTACCAATTGTTCCAAAGAATCAATTCTATGGTTGCATAGTTCAGTAACTTTTTGCCATTTATCACTGTTAAGTGGGTCAATAGTGATTGCAACTTCATAAGGTTTAACTCGGCTACCCTGTACTTTTGCACATACTTTTCCTTTAGCGATTTTTAGATCTAACACTGCATTGCTGCGCACATAACTTTTCCCTCTTGAAATTCTATTGCTGTAATCTGCATAGCTCTCAAGATTTAAATTCCAAGACTTACCCCACCAATTCTCTGCAATTTTACTACCTTCAATAATAACCGGTTCAACATCAGAATGAGTCTTTTTTAATTTTTCAAGTGATTTTTTTGCCTTTGCCTTTCTTTCCATAACTGTTTCCTGTTTTTTATAACCATATCCATATGGGGTCATGATAAATCACCACTCAATGCAAAAATTTTCATCAATTCTTCATTATTGTATTCAGTAATCCATGCTTCACCACTAGAACTCAATAGTTCACCAGACAGTTTTTGTTTTTCTTCAATTATAGTATTAATTTTTTCTTCAATTGTTCCGTTTGTAACAAATTTATATACCATTACATTTTTTTCCTGTCCTATCCTGAAAGCACGATCTGTTGCTTGATTTTCAACTGCAGGATTCCACCATCTGTCAAAATGAATGACATGATTGGCGCTTGTCAAATTTAATCCAACGCCCCCAGCTTTAAGTGACAACACCATATATGGCACATAATGCTCTCCGTTAAACGCTTCAACCATCTCACTTCTTCTTTTCACTGGTGTACCACCGTGTAGCACAAAACCTTCTTTTAAAAATATCTGCTTAAGAAATTCAGAAATAGGTGCTGTCATTTCTTTAAATTGAGTAAAAACGATTACTCGTTCTCTTTTCTCATATATTATTTCACATATTTCTTTGAGTTTTTCGAATTTTCCACTGTGTTCAGGCTTGAATTCATCTAAACCTAAATACTGATCCGGATGATTGCAAATTTGCTTAAACTTCATAATACTTGCTAAAACAATCCCTTTCCTTTCAATGCCTTCTACATCATCCAATTTTTCCTTCATCTGTTCAATTAATTGCTTATACAATGCAATCTGCTTTTTGGATAAAGTCGTATACTCATTTATTTCTATTTTATCAGGCAAGTCTGAAATTATGCTTTTATCTGTTTTTAATCTTCTAAGCATAAAAGGTTGAATCATCTTTCTCAATCTTGCATATCCCATTGCATCATCTGCAAGTTCTTTAGTAAACGATGTAAATTCCTTAGGTGTTCCAAGTAAACCTGGATTTAAAAAATCAAATAAAGACCATAAATCACTTAATCTATTTTCAATAGGTGTCCCCGTCATTGCTATCCGCATTCGAGCATTTATAGCTTTGATAGCCTTCGTCTGCTTGATTCCAGGATTTTTTATGGCTTGTGCCTCATCTAAAACAAGAACATCCCAATCTATTTCTTTAATAAAATCAAGTCGTCTCGCCATACCATAAGTCGTTATATATAAAAAAATACCTTCTTTTAGTTGAAATGTTTCTGAATTCTTCAAATCACTGCTGTGAAGTATTCGAAATGGCATGTCAGGAGCAAATTTTTCAATTTCTTTTTTCCAATTTCCTATGAGTGAAGCCGGAAGAATAAGAAGTGATCTCCCTTCTTTTTGTATTCTAAATCTTTCTAGAAAGGCAATTACCTGCACTGTTTTCCCTAGACCCATATCATCTGCAAGACACGCGCCAAAACCAAATTGCGACATTCTATTAAGCCAATGATAGCCATTATCCTGATATGCTCTCAATATTGCTTTAAAAGAAGGTACAGTGCTTACTTTCTCTAAAAATTCAGGATGAGTCAAGCTTTCTTTCATATTTTTGAACCATTCCCCTTTAGAGACAGATATATCAACATCATCAATTGATTCTTCCAATAGGTTATTAATATTTAATTCAAGACGCATGGCTTCACTAAGAGATATCCCATCATCATTCGTTAAATTTTGGATTTTTTCAAAAGCCTTAAGTACCGCTTCTAATTTATTTTTATTTATTTCAACCCATTTCCCTTTATATTGGATCAATCCTTCAGCCATCTTCAAGAAATTTCTTAATTCCTGTTCTGATATTTTCTCATCACCAACCATTGCACTTGGCCAAAAATCCATCAAAGCATCCAAACCTACTTTTGAAGGTTCTTTTTCACCTACTGCAACTGTCAATCGTACTGAATTATTTTTTTTACGCCACCAATTCGGCACACGGCACATAATTCCTGCTTCTTCATAGAGTGATATTTCTTGCAAAATAATGTATGCCTCATCTGCAGTAAGCTTAATTGGTGCAAACAATTCTCCACTTTCAAGCAATTCAGAAATAAAATTACTCTTTTCTGCTGCCTTGATCACAGTCGAAATAAGTGACAATAAATTCTTCTCATCTCCTTTAAATTCTTCCAATGCATTCTTCAAAGGGGTATGAATGGTTTTTTTACTTTTGACTGGTTTTGTTGAATACGTAGCCATGAAAGCAAATGGGTAATCCGTTTTTTTACTTTCAACCAAATGAAAAAAAACTCTTCCAACGACATTGATATGAGAATTATATTCAGCAAAATATCTTGCTACTGTAGCATCATATTTTTTAATTTCAATTTTGAAAACAGATATTAACGATTCCCAAATATCCAAAAGCCAATCTTCATTTACATATTCCATTCCGATAGTGAATGGCATCATTTCCTTTAAGTTTTCAAGTTCATCTTTTTGCAAATCTACTTGTATATTTTCTCTGACTAGTTCAATATCAGATTGTTGACTTAATTTCTTTATCACTAGTTCTGAAATATAATGAAGATATTCTAATGAGGGTGAAAACCAATTCTCTTTTTCAATAAAACCTAGATGATATAAAGCATTGTACTTATCATTTTCAAAAAACGTGATCCATTTTCCATATTCACTTTCAATTTGTTCTTCATCATATTCAATTGCAAAACTTTTCTGTAAAAAGTATGCATTCAATGGCAGTAGCTTTTGTCGTTTCATAGTTAATTCACCCCTGTGAAAATTCCCTTCAATTTTGAAATCTTTTCGTATTTTTAGTTCAATATATTCTATATGTCATTATTCATTTTGTAAACATCACTCAACTTATTACTCTTTTACATTCAATTCAATTTATCACAAACTTTGTTCGACTACCATTTTGATCAGCTTCTACGATGAGTTGAGATTTTATTCTTTCTTTCAATTCCTGAACATGTGAAATAATGCCGACTAATCGACCTGTATCTTGTAAATCAATTAAACAGTTGATCGCACTATCTAAAGAATCTTGGTCCAATGTGCCAAATCCTTCATCAATAAATACTGTATCTAGTTGTATGCCTCCAGCGTATGACTGAACTATCTCTGCAAGCCCTAGTGCCATTGCCAGTGATGCTTTAAAGCTTTCTCCACCTGATAGTGTCTTTACAGAACGCGGCACGCCTGTAAAGCTATCAGTGACTTCAAGATCAAGTCCCCCACTTTTTCTTCTGTCTTCTAGTGAGTCAGATATTCTTAATTCATAACGACTTGAAGTCATTTTCCTGAATCGATGATTTGCAACGCTCAAGACATCATTTAAATAGTTTGATAGAATAAATCTCTCAAAGGTTATATTTTTCAAATTTTTTCCATTGATCACTGATGCCAATTGTCCAAGTGTTCTATATTTCTCTTCATCTTCGCTCAATTCTTCCATAATTCTCTGAATATTTCGAACTTGTTTCTTATTGTTTTTGATTCTGTTTTCATGATTTGAAATCAGTTCATTCAACTTATCTCTTTCTGCCTTCACTTTGTTGTTTTCATTTTCCAGTTCTTCAATATTTTTAATTGTAAAATCCTTAATTTCATCTTTCAAACTATTAAATACTTCCATAGCAGTGTGTCTTTCTTTATTATAATCTTCAATACTCTTTCGAATTTCTTCTATTTTGTATATTTCTTTTTTACTTTCATCATAGCCATGTTCTTCACCAAAACCATATTTCAATAAAGCAGTTTCAAGACTATTACTTATCTGTTCTTCTCTGCTCTTTTGTATTTCAAAATCCGCACTCATCTGACTAAATTGTGATTCCATCTCGATTAATTTTTCTTTAGATTTCTGATATTCTTTATTTCCATCCTCACGCTCTTTAATAGCTATACTCTTTTGTTTTTCAACTGTTTCAATTTTTTTATTCAATTGATCAATTTCATGATATTCTTTAGGAATATTTCCAAGTAACGCATTACAAGTTGCTTTTTTCTTTTCTAAATCAATTATCAAACTATTCATTTCAATTTGAATATTACTCTTGTTATTTTCAGAATCTTTAATCTGATTTTTTAGTATGTCAAGTTTCAATACACGTTTTTTTTGTTCCTCTGATATTTCAATTAATTTATCATGTGATTTTTCTAATTCTATCAATTTATTCCTGATATCTTCTGCTTTATTTTTAATCAATTTTTCAATGTAATTTAAATCCTCGCTTTTTTCAGAAGTGATTTCAATTTCATTGAATTCAGTAAAACGTTCCTTTAATAATTTGACTTCATGTTCCAAACGCTGCTTCTTTGTCGAAATTTGAATTTCATATAACGTCAAATCACTTTTTAATTTTTCAACTTTTTTTTCAATATTTTCCAATTCTTCTTTATTAACATGGCCATCAATAAATACAGCCAAATGAACATGATCTATTGAGCCACAAACTGGACAAGGCTCTCCTTGATTTAATTCTTCTGCAAGTATAGCTGCTTGATTCAAATGATATATCTTTTTTTTATTCTTATATTCAAATTCATTTTTTTCTAAAATAAATTGCTCTTGCAAAAAATCTTTTTCTTCACCTTTAATCTGAATTATTTGGTTATCTGTCATATGTTTATCACTAAGAAACTGAATGAGATTTTGCTCTTTTAATTTTAATTTTTCAATTTCGACTTCATTTTGCAATAATTTCTCATTAATATCATTGTTTTTTTCAATAAAATATTCTATCTCAGTTTTATCTTGATTGAGGTTTATATGAATTTTATTTAATGAAACCATTTTTTCATTGAGTTCTTTTTCTTTATTTTCTAATTCATAAATCTCAACATTCAATTTTTTTGCCTCACTTACTTTTATAGTAAAAGAGTTCAATTGAATAGCTTCTTTAACTAATTTTTCAATGTATTGGTTATTCTCCAAAGAATCTAAAGCCTCTTTTACTTTTACCTTTTCAACATTTAAAACTCTCTGATTTTTTATATTTACTTCAAGCAGTCTCATTGCAGCGAATGATTTTCTTATTTCATCTTTCTTCTGAACTAGGCTTTCTTCTATTGGGATAATTTTAGACGCACTTTCAATAAAAATCAATTTTCCCTTCAGATTAATAATTTCATTATTCTGTGCATTCAATTTCATAATTTTATCTTCTACTTCAATGTACTTTTTTATACGATTGTTATTTTCTTCTGCTCTTGTTTTTTCTTCAATCAATTTTCCAACCAATTCATTCAATTCTACATAATTTATATGTAAGTTTTTACTTTTTAGCTCATCAGATATAATATTTTCTTTAACTTTATTCAAAATTAATGTTGCATTTTTATCCACAGCATCAATAAGACCCACGAGTTCAGCATCATTTATATTTTCATTTTCTATTTCAATTTTTGTTATTTCATTATCTCTAATTGATTGCAACTCTTTGATTTTTCTGCTCATTTCATTTTTATCATCATTTAATTTATCTTGAAGTAATCCAAACAAACTTGTTCGAAAAATATTTTTGAGTATTTGTGTACGTTCTTCTGAATCTGACATTAGAAGCTTTCTGAATTCTCCTTGAGGGATCATCATAATCTGTTTGAATTGTTTGATGTTAAGTCCTATTATTTCTTCGATTTTTTGATTGACATTTCTAACACCTGTTATCGGCCTTTTAATGCCTTCAATCGTTAATTCAGCAGTAGGATTTTGTTCAGTAAATCCTTCGCCCCTGATTCTCAATTTCTCCTGTTTAAGAATTCGATGCATATGATATTTCACATTTTTAAGTTCAAATTCAAATTCTACTTCAGATAAAATCTCTGGTTCTGCATTTTTACAACGCATACTATTTTCAGAACGATATTCGCCACTAGTTTCTCCATATAGAGCATAACTTATTGCATCAAATATCATTGTTTTTCCAGCACCTGTAGGTCCTGTAATCAAAAATAGATTGCGCTTCCCAAGTGTTGTAAAATCTATTGATTCTTTACCTTTATAGGGACCAAATGCGGTCATCGTCAGTTTTAGAGGTCTCATTATTTTTTCCTCTCATTTTCTTGAATTTGCTCATAAGCTTTATTAAATAGTTCGTTTTCTACATTAGAAGCATCCTTTCCAACGACAAGCTTGTAAAATTCTTGAAATAATTCGTTCATGTTTCTATTTTTAAGCTCTTTTAATGATATATACTTCATTGATTGCTCATTTGTGTTTTTCTCACGTTCAAGCAGTAATATATTTGGATACACCGCACGAAGCTTTTTCATTGGTTCAAACAGCTCCCCTTGATCTGTCAATATGGCATTGATATAGTCTTCTCTATTTGCTAGCGAATACACTTCTTCATTTAATAAATCCTTTAGTTCACCTTTAATGCTTCTCATATCTCTTAAAGGCAATAATATTTTCTTTTCAATATTGATATTCCCTTTTTCTTTAATTTCTATAAGAGATACAGATTTATTCTGATCAGCTTCTGAAAACGAATATTTTAATAGAGAACTTGAATAACGAATATGGTCGTATTTAACGCGCTGTGCTTTATGAAGATGGCCTAGTGCTACATAATCAAAACTCTGATAATAATCCACATTCACGGATTCTGAACCACCTATTGACAAGGGTCTTTCAGAATCACTAGTTTCCAAAGCATCCGTTCCCATGACAAACCCATGGCTAAGACAAATATTTCGCTCATCATTGTTTATTGCGATATCTTTTATTATCCTCTTAATTGAAAGATCGTGATTTTTACATTCTTCATCTTCATAAACCGCACGTACAACTGCCGGTTCAACATACGGTATTGGAAAAAAATTTACAATGCCATACTCATCTTCTATTTTAATAGGTGCAATAGTTTTTTTTATTTTGCCGATAATATGCAACCCATTATCTTCGAGAATCTTGCTTCCAAAATCTAATCGATCCGGACTGTCGTGGTTGCCAGCAATTATTATCACTTTTACTTTTAATTTCATTATAATTTCAGAAAGCACATTATTTAACAATTCAACTGCCTCAGTTGGAGGGACTGAACGATCATAAACATCGCCTGCAACCAATAACACATCTACTTTTTCTTTTTCAATCAATTTAATCAAATTTTCAAGAATAAAAGCTTGATCATTCGTCATATGTATACCGTGCACTAGTTTTCCTATATGCCAATCGGCAGTATGTAGTATTTTCATACATATTCCTTTCTACACTGCATTTTTTTGTTTTCCAGCATTTTAGCAACTATTTTCTACTATCATTGTATTGTTTTTATATTGTCTATCAATATTTCATTTGCTTGTCATACTTAATATCGTTTTGAGTTTTATATTTGTATTAATGTATCTATTATTACTGATTAGATGAATAGTAATACTAATCCCATCATATATTCTGCCAAAAGAATTTTTCGAAAAACGCTTATGGAATACTTATCAGGTATATCTAATGACACCCCTTACAGGGCACCTTAAAAACATTATATTTTCAGAGAAAACAAATCCATCAACTGCTCATTATCCATTTTAGAAATCAAATCAATTTGATTATTTGAGATAATTTCTTTCGACATTTTTATTTTATCTTCAATCATTAGATCTATTTTTTCTTCAATTGTACCCTTCATAATAAATTTATGCACGACTACATTTTTCATCTGTCCAATCCTGAAAGCGCGATCTGTCGCTTGATTCTCTATTGAAGGATTCCACCATCTATCGAAATGGATTACATGATTGGCCGATGTCAGATTAAGTCCAACTCCCCCTGCTTTTATTGACAACACCATAAATGGCACATATTCATGCCCTCCTTGAAATTTCTCAACAATTTCATTTCTCTTTTTAATGGGTGTTCCTCCATGAATAACTAATCCCTCATGCTTGAAAACACCTTCCAGGAAATTTTTTAAAGGTTCTGTTATTTCCCTGAATTGTGTAAAGATAATAACCCGTTCCCGCTTTTTATAAATGACTTCACATATTTCCCGGAGCCTTTCAAATTTTCCACTTTCTTTTTCCAAATAATTTGATTTTTTCAAATACTGGTCAGGATGATTGCATATCTGCTTAAATTTCATGATTGCAGATAAGACCAATCCTCGGCGCTGAATACCACCTTCTGAAGTTTCAAATCTTATTTTCAAATCTTTAACCAGCTCATCATAAAGCAAGACCTGTTTTCTTGATAAATTTGAATAAGTTTTCATTTCTATTTTTTCAGGCAAGTCTGATATTATTTTTTTATCCGTTTTTAATCTTCTCAATATAAACGGGCTTACAATGTGTTTAAGCCTACCATAGTCAACATGATGTTCTTCAAGGTTTTTCGTAAATTCAGAAAATTCCTTTGTTGTCCCCAATAGTCCTTTATTAAGAAAATCAAATATAGACCATAGATCCGTCAATTTGTTTTCTATAGGTGTTCCAGTCATGGCAACTTTGAAATTGGCATTTAGTTTCTTCACTTGCCTTGTCCTGATTGTCCTTGGATTCTTAATTGCCTGCGCCTCATCTAGAATAACTGTATCCCATTTCACATCAGTAAATTGATTATATTTCGATAACATTCCATAAGATGTTATATACACATCATAATCTTCTAAAAAATTCATGTCCTCAACAAAATTCTTATTCTCACTGGCATGAAGTATGCAGTATCTTAGAGTTGGTGCATTCATATCAATTTCATTCATCCAGTTACCTATGAGAGATACAGGAACCACAATCAATGATTTTCCTTTTTTACGGTCTTTACATTGATTTAAAAGAGCTATTGCTTGGATTGTCTTTCCTAATCCCATGTCATCTGCAAGACAAGCACCCAATCCTATATTTTTCATGAAATAGAGCCAATTCAAGCCTTTTGACTGATAATTCCGAAGTTTACCTGCAAAACCATCGCCACAATCAATATCTTCTATTTTTTCAGGTCTTGTCAACTGGGTTACAATTGAATCAATCCATGCGCCATTTTTTACTTCTATTTCGAACATATCTTTTTGAACATTCAACTTCTTTTCAATATTCAATTGAATTTTCATGGCATCAATGATATTCAATTCATCAGTATTCAATATTTTTTGCGCATTTTCATAGGCTTTCAGCATTTCATGGAGCATTTTATGATTGACTTCAATCCATTTACCTTTAACAAAAGCCAATCCTTCTGTTTCATCCAACAATTTTTCCAATTCTACAGCTTTTATTTTTTCTCCACCGAGATATAAATTAGTGTCAAAATCAACGATTGCCGCAAAATTAACACTTCTAATTGTATTATTTCCAACAGTTATTGACATTTTCAATGTTTCAGCCTTATTTTTCCACCAATTTGGTATTTTACATGTAATTCCTGCTTTTTCGTAAATAGGTATCTCTTTCAAAAAAACATATGCTTCCTGAGGATTCATGGAAATTGATGTAAAAATTTCACCAGTGTCAAATAATCTAGAAATAAAACTACTTCCATAACTCACTTTTTTTATTGGCTGCAGCAATTCATCACGTCTTTTGATATCTTTGTCATATTCAACAATTATATTTTTCAGTGGCAAGTGTTTTACAATCCCGTTTTCATTGATATAACCTGAGTAAGTGACATAAAATTCAAAAGGATTCTCATCATCTTCACTTTCTTCAAGATGAAAAAACAATCTTCCGACAAGGTGCATATGTGGATTGTGCTTCTCCAAGAAACTCTTTACACTGCCGGTATATAACCTGATCATATTATTGTATGCACTATTGATTTTTTTCCAAAAATCTCGTATCCAAGCTTTGCACAAGTATTCTTCACCTATCAAGTATGGGGCTTTTTCCAAGAACATATTGATTTCCCATTCTTCCAGCTGAACTGATATTCTATCTCTGATCATCTCTAAATCCAACCGCTTTGATAATTTTCTTACAAACAACAACGCAATAGTTCTTAAATAACATAGTGGTTCTGAAATCGTCATCCTTTTTTCAGTCAATCCTAAAATAAGCAGTTCTCTAAACGGATCTATTTGAAAATTTTTATAGTGGTCTTCTCTTTTTGACATTTCTTCAGATGAAATATGGCCATTGATTTCCTGCCAATCTACTTCAAAATAGCCATCAGGTTTAAGAATGACAATCAACTGTTTATTATTCAATTTTGGATTTAAAATCAGATTTTTTTTATTCATAAGATGCCTTTCATTCAAAATAAAATGATATTTTTAATTTTTTCATCACATTACATTATACAACACTATTGCCGTAATTGCTAAAGCTCTTCCATATCAATTTATAATTTGTCTTTTAAAAGCAATCATTTATCTTTATTTGTGCCAGCAGTCCATAGTCTAAATATCGATATGATATACTGTATTTACAAGAGTTTTTAAATATTGCTAGATTACTGATTTTTTTAAGTTTGATGAAGGGATAGATAAAATGAAAAAAAGCTACGGTTTTCCAAAAATGGAAAAAGAAATAAATGAAAAAAGAGGATTTTTACCAAGTTTTTTTAAAGAATTGAATGGTTATGATATTGAAATTTGCTTACAAACTGGATATGGAGAAAAGATGGGATTCTCAGATTCAGATTATCTGCATGAAAACAAGCAGATACAATTCACAACTAAAAAAAATATATATACTAAAAATGTTGTAATTGTACTGAGAGCACCCATTGAAGCAGAATTAAGATTAATGATAAGAGGATCAGTACTGATATCTATGCTTCACTATGCAACTAGAGAAAGAAGAAATTCATTACTTCAGGAACTTGGTATTGTAGTTTTTTCCATGGATTCAATGGTAAATGATTCACATCAAAGGGTTGTTATAAATAACTATGAAACTTCATTTAATGGCGCACAAATTGCAATACAGCAATCAGAAAAATTACTTGCTGATATTAATCTAGAAAGACCATTAAACATTGCAATAATTGGTATGGGTGAGATTGGTCTGACAGTTGCTAGAGCATTTAAAGATTTATCAAATGTTCGTTATAAAAAACAAGGTAATTCTTATAACGGGCTAAAAGTTACTTTGCTTACTAGAAGTATTACTGGCAATAAAAACACATTGGAATCTGAATTGAGACATACTGATATATTAGTAGATGCATCATCTAGATCAGATACATCAAAACATATAGTAAGCAATAAGATGCTGAGTGAGTTACCATCACATAGTGTAATTCTCGATATAACAGCTGATCCATATGATTATAAAAAAAATCCTCCACAAGTAAAAGCGATTGAAGGAATTTTGACAGGTACACTTGATCAGATGATTTTTGATGTAACCGATAAGGCATATGAAAATTTAGACGAATCTATCTGCAAATTAGAAAAAAGACTCCTTGTAAGTTGCAATGCTTGGCCTGGTGTCAATCCAGTAAAATCACAAGAAATATATGGTCTTCAACTCTTGCCAATAATAAAAGTATTAATTGATAAAGGACATGAAAACCTTAGCTTGAATTCCAAAAACTATTATGAGAGAATACTCTATCGCTCTTCATTTGAACATTTTGAAAACATATCTAGTTGATAAATACTGACTTATAATAAATATGCTTACCCATTGATATAAATCGTCCCTTTTGCGACGATTTTTATATCTGAGCAAATTATGATTTTGTCTTCCAGCATTTTCACTTTTAAGGTACCACCCGGTTGATGAATATCAAATTCAAAATTTTTACAGTTTTCAGATGCCAATACGACTGCTGTTGCAATGCTCCCTGAACCACATCCTCGTTCCCAGATAGTTGTATCAGTATCTACAACATGAACCAATGGGTCAATGTATTTTTTTTCTTTATCTAAGAACATCACTCCAAAAGCTTTAATTTCTTTAGAAATTTGTGTTTCTTTTATCCAGTCAATGAATTCCACTTTTTCAATAATATCTTGATGATTCACAATTAGATGTGATATCCCTTTTAAATGGACCCAACTCCCTTCGATATTTTGTTTCCATTTAATTAAGTTGCGCTTTTTCAGCCTTCAAATCATCATGTAATTCTAGAGATACTTCATATTTAAACTCATTGTCAATGGCTCTAACACGACACAAACATATTTCATCAGTACCTGATACACTGAATTCAACAAAATATTCATCATTGACTTTACGTACACTAGGATGCGACTCCTGAACCAATACTGCCGCTAATGAACGCGTGGCATTCACACAGAATTCTCCCCCCATCATTTGAAGATGAACTTGATTTCCTGCTTCCATTTCAATAAATCCAACTTGTTCAGCCTGAAGATGGCTCGAATCCATAATCTCCTTTGCAATATCCATCTGCTTAAAACGTTCAATAGGATTTCTAATAAAGATGGTCATATTTTCTATTGGATTGACTTTAATAAATTTCAATTTCATAAAACATACCCCTCGCCAAATTATTTCTGCAAATTATAATTATTTTCTTCATTTCAATTTTCCAACTACTCTCTTTATAGTCTATTATACTAATTTTTCAACTATATTTACAATTCTGTGCCTATATACTATTTCACCAAAAGTCGCTGAAAAACTTTGAATATTAAAATAGAGAGGTTTTTAACCTCTCTATTTGACAGTGGATTATTCATTATAAAGTTCAAAAGCTTCTACCCACCGGATGGCAGAACTCTTTCAATTGATTTCTAAAGCAATTCAATCAAAGATTCAAGTTCTTCAGAAAATACTTTTGCAAGCTCAAAATTGTCATCCTTTAAAGCCAATGCTATTCTAATCTCAACCGATTTCTTCTTTTCTTCTATTTCTAGATAATTTTTGTCAAAATGACTTGAATAAATCATTTGTCTAAATTTCCTCATGCTCATTTTTCTGATGTTTTTATCTTCAATTATCAAAACATAATCCATACAGTTTATTATTGAATAATAATCATGAGAAATCATTAGTATTGCACCTTTATATTCTTTTAAAGCATTTTCTAGCGCTATTTGTGCATAGGTGTCTAAATGGCTTGTAGGCTCATCAAGCAGCAACATATTCGCTTTGCTACAGGCTACTTTTGCCAATTGAAGTATATTCTTTTCTCCACCAGAAAGCATTTCAATCTTTTGATTGATTCCTTCTTCATCAAAGCCATAATTCGAAAGATATGATCTGATTTCCTGTGTATTTTTAAATCCTAAATTAAAAAATTCGTCAATGATAGTATTTGATTCATCCAGTATTTCTCCTTGAATCTGAGATAAATAGACTAGTTCAATATCCTTGTTTATTTCGATAGAATCATTTTTATTTTTATAGATATCTCTCAACAAAGTTGTTTTTCCAGCACCATTCGGACCTATAATCGCCACTTTATCAGTAGATTTGATCTCAAAGTTTACATTTTCCAAAAGTGACTCATCAAATGAAACACTATAGTCTTTAACTTTTAACGCCATTGTTTCTTCAATTGTATTTTCAGCCTTAAAATTGATTATAGGCTGTTTTATATCAACAAATGGTGCTTTAATTCTATTTTTCTCTAATCTCTCTTGAATTTTCACTCTTGCTTTCAGCTTTCTTCCATTTGAAGAATCAGAATTGAAAGATGAGATTAATCTAAGTTTTTTAATCAGACTCTCATTTCGTAAAATTTCCGCATCATCAGCAAAAGCTAATTCTTGTAATTCAATTTTAGTTTGAAGCAGCGAAAAATTATAATCAATATATCTGCCATCAAATTCTTGAATATCCATATTTTCGAGATGTACGATTTTGTTAAAACAGTGGTCCAATAAAAATCTATTGTGTGTAATAATCAACATTGTCCCTTTATGCGCATTGATTAATTTTCTGAGAGAATTAAGATTGTCAAAATCCAAAAATACATCTGGCTCATCCATTATTATCAAATCCGGGCTAGTAAGCATTTCTTTAATAACTTGAATCAATTTGAATTCACCACCACTTAATTCAGATACTTTTAATTCCTTTTGCCGAGCTAAATTTGCCAAATTCAGTTTATTATTAATGTTGTTTTCAAAATTATTTCCATCAATTGCATCAAAAGCATCCAATAGCTTTTGATACTCATCCAATAAGGTTTCTACATCTTCAGATGATTCCATTTCACTGCAAACAGATGCAATCTCATTTTGAAGTTTAATAAACTCTTCGCTCACAAACTCAAATACTGTAGATTCTTTCACTTTATCGGCATTTATAAATTGACTTACATAACCAATTTTACGGCTTGTATTCACTTGCAAATTGCCATCATACATATATTTTTCTGGATCCATAATTATGTCTATCAGTGTACTTTTCCCACTGCCACTTGTTCCTATGAAAGCACAGTGCTGATCCTCTTCTATTGTAAATGAAATTTTATTGTATAAGTCTGTTTGTGGATATGAATAAGACAAGTTTTCAATTTTTATCATATTGTACCTTTCTATATCATTCAAAAAGAGCTTACAAAATAAGCTCTCCTAAATATGATTTTTCCAATTGCAACAGTGCAATTAGTTTTTATTTAGTTAATTCATTTTCAATTTATCCTTGCTATGATAACATCTTTTACTGATAATTACAATACACGGATTCATTTGTGATTATGTTCCAAAACATACACAATAAAATATCCCTATTTTACTATTTAATTTTTTTTAATATTTCAGCAAATTTTTCACGTTCGATATACTGATTGCTAATATCTTTGAGATTTAATTTATCTCCAAATTTTGCTATTTTATTACGAATCTTTTTTCCCATCTCAACTACTTTTGTATTTTTAGTAGCAGAAGTACCATTTACTTGCTCAAGTAATGCTGGATCATTAATAATAATTAATATTTCCTGACCTCCGTATTTATCCAGTATATTTAACAATGCATTCATTGCCACTAGACCAACTAAAACCGGTTTTTGATAAGATTTAAATTCCTGACCTTGTTCCAGCAATTCTTCATCCTCATAAACAGCGTAATCAATTTCAATATCTTCACCCTCAAATTGGGTAGTAAAGCCTTCTACGTATGCTTTTATCATTATAAACCTCCATGTTTATCCCTATATAATCGTTGACTATACATTTAAATTTAATAAATATACCTATGGTTGAATAAATTACTTGAACACAAAACAATATTTACTTCAGTATAAATCTAACCATGGTTTAAACACATCATACACTAGAATCATTAAAGAATAAATATCTAAAGGATTAAATCAATATTTCAAGGGATGATTTCTTAATAAAAATCATCCCTTGTTTTTATCTATATTCAAATCCAGGCTGTGCAGTAATGTAATGAGCCCAGCTGTCATTCATTCTCTGAATAACAACAGGACCAACTCCTTTAACTGATCCATCTTCATTATACTCAGTCCAGTCTCCAACAGCAGCTCCATTTTCTGTCTGACCTGTAAACCAAAGTATCCCATTCGCATATTGTTCGTAGAAACCATTAGGTACATCGTCCAAATACTCTAAATGGAGTCTCATCGATCCATCTTCATTGTATAGAATTGTTTCCCCTGTTTTCAAATCATCACGATACATAATAGTTCTTTCTAAATAGAGCTTGTTCTCATCTTTATATGATTTCTCATAGGCTTTATATAGACCATTTTTCTTTCCTCCGAAATATTCTGATGATCTTAATAATCTTCCTTGATCATCATACATTTCATATAGTCCATGTGTCATATCATCCTTTGTTTCTTTATAACTTGCTAACCGACCATTCTCATGATAATACTCTTGTACGCCATCAAGAATAAAACGATTACCCACTAATTTTTCACGTATTACCTGCCTTAATATACTTGAATTTTGATCGTATAGTTCCGTTACCATAATATCATTTTCCATTTGCATGAATTTCAATATTTTCTGTGGCTGATTCATTTGAATATTAACATAACCATTGAAGAAGTTCCCATATTCAGTCATATTTAAGCGATAGAGATATCCGTCTTCATAAAACTCAATCCAAAATGTCGACTTAACACCTTCAACCGTATATCTCCCTTTAATTGTTTTTAATTGTTCTTTGCCATAGTAGTCGATAATTAATTCAAGATCTGGTGAATTATAGTATGTTTTTAACCCATCTTCATAATCCCAACCATAATGTTCTTTGTTGTCAGTGTACTGGTCAGCGTCACCTAACGTATCCGTCCATGCAAAAACATTCTCAACAATTAGCTCCGGATCAGTATCTGAATGAAGACTTGCTAAATATTCTTTAGACATAACAACTGCCGGATTGAAAGAAACAGTATCTGGAAAATCTTTTGTCACCGATTGAATTATCAATGGCTCTACCAATTTAACTGTTGCATATGCTTGTGTATCCAATCGCGTTACTCTAATCAATTGCTCTTCTGTTTTATTCTCATCAACTACCCACTCAGTAATTTCATTCAATACATTAGATGAGACTTCTTCCCCTTGAATCAATCGATTGCTTTCAGATTCCAGCATCAAATCTACAGATAACTCTGATAGTTTTGGCAACATGACTTTAATATGATATCCATCATTTTTGACTTGTGCAACCATAAACAAATCAGTTAACTCCAAAAGATCATCAGCAATCCATTTTTCTTTAGAATTTTTATTAATCACTTCTAAAACAGCCAAATCGCTTTTAATAACTTTTCCAGAAACAAGTCTGCTAATAGTTTGTTTGCTTCCATCCGATCGAACAACTTGATCTGTACTTGTATCTGTTAATAGTTTTTTAATCTCAGCAGCTTCAATGCCTGGTTGAATCGATTGTATCAAAGCTATTGAACCAGTTACATATGGTGCTGAAAAGCTTGTTCCTGAATTGTACATCATTTCGGTACCATTATTTAGTGAGCCTACTAGGACTTGATTCCCATAAGCAGCAATTGTAACTTCTCCACCTTCGCCTTGTGTATTTGTAAAACTTGCAACCTTTCCTTGCTGATCGATAGCCCCTACAGTAATAAGATTATCGACAGGTAATCCACCTGGATAGTTATTGATTCCATTAAGTGCAATAGAACTGTTGCCAGCAGCAGCTACTATGACAACTTCCGGATAAAGAACTTCTAATTTTTCAAACGTTTCTTTTGCAAGTAAAGCAATTTCTTTTTGATTATAATCCAATTTTTTCAAGCCGAATGAACAATTGATTACAGTAGCTCCACTGTCTACTATCTGGTCAACCATTAAGTTAAACATATGAAACAGGCTAGCTTTATCACCATCTTCTTATGTCTTTGACAGTTTTTCGTCAAAAATATTATTGGAAATTACAGTCAACTGATTATCTAATATGCTGGCTATTCCACTAATTCCAATATTATCTTTATAATTACCCGCGATGACATTTAACACTTGTGAACCATGTGTCAATGGACTTTTGGGATCTGTACCATATGTCAATTCATAATTAATTGAACCTCCAATTTCTTCATTGTTCTTATCAATACCACGGTCAAGTATACCTACTACTACAGGATGCAATTCTATTTTTGAACCTTTTATGAATCGCCACGCGTTACTAAAACCCATATTTTCCATCATTATAAAGTTATCATGAGCCAAATACCCATCTGTATTCAATGGGCTCCACAATTCACCCTCCATATCATAGTTCACTAAAATCGGATGAAGCGACACTTGAGAAATCGATTCATTTTCTCTTAATAATGAAATCATTTGAAGCGTTTCATTAATATCTTCTGATATCATTCTTACTTGATACAATGATAACAATTCATTTTGTCCAACAATTTCTAGATTGTTTTCTTCTGAAATCTGTTTTAATACATCGACTCCCTGTCCTTCTTCCATCAGCACAATCATTTCATTCACAATAATCTCCCCATATATTGGGTCCTCTATTATTTTATCTACCTCTGGTTCTGTATATGAGTTATTGCTCGCATTTTTATTTTGACCATCACCAGGTATGACTATTATTGCTACAATCCCAATTAGCATAAGCAGTAATATTGCAATTATCCATTTCTTCATTTCCATCACCTATTCTACTTAATACCCTATTTAATGATTTTAGGTATAAAAAAAA
>JAFGAC010000091.1 GCA_016933835.1 Clostridiales bacterium
CATGTGCGCCAAGATAAGCTGTTAATTGCCTGCAGGAAAATTTGATACAAATCAGATTAGCCCTGCTATGGTAAGAACTGGATATTAATTTACATAAATATTATCCGGAAGCCATATACCGAGTTTTGCGTATTTCAGGCAACGAAAAGTACGAAGCGTAAACAGGGAGATAATAGACCATTAGGCGGGATAATGCCTTTAAGCGATAGAGCTCCGATAGATATACGTAATGTGATTGGTGAAGGTCGAGCCTGTATGGTAAAGCGAAGACAACATCGGGAATAATAACCCGGCTTCCCCGGAGTCCAAGAGTATGGTATGTTATCAAAGTAATTAACGGAACTTGGGAGACCCAATTTAATTGTTTTAACATAAAGATATATCAAGATTAACAATCAAGAGATATCCAAAGTTAAGTTGGGAGTCAGATTAAATCATAGTATCGATGAAATCGGGTAATGCCGATGGAGAAAAGGATTTAACAAAAATTTGACTCTTAGACACTTTACTCAAAATCACACGAGCAGAGGTGAGCAAATTTGAGCAAAAATGGAAATAATAATTTGATTCAAAATGAACTGTTTCCAAATAGCTGGCTAAGAATAAGTAAAGCGGCCTTTAAAGAAAACATAATGTTCAATAATTTACTTTGCCATTTTAATATTGAAAACTTTAAAGAAGCTTTCGATAACCTTGACGGCAAAAAGGCAGTCGGAATCGACGGCATAACCAAAAGAATCTATGGAAAAAATCTTGAGGAAAACTTAAAAGAACTTATAAGAAAGATTCATATAGGTTCATATAAACCTCAAGATAAGAAAGAAATATTAATCCCGAAAGCAAACGGAAAAACCAGACCGATTGCGATAAGCTGTTTTGAAGACAAACTTGTAGAATGGATTACGGGAAAAATACTTGAAAGTATTTACGATAAAACATTCATAAGAAATTCATTCGGTTTCAGACCTAATAAATCAGTTGATGAAGCAGTAAAAGCCATTTACTATTCATTAAAAGATAACAGAAGGTCAAATGTCATTGAGATTGACTTTTCGAACTTCTTTAATACAATTCCCCACAAGAAATTGATTAGGATACTTGGAAAGAAAATCAGTGACAACAGATTTAAAGGATTGATAGGCAGATTCTTAAGGGTAGGAATACTTGAACAATCAGGTATTCAAAAGGTATCAGAATCAGGGACTCCACAGGGCTCAATAATGAGTCCTATTCTGGCAAATATTTATCTTGATGAGATGCTGGATAAATGGTTTATCAAAGAGTACAGCTCCTACAATAATGTCATTGTCCGATATGCAGATGATGCGGTATTTTTCTTCAAAAAGAAAGAAGACGCTGAAAACTTTATGAAAGATTTATTTGACAGAGTAAATAAATACGGATTATCTTTAAATGAAGATAAAACCAAAATGATTGACTTCAGTAAAAACGGCAATAAGTCTTTTGATTTTCTGGGATTTACATTTTACTGGGCGAAGAAATTTAACTGTACCAGAAAGACATTAAAATTCAAAACCAGAAAGGAAACATTAATAAAGAAAATTAATGAGTTCTACGAATGGATAAAAAGCTCAAGAAATAAAATGAAAACAAAGGAAATATTCAAAAAGACTAAAGAAAAACTTATCGGACATTATAATTATTACGGTTATTATGTCAATCAAAGAAAGTTATATCATTATTATTGGGAAGTCATAAAGAGTTTATTTAAGTGGCTGAATAGAAGAAGTCAAAAGATTTCTTTTAACTGGGAGAAATTTAAGAGAATATTACTGTATAATAATATTCCTAAACCTCCGGTATTAAATGAACTTAAACAACTAGAAAGGAGTAATCTGATATTATGTCAGTACTGAACCAAATTTTTGAAGAGACCAGTGCGGGAAATTCGCACGCTGGTATCTGTGAGGGTTCTACTCCTTATACTATTATAAATAAGGAGTAGTACTACTCAATG
>JAFGAC010000092.1 GCA_016933835.1 Clostridiales bacterium
AATTCAAGGATGAAATGCGAAAAATAAAGTAGCCTCATAAGCCACAGATCATTAGGATTTTCGTCGACCAAAACCAAAATTCTAATGGAGCGACCTATGAGGCATTTTCAACAATTAACAGAAGCAGAACGCGGTGTCATTCAAAAAATGGTATATTCGCATCTCCCCAAAACAGAAATTGCCAGATATATTGATAGACATCATTCAACAATTTATAGAGAACTTCATAGGAACAAGACTAAAGCATATCAGTTCATAGAAGCTCATCAAAAAGCAAATGCCAGGAAAAGAAAAAAGATAAGGAAGCTTGATTCAAATGCCATACTAAGACTCATAGTTGTATCATTACTCATGGAAAAGAATTCTCCGGAACTCATAGCATATTATCTAAAAACAAATTTCCCTGAGGATTCATCCATGCAGATATCTCATGAGGCAATATATACGTGGATTTATACACAAAAGGAATATAATCTCCCTGCTTATCTGTTTACCAAGAGAAAAAAACGTCAAAATCGAAGTAATACATATAAATATCGTGGGGTATCTATAGAAAAAAAGAATATTCGAGAAAGACCACAAGAAGCTGATGAAAAAAGTGAACCAGGTCATTTAGAAGGTGATCTCATTGTCAGCAAAGGACAAGACGCATATGTGCTTTCTCTTGCCGATAGAAAAAATATGACAATCTGGGGATCACCAGTTACCTCAAAAGATCCCGAAGAAGTCTGTCGTGCAGTTGTTGAATCACTTGAACATTTACCTGAAGGTTTTATAAAAACGATAACCTTTGATAATGGAACTGAATTTAATTCGTATAAAATAATTGAAAAAGCCCTTAATTGTAAAGTCTATTTTGCTGATCCCTATTGTTCATGGCAACGGGCTATCAATGAACATCTTAATGCCAGAATCAGACAGTACTTACCTAAAAATAAAAGTTTTGCTGGCTTGACAGATGATGATTATCAAGACATACTTGAAGAAATAAATAATCGTCCTCGAAAATCTAGAAATTGGCGAACTCCTATGAGTCTACTTGAAGATGCACTCTTCGCATTTGAAACTTGAATTCAGG
>JAFGAC010000004.1 GCA_016933835.1 Clostridiales bacterium
ATCAGTTTCAGCACTATTAAGCCATTCAATTTCCAAACCTTTTGGAATTATGACTGGCATCCTGGAATGTATTGATTTGATCTGTTCATCGGCTACTTTAGTCAAAATAACAAATGATTCTATCAAGTCATTGCCGACTTTAATTATATTATAAATTCCTGCCAAAGATAAAACATTTTGATTATTTAATCTGATTTTTCTTTTAATAGTCTGTTTATCTGCTTTTTCCCATTCGTAATAGGCATTTGCAGGTAATATTATTCTCCTTGTTTCCGCTGCTTCTTTAAATGTTTTTTTTTCTAGAATTGTTTCAATTCTACCATTGATGATCAATTTCTTCGAAAAATCCAGTTTCATTCCCCATTGCATACTTCTCAATTGATTTTTATCAATTATAAATGTTTTCTCAGATGGAAAAATATCACCCATTTTCATTTCTGTTTTTTCATACGATTCAATAAAATCATAGTACTCAATAATTTTTTCAAATGCCATATCTATATAAAATCTTCCACACATTACCTCACCTCCAAAAAAAACAAATGGCCATTATATTTATAATTAGCCATTTATTGCATCATCTAACAATTCTTCTCGATTTTTTCAAAACATAATTCAAAACGTGCCTCAAAGGACAAAAATATTGACACCAAGTTCTTTTTCCATAAATCTCTTGAAGTATAATAGCACTTGCTAAAGTAGACCACATAACCAGTAAAAGTCGATGCCATAAAAGATATTCATTGCCAATATAAGAATAATAAACAGTAATTGCAAATAGAATAATCCAAAATCCTATGGCGACTGATTTTGAATATTTCAGAATATTCCCTTTTTTGTTTACAGCAGATTTATCTTTTTTCCCAATCGTTGCATCTTGAATGAAAGCAATTGGGCAAACACGATGGCAATAATTCCTTTCTTTAAAAAGCATTGTCATTATAATCGCGATAGTAAAAACTATATATATCGTAAACCATACTCTCAATACGCACATCAGTAAAAAAATATACGCAAAGAAAAGAAAACCTATTATTTTGTTGTGCATTATCTTATTCAAAGATCATTCCATAATAACGATCAATCGCACTTGCCAATTCATCCACGCTAATAGTACGGCTTCTTCTAATAGTTTCTTTTCCTTCGACAAAAAGTACTATGGTCGGCACTACAAAAACACTGAACGCACCCACAATCTTCGGATCTTTATCAGCTTCTCCTCTGATACCTGTAATCTTTGGAAACTGCTCAAGCATTTGCTCTATTTTTGGAAATAAATCTTTACATAGGTTGCAATCAGCTGTTGTAAAATAGGCTAATACCATTTGTTCTTTTTCCAATATTTCTTTGATTTGATCTACATTATTTAAATTTAGCATTTCAACACCTCTTTTTTATCATTTTATTACCAATTAAGAATACACAGAAGTTATATAATTATAAGCCATTTCATTATATATTGGAATTTTCACTTACTCAAGTCAATATTTCTTTGAATAAATTCCAATAACAATTTACTTGTTGTTCCAATCAGAAGACCTGTTGGTATGGCGAATACCATGAGCAGAGGAAGATAATAAAAAATGTTAAGATTACTGATAATCAACGCCGCCATCAACAGTTGACCTAAATTATGCGCTATCGCGCCCAATACACTAATCCCTATTATACTGAATTTATCAATTTTCATGCAAAGTGCCATAACAAGCAATGCAAAGATTCCACCACTCAAGCTGTAAAGCAAGCTAGACATTGATCCAAACATAAAAGAAAGCAGAATAATCCTGCCAAAAAGAACAAGTGATGTTTCTCTAAAAGTCAGCATATACAAGGAGATCAATGTGACTATATTCGACAGACCCAATTTAACGCCTGGCACAATAAAACCTATTGGAATAAATCTTTCAATAAATCCCAGTATCATCGCTTGGCTGATTAATATCCCAATAAGTGCAATTTTCTTTGTAGTGATTTTCATGGGTTTATCTCCTAGTTTGATATTGCATCTATACCGCTATCAAATACGCCAACAATTTCCACTACCACCCTATGCGGCAGACATACTATCGTTTCCCCTGCTTTGCTGATCGCTTTTGACAATACACATATTTGGTCACGACAATCCGCTTCAAGCATAGTGACAACACCATTATTAATTAAAATTTTATTGTAACCGAGTTCATTATCTATAATAAAAATATCATTTGTCTTTTCATTCAATTCAATTTGATAAACAAGTTCTTCATTTGAATAAATTTCCAAAAAACTCGAATCAAACCTACTGTTAAGCATTTGACTCCCAATATAAAAAACAGCTGCTGCAATAACCACAAGAACAATCATAATCAAATCAGTTTTCTTCATAAATACCTCTTACCTTTTTAATGATAATATTATATCATAGAAACAAGAAAAATCCTTCCGGGTATTGGAAGGATTAATAAAACAGATATAACTCTGAAATTAGAGATGAGGTATCTGCCATGCCCGATAAATATAATATTTGTTAATACTTGTTTGCAATTAATTATTCTTTAATGATAATATTTTACAATAAGTTTTATGATAAGACAAGCTTTAAGGAGGATTTTTTGAAAAAAACTATATTTATTGTCATGATTATGGCATTTTTACTATGCGCTTGCTCAAAAGAAACCACAGAAACTTATTCCAAATCTGAATTTCATTTAAATACCCTCGTCAACGTCATTTTATTTGAAGACAATGAAGAAATTTTCGATGATGTTTTTAGCCTGATTTCTGAATACGAAAATACTTTAAGTCCTTATCTGGAGAACACAGAAATTACTTATATAAACAATAATGCTGCTGAATTTCCGGTTCCAATGAGTGATGTTGTCAGCAAAGTAATCACAGAGTCATTAAATTATTCAGCCTTGTCAAAGGGTTACTTTGACATCACAATCGGTCCCCTTGTAGATCTTTGGCAAATCTCGAATACTGATATTACACATTTTGTTCCCACATCTAAAGATATTGAAAATGCAAAATCTTTAATTGCCTATAAAAATATAAAAATAGAAAATCAGATGATTTCTTTTGAAAAGAATGGTATGGCAATTGATTTAGGTGCTATTGCCAAAGGCTATATAACAGATCAAATAATTGCTCTTTTCAAGGAAAGAGATATATCAAGTGCGATTTTGAATCTTGGTGGAAATATATTTGCTTATGGTGAAAAAGCAGATGGTTTCCCTTATATCGTTGGAATTCAAGATCCTGACAGTAGACGCGGAGAAATCTTAGGTACCGTGAAAGTAACAGACAAATCGATTGTCACATCCGGCATCTATGAACGTTTTTTTGAATTGGACGGTATTATATATCACCATATTTTAAATCCATTTACAGGTTATCCTGAAGACAACAATTTAAAATCTGTCACAATTGTAAGTGATTCATCAATGGATGGTGATGCGCTTTCAACTACATTATTTCTGTTGGGACTTGATGAAGGTATAAAGACTGCTGAAGCTCTTGATGGAATAGATGCTGTATTTATAACTAAAAGCAATGAAGTCCATATAACAAGTGGTCTACAAGATAATTTTCAATTGACCAATGAGAATTATCATATAGTGAATGAGGCTTATTGATGAAAATAAAATCAATCCGACTGAGTGTTTTCTTAAGTATTGTATTATTGGTAAATGGCTGCCATACAAATAAAAACATTCCCTTAGACTCCTATACTGATGGCACTTATGCAGTTATCTATTCACACACCGATTCTCATGGATGGATTCCGATCTTAGAGATGAAAATCAAAAACGGATTAATTCAGTCAGCATGGATGGATTATCAAAACCCATCCGGTGAATTAAAATCAGATGATACAAGTTATAGCAACCTAATGAAAGCTACAGTCGGAATAACACCTTTTGAAGCTTATAAAAAGATGAATGATTCATTAACTGAGAGTCAAAATTCATCTTCGATAGATGTAATCACCGGTGCCACGCATTCATCCGAGTTTTTCATAGAAATGTCTAAAGCCGCTTTATCAGCAGCTTCAACAGGAAAAACAAATTTAATCATTCTCGATATGAACGATACTTATCTCTCAGAAACCGACACCTTTGATGAATACGGATGGAAAAGCAGAATTGCAATTACAATTATGGATGGCAAAATAATAGATGTAGCATATGAGACCTTTAACGAAAATGGTGAATTGAGAGATGATTCACATAACTCTCGTATAAATAATCTTGAATCACAACTGATTGATATGCAATCAGTTGAATTTGATGAATCAATAGATGATGAATTCAAAACCTCTAAAACATTTAAAAAATTGGCAGCACAAGCACTTGAAACAAGAGTACCTTTTAAATAATTTCAGACAACAAAATAATAAGCCTTATATTGAGGCTTATTATTTAATTTCAACAACATTCAATTGAACTAAAAAAGCTTTTTCATCATTGAAGTTCCAATGGAGAAACTCTTCTTCCAATACATCTCCAAGTTTTTTGATCTCATCATGCCCAAATTTAACCGGACTTATTCCATATTTATTGAAATACTCGTTCAAATACTGAGTAGCACTTTCATTAGTCAATTCTTTCAGAAATTCATAATCTGACTTGAATTGAAGAATATCATTCCAAAATATGATTTTCGAATACTCTTTGCTAATTGATTTAATAAATTCTATGAAGTTTGTGATTATTTCTCCTGTTTTATCCATCAACACTTTCAACAAATCTTGATTGATATGTCTGTATTTCACTTGAATTTCAGCCATCACTTGATTCAAGAACAATTGACTTATAATGGGTGAAATAATTATAGTATCGTAACTTTTCTCAAGTTGAATTTTTTCAAAACTCAAAGTTTTAAAATTTTCAATTAACGCTATCTGCGATTTTGAATTAATTATCAACTCAGACACATTTGCTTTAATACCTGTAATATCAATTTCAAATATATCATTCACTGCTATGCCATCTCTATCCAAACCCTTTTGAACAGCCTTTTTATCTATATCCAAAATATCAATTTTTACATTTCCTTTCAAAATATGACTGTAAATTAAATCATTTCCATTTCCTGCGCCTATTATGATTGTATCGCCATCAATATAACCATTGATTATATCATCAATCATCTTCCTGTATTCATTCCACCGATTATATAAATTTGTCGTACTTTGATTAAGTTGACTATATAGCATACTATAACGACCTTTCAATATTTATGCTGTTATTCTACAAAAAAAAACTAGCATACGCCAGTTATTTTTGAAATTCAGCAGTTTCTAAACTAGTCTCTATATAAGTATTGAATTCAATCAAATCATTGAGAATTTCTCTGTGTTTTTTTTCTTCAAAATACAATCGAAGAAATATCAATCGTTCGCTAATTTTTTCAGCTGTTTCAGATTTTTCCTTATAAAATTTCATTGATTCATCTTCAAAATCGAAAGCTACTTTCAGCGCCTTCAATTTCGATAGATTTTTACTGTTTATTTCTTTTGAAATCAATTCATTGAAGGCATGTATTGAATCAATCAAATGATTGCTTTCAAAAGTAATTTTAGTTGACTCACTCAATTCTTTTAAAATCTGAATGTGATTCTTCTCGTCTTGTGCCAATGCAATAAAAAGTTTTTTCAACTCATCAATTTCAACCACTGCTGCCATATCCATATAATACTGATAACTTTTAGCTTCAAATTCCATTGCAAATTTTAATATATCCATTAAATCCCTCCATCTCTATTCTATATTTTCACTTTTATTATTTTTTTAAACAAAAAATTAGATATCAATTTATTTTTATTTTTTCAACTATTTTATTTATAGTTCTTATTTCTTCTCTTTAAATAAATTGTTTAATTGTTTCAATCAATATTTCCATTCCTTTTTTAATATCTTTATTTTTGCTATAAGTATAATTCAGTCGAATATAATTTTTTCCTTCAAAAGCATTTGAAAAGAAAAATTCTCCAGGTATAAAATCCACGCCTTTTTTTATACTTTCATCCAAAAATATTTTCATAGGCATGTTTTTATATAGTTCAATCCAAATATAATATCCACCATTTGGGATGCTCCATTTTGAAAAATCTGATATTTCTTTCAAATATCCAGTCATAACATCTCTATTCTCTTTATATAATTTTCTCATATTTGAAAGGTGTTCCTCATAAAAACCTTTTTTAATAAATTCTCCTATTAAATGCTGGGAAAGTGTATTGGCATGAATATCGACAAATTGTTTCAGTAAAGTTAGTTTCTTTATAACCTGATCGTCGGCTACTATATATCCAATCCTGAAACCTGGTGAAATAGTTTTTGAAAAAGTGCTTACATAAATTACATAGTTGTCCTTGTCAAGCGATTTCAATGTTGGCATATAGTAATCAAAATACAATTCACCATAAGGATCTTCTTCAATAATAGGTGTATAATATTTCTTTGCAAGATACAATATGTCTTTTCTAGATTTTAAATCCATTAAATTTCCTGTTGGATTTTGATAATTAGGCAGAAGATAAATAAACTTAATTTTATTTTTTTTTAATTGATATTCAACATGATCCAAATCAAGTCCAGTACGTTTGAGATTAGATGTTACTATCTGAGCTCCAGATTTTTTAAAGAGTTGCAGTGCTCCAAAAAAAGAAGGATTCTCTACTAATATTTTGTCGCCGGGGCTTATAAAGTTTTGAATAATAAGGCTTATTCCTTGCTGTGCGCCTGATGTAACCATCAATTCCCTTTGATTTGCAATAATGGATTTATTGTCATACAAGTAACTTTGAAGAACATTCCTAAACTGTTTATCACCTTTTACTGGTGTTTGAAAAAAAACATCCACTTTCTTTGCAAATAATTCTTCTGTTATCTCATGAAATATTTTATCAGGAAAAAATTCCTTGGATGGAAATCCACCAGAAAGTGAAATCGTCTTTTTTTCTTTAACATCACTCATTATTTTTGTCATGATATCAATTGAGTTTTCAAAAGAAAAATTCCCTACTACTTGATCCCAATAAATTTCCTTATACACATCTTTTGAGTCACGTATGATTTTTTCATAAATGACATATGTTCCCATCCCAATTTTAGAATCAACAAGATCATCATCTTTAAGTTTCTCATATGCCTTTATAATGGTGTTTCTATTGACTTTTAGATTTTCTGCCAATTTTCTCTCAGAAGGAAAAACAAATCCATTTGGATAGATTCCAGAAATAATACCTTCTTCAATTTGATTTTTAATTTGAAGATACAGTGGCATACTTTTATTTCTATCAATTGAAATCTTCATCTCTAACCCCGCAATAAATATATAATTTATTTTTTATTTAGATTGATACTTAATATTATTGGACTCATCCAATTAATTGTACCATTTTTTTTAAAATACCGCGAATTTGTTGCGATTTTTTTTTTAATGGTGTATGATGTTAATGGTGTTAATGGAACACTGTCTACATGTTTTATGTAAATATTTATTATGGAGGAATTTTTAATGGAAAAAGGCACAGTAAAATGGTTCAATTCAGAAAAAGGATACGGATTCATTACAGTTGATAATGGAGAAGATGTATTCGTTCATTTCTCAGCTATCCAAACTGACGGATTCAAAACTTTAGATGAAGGTCAAAGAGTAGAATTCGAAATTATTGAAGGCGACAAAGGCCCTCAAGCTAGCAACGTAAGTAAATTATAATTGCTGGAGAATTTCTATTTTTTTTAAAGTAACACATGTGAAATATCTGAAATAGAATGAAACAGGCTGCTTAATAAGCAGCCTTTTTTTTATGTTATTTTAAAGAAATTCCTAAGCCAACTTCGTTTGAAGGCTTTATAAGCGCACCATAAGAATACTCAGTATTAAAATCTATCTTTTTGTACATGCTTGGTACGTCCAAATCAAATAATTTAATCTGATTGAATGCCATTCCAAAGTTTATTGCAGCATGAATGCTGATTGGACTTTCCATCATGGATCCAATCATGCAGTCAATTTTTTTTTCTTCTGCATACCTTGCAATGCCTATAGCATTGTAAATCCCACCTGTTTTCATCAATTTAATATTTATCATATCTGCTGCTCGCATATCTATTATTTTTACTGCTTCACTTAGAGAAAAAACACTTTCATCCGCCAATATCGCAGTGTTTACTCGCTCAGTTACGAATTTCATACCTTCTAAATCCTTATAATATACGGGTTGCTCCACCAGGGTCATATTGATCCCCATTGATTCAAACTCTTTTATTATTTTAACTGAATCTTTCGGAGACCATCCTTGATTTGCATCAAGTCTGTAATTCAAATGGTTTCCCAGTTTTTTAAAGATACCTTCCATTCTTTGAAAATCTTTATTTATGTCATCTCCTAATTTTATTTTCAAGCTTCTAAATCCAGATTCATAGGCATCTAAGCTATCTTTTATCATCAAATCTATTTCATTCATTGATATTGTCATATCTGTTTGTAAATTTTTCTTTTGACCCCCTAAATACTGATATAAAGGCATTTTTTGTTTTTTAGATAAAAGATCATAAATCGCCATATCCACCGCTGCTTTTCCACTAGTATTCCCGATAAGAGAATGATTGATACTAAGAAATACTTCATTGTAAGCATTTAAGTCTTTATTCATGATTTCTTTTAAAATTATATGTATTGATTCTATTATGCTTTCTTTTGTATCACCTGTTATCACTTTTGTCGGTGCTGCACTTCCAAGTCCAAAAATACCTTCATCTGTCTCAATTTTCAAAATAATTCCTTCTACTGAGTCCACTCTTCTCAATGACGTTATAAAAGGCTTTAATAAGGGAATATTTACTATTTCAATACTGTAATTTATAATTTTCATATTTACCCTCCGAATACAGTTGCACATCCTATGATATTGTCTTTAAGATCTTCTCTAAAAGAATCTTTTGACTTATCAAAACTGTTGATAGTGACGCCAGCAGAAGCTCCTGTTGCATGCAAATAATCATTATCGCCAATATATATTGCGACATGCCCTGGAAAATATATCAGGTCTCCCAGTTTCATTTTTTCAAAATGAATGTTTTTCATTCCAAATTCTTCTTTAATCTCGGCATCTCTAAATATTTTTAAACCATTCAACAAATACACTATAGAAGCTAGCCCTGAACAATCAATCCCCAAAGAACTTTTTCCACCCCATCTGTATTGAGTTCCCAGATATAATTTTCCAAGTTCAACGATTTGTTCTCGTATTTCATCTTCATCAGTTTTTAGATATTTAGAAAATTCCATGACATGCTCTTTTCTTACATAAGCTTCTGAATCATCTGAAAGCAAAACTTTGAACCAATCATCAACATTTGCAATAATTCTCAATTTACTTCCTCGTGGCAAACTCTTTATAATCCGTGAACTGTATTTTGCTTGATCCATTGCGTCAATAAATGACGATATAATAAAACTATCTGTTTCATGATTTTTCTTTACCAAAAATTCTTTCATGCAATATCCATAATAATCATATTCTGTTTTTACTTTTACCCAGGCACCATGATCTTCAAGTATTTCCACAGCCATTCCATAAAGCATTTCATCTATCAGTATATTTCCGCTCATTTCACCATACACTGGACAAGTCCCTTCATTTACCAACCACTCCATCATTGAACCACTCCTTATACCATTTATATATTTTACCTATATCATCAGAAGCTTGCGATTCATGATCACATCCATTTATAAAAATACCTATGGTGATTTTTTCATCGAAACCAATATCAAGAAAAGTTTTTTCATTCAATCCTGTTTTATGAGCTAAGAAATCATCTTCTGAATTGAATCTTGCCAACTTGCTTCTATCACGATTGTTTTGAAGCATCTTAATCATCAACTGGCTATTCAACAGTTCCTTCTTTCTTATTTTCTCAATCAAAATCATCATGTCATCCAAAGTTGTAACATTGTCTATTCCCATTGATTTAGATTTCATATCCATAAATTTTCTTTGTAAATTTGTATCATTCATACCCATTGATTTAGCATATTGATTGATTTTATCCATCCCCAAATAATCAATCAATTGATTTGCTGCACTATTGTCACTTACGGTCATCATTAAATACAACAAATCATAAAATGAGTACTCTCTAGTAAGCAATTCAGTAGACAAGCTATAATCGACAACATTATCATCAGAAATCCCAATAATTTGATTTAAACATATTTTATCTCTATCTAGTGCATTTGCCATAATCAATATTTTTATAACACTTGCAGCCGGAACAATACTTTTGCTGTTGTAGCTGAAATAAACATTCAAATCATTATGTTGGATTACTTGAAGTGATATTTTGTTTTGGTATTTTTGGACAATTCCTTCTATCATTTCTCCTCCATCAATTTGATATCCCTTCCAATGATATCTTGATAAGTTTGCCTCTTTACAATCACTTGATCTTTTCCATCTTTTACAAGCACAACTGCAGGTATCAACATCCTGTTGTAATTGCTTGCCATAGAAAAATTATAAGCGCCTGTTGAATGTACTACCAAGTAATCTCCAGAATCTAAAACAGGTAACTTGATGTCTTTTAAAAGAATATCACCGCTCTCGCATGCCTTCCCAGCAATTGTATAAAAGTGATCCTTTGCTTGATTATATTTATTTGCTACATCCGCAGAATAAACAGCTCCATAAAGCGAAGGACGGATATTATCTGACATTCCTCCATCAATCGCTGCATACGTACGCAGATGTTCTATCGTTTTAATAGACCCTATTTTATACACTGTAATCCCTGCTGGTCCGACTATCCATCGACCAGGTTCAATGATGATTCTAGGTCGATCCATTGGAATATTTGAAAAGCTCCTCTCAATTTCAACCATTATTTCTTCTAGCACTTTCCCTATATCAAGAGGTTTAATTCCTTCCTCGTATGGTATTCCAAACCCGCCGCCAATATTCAAAGTATCAATAGCATAATCGTGATTTGATAGCAGCCATTCAACCAATTCAAATATAATTTTAAAAGCTTTCAGGTAGGATTCGTTGTCAAACAACTGAGAACCAATGTGATAATGAAAGCCACTTAAAATTAATGAGTCTTCATTCAATATTTTAGCAATCACTGAAGATTTCAAATGTTGATCAATCTGAAAACCGAATTTTGTGTCTCTTTGTCCAGTTATGATGTACTCATGCGTGTCTATTTCAGTAAGACCAGGTGATAATCGAATTAGAATTTTCTGTTTGATATTTTTAGCTGTAACGATACCGATAATCATATCAAGCTCATTGAGATTGTCGACAACAATTGTTCCTACACCATAATCAATCGCCATCTCAATTTCTTCAAAAGTTTTGTTGTTACCATGAAAATAAATTTTATCTGGATTGAATTCAGCTTGAATTGCTGTATATAACTCTCCTCCAGAAACAACATCAATACCCAAATCTTCTCTTTTTATGATTTGTGCCATTGCAATGCTCATAAATGCTTTACTTGCATAAAGCACTTGCACATTTTTATATTTATTGATAAATACACGTTTTAAATTATTGATATTTTTCATAATGATGTCTTCACTGAGAATATATAATGGTGTTCCGTATTTCTCAGCTAATTTAACTGTATCAGCACTTTCGAAATAATAATTATTTTTTTTATTCATAATGGCCTCCTAATCGATTCTTGCCACTTATTATTGCAACAATCATGCCATTTATTTTAAACCATATTTTTTTATTTTTTCATAAAAAGCTGTTTTCTTTAAATTCAATAAATCCATCGCCTTTTTCTTGTCACCATCAACTATTTCAAGTGTTTGAATCAGCGCTTTCTTTTCACATTCATCTAAGCGCGTTTTTAAGCTTAATGCGTTCATTTTACTTGATTTCAAAGTTGAAAAATCTTCAGTCAGTAAAATTTCATGATTCACCATATTCGCAGTTCGCTCGACAATATTTTCAAGTTCTCTAACATTTCCAATCCACTCACAAGCTGATAAAAAAACTATTGCATCTTCGGAAATATCCAAAAATGGTTTTCCTGTATTATTCCTTATTTTCGGAATCATATGATGGATAAGAATTGAAATATCTTCTTTTCTTTCTCGGAGTGAAGGAATATTTATTGGAAACACATTGAGCCTATAGTATAAATCTTCTCTAAAATCATTATTATTGACTGCTGTTTCTAAAGATTGATTTGATGCAACAATCAATCTGAAATCTACTTGAACTTCTTTACTGCCACCCACCCTATAAAATCTTTTGTTCTGAAGTACGCTCAAGAGCTTTGATTGCATTGCAATAGGAAGATTTACAATTTCATCAAGAAACAAAGTTCCTCCCTTTACCATTTCGAAATAACCTTCTTTTCCGCTTGTGCTAGCACCTGTGAAAGCACCTTTTTCATAGCCGAAAAATTCGCTTTCAAAAAGATTTTCCGGTATAGCGGAACAATTAACCTCTATAAATGGTTTTTCGGAAAAAATAGAATTTTTATGAATCTGATTTGCAAGCAACGATTTTCCAGTGCCACTTTCACCTGAAATAACTACATTTGACCTCGACTGAGAAGCTTTATAAGCGAGTTCTCTGACTTTTATAATTTCTTCGCTGTTTCCCAAGAATTCTATTTCCTTATATTTTTCACTGAGATGAGGCTTATTTTGCAAATTTCCAAGTTCTTTCAATACTTTTTCTTTAGATATCATCAATGAACGATATTCAGACACATCTTCAATTCGCATCCAAGCACCCTCTTCAGTAGAAAAAATATCACAAATCAAAGGTTTGCCATTAATCGTTATAGATTGCTTTAAGAGTTCCCCTCTTTTTTGTTTAGCAATCTCCTTGAATTTTTCAACAATGTTTCCCTGATGTAAAAAATCAATAGATTTACCCATAATATCCAATGCCTTATTAGGCTTTTTATCCAAATAATGCTTGCCATTTAAAATTTCTTTTATACTTTCTCCTCGTGCAGTGTATCCATGCTCTTGATAGTATTTTATTTCACCTTCAGCATTTAATATCACCATATGACCAAACGAAAAAATATATTGAACAGGAAATTCGATTGCATCAATTTCAATAATTATTTCTCTTTTTATCGGATTGATAGACGCTTTAATTTTTTTACTTTGAAACTCATGTTCTAATTCCAGATATTTACTTCCTGTCTTAAATGTAAATTTTTCTTTATTTCCGATATATATGAACCCATCACCAAAATTTACATCATCATCAATCCCCAATATTTCAAGGTCCAATTCTGTAAGATTTCCATCATCAAAACCCAAGGCATTATCAGCGATGATAAGACAATCATCTTGCTTCAATGAACCTCCTTGATGTCCCAAGGTATTTTTATTGACAATTCCAAATATATCTTTTGCTTTATTATTGTATTCTCTAATAAATCCTTTAGAATCGATTGAAATATATCCTTCTGATGTAAACGAAAGAATTTTTTCTAATATTTCCAATTCTTCAACATCTCCTCGACTGACCTTCTCATTTCTTTGAAAAATTCAGAACCATTCTTTCTTCCATAGAACATTTGTCCATAATTTTCTGCGCCATAGCGGTTGTTGGATACAAATTTTTTCTCTTCTTCTCCGAACATTTCTTTGATATCTTCATCAGTCAAGTTTTTGTATTTTTCATTAAATACAATAAATTTAGAATCAAATCTACTTCTTGGATTTCTCTTGAAATTTTCTTCATAATAGCCAAGGGTCAACATTCCTATTGGAAGAACATATTGGGGTAAATTCAAGAGCTCTCTGTGAATTTCATAATTTTCAAGAATATCTCCAATATAGCATGAGCCAATCCCCATTGACTCAGCGGCAATCACAGCTGTCTGTGCCGCTATCAATGCATCACTCACTGCAAGCATCATATCTGCCTTTGAAGGCGGTGAATAGGTTCCTCCTCTTTTCTCTTCAAATGCATCCATATCTGAGAGTTTGAAATAACGATGCCATTTTTCCATATCAGCAACAAAAAGCAGTACAACAGGCGCCTTAGCAATAAATGGTTGATCATCACATGTCACACTGAGTTTGTCCTTCATTTCTTGATTCCTTATTACAATGATTGAGTACATCATCATATTTCCAGCCGTAGGCGCTCTCATGGCACTGTATAAAATTTGATTCAGCGTCTCTTTGTCTATTTCTTTTTCTGAATATCTTCTTAAAGATACCCTCTCCTCAATTATTCTCAACGTATCATTCATTATCATAAACTCCATTCTTTTCGGGTTTTATTACTTAGTGAATTCAAAACAATCAAATATGACTGATGAATCAAATCAATCACTACACTGTCTTGAACCAAATCAAGATAGACGGTATTCCAGTGTTTCTTATTCATATGGTATCCGGGAACGATTCCAAGATGTTCCATCCTCAGCATCTCATTGACAAAGGGTTCATTTTTAATATTGATGCTCAAATTTCCATCATTTGATCCAATCAAACCGAACATTTTATTGCCCACTTTAAATACAGGGATATCTTGACCAAATGGAAAAGTCTCGATTGATCCTTTACAATCGAGAAAACATCTTCTGACATTTTCAAAATTCATTAGAAATCAATTCCTTCTCGGGATAATACACCTTTTTGATAATAGTGCTTTATTTCTTTCATTTCAGTTACCAAATCTGCATATAGATAAATTTCTTCAGGGCAATACCTTCCTGTCAAAATGAGTTCTACTTCCTCATTTTTATTTTTTATCAGTTCAATTATTTGATCAATTGTAATCATTTTATAAAAATGAGCAATAAAGATTTCATCTAAAATAATTAAATCATAATTTGTTGATTTAACATTTTTCAGTGCTTTTTCATAACCTATCAAAGCTCTATTATTATCTTCTTCTGTTGGATCTTTATCAATAAAACACTCTATACCATATTGTTCTATTTCAAGATTAGCAAGAACTCTTTCCAATTTTGTTTCAGAATATTTCATTCCTTTGATGAACTGTCCTACATAAACTTTTTTCTCTATCATCAATGTTCTGAGGGCAACACCAAAAGCCGCAGTTGTTTTGCCTTTACCATTTCCTGTGTAAATATGCACATATCCTTTATTCATTAAAATTCACCACACTTCCCAACACTTCACCAATCGGATCATTAAAAATCATAGTTGCAAGCGGATCAAATTTCGTCTTAGTTTTATTAATAATTACCATATCATGTCCAAAAAAATGTCTGATCAATCCAGCAGCTGGATACACTAATAGAGATGTTCCTCCGATAATCAGCAAATCAGCTTTTTTCATATGAGCTATTGCCTTTTCAACCAGCTCTCCATCAAGTGGTTCGCCATACATGATAACATCAGGTCTTATTATTCCATTGCATTCATCACATAAAGGCACCTCACCACGATTCAATACATATGATAATTCAAAAGTCTTACCACAGTTTTGACAGTGGTTTCTATGCAATGAACCGTGAATCTCGGTAACGTTGCAGCTCCCAGCCATTTGATGAAGGCCATCTATATTTTGAGTAATGATCATTTTCAACTTTCCTTGTCTCTCAAGTTCAAACAGAGACTTGTGGGTCTTGTTTGGTTTAGCCTCTGGGTAAATCAAATTTTCTCTATAATATTCATAAAATGAAGCTGTTTGATTATTGAAAAATTTGATACTTAAAATTTCTTCAGGAGGAACATTGTATTTAGAAGCTTTTGAATAGAGCCCCTCCGATGAGCGAAAATCAGGTATCTGACTTTCAGTAGATGTTCCTGCTCCTCCTAAAAAAACAATATATTCACTTCTTTCTATGATTTCTCTAAATTTGTTAATTTTCATTATGTCCACTAAAAATCCATCCTTTTTACAACAACGTCTTCTAATCTAAGCATTTCTTCCATAAAATATTCAACTGCAACTTGATCTTTTTTTTCTAACAATTCTAATAATATAAGCCCTTCATCACTGCACTCCGATCCTGCATCATGCAATCCAAGTCTTGTTTTAATAATACATCCGTACTTTGTCAAAATCTCTTGCACTTGTTTTGCTTCATCTGAACGATGACTGACTTTAATACCTACAATAATTCTCATATCCACACCTCCTCGCTACTTTATTTTATCGAATATCTCCCCGAAGATATCTCCCAGTGTCGTATTTTCCTTTTCTTCTACTTCATAATCGTCAGCTGCTGTATCTTCATCGAAATATTTTAACCCTATTTTTTCATTTTCTTGATCAATTCTCTCTATCTCCACTGTTATTTCGCTTTCTTCCTCGAATTTCTTGTTTCCAATTTCACTCTTATGTATATACCCAACAACACCTGTTTCTAATTCCACCAATAAACCTGAACCAATATCTTTAAGCACTTTTCCAAAGGCAATGTCACCTACCTCATAATCATCATTTACCGTCTGCCATGGATTAAGCGTTATGTCTTTAAGCGAAAGAGATATTTTCTTGTCCTCTTTATTGATGGATTTTATCTGTACCTTGACAGCATCCCCGACTTTTAATAATTCTTCCATATCTTTAATACGTGTCCACGATGCATCTGTTATATGAAGATATCCCATTGTTGAACCTAGATCTATAAGCGCCCCTGATTTAAAAAGTTTAAAAACAGTACCTTCCAATGTTTGATCCACTTTAATCGTCTCGAAAAATGCTTCTTCATTTACGCTCTTTTCTTTTTCAAGTAATTTTCTTCTTGATACAACAAGATTTTTATCGTCCTCATTCCACTCTAATATCAAAGCATCTAAAATTTGATCAATATATTCTGAAGCGTCTTCAATATATGCCATATCAATTTGTGAAAAAGGCATAAAACCTCTTATTCCTCTATGCTCAATACGCAAGCCACCTTTCACTATTTCTTCTACTCTTACTTGAATTGGCGTTTCATTCCTTATACAATTTTCCAATGATTTTATCACTTCAATTGCAAAAGCACCCTTTCTTGAAAGTATGATTCTGCCTTCTTCATCATCTATTTTTACAATTTCAAACATCAATTTATTTCCTGTTACCAAATCATTTTCATCAATTTCCATTCGTGGAACAATACCATCATATATATGGTTCAATGCCACAATGACATCATCTTTTCCAAAAGAATAGATTTCGCCTTCAATAATCATCCCTTCTTCAATTTCGGTCATGTTTTCTTCAAATTCTTTCATTAATTCTTCCATATTTTTATTTTCCAACTTTATCACCTCTTAAAATAATTATATCAATTTTTTCCGTAAATGTGGAATTATATATCAAATTCAAAAAAATAAGCTTTTGGATATTAATCCGAAAGCTTATTCTTATCTATTTATCCTCTATTCTATTGATCTTTTTCCGTTGATTACTATGGCATTAGTAGGACATTTATTTGATGCCGCCTTTATGGTAGGCCCCAAAGAATATCCTTCTTTAACTTTAGCTTTTTCATCTATTATTTCAAAGTCTGCTGGAGATATTTTCGAGCAAATTCCACACCCTATGCAATACGCTTCAATAATTTCCAGTGGCTGTATTTTTGAATTTGACTTGCTCGCCAACGCTTCTTCCTTGCTCACTGATTTTTGAACAATCTGGCTCATAATGAATATCGCAATAATCGTCAACACCCATCTCAGTATCATATAATTCATTCCTAGAAATTTTACCTCATTAACCAGCATCGGCACTTTAATAACCGCCCATGCAGAAATGATAATAACTGCATTACCAACACTTGCTCCTTTTTCCATGAGTAACCTCACGATTGGAAAAGATGCATAAATCGGTCCAGCAGAAATACTGCCAATAATATACGCGTAGAAATATCCCATTTTGCCTGAGTCTTTTCCGAGTTTTTTCAATATCAGTTCTTTCGGTATCCAAGCATCAATCACAGTCGCCAATAACACAATCAAAGGCAGCACTTCGAATAACTCTTTGAAATAAATATAACTGTAATAGGCCACTGATTTGATTTGACCCGGTTCAATAATTGCAACAAGTCCATACAACATCATTCCTATTGTAAACAATGTGTTTTTCTTTAAAAATTTCAGTATTTTCATAGAATCACTCCCATGGTGATTGCTATGGCAATTGCTAAGATAAAACTTAGTGAGTTTCTAATAAATGTGAATTTTCTACCGAATTCACCAATTTCTATTTTCATAGTTGCAACCCCAACCATAGTCAATGTTGTTAAAAATGCCGTTATCACCATGATGTTTGCCCCTTGTTCTTGCAGGGCAGCAACTAGTGGAAAAGCGATAAAAGCAGGTATGATAGTAATGCCACCTACAATTGAAGCTCCTAGTAGTGAAAGGCCCAATTGACTGTCGTTCCCTAAATACTTGGTAATCAGTTCCATTGGAATGAAGGCCATAATGACACCGATTATCATAAGTATCCCTATAATATCCATCATCATGCTTCTTACCATTATTTTAGACTTGTATAAAGACTGCTTTGTTTTTCCTTTATTCACATAATATGATGTCCCTATCCCCATCGCTGCCAATATCCAATATTTAAGTACTGCTATTGTCATGAATACCCTCCTTGATTTTATAATAGGTACATTGTACATGAACAATCTTTTTTTGTTTGTAGCAATTGTTACGAGCATTAAAAAAAGGTAGAAATTCTACCTTTTTTTTGTAAATTTAAACATTTTTCAACTTTTTTCTTTCGTATAGATTCAAAACACCCATCATCAGCGTTGATACTATCATAATGACACCAATCATCTTCCATGCAAAGCTGATGCTGTATAAATCAACTACCCTACCCATCACAAATGGGCCGATTGAAAATCCAGCTCCCATGATCATTGGCAGAATCGAACTCATCCGGCCTCTATGTGATGCCGGTGTATGGTTGGCAACATAAGGCATGAAACTGATTGTTATGAGAATCTCTCCAAGAGTAAAAGTAAATACCGAGAAAACAAATACAGGTGTTGCATCAAAGAATCCTAGAATTCCAAAACCAATCATATATAATATTCCGCCAATTATAATTCGATCGAGATTGGATATTTTCTCTAACAGACTTGTGATAATTGGAGTGAACACAAGAACCACAAAACCATTGAATGAAGCAAGTCTTCCAAAAATTTCGGCGTATCCACTGGTATTTAACATTCCTATATGGATCGGTATCAAGAATCCCCATTGCGCATAGGCAAAATTATATCCAAACAGCAGAGTTGCAAATATTATAAGAATAGGTCTTTTGAGTAAAACTTGAAATATCGAACCTTCCACTTTTTCTTCTGCCTTACGAGATTCATCAAATTTTGAATCAGTCAGGTGAATAGTTTCTTTTATAAAAATTATAATCAACAAAGTTGCAAGAAAACCAGTAACTGCATCAATCATGAAAAATAGTCGCAAATGATTTTCAAAGAGCATACCTCCAATTACAGGACCTACTATGAATCCTAAATTAAATCCTAAATACGATAATGAAAAAGCACCTGTTCTATTTTGTGGTGTTGTTATATCACTGAGTAATGCATCATGCGCTGGATGACCTATCCCCCACATTGCACCTCCAGCTAATATTACATAGACAAGGTTCATTGAAGGTTCCATGAATGCACTTACCAACAAAGACATAGAACCCAATGTATCAAATACAACAATTACTTTTTTTCTTCCGACTACGTCTGTAAGCTTTCCGCCTATCAATGCTGACGGTAAAAATACCAAACCAGATATTGCGATGATTGTACCAGCTTGTGCTATTGATAAACCTATTTTTACAGTCAATATCAAAGTTAATAAGGGATGAACAAACATCCCCATTGCATTGATAATTCTCGAAAAAAATATGACATATACCTCTCTAGGCAAGCTCATATAAGGTCTTAATAATTTCATTCCAAACTCCCCCTAAACAACAAAAAAATACTTTGCTTTGAACTATTCTGAAAATGAATACCAAAAAACCATGGAAAATTAGCCCATGGTCTGTAATATCTGTCTTTACCTAACAATCTCACGAGCTGATTTATTCAGTTTACAGGTTTAATCAACCTTAAAAACAGCTTACATTCAGCTCCTTTTTTATTTGTTTTCAGTATATAAAAATTTTTTTATATAGTCAATCTTATCCTTATTATATTTTTTTAACAAATCGAATCCACAATAACGACATTTTTCCCTATTGCTTTAGCACGGTATAAAGATCGATCTGCACGATTTACAATTTCTTCATGTGTATTATTTTTAGTAAAACAAGAAATTCCTGCGCTAACAGTGATCCTGATTCCACCAAAATCATACTTTTCAACTGAATCACGTATTCTTTCAATTACTGAAAAAGCTTCGTTAACAGATGTCTCAGGAAGCACAATCAAAAATTCTTCTCCACCGTATCTGCCGACAGAATCTGCATGTCTGACTTCTTTCATAATAATTTCTGATAAACTCCTAAGCACATCATCACCTTTGCGATGTCCATGTTCATCATTGATCTTCTTAAAGTCGTCCAAATCTATCATGGCAATCGAAAGAGGTCTATTATATCTCTTGCTTTCCTGCAAATGTTTTTCTAGTATTTCATAAATCGTTACATGGTTGTACATGTTAGTTAATCGGTCTTCTATTGAAAGTTCTCTGAGAATTTCATTATTAATCCTTAAATTCTCTTCAACTTCTTTAATTTTCGTAATGTCATTTACAATAAGCAAAATATTCTTTATCTCATCATTTGCATCTTTTATCGTACTGTAATTGATAAGAAAATGATTTTTTACTCCAAACCTATCAATTATTTCTATAGGGAAATCACTTAAACCGTTTCCATCGAAATTTTCTTCAATTATAGCTACCCTTTCACCATTGACTATACCTTCACTTACTCTCTTGCCGATTAAAGCTTCTTTTGGATGACCTAGCAACTCTATTCCATGGGAATTTATGTCTTCTACAATTAAATCTTTATTTAAAATTATCAACGCAGATGGTATCAGCTCAATCAATTCCTGAAGAAATTGGTTTTCTTCTATATAAATCTGATTTTTATACAGCAATTCCATATCTAATTCAATACTCCTCTTAAAATTTTCAAAAATAGATTGAATATTTGGTCCGAATATTCTTTTCTTCTGATCCAATACACAAAGTGTTCCAAATAACTCTCCATCGACCCAGCGGATTGGAACCCCAAGATAAGAAATCATATTTAATTTCGTATCAGGGTTATCCTTCCAAATTTCATCCTCCAAAGCATCTTCAACTATCAGCTGTTTATTTTCGCCTAATACTGTCTCACAATAAAGTCCTAATCCAAGTCTTTCTGATTCTCCCTTTTTATAAATGTTCTCCTTATTTTCACTACTTAAAAAAACCGATATCGCTTTCTCATCAATTTTCATTATTAATGCTGCTGGCAAATCAAAAATATTTGCCAAATTATTTAAAATCAGTTGCCATTTTTCAATAATATTTTCTTCTATTTTGGGTTTATTGAAAGCAGTTATTTCAATAGACTTTTTACTGCCATTTTTTCTTATTAATACTTCAGCCAGCCTATTCATCGTACCTCCTAATGTTTTATTAAAAATTTATATACACTCAGCGAACTTATTAAAATAATTCCAATACTTGAAATTACAATAATTCCTAAATAACCAAAACCTTCAGTTGCATATCTTTTTATGAGTATTCCAGCAAGTGCCCAATCAATCACTAAAGCGTATGGTATATCTTTTTTGAATAAAATACTTATTAAAGCTAATCCTATAGCTACAAAAATAACAGTCATCGTCCATATCTGTTCACTGATTCCAAATCCATTCCAACCCATATTGACCAAAACTGCCGTAATATTGGCTATTGTTGCTACAGAAATCCAGCCAAGGTAAACACTAAAAGTATGATAGATAGCTACACGCTCAAATCCTACAGCATATTTTCTTTTTGGACGGAGACGAAGTACTATCAAAATCAATGTAATAAGTATGATCATCATAAGGAAAAAAGATAAGTTTATTTGCTTATAGTGCCACGTAAATATCCATCCGATATTTGCAAGGGATGATATAAAAAACAACCAGCCGATTATTTCAATATAATCTGTACTTTCTTTCTTTCTCAATGAATAAAATTGGTAAAACACAAAAAAAGTCAACATTGTATAGATTAAAGCCCAAATGGAAAAAGTCAATCCTGCTGGGACAAATAAATTTGGAAGAGCATCCGATAACTCCCCTGTATTGAATCCATTGATCGGCAATATATTTGCCAGTGCGTTGACAGTTACTACTGCAACAAATGATATTAAATTTATTATACTTAATATAATTATTTTCTTTTTCATAAAAAACCCACACCTTTCTATAAAAAAGTTTTTACCCATATTATAGCTTCTTAAATTATATTTTCATTTTTATAATCAATGCTAGAATACCCGTGACTTTAATCATGAGTAATTCAAAATTATTATCTGGATCATATTGCTATAATTCTGTAACTCTAGTTACCGAAATGTAAAATGATATCATTTATAATTGAAGTGATTTAAAATTCTACAATATTATATTACATATATAAATGAAAGGGTAATGACCGTAGCTTGACTGCGAGATCATTATACAAGGTGATTCAATGAGTGCTTTTCTTGGACCAATCCACTACTGGCTCTATAAGAAGATACAAAAATTAGAAGAGATTGAAATGAGTCTCTTGAATGTCAATGTACCAGTCACTTACATGTACTTGACAAAGGACTTAGAAGAAGTGGTAGATGAAACACAAATCCACACATCACTTCAGGAAATGATTAAATTGACTGAGTTTAGATTTGCTCAAGTCATGAAAGTTTTAATTGAACAAAAGAATTCTGATATTGAATGGATAAAATCTATTTTTAAAAATCATGGTGCACATGATGGAAAATCTGTAAAATTAATAAAAGAATCAAATTCTATTGAATTGATTTACAAGCATCTCAATGATTATATATTAGATGGCATGCCTTGTGACAACATCAACAATATTATCAGTAATGAAAAAAACGAACTTTCCTGGTTCACTAAGAACAGTCTTCATTCTCCTTATTGGGAAGGTGTTGGCCTCGATGTTGATATCTACTATAATTTTAGAAAGCATTATATTCAATCATTCATTGATGTTTTTGATCCTAATTTGCAATATTCATTTATTCATGATGGAGATACTTTGACCCATCAAATTTCAAGGAGTTGATACTATGATTTCAAAAGATATGACTGTAAATGAGGTTCTAGAAAAAGATAGAAATCTAGCAGGCGTCTTCATGCAACATGGTATGATGTGCATAGGATGTCCTTCAGCAACCATGGAGAGCATTGAACAGGCAGCGGCTGTTCATGGTCTTAATTTAAATAATTTATTGACAGACCTGAATTCAAACAAAAATGATTAATTTTCATTTACTAACGAAAGAGGATTCCTTCATTGAAGAAATCCTCTTTCTATTTGCAGCAATGCTCATATAAAAAACATTATGGTCATTCTATAATCATCAAAACTATCAATGTTTATTATTGAAGTTTATGGATAGATAATTCATAGGAGGTATAATTATGTCTACTATTGTACATTTTGAACTTGCTTACGAAGATAAAGATCGAGTAAAAAATTTTTATAAAAATGTTTTTGATTGGCAATATGAATCTGATGATTTTTTTGATTATGACTTAATCTATACAAAAGAAAATTCTAAAAATTATGGAATTAATGGTGGCTTGCAGGGAGAAAATAATTTTAATCAAAAAATTATTTTAACCATAGAGTGTGACCAAATTGAGAAAAAAATCAACGATGTCATATCGAACGGAGGAATCATTATCGTTCCAACCCAGGAATTGCCTGGAATAGGAAAGCTAGCCTATTTTAGAGATCCTGAAGGAACCATCATGGGTCTGATGGAGAGCCTCAAGTAATTCATTTCCGACTTTATTATTATACCCATAAAAAAAAGTGGTTTAGTAACCACTTTTTTTGTTATTCCTTTATCTTCTTCCTTGTCCAAATCTAGAACCTGTTCCACTCATGTCTTTTGATTGTGAAGCAGTTCTTGCTTGAGGAATTCCGCTTTCCATGCCGATTCTTGGAGCATTTTCATTTGTGCTACCCTTCATTTGAGCTTCACCTTGTGCATAGTTTCCTCTAGTTTCGCTATTTCTTCCGAATGCCAAATTGTAAAGTTGTCCCAATTTAGAACTTGTGCCTTCACAATTTTCAATTTCCAATTTGATTGCTGCCGCATCTTCAGCTGACAATGTGCCATCTGCTACTTTTTCATCTATCATCGCAATTTTTCCTTCAAGATTGGCTGCAACAAAAGCATCATAAATACCAGCTTCTTTTGCAAGATCTCCAAATGTCTGGTCTGTTCCTTTCAATACATATGCATCTGCAACTTCAATACCTTCAAGATTCGCATAAACTTCTGCTGGACTGCTTAATGCATCTGCAAAAGCAAAAGCGCCAAATCCGATTGCCAATACACCAATTAAAACAATAGTAACTAATTTTTTCATTTCATTCACTCCTACTTTTATATTTTGTATCTTCCGATAATCCAATATTAATGTATGAATGTGACAACTGTGTGAACAAAACTAGAAAGGTAAAAAAAGATTATAGATATCTATAATCTTTTTAAAAGCAATTATCTAAATAAATTTAAAAACCATCTGATGATCCTTTGAAAAATGTTCAAGTTTTCAACTGTTGTTTCTGCAACTTCTGAATCTTCAAGTACACCTCCAAGCAATTCTGGTTGATGGCTATCGTATTCTGTATTGAAATCATTGATGTAAATTGATTTTTCTCCATCAGGAACAATATTCAGCATAATTTTTTTTGATTCTGCAACAACTTCTGGCTCCCAATCTCTGTAGTACTCAAATGTCAAATTGACAATGCCTTGATTTTTAGTTTCAAATATCCAAGTGTGTATCCCTGCTGCACCAACAACACCATCATTATTTCCTTCAGTGTGTTCATCGACTTTTGTTTCAATAAACGTTGGATTATCCACTGTCCAATGCCAACTGAAACCTGTTGTCATATTTTCTTCAATATTTATTTCCACTGTTCCATCAATAGCTACATAATAAATTTCAATATTTTCTTCTGCATTACCTTCTTTTACTTCAGAATCTGCAAAAACAAGTGATGTGATGGCAGTCAATACAAATATTAAAATTACCATTATTACCTTTCTCAACTTTCTCCACTCCTTTCGTTTTCTAATGATTAGACATAAATTCATTTAATATAGTTCCGATAAAAAAGTATATTAATGAAAATTATTTTTTGAATGATAATTATTATTAATATATTTTTTATGGTTATGATATTTTATTATTCTTCTGGGTAAACATAATTCAGAGGGATTTAAAAATAAAAAGAGACATATTAGTAGTAGGGAGTGAATTTTATGGATAATTCGGAATAAAAATTATATTTAATCAAGTGGTACCAAAACCACTATTTTTATCGTATTACTTTATAATCAAACAACACACATGCACCAAACTGAAAAAAGGCAAACTTATTGAAAAATAAGGACGCAAAGTCTGAAGTCTAAAGTATTTCCATACCATGACCGTTCGACTGCCAGGATATTATCTAGGCAGTTTTTTTGATTGCCGAAATTATTAAATTTATATTATCTGTAAAGAGCAAACCTGTTGAAAAACAGGGACGCAAAGTCTGAAGTCTAAAGTATTTCCATACCATGACCGTTCGACTGCCAGAATACTATCAAGGAAATATACCAAAGATAGTATTTTATTTTGAACGCAAAAGGAGGAAAAAAGATGCGAAAAAAAATATTTAAGAAAACACTTGTCATGATAATTATTTTTACCATGATCTTTTCAAATTTTGGATCGATGATATCGATTGCAGAAACTACTAACTTTGTCAATATTCATATTACAGGTTATACAGGCATTACTAAAGTCGAAATTTATTATACACCTACTTCTGAATGGCTTGAACTCAACCAACAGGTAAAAGATAAATTTTACAAGCTTGAGGATACAAAAATTTTTATCAATGTAAATATAACTAAAATAAGAATTACACAAGGTACTACCGAAACTGTCTTCTCTCCAGCATCTGATTATGCAGGTGTTGAAGCTGAAGGTACAATCAATTATTGGATTTCAGATTATGATCCAATAATAATACACAAAGATGTTCCAAATGTTGAATCTGATCAAACTGAATTTTCTTTTGAAATATTTATGAAAGAAAAAGAAAATGATCCATATACTAAATTGGAAGATGCAGATTTTACTTTAAAAGATGATGGCACATATGAATTTTATGGCTACGAAGACAAACAATATTACAGATTCGTAGAGACAGCTAACGACCTGTATAATACAGCAGAATATGTTTATGAAACAGGGAAAATTGATAAAAATGAATTATATGTATTTACTTTTATAAACACACATAAAGTGTACAGTATTTCGGGTACGAAATACGACACCGAAGAAACTCCTATTGAAGGAGTCACTATTTTCATCGATATGGATGAATCGGGTACTTTAAACGAAGGTGATATTGAAACCACTACTGATTCAAATGGAGATTACACATTTGAAGGTCTTCTTCCTGGAGATTATGATGTTTACGAAGTCGTTCCTGATGGATGGGTACAAGTAACACCTGAGGATTTCTACTCAGTGACTATCGATAGTGCTGATGTTACTGATAAGGATTTTGTCAATGACGAACTATACACAATTGACGGTTATGTTTTCAATGACATGGACTCTAACAACGATAAAGATGTATCAGAAACTGGATATGAAAATATAACAGTATATTTAGATTCAAGTCGTACATCAACTACTAATTCGGATGGTTATTATAGCTTTACTGCTGTTCCTAGTGGCGACTATGAAGTTACAGTTGACAGTACTTCAATAACTGATCCAGAAGTGACTGAATTTGATTCAACTCTAGATGAATCTGTTATGGTTACAGTTGGTCCAGATGCACTAAATATAAATTTTGGTTACTACACTGAGTCTCCTCTAATTGGCGGATTGAACATATTCAAAAATGTTCCTAATGTCAGAGGTGACCAAACTGAATTTACTTTTGAAATATATCAATTAGGAGAAAATGGCAGGATTCTTATCAAGACACTTACTGCTTCTGAACTTGAGAGTGCTTACACAAGATTGCCAGCCGGCACTTATTATGTCTATGAAGTACCTATGAGCGGTTACACGACTGAACTTGCTACTCAAGTAGTTGAAGTTGTTTCTGGTCAAATTGCTGATGTTACTTTTATAAATACTTATAAGCAAGTAACTGAAACCTACTCTATCAGTGGTTTAAAATTTGAAGACATTGATGGCAATGGTCTTCGTGGAGAAGAACCTGTCCTTGAAGGATTTAAAATATACATCGATGAAAATCAAAATGGACAATGGGATGATGGTGAATCTTATGACATTACAGGTTCTGATGGAACTTATGCTTTCTCAGGTTTAGAAAATGGAACCTATTGGATTGCAGAAGAATCAAAAGATGGATGGGAACAAACCTATCCAACTGATCCATCATATCATATCGTCGTAATCGATGGTGAAAATGAAACTGGATTGCTTTTCGGAAATCAAGAAGTTCCAGTACCGGAATACCCAACGATTACTAAAACTGTCAATGGCAAAAAGTATGTCTCTATTGAAACTGGAACTACAGTAACATTCAGAGTTGTAGTTGACAACATTACAGATGATCTCTTTGTCTTCACTTTTGAGGATGATGAACATCCGGAACAGAATACAGAATCAGGCTCTTATATTGCAGTGGAACCTGGTGAATATTGGGATACCACATATACCTATCGTTTCAATTCAGTCGGAACTTATGTAAACACTGCTACAGCATACGATGCGGAAAGCACCTTTGAAATGTCTGATACCGCTACAGTCAGTGTTAGAGATAACCCACCACCTCCACCACCAAGTACTTACACCGTAAGTGGTTATGTCTTTACAGACAACAATGGCGATAACAGTGTAAATGGTGATGATAAAGGTTATTCTGGAATTAAAGTAGATTTATATCAAGGAACACTTAAAGTAAGAACTACTACAACAGATTCAAACGGTAAATATTCTTTCACTAGCTTGAGAGGCACTTACACTGTTGTAGCTGATTCAGGCGATGATATTTCAGATTCTCAAGTCAGTGAAGTTGATGGCACTTTAGATCAAGAAGTTGAATTATCAGTTTATGCAAATAAAACTAATGTAAATTTTGGATACATCGGTGCTCCACTTTCATCTCCAATAGCTGTTTCTGGTTATGTATTCAACGACATCAATAAAGATAATTTAGTTGATAATGGTGAAATGGGATATGATGGCATTACTGTAGAACTTAGAAATGCTGCTACAGATGCAGTTATAACTTCTACACTTACAAATGCAAATGGACTTTATGTCTTATCAGCATTTGTTGAACCTGGCGAATATCTCGTAGTCAATGATCCATTCGATGATATTGAAGCACTATATGATGTTATCGGTCAAGTCAGTGAATATGACAATTTGTTGGATGAAACCATTACTATAGAATCTGTTGATGGTGAAGATAATGTATTCTTAGGAAGAAACTTTGGTTATGAAGAAACACCAAAAGCTATAACTACATTATTGTCAGGGTATGTATTCAATGATCTCAATGCAGATAATGTTGTTGATACTGGTGAAATTGGGTACTCAAATGTAGAAGTAACACTATGGAGCAATGGCATGCCACTTCTTACTAAAACAACAAATTCAGACGGAATGTATGTATTCGACTTCTTGACTGATCCAGAACTTAATGGCCTTGAAGCTGGTGAATACACAGTCATGATTGGTGATACACCTGTCAATGTTCATGCAGTAAGTGAATATGATGGATCACCATTCAACGGTATTGTCGTATTGACACTTGCAGACGACACTGAAGCAATAACAAATATCAACTTTGGATTTAATGATACTGTTGTTCCTTCTGGTGAAGAAGCAAATGTTGCAATGATTCTTATAGGATTGTTCATGATTACTGGTGGTATTGTATTGAGAAGAAAATCATTTGTTCAATAAAATCTAGTCTAAAAGCAGGGTCTATACCCTGCTTTTTTATTGTTCAAAAATAAATTTTTGTTTCATTTCCTTTAAATTTATTTTTCAATTTTCATAAAACAGATATATAGTCCGCTTTTTGGGTACAAATAACTTTGCAGGAACTTATACTATATTAGGGGGGATTCAATGAAATAAATAATGTTGTACCTCACAAATCTATTTTAGCATGTTCATGAATAACTTGATCATGAAAGCAACATTCTGTTAAAAGCAAACTTGTCGAAAGATAGGGGCGCAAAGTTTGAAGTCTAAAGTATTGATATACCATGACCGTTCAACTGCCAGATTAAATATTAGGCGGTTTTTTATTGCTGTAATATTGAATAAAAGTAATTTAAGGGGAGGAAAAGCATGAACATAAAAAAAAGTCACAATAAAATTTTGATCTTGATTTTTATTCTATCATTGATTTTTTCTAATCTTTCATTTTCTTTTTCAGATCTAGATGTTGAATTTTGTCAGGATTACTATGTTAGCGGAACAAAATACCATGACCTTAATGGAAATGGTGAAAGAGACCGTGATGAGCCAGGTCTTGAAGGTTTTAAAATTTATATTGATGAGGATGATGATGGTATTTGGGATGAAGGTGAACCTTTTGACATCACAGATGAGGATGGTCATTACCAAATACCTACCTATCGTAATCCATGCTATTGCGAATTCTTTATTTTAAGAGAAGTTCCTCAGCGAGGATGGTTTCAATCTGAACCAATTCGTCCAAATTACTATGAGTTGAATTATTTCGATTTTCACTTGAATTATAACTTTGGAAATTTTCAATATGCATCTGCAGATGGCTATAAATTTTTTGACTTGAATACAGATGGCTATTGGGATGAAAATGAAATAGCCCTTGAAGATTTCACAATCTATGTTGATTACAATGACAATGAAACACTTGATGAGGGCGAACCATTTGATGTAACTGATTCAGATGGCTATTACTCAATATCTGACATTCATCCTGGAACCTATAATTTACTGGAAGTACAAAAATGTTGTTGGGTGCAAACTACACCAAACAAACCCTCTTCATATCCAATTGATTTTGTAAGCGCTACTTATGAAGGACCATTTAATTTTGGAAATTGGGGTTCCATGAGCAAACCTGGTTATAAATTCAATGACCTTGATGGCGATGGCCGCTGGGATGAAGAAGAACCGGGATTAGAGGGATTCACAATTTATGTTGATTACAACGATAATGGCACACTTGACAGAGGGGAGCCTTTTGATGTAACAGATGGAGAAGGCTTTTATCTTATTACAGACATTCAACCAGGCACATATAAAGTTCGAGAAGTTCAAGAAGAAGGCTGGACTCAAAGTTACCCAGTTGATCCAACCTACTATAATGAAATCTTTGATCCTTGCACACAATTCTGTGATGGTAATTTTGGAAACTGGGAAGAAATAACCAAGTCAGGAACTAAATTCTATGATATCAACGGCAATGGAACTTGGGATGAAGAAGAACCAGGTCTACCTGATTTCACGATTTATGTCGATTACAATGATAATGATTTACTTGATAGAGGAGAGCCTTTTGGTATAAGTGATGAAGAAGGAAACTATACTATTACAGGTATTCATCCTGGCACCTTTAAAGTCAGAGAAGTACAACAAGAAGGTTGGATTCAGACCTATCCTCGATGTGGCTGCTATGAAGAAAAATTTATTAGTGGTGCGGTGCTAGAAGAAAATAATTTTGGCAATAAATCTAATTCTGGCGGATTGACTATCTACAAAGATGTGACTAATGTCACCGATGATCCTACTGATTTCACTTTTGAAATTTATCAATTGGGTGACAGCGGCAGAATTCTAATTAAAACACTCACAGCTTCCGAACTCGAAGAAGCTTTCACAAGGCTTCCTGCAGGCACTTATTATATCTATGAAGTGCCTATGAGCGACTATTCTACAGTCCTTGCTACTCAAGAAGTAGAAATTGAGACAGGTGAAATTACTGATGTTACTTTCGAAAACACTTTAGAAGTTGGCGGATTGAGGGTTTACAAAGATGTTACAAATGTCACCGATGATCCTACTGAATTCACTTTTGAAATTTATCAATTGGGTGACAGCGGCAGAATCCTAATTAAAACCCTCACTGCTTCTGAACTCGAAGAAGCTTTCACAAGACTTCCTGCAGGCACTTATTATATCTATGAAGTGCCTATGAGCGACTATTCTACAGTCCTTGCTACTCAAGAAGTAGAAATTGATACAGGTGAAGTTACTGATGTTATTTTCGAAAACACTAAAAATGAAATTGTTGATTTTTGGTATCTTCATGGCTACGTTTTTTATGATGAAGATGAAGATAACATAAAAGATGAAGGCGAAGTTGGATATGAAGGTATAGCAATATATCTTGATGACAATCCAGAACACTCTACCACCACTGATGAGTATGGTTATTATTACTTTGACCAAATACCAGGTACTTCAGGTGATGTCGTTGTTACAGTTGAAAGTACGGTATCAGCAGATGCTGAAGTAAGTGAGTATGATGGTACACTTGATGAGAGTGTTGAAGTCGCTTTCGGCGATGAATACGATGAGCCACTGATCAACTTCGGCTATAAGGATTATGATGAACCGCAATATGGATTGTCTATCAACAAGACAGTAAATGATTCTTCAATCACTTTAGGACAAACTGTCACATTTACAATTACTGTAACTAATACTGGTGATTTATCTCTTTACAATGTTGAAGTAGATGATAATCGACATGGTGAACTTGGAACAATTGCTCTTTTGGATCCTGAAGAAACAGAGACCTTCACATACACCTATAAACCTACTTCGACTGGAGTTTATGTAAATACAGCTACAGCTGTTGCTATTGAACAGATTGGCCCTGTCTCAGATGACGCATCAGTGACTGTATCAAGAGAAACAACAACTACCACAACATCTACAAATTACACCGTCAGCGGCTATGTGTTTATGGACGAAAATGCCAATAATGCAGTTGATACAGGTGATGTAGGCTATGAAGGAATCACAGTTGATTTATATCAAGGTTCATTGAAAATCAGAACAACTACCACTGATACAACAGGGAGATATACTTTTACGTCGTTGAGAGGCACGTATACAATTGTAGTCGATTCAGGCAATGATATTCCCGATATTGAAATCAGTGAATACGATGATGTTTTAGACCAAGAAGTTGAGCTTTCAGTTTATGAAAATAAAACAAATATAAATTTTGGCTATTCTAGCGCACCATTAGCTGCACCTATAGCAGTATCCGGCTATATTTTCAACGACATCAATGCCAATAAAATTGTCGATTCAGGTGAAATGGGCTATGAAGGAATTACTGTAGAACTTAGAAATCTTTCAGACGATATTCTTGCTTCTACTACTACTAATGCAAACGGTCTATATGTTCTATCAGCTTATGTCGGACCTGGACAGTATATGGTAGTCAATGATCCACTTGGCGACATTCCACTTTTGTATGATGTAATAAGCCAAGTAAGTGAGTATGATAACGTTCTTGATGAAGTCATCAATATTTTTGCAATTGAAGATGGAGACAATATATTCCTTGGTAGGAACTTCGGTTATGAAGAAACACCTAAAGCAGTTGCAACAGTTCTATCTGGATACGTATTCAACGATGGTAACTCCAACAACCTTGTAGATACAGGAGAAACTGGATATTCTGGTGTAGAGATGACTATTTGGAAGGATGCTTTACCAATTTTAACTAAAACAACTAATGTAAGCGGAATGTATGTATTTGATTTCTTGACAGATCCAGAGCTAAACGGACTTGAAGCAGGCGAATACACGATTACTATTGGAGATCCCCCTGTCAATGTTCATGCGGTCAGTGAATATGATGGATCTCCATTCAACGGGATAGTTGTACTGACATTGACCGATACAACTGAAGCCATCGCCAATATCAACTTTGGATTTGGTGATACTGTTGTTCCATCTGGTGAAGAATCAAATGTATCATTGATGTTTTTAGGTTTATTCTTGATTGTAAGTGGTATAAGTATAAGAAGAAAAGCCTAATACTATTAGTAAGTAAAAAAAACGGGGCTCTGCTCCGTTTTTTATTTTCAAAATCATAAGAGGTGCAATCATGAAGAAAATTTTTTCCTGGATTTTAATACTCATCGGTATAGGTGTTTTAACCTATCCAACTATAGAATCTCAATACTACAGTTATCAGCAAGATAAACTAATTTCTTCATGGGAGGAAAGTATGATGATCGTTGACTCGATTGATACAAATACTGAAATTTCAGTTGACTTAGAGAATAGCATTAATGATGATGGAACATTATCAAATGATGTTAAGTTAAGTGCTTCTGTTTTTATACCCATTGATATGGAAATATCTTCTGAAAAAGAAGAAGCAGCAAGAATTGAACAAGAGAGAATTGCAAAAGAAGAAGAAAAAAGGCAAGCAGAATATATTCAGGACAATATGGAAGGCATATTAGTCATTGATGCCATCAATTTTAAACAACCAATCATCAGAGATGCATCAGCTAAAAATATGTTGCTGACAGTTACAAGTTTCAAAGATACAGGTTTACCAGGTGAAATTGGGAATTATGCCATCATTGGCCATAGAAATCTGACTTACGGAAGGAACTTTAATCGTTTAGGAGAAGTAGAATTAAATGATACAATTAAAGTGATTACAGATACAGGCACTTTTATATATACTGTAACTGATATTTTCTTAGTATTGCCTGATGATGTTGGAGTTTTATTCGGCACAAACCTAGAAAAAAGAATCACTTTAATAACCTGTGATCCTGTAGGGCACCCTACTCATCGCTTAATCGTCATCGGAAAAATATTAGATTAGAAAATTCGAAAAATGATTGACATATTTATAAAAATCCTTTACAAACAACTTTTAGTATGCTACACTTGAGACAAGTAAAAGAATACATTTTATTTGTTGGTCTTTCCAACGATAAAGGCAAACCTTGCGAAAGCAAGGGACGCAAAACTATAGGACCTTACCCTTTTAGGGATGGTAGCCAGTTTCCGAATTAGAGAGATTTTTTATTTGCTCAAAAAATAGAGAGAGAAAAAGATATATTACTTATTATTGTTGGTCTTTCCAACGATAAAGGCAAACTCAGCGAAAACTGAGGGCGCAAAGCTAAAGGGCCTTACCCCTATAAGGGATGGCAGCCAGCTACCGAAGGGAGAGAATTTTAATGTTAAAAAGAAGTATTTTATTAGGTTTAGTATTGATTATGGTTATCGCTTCTGCATCAATAGCTTTTGCAGATATCAATGTAAATGTATTAAATCAAACAGGTGTTGAAAAAGGATTTTTTACTGTTAATGTTACAACACAAAATGAAATTAGAGTACTAGTCAATAAAGATGATCAAAATGCAGTCTACACTTTAAACGAAACTGCAAATTTACCTTTGCAAATGGGAAATGGCGTTTACTCAATAAGAGTATATGAGAAATTAAATGGACGCTTTCAATTAGTTAAACAAGAAAACATCACATTAAATCTAGAAAATCAAAACTTGGTTTATTTAAACTCAGTTCAAAATATCAATTGGAATTCAGAAATGAATGCAATTAAAATAGCTGCACAATTAACAAACAATCTAGAAACAGAAATGGATAAAATTACTGCTATCCACAAATATTTAATTGAAAATATTTCATATGATTATATAAAAGCACGAACTGTAAAAGGTGGTTATCTACCTGCTATCGATTCAACATTAGAATCAGGCAATGGCATTTGTTACGATTATTCTTCAGTATTAGCAGCAATGTTGAGAAGTGTCAATATTCCTACAAAAGTAAGTGTTGGTCATGTAGGAGCAGTATATCATGCATGGAATGAAGTATACTTATCAGAAACTGATGAATGGATTACAATAGATGCAACAACTGATGCAATCTACAATAAATATGGAATCAAATATGAATTAGAGAAAACTTCTATTATGTACAATGTAGAAATCACATACTGATAAATCCCTCAATGTAATATATCTTTTAAAAGAATCTGAAAAGGTTCTTTCTTTTTTTTTTGAAATAAAAAAGCGCAATACTTAAATGCGCTTACTATTGAAATCTAAAATTTTTCCGTGCTTTTTTATTCACATACATTCGCTCATCTGCAATTCTAAGCAACTCATCTATACCATTTGAATCATCATTAAGAATAGCAATCCCAAAACTGAAACCACCATAAAATTCAATATTATCAATAATAATTGCTTCATTTTCAAATTGTTTTTGAAATTCAGTTATCTTAGCAATAAGCTCTTTTTTATTTAAAGTCAAAAAAACGCCTGAAAATTCATCTCCACCAATCCTTGAAAAAATATCAGATGCTCTAAAAAAGTATTTGCTTCTATAAGCAAATTCCTTTATATACTCATCTCCTATATGGTGTCCATATAAATCATTTATTTTCTTCAATCCATCAAGATCTGCTATCATCAGCACACATTCGGAATTGTTTCTTTTTGCAATTTCCATACGATCCTGTAACAAAACGTTAAAATACCTTCGATTCATAAGACCTGTAAGATCATCATATCGAGACCTCATTAATCTCTCTTTATTCAACTCAAAGATATGATGTAATATAGGTACTTGCATTTTTACATAATCCGCAATAGTCAAATCAAATTCATTGAATCCATTATTATCAAATGAGTCTAGGCATATGAACCAATTGGTATCTTGGTCAATTTCTACGGGAATATACATAGTTGTTTGTGCAATTTTGCCATCGCTGGTAGTTGCATATTCAGGACTCAGATAATCATCTATATCGCAAATGTTTCTTAAGATTTTTGACTCTGTTAAATTTCCTTTAGATAAGCGATAGATAAAACTGTCTTTCAGTTCAATCTCAAAATTACTGATTGAATCACTTGCATATCCAACACTAGAAATTGATTTCAATATTTTGTTCTCAACTACTTCAAGTACAGAACCATAATTGGCATCATCAAATATATTAATTAAACCTTTTAAAAGTACATCAAATATTTTCGTGTTTTCAATATCTTTTCCAACATTCTGATTAATATCCAAGAAAAGTTCTTTTATCATTTCACGCTTCTCAGCTTGTTTCATATTATATTTTTGCTCTGTAATATCTTTTAGATATCCTAATATTCCAATTGCATTTCCAAATTCATCGGTATCTAGTACTTTCGATATAATTACATCATGCAATAGCCCATCACTATAAGGTATTTTTGATTCAAAAGCTTGTTCTTTCTTATTGATTGTCAAACTAATATCAGCCTTATTAAAAATTTCAGCCAGTACTGGTTGAAAAACATCATAAACATCATGACCAATTATATCATTTACATCCAATCCTAATGAACTGCAGTAAGCTTGATTGCAGAATTTATAAATACCCTTATTATCTTTATAAAAAATTGGATCTTTTACAATTTCAATCAAGTTTTTTAAAAAGTTTCCTTTTTGAGATATCTCATCATAATTTTTTTTGAAAGTCGTGATATTTTGAATAATTCCATCAATTTTCAGCAATTCATTCTTTTCATTGTAAATATAATTTCCATCAATCATCAACCAAGCAAATCTATTCTCGCCAATTTCTATTTTATGCTCATTGAGTTTCAATGCTTTTGCTTTAGGATTTCTCTGAATTTCATCTTTTATGATATTTTTTAAATTATTATTTAAAAATTCAACAATTTCACCTATTAAATGCATTTCAATTTTATAAAGCTCATTCCCACCACTATTGTTAATTGTATCAAAAAAATTCAAAGAATCTGCATGCACTATATATTCCCAAAATATAATTTTTTCTCTATTTCTCACATCGTTTTCTTCTTTTGAATTCATTATGAATCACCTCTAGAATTAAAGTTGAAATTGAATAAATTATTTTTTCGAAAATTTATCCCTATACATTCTTTCATCAGCCATTTTGATTAATTCTTCTGTATTGCTGCATTCATTTGGATATACAGCCACACCGTAACTAAAATTTACTTTAAATTTTGAATTGTTAAATTTAATTTTCTTTTTTCCAAATTTATTTTGAAATTTGTTGATGGTCAATTCTATTTCAGCACTGTCATCTGTTACAAAAATCCCGACAAATTCATCGCCTCCAATACGAGCGATAATATCATCTGTTCGAAAAAACTTCTTTATTTCACTTGAGAAAAATTTTAAATACGCATCACCTTTTTGATGACCAAATACATCATTGACTGCCTTCAAATTATCCAAATCAATCATAATCATCACTAACTGCAATTTATGGTTTTTTACATACCTTATTTTTTCTTTTAACAATTCAGTAAAATACCTACGGTTAATTAAACCTGTCAACTCATCATATCTGGAAATCTCAAGTCTTTCATGATTCAACTTAAAAATCCGGTTCAAAATAGGCACTTGGAACATTACATATTCTGCGATTTTCAAGTCAAATTCATTGAAAGCATTCGGCATATTAGAATCTAAACAAATATACCATTGTTCATTGTTTGAATCACTTATCGGAATGAACATCATACTTTGGACTGTATTCCCATCTACGGTCTCTGGAATATCCGGGCAACGATCAAATTTTACATCTGTGAGATTTTTTAATATTTTAGGATTATCAATCATTCCCATTGAATATTGATAAATAAAACTATCTTTTAAATTAAGTTCAAACATCTCAATTGATTTTTCAATATAGCCCACACTTGAAATTGATTTCAACTTATTTCTATTATCTATCTTTAGCACTGAACCATAATCAGCATCATCAAATATATCAACTAGTCCCTTAATTAAATGGTCAAAAATATCCATGTTCTCCAAATTATGACCTAAATTATTATTTAAATTCAAAAAAAGATCTTTAATCATCTCTCGTTTTTCAATTTTCTTCATATTCAATTTTTCTTCAGTTACATCTTCAAGCACTCCTATTATCCCTCTGCATTGCCCAAAATTGTCATGATAGATATTTTTTTTAAAGACAATATCATGCAGTTCGTCATCATGCATAAGAATTTTTCTCTCAAATTGTTGCATGTTTTTATTTGAAATCAGTTCATCATCAGCCTTCTTGAAGGTATCATACAGCTCATGTGGAATTACTTCATCCATATTTTTTCCTATTATTTGATCATACTCCAATCCAAGAAAATCACAATAGGCTTGATTGCATATTTTGTAGACGCCTTCAATATCTTTAAAGAACATAGGTTTATCTATTATTTCTATCATTGATTTTAAAAGAAGACTTTCGCTTTCTTCATATGTATTTTCACCAATTAATAATTTCATCCCTATACTCCTAGCTTTTTACAAATTATAAGAATATTCTATCATTAATCTCTGATATATACCATTTTAATGTATAAATAATTAATTCTTTAACTCGATTTCCATTTACCAACTCAATTCTTCTCATCTCAGCATTCTCAATCACATAACTATATTGATGCTCTTATTTGTTCTGCAATTCATTATGGCATATTGATCTGATCTATTTTCTTTGTCCATTGAAATGAAATAGGTTGAGCAAAAGCTCAACCTATTTCTATCTGTTTTTCATAAAGTTTTCAATATCTTCAACTTCTTTAATAATTGCCTTAGATAATACTTCATTGCCCTCTTCTGTAATTAAAATATCATCTTCTATTCTGATTCCGATATTCTCTTCAGCGATATACAGCCCTGGTTCACATGTTATCACCATGCCAGGTCTCAATTCAGTTTCTCTTGTCCCTAAGTCATGTGTATCAAGACCCATATAATGGCCAACCCCATGATAGTAATACTTTGAAATATCATCTTTATTTTCTATAAGACCAATACGAATAAGCTCAGTAGCAATATACTCTTTCGCCACCTCATTCATTTTAGTAAAAGGTGTTCCAGGTACCATAGCTTTAATAACCTCTTTCTGAGCACTTAAAACGATATTATAAAGTTCTTTCTGTCTTGGAGAAAAAACACCACTTACAGGCAATGTTCTTGTAATATCAGAGGCATATTGATTGAACTGCGCTCCTAAATCCATCAAAATAAGATCACTACTCTTAACTTTATTTTCATTTTCAATGTAATGAAGAATAACAGCATTTTTTCCTGAAGCAGCTATTGTATCAAATGCATTGCCATCCGCTCCATTATTCATGATTGCAAAGTTGAATACAGCCTCTGCCTGGTATTCATAAATACCCGGTTTCAAATTATTCATGATTTCTTCTATACCCAATTTAGTCAAAGCAATAGCATTTTTAATCTGATTAATTTCATAATCTTCCTTGATCATTCTAAGATCGCTGACAATATTATGAATTGTATTCATTTTTACATGTAAATACTTATCTTTGAATTCTTGTGCAAATTCATGCACATAGGTGTTTTTTTCATCCCAATTTAATTTTTCCAAATCAAAATATACTATTTCTACTTTTCCATCATATACTGACTTATTGATATAAGCTTTGAAATCTTTTTCAAACTCAATCAATTCAATACCTGAAATTTCCTCTGCATTTTCTTTAGTCAACTTTCTTCCATACCATTTTTCCACATCATAATTTGGCTCTTCGATAAATAACTTAGTTTCGATTTTATCTTTGGTTTTCAAAATTGTCATTGAAAAATTTTCTTTCTTCAATCCTGTAAAGTAAAAAAAGTTTTTATTGGGTTTAAATTTATAAAATGAATCTGCTGTGCTTCTAGGTGCCTTACCTGAAAAAAGAATAACCATTTCATTTTCGTTCAACTTTTCTATCAACCGTTCTCTATTTTTTGAATAAAATTCCTTCATATATATATCCACCTCACATTATTTATTGCATTTTTAGTATATAAAAAAATTTATATAATTAAAATACTTAATTCAAAAACTTAATATTTTTCAATTTGAATAATCAAATCAATTTCAACCGCAGCATCTCCAGGTAAAGAATTTACACCTACTGCAACTCTAGCATGTTTGCCTTTTTCTCTAAAAATTTTCTCGAGCAATTCTGAAGCTCCATCAATCACTTTTGAATGACTTATACATGTATCTATTGAATTCACATATCCAGTCAATTTAACTATTTTTTTTATACGATCTAAATCGCCAATTTCTGACTTGATAGCACTCAATGCTCTAATAACACATATCTTTGAAGCTTCATATCCTTCATTAACTGTCAAATTTTTGCCGATTTTTCCACTATAGATTAATTCATTTCCCTTTTTTGGTGTCTGGCCTGATACAAACAGCAAATCATTTACTGCTGTAATAGGAACATAACATGCAGCCGGATAAGGTTGAGGTGGAAGATCAATTCCAAGAATTATCAATTTTTCTTCTATAATATAAATTCCTCCTTTTTTATTTTATTATATCAAAAAAAAAAGAGTGTAGAAATCAATCTACACCCCAAAGATTAAATAGGGAGTCACGCATAATTGTGACCTTAATAATTTATTGAAAATCAAAGATTATTGAAACAGTTTCCAGTCCAAAATATAATTTCAAACTAGGTGAATCATAATATATTTCACTTAATTGTAAAATATGATCTATATCTTCAAGTGTTTCAAAACCTTCAATGGTAATAACATTTTCTGTTTCACTGATACTGACAGTGTATTCAATTAATGGATCAGTATCGTCTTTCTCAAACACAATATGATCAGCAATATTGCTATCATCTAAAAGCACTCCAGCAACATCATAAAGATTCCCTATATCGTCACTCAATACAATTTCAATTGATTCAAGATCGGAAACACTATAAGGACCCAAACCATCGAAAACTGAAATTGTAGATTCATCTGAATATACCAAAAGAATATCAAGTGGTGCAATTTCAACTGAAAATTCAGATGTTGTGTCATTTTCTATACCATCTTCAATTCCATTTTCATCAATAGTAATTTCATATGCTGAGCCATATTTCAAATAATCACCTTGATCAAGTGTTACAACTGTATCTGTTGTTGAATACACGACAGTGGCAGTAAAAGGAACTGCCTCATCATTTACTTTCAATTCGACGACATCCAATATTGATGTATCTGTAAAATCTGCACCTTCATCGTCAATAATCAACTCATCAAATGTCAGAACAATTTCTGAATCCACTGCAACCTCATCACCCAATGGAAGGTACTCTACCATAGTTTTCCCGACAGTAGTAAATGTATACACTGATTGACCTGTGAAATTCAATATTTCACTATCCAATATCGTGATTCTGTATATCATGTTATAATCTAGATCTTCATCGAAATATACAGTCCATACTTCATCATTGACATCAATACTGTAATCAGCAATATTAATTATTTCCCATGCACTTTCAACATATTTTTCCAATTTTACTGCTGTTGTTGCTGTGTCATCAGAATAAGGTTCAGATGATGTTTCATTATTGTATACTTCCTCAGTAAATGTAATTACAATATTTGAACTTGTCATTACATCTTCCGATTCATCTTCAGGTGAAATTGATGCGACACTGACACTACCTTCAACAGGCTCTAACATTGTAGTAAATAAGACTTCGTTTTGCTCAGAAAGTTTATAATCATTGGTATTCACAATTTTATCTCTATCAAATACTATTTGGTAATCAGTATCATATTCCAACTTCTCCGGAACGATCGTCCATATATTTCCATTTAATACTACAGTAAATTCAATTTCATCTCCACCATATTCAGTAAAACTAATTGTATCCGCAGCTTCAACTTGATTAAATACATCTCCTGATGCAATATAGAATATATCTTCAGAAAATTCAGCAGTTATTACAGGTTCTAAATCTATGTTGTACCTTGCAGTGTTATCATCAATAAGCACTGAAACTCTTAGATTCTCCAATCCTGTTAAATTTCTATAAGTGTAGGTATGGCAATGTCTATGCATAATCATCGCCATTTCAATTCTTCTTACTGATGATAATGGATTGAATTTGGCATTGTTGTCCCCAATCATTAATCCCAGTTCTTTCATCTGATAAACAGCTTCTAAATATTCTTCACTTATTGATCCATCATCTGCATATTTATCAGCTTTCAAATTTAATTGACTCGTAATTTCATTTCCATATGCATTTATTACATATTGTGCAATAACCTCACGAGTAGCTGCATCATTAGGATTAAATTCATCTATACCTTGAAAAACACCCATTTCATCAGCTATACTTACATAGTTTCTTCCCCATTCTGGAATTTGGTCCAAATCAAATTTGCAAATTGAATCAGTTTTATTTTCCTCCCATCCCATCATTCTTACGACCATTGTTACTGCTTCAAGATTAGTTACATCATTTGACGGTCTAAAGGAACCATCTCCATATCCTTTCAGCATACCCCCTGAAGTCAATTCGTATACTTCATTTTCACCCCAATTGAAGTTGTCCAAATCTTGGTATCCATTTATTCCTTTTTGATATTGACCTGTATCTGACGGTCCACCTTGTCCACCATAACCTGCAAATACTGTTGTTGTTCCTAAAGACAACACAAGTACTAATACTAATATCATAGCTAATATTTTTTTCATTTTTCGCACCCCTCATTATTTTTTACCAGTTCCACCGGAACTGTTTGATCCTCCATTTTTTCCATCCATATTACTTGAATCATTTTTATCATCACTATTTGAATTTTCATTTTCTTCTATTATTTCATTTTTTTCACCATTTGAATTCATGCTCTGTTTCCCTTTTATTTCATAGATTTTCTGTTCTTTATTTGTTTCTTCAACTTCCTCTACTAGTTCTTTAACCGTTTTTTCTGAATGATTCTGATATTTTGTGACATCAGCTTTATCTGATTCTTTCCCATTTTCTTCAGTTATTCTATCAATTAAATTAAGTTTTCCAGGGGAAATTTCAAATTTTTCATTAATCAACTGATATCTTGTATGGTCTTCCATAATACCATTTGTAACAATGACATCTGGTGCAACTAAATTATCTGTAATATCTACAACGATTCCATCTACAATTGTTTCATTCGAATGCTTATCGTTGACCGTAATCAACACAATATTTTCAACATTTTCAATAAAATATCCCATTTCTTCTACATCATTGATAATGTCTTTAACTGCTATCTCAACTGATTGATGTCTATAATTATCTAATTTATCGACTATTTCAATGCCTTCCTGGTTAACCCCTCTGATGTTTAAAACTCTTTCAAATCGATTGTAGGTAATCTCCATGCTTGGATTGATATCGATATTTATATAGCCATATGGCGTATAATATGCAGCAAAACCGACACCACTTGTAAAAAAAATCAATATTGAAGCTGCCATTGCTATATATCTACTCATCATATTTCTCGAATGATCTTTCATCTCATAAGAAATTTCATCACCGATCTGATAATTAAAACTCGATTTTTTCGATTCAATAAATTCACCCTCTTCATTCAATAAAATAAGATTATCTTCCAATATCTCAATTACAATCCCTTTCACAACTCTCACCTCCATTTAATATACTCTTTGATGAATTCATAATCTCCATCAAGTATAATTACCAGTGCTATTATATATATACGTCCACGTTCGAGTTTTTTTTGAGGTATTGGGTAAATTTCTTGAATTTTTTTTATAGGCAATCTTCTATTTTTAAAAAGCTCCTCTTTTATGTCACTACTCTCATTAATTTCATACGCAATTTTCTTATACAAATTTCTTAATTTCTCTTGCTTCGGTGAGTGTTTCACCAAATCAGCCATTGTAATTTTCCAATCAAGTAAATTTACTTTTAGAATATTAATTTCATCTTTTCTGAGTTTATTTTCTTTTTCAACATCATATTTTTCCAAGGAAATATCTTTCTGAATTGATTCATTTTTCTTATTTTTGCTTGTAAAATCAATTGAAATAATATCACCATTTTTCTTTTCCAATCTATAATAGTCTGTCAATCTAGAACTGATTATTAAATTTGCATATGACAAAAAACTTCCTCGTTCTATATCAAACCGATCAATAGCTTCAGAAAAAGCCATCAATGCGATGCTGTATTCATCATCATCCTTACTCATATATTTTCCGTTTTTTTTGAAAATCTGATTCATAATAAATCCATTGTATTCCTCAATCAGCTTTTCTCTCTCGTAATTGCTTACTTTTGCTAAGTAAACTCTTTTTTCAAGAATATTTAATTCTTTCACATCAATCACCTACTTTTTAAAAAAGTGCTGCATAAAGAAATCCTTTATGCAACACTTCATCTTGTCCTATTCTGCTAGACTTCTATTGGATGATGTTCTTTTTGGTAAATTACCTATAGAATCTTGCATTCCTCCCGTTGTTTTGGCACCTATCTCTACTTTGAAAGTTTGAACAGCTAAATAAGTTTCATTGAACATGACAATCGCACCATCTACAGTCAAAGCTAGGATATAGCTATGTCCCTCAACTAACTCATCAACTTCTTCAGCTTTTAGTTTGTATTTATAAAATTCTCCTTTTACAATACCATCAACCATATTGCTGTTTTTTCCGGAATTTTTTAAAGTAATACGATCATAAGGAATTTCTTTGACTAACTGTCCAATCACTGCGTTTCCATTTTCATCATATTCTTTATCAAAAATACTGATGCTCGGATACAGCGTGCTTGATTCAAAAAGCCAGAACTTCACTTGAGTTGCCTTTCTACCTAAAAGGAAATTATCCATAATTGGTGGAATCCATGTTCCATTGCCGCTGTAGACATCTCCCTTCCAAACGTATCCAGGTACTTCAACCAATTCTTGACCAACAAGATTAAGAATCATTGCATCCAGTAATTGATGGTCATCACCAAACAACTCTGCATTAACAGTGACATTTTCCTCTTCACCAAGATCATTTAAATCAACATCCAGGCTTACTTCAAAAACTTCTCCTATCAAATCTACTTCACTAATATTCCAATCATCTTCAACAATACTTCCAACACGATCAACAAGTGTCAACCCTTCAATCAAATCAGTTTCTATACTGGCTTCTTGATTGACTTTTATCATAGAGAATCCATCTCTATATACTTCTGATATTCATGTATGTCCTGCAACATACACAGGATCTCCATTGTTTGATGTTCCAACTGGAATAGTAAATCTGAGTTTTGAAATATCTTCAGTGTAAACAAGTCGATCCACATCAATCACCAAAATAAATGATGTGACACCATCTTCAATTATTACAGTTACAGGTTCAACTTCTAATGTATACACTGTTTCAAAGTAAGAATATGGAATATCCTCTTCATGTAAATTCTCAAGTTCCTCAGGATCTACATCCAATACACCAAAATCGATGATTGCATAGTCAAAATCAACTTCACCATTGATTTCCCCTTCAATTTCAACCATTAAATGATTGCTTTCTATACTTCTCTGTGCACCTATAGTAAATTTGCTTGCAGTCAGATCACCATATAAATCCCAATCATAAACAATTGTCTGTTCAACTGATGAATGAATAATATTCAATTCATAGTCAATATCTTCTCCACCATTGCTTCCTTTTTCTTCTTTTCCACCTTGAGATGATTCCAAAGGAAGAACTTCTAATTCAAGGGCTTCTTCATCTGACGGTGGCTCTTCTTCATCTGACGGTGGCTCTTCTTCGTCTGCCGGTGGCTCTTCTTCGTCTGCCGGTGGCTCTTCTTCGTCTGCCGGTGGCTCTTCTTCG
>JAFGAC010000093.1 GCA_016933835.1 Clostridiales bacterium
ACAGAAGAATGGCTTAAGAACAGGCTGGAAATTTTTCAAAATTATTGTTTCCCATCTGTAGTCAATCAAAGAAATCAGAATTTTCACTGGGTCGTTTATTTTGATATTGAAACTCCAACTCCTTATCGAAAAGTTATCGAAATCATGAATAATGAGTATCCAAACTTTAAGCCATTGTATATTGATGGAATGGGGTCTTTCAATTCTTCTGTGAAAAAATACATTCTGGAGAATTGTGACTCGGGTGAAGATGTCATAATCACTTCAAGATTAGACAATGATGACGCTATACACCAGGACTTTGTGGAGACGATTCAAGAAATTGCTTCCCGAAAAGGAGAAACTGTTATTGATTTAAGATGCGGTTATCAAATGAATATCGAAGGAGAATTCCATGAGTACAGGGGATACTATTATAATTCGTTCAATCCTTTTATCAGTCTCGTTGAAACGCCAGCTAGTATTCACACAGTTTTCTCGAGGGAACATCGTAATTGGGAGAGTTTTGAGAAGATTTATGCCTTTGATGAAAAACCTCTTTGGATTGAGATTGTTCACAGCAAAAATAAATACAACTATGTTAGGGATGATCTTCCACTAATCAGAAAAATTAATCTGAGTGAGTACGGCATCCCGGGTCGGCTTAAGGAGAGAGGAGTATTATATGTCACTTTTAATAATTTAATACTACGACTTAAAAAGCTGATATGGAAAATGATTAGGAAAATATTGCGCCGAAAGTAAAGACCTGAACTCGCAATAGGGGGATTACGGACTCCTATATTTAATCAGCTTTGCAGGCACTCCACCAAAGATAGCTTTAGCAGGCACATCTTTCGTAACAACTGCCCCTGCCGCTACAATGGCGCCATCATTCAACTTCACTCCTGATGTAATTACACTGTTAGCTCCAATCCAAACATCGTTCCCGATGATTATATCGGCTTCAACCCTTTCTTGAAAGGTGATCGGGATTCCATTATCTGAGATGCCATGGTTCCCTGTAAAAATTTTAACCCCAGGTCCAATCAAAACATTATCTCCAATCACGATTTTTGAATTTTTCTCAGCCCAGACGCAGCAATCCATTGTTATTCTGACATTTGATCCAATGTGGATATGTTCCGCGTACCTGATTGAAGCTCTCGCGTGAATCCTGTAGTTACCATCTTTCGAGTTTATCCTTTTTCTCCAGAGAACATGTTCATGTAAATAATACAAGAATGATGTGAATATTGCCTTTAGAAATGCAAATGAGAATAACGCGACAACAACTTCACCAAGTAATTCAAGTACCTTTCCTTTATACCATTTTTCAGATTCGCTTTTATTCATCTTCTTGTTTAATTGGTTTTATGAAAAACAGATCCTTTTTTGTTCTGATTCGAATATTATTACTTCACAAACACATTTGATCAAACATCAATCACCGGCACTTCATCCCACTGAATAATCTGCAGGGCATGATGTACATCCACAAAATCAAAGTCACTAAGCCAAGCTTCCAGTTTTTTTTCGCTTCTGCTTAATCCAACATATGATTTAAATTTTCGAAAAGGTGATAAGCCTTTTATAATAGGTTGATTATCATCGAAATCACGTGGGTGTAAGTAGGACATGACGTAGTCTGATTCAAAGGTCCATTTTTTAATCAAGGAGTAGGGGAAGAGCCTGAAATAACCACCACCTGTAAATATCACAGGCTTCCCAAATATGTATTTCAAGTTGATTGGCAATTCTTTGATTTCAATACCCTGATATCTGATAATAGATGGAATGGGACTCTTATAACTCGGAAATCCACCATGGGCACGTCTTGCAGGAAAAACTGAACAGTCAACCTCTATTCCAAGCTCTGCCAGTACTTCAAAAGCCCACTTATTATCTTCACGGATAGAAAAACCCGGCGCCCGATAGTATCTAACTTTTTGGCCGGTCATGTCTTCAAGTGTTTTTACCGAATGACTCAAATCTTCAGTAAACTCAGTCCTTGATTGTTCATATGCCAGTTGATGCATTCTTGAATGAGTACCGATCTCATATCCATTATTTGCGATTTCACGAATTACATCTGGATAAGTCTCGGCAATCCATCCAAGACAGAAAAAAGTCGCTTTCTGATTTGCCATATTGAGCATAGCATATATCCGTTCCATATTTTTTTGAATGCGGGTTTCATAATTACCCCATTCTTTGGCTGTTCGGGTAGTCTCATTATCCATAATATGAAACCATTCCTCAATATCGAATGTGAGAATATTCATCATGTTGTCTTTGTGGGTTAATAATAACAATAAATATCTCTCCACGCCCATTTCTTATGAACACAACTCAGGGTAAAATTCAATCATGTTCAAATCGTATAATTATGACATAAAGCTCTATATTTATCATCATTTGTATTATACGAAAAACTATGTAATTTGATACAACGCTTTAACATAGATAAGATTGGTATTTCAGCTGTTAATTTGGCAGTAACAATAGATGCAGTCAAGAAAGCATATGCTGATGGAGATATCGGCTATATTTGTGTAACAAATTCTCGAACCTGTTATATTGCCAACCGAGATGAGGATTACTGCAGAATACAGAACGATTCTTTGGTTACGATACCTGACGGGATGCCCCTGGTTTGGATAGCACGTCTAAATGGATTCAAGGAAGTTAATAGAGTATCTGGAATTGACCTGTTAAGAAATCTGTTAGGTATATCAACTGAGAATAATTTCTCACATTATTTTTTTGGAAGCAAACCAGAAACGATCAGTCTGATAGAGCAAAAGCTCTTACAGGAATATCCAAGTATCGATATCAGGGGAATAGTATCTCCTCCATTTCAACCAATTGAAAAATTTAATATTCAGCAAATTGCGGATGAGATCAACCGGTTAGAGCCCACATTTTTCTGGTGTGGATTGGGCGCTCCAAAGCAAGAATTTTTGATTTCTTCCTTGCAGCCCAGGCTTAAGAATACAATTTGTATCGGTGTCGGTTTAGCCTTTGATTATTTTGCCGGAACAGTGAAAAGAGCACCATCCTGGATGAGGCGTAATGGATTGGAAGGGATTTACAGGCTCATTCAACAACCCGGCAGAATTAATTATAAAAGTATTATTGCTCTTTCAAGTATTATCCCCTTTATATTGAAGCCTTTAACTAGAAAGATCTTATTTGGGTCGGTTGGGAGTAAAAAGCATGACAATTAGTGTGCGGTTAGATTACTTCCTTAGAGAATTATAATTAGTACAGCTGTTCTCGGGATAAAGAAGGTATGAAGTAAATAAGTACAGATAATTTCATTTTGAGATCCTCCTTCTGCTTGACTAAGTTCAGTAAGTTGGTCACGGAAAATCCCATTATACTATATCTTGACAATAACACCATCTTCAGCCAGAAGTTTTTCAACCTATTCATCCAGATAAGTGCAACCTCACTTATTAAATATACGTATATAAGATTCGTCTCTACCTCGTTTGTGCATCTATGAGAATGTATATTTTTTAACCATTATAAATTACCGTCGGTATGTGATTATTCTCATATTAATTTATATCTATGCAGGAAGCAAAAGAATTCTACCTGTCTGCTTGCATCAGGAGATGGTTAATCCGAATTAGGGGTTGAATTTATTTGTATTGATTTATTAATAAGGTTTGAGATCAGTAGGATGAAAATATCTTGAATCGAATATATACGGGTATAATGAATGATTGTGCAGTATTTGATCGGCGTTTCCTAAATAGAATCATCAGCCTGATTCCGATCAAGAATGAATTTGCCGTCAATGGAATAAATAATAACTCCAGATATTCAACCTTGGTTGGTACATCCACCTACACACAAACCTATGGAAAAGGTATCAATGAAATAGGGATTGTCACAGTAGGATCATGCAAGGGTTATTTGGAATTAGAATTGGAAGGAGGGGGAATATGAGGTGGATATGTATCATCTTGATGAGTATTGCTGTTTCAGTATATTCACAGAATAGCACATTAAGAATTCACGAAGAGAATCCTGAAGCGAGCTCACCGAAGGATTGGGCCTCAACAACAGCGGATATTTGGGTGGACGCAGTTGAAGGGAATGATAACAATGGGGGCAGGACAAGCACCACGCCTATAAAGACACTCTCGAGGCTTAATGAGATTATCGCAAGTTCAACAGAGGGCATTAGAATTGCTATATCAGACGCAGTGTATTATGGGACCATTTCCATATCAGGCAAGACAGGGACATCCGATGATTATTACGAAATAGTTGGAGTCAATAAATGGGGAAACGG
>JAFGAC010000094.1 GCA_016933835.1 Clostridiales bacterium
CTCATCCAACAGGGAGTATATTTATTGGTTCTCGTCAGCCCTGTTACCCATAGCCATGTTGGCAACCTACATCACCGTTTACCGGCTGATCCCAAGCTATCTGCTTGCAAAAAAAAACTTTCATTTTATACTTTATAGTTTTTACCTGCTGGTTTTTTCATCATATGCAATTGTATTGGTAATCTATGCAACGCTTTTCCTTATCCTGAAATTTAATATCTCAGGAATGCCCCCAATGACCAAAAATTATTTTTCGGTGCTTTTGCTTATTTATATGGTAGTTATTATCGCAAGTACAATTAAGCTGCTTGCCTATAATTACAAGACCCTGGCGATGAATAAGGAGTTGGAAAATAAAATGTTGGCAACACAACTACAACTGAAAGAACAGGAACTTAGCTACCTTAAAATGCAGATTCATCCTCACTTTTTATTCAACACCTTAAATACCATCTATGGCTTCGCCCTCAAACAATCGAAACATACTCCCGGCATGATTCTGAAGTTGTCCAATCTGCTCGACTATATCCTTTACCAGGTAAACAAACCAAAAGTAAACCTGATTGATGAAGTGATGCATATTAAGGAGTATATCGATCTGGAACAGATTAGATTTCATGACACGCTAAAAGTATCCTTTAAAAGTAATGTTACTGATAAAAATGTGCAGATTGCACCAATGTTGCTCATCCCTTTTGTTGAAAATGCTTTTAAACATGGAAACATTATCAAGGGGTTTCTAAGGATAGATATTCGGGTCGAGTTGATTGGAACAACCCTTAAATTCTCGGTTGGTAATAGCTTTTTTAATGATGAAGCTGATGAAATCACCGGAGGCATTGGACTTCAAAACATATCAAAGCGCCTCCAATTGCACTATCCCGGTTATCACACCCTTAGGATAGAAAAACTGGATAACTGGTATTCGGCTTTGCTTGAAATTCAATTGTTAAACCATCAATTGCCCGCAAATGACTAAAACAATAAATTGCCTGATTGTTGACGACGAGAAAATGGCCCGCGACATATTGGAGGCACACCTCTCTAAAATTAGTAACTTAACCATTGCGGGCTCATGTAAAGATGCATTGGAAGCGTTTCAAATTATCAGTTC
>JAFGAC010000095.1 GCA_016933835.1 Clostridiales bacterium
TGGGCCAGAAGCTAAAACGTTTTCCTTACATTCTTAGCAATTGAATCAAAACACACTTTTTAGGAGCCAACAACCGAGCTTTAGTCCTGTGCCTTTGCAAATTCTTGGAAAGTTTTAATAATCAATGAATAAAGCATCAAGTTTGCCAACTAATTATATTCTTCAAGCAAAAAAGTAAAATCCTAAGTTTTGAAGATGTTTGTTCCACTTTTATTTTTTAACAAATGGTTTATAGTCTTGGAGGCTTTATTTACTATGTTGGGGGCTTAAAGATGGATTGTCCGATCTGTAAAAAAGAAATGGAAGTACGGGATACCTTTATTGATCCTTTAGATTTTGATCTAGACTGCGACGCAACAGTTTTTGACTGTAAAAACTGCCATAAGCTAATTCTGATAATTAACAAATAATCGTCGCCCGCTTGTTTACATGATTCCCCTGTTATTTTTTTCTTTTTTTGAGTGCAAGAAGGTGTTTATTTGGTTAATTCGTTTTTCTTCTATTGACAGCTTTTTTATGATGTTTTAATTTTAATTGTTTTCTGTAATTAAGTAATTAATTTAATACTTAAATCAGTTTTAAAAATCTATAATAATAATATATTGAACAAATGTTCAATTACCATATATTTCATAAATAAACATTCAGTAAAAAAGAAATATTTATATACAAACAGTCAATATCTAGAGAATTAATTGAATAAGATGTGATCAGCATGAGTCGAAAATCATCAAACATAGAATGGATCGACTTTGGCGTATCTGGATTAGAAGATTTCATTCCGGGACTACCAAAGGGCGATGCAATACTAGTGCGAGGCGACCCTGGCACAGGTAAAACTATAGTTTGCTTACAATTCCTGTATAAAGGCGCAAAGAATGGCGAAAAATGTCTCTATATTACTACTGAAGAAACCCCAGAATCCATACTGAGAACTGGAGCAGAACTTTGGCCAGACTTCCCTCAACTAGTTGAAAAGGGAATAATCAAATTTGTAAACATGTCCATAACTGGCGAATGTGCCAACGAATATGGTTTGCTGGGAAAAGCAGAAGCAATGAAAATTGCAGAAACTGGCTTTGCTACCCAACCCGGAGCAACCAGAATTGTAATTGACTCTTTGTCTTCGTTGGATCAACGCTTATCTGACTACGAAGAATTCCGAGAAGTCTTCATGAAA
>JAFGAC010000096.1 GCA_016933835.1 Clostridiales bacterium
CTTCAATTGGCTTTTCTGCTTTCAATAAATCATTCAATATGCTAACGTTATCTTCTCCAAAAGTAACACCTGAATATACTTTCCGCAGAGCTTCAGGATCAATTTTCGGTAAACAACCCCAAACAATGAGTTTTGCTGAACTCTTTTTATTTTTTTTAAGAGTCTGAATTATTTGTAAAGATTCTCCTGCAGATTCTCCTCGTAAACCACATGCTCTAAAAAGTACTAAATCAGCATCTATTATTTCATCGGTGATTTGCCAACCATTCTCTATTAGAAAATTTCGCACTCGAGAAGAATCTAATCTACTTTCAGGACACCCAGTACAAATAACATAAGCAGTTTTCTTCAAACTCATCACCATCACATAATTAACGGTTACATAAAAAACTAAGGAATATCAAATCAGGACGCGAAATTAATAATGATTAGGAAACAGCCAAAACTTTTACAAATTTTCGACTGAAGTTGAAATAATTTGAAAATGTTCAGTATCAAAAAAAGTTTCTAACCACAATTCAACATTCAAAATACGCCAAATAATTTCACCATAAAATTTTTTCTCAAGACCATTCATTTTGCCATCGCAATATCGTTTAAAAATATCAAGTATTACAGATTGATTAAAATACCCTCGTCTTCTGAATCTTTCTGAGTTAAAGGTCATTATTATTTCTTGTTTAAATACAGTTAACCAAGTTCCCAGTGGAATTGGGGTAGCCATTTTTCTTCGACTTAATACAGATTCAGGGATTAATCCCTGTATTGCCTTTCTTAAGATATATTTTGTAGATCCATTTGATATATCAAAAGTAGGAGGTTGACTTAAACTAAATTCGATTAATCTGTGATCAAGAAAAGGAAATCTAGACTCCAAAGAGAATGCGGACGTGACACGGTCTCCAACTCGCAGATGCATTGGAATTCTTTTTTGAGTCGTGTCATAAATAAGGTGACTGTGTAAAGAATCAATTGGCTGTTGAGATTTTTTATTATTAGACTTGACAAATTTGTGTCCAAGAAGATTTTCAACTTTTATAGATCGTAAAGATATCCTAGCAATTATATAACGCACCATTTCGCCAAATGGATATTTGTTTAAAGCCATAACAATTTCTTTAAAAAGTCGACCTATTTTTTTTCTTTTCCACAACTCTCTAAGATAAGTAAAAGAATGATCAACATGACCAGCAAGATACTCATCAGCACCTTGTCCGCTGAAAGTAACTTTTGCTAATCCAACAGTAGTTCTAGCAAGACACCAATACGCATAATAATTGAGTACAGTTACAGGTTCGTCCAGATGATATACAAATTTTTTAATATCATCCCAACTCTTTATTGTTGACGGGTACACATAATTAACTTTCTCATTAGTAAATCTAGCAACGTCTTCAATAAAGGGTTGTTCATTTGATTGTTTTTCTGAATAAATTGCAGAAATTAGAGTTTGAGGGAGAGTATTTTTTGTTTTACTGAGCAAATTTTGTGTTAAACAGACAATAGCTGTTGAATCCAAACCGCCACTAAGATAAGAACCAATGGATAACTCAGGAGGCATTCTTATCTTAATTGCATCAAAAAACAATTCCTGGAACTTTAAAAAGA
>JAFGAC010000097.1 GCA_016933835.1 Clostridiales bacterium
TGAATAAGTTGGGAAACATGTTGCAGAAAAAAGGATAAAAAAGTGAGAGAATTGTTGAAGTATCTAAATTCAATAATATCTCTCACTTATGTCCCATTATGGCATACAAACAAGGCAGAAGTACATAATGCCGTATGTAAAGAAAACGACAGAAATCACACACCAAGCATCAATGAGATTAGCATGGATGGATTTCATAGATAAGTATAGATCAATACCACTAAGCTCAAGACATTTTCATATCCCATATCGAACAGTAAAGTATTGGAGAGACCGGTATAACAGGTGGAATCTATCAAGTCTAGAGAATAGATCCAAAAGACCGAAAAGATTAAGAAAATCAGAAGTAACGACTGAAATCAAGAGTTTGGTTTTAGAAGTTCGGATGTATATCTTACCTGGAAGTGGTAAGGTAACAATCCAAAAATATCTGGAGAAGAAATATCAAGTAAAGATTGGACAAAGTAGGATACAAAAGATAATTAATGAGACAGGACTGAAGAGAAAGAAGATGAGGAAGTCAAAAGTATACAGGAAGAATCGTAAACATATGTATTCTGTACCCAAAAAGTACTTAACAATACCAGGAGGATTAATATACCTAGATGTAAAGCATTTGAGATTTGGATCGAGTAAATGGTATCAATTTACAGCCCTGGATCATGCAACAAGAATGCTGAAGATAGGACTTTACAGAAAGATATCTTGCGTATCAACAGTAAGTTTTTTCAAGAAGATACGAGAGGAATATCCATTTGAGAGGATAATGTATGTTGGCACGGATAATGGCAGTGAATTTTTGGGAGAGTTCGATGACTATCTGAGAGAATTAAGTATCAATCACGTATTTAGTTCACCAAGTAGTCCAAAGCAAAATCCATTTGTAGAGAGGGTGATTAGAACAATAATAGATCAGCAATACTGTATATATGGACTTGAGGATACACCAGAGTTACAAAAAGAGGCGTTATCGGATTATTGTTACAAATACAACAATATCAGACCACATCATAGTTTAAATTACTTAACACCAATGGAGATGTATGATAAATTATCTGTCAACAATTCTCTCTCTTGATTTCTGCAATATGTACCCAACCTGTACA
>JAFGAC010000098.1 GCA_016933835.1 Clostridiales bacterium
CAGGCACAATTTTGGGCCTGGCTTGATTCGTTTTGGCATAAAGACGATGACATCCCTTCAGCAAAAATTGCTGGGTTGCAGGAGTTGTTGGATACCAAGGTTGATAAAAAGGATGTGATACAGCAAAAAGGTGTTTTCAATCCTGAGCGTCCATACGTGTTCGATGCGGAATTGGCCGAATACGTGAGCTATATAAATGAAGCCAGTTCCGATGAATTTTACTGCGTAGAGCGATGGTTTAGGCTGCTGGCAGACACTGAGATTGGCGAAAGCCCGGAGAGCAGCACATCGAAATGGCGGCATATTGGGACCGCTTTGGGTGAAATAGTCATAGATGATGTGATGGGTTTGCGCGAAGAGCTAGATAAACTAGACGAAGAATGGTCCTTGATTTTTGTCGACAACAAAGCGACAGGTGCTAATAATGGAACCTCTTGGGTAAATGCTTATACATCGTTAAAAACTGCAATAAACGCTGCAAGATCATATTCTATCATAATGGTTGCTGCTCGTGAATATGTAATTGATAGCCAAATTATAGTAGCTAACGATTATATCAGAATAGTTGGAGCTCCGGGACTAAGTAGTGATCCAGTCCCAATCCTTACGGGAGATATAAATGGAGACGGAAATGTATTATATACAGGCCGGACTATTGATGTGACTGGAAAACATTGTCATCTTGAGAATTTTGTTTTTGAGAAATTTGACACGAAAACGGCAGGTTCAGGTTTTACTGTTAACATTGACGGGTATGGATGTTCTTTAGAAGGAATTGTATTCCGTAATATTGCCTCCTATTATGGAGCTCTAAGAATTAACAATAAGGACATACAAGGAAAAAATATTTCATTTAAAGACTGTATTGGCACTAATTTGGCTGGAATAATATGTGCGAGTAATTCTAGTGGTTTGTTTGACACTGTTCGGTTCGACAATCTAAGTAGCACAACTGCAATAAGCAATGCTGGGACTTGTTTAATGTTATTCTCTAATAATGTGCGATTTAAGGATGTTGTTATTATTAATATATCGCAACTATACACCGACCATGCAGCTATTTATTCTGTTTTATCGTCTGGTTCAAGATCAGATTTATTTATTGAAAATTTAACAGTTGAAAATTGGAGTGGTCTTGGAATGATTATTCGCTGTTATACATCAAATGCAGTTGTTATTAATGCTTTGATTAGAAATACGGTTATTCATGCCAGCACAGCAGCATTTGTTGCTACACACAACTCTAAAATTACAGTTTTACACGCTACTGTATTTGTAACTGGGGCTATATTTGGAAACATGGGTCATGTTACATCCCAAATTGTTAATGTTAACTCCATTCTTCAATCTGCAAATAACATTCATTTATTACCTGCAGCGGGGGCTGATCAGGTAGTTCACTTTAATAGCTATTTGTCATCTCAACAAATAATAAGTGATGTTATTAGTTATGAAAATTGTGAATTTGGAAAAGTGCCCGGAACTGTTTCTCTTGATGATTTAAGACTAAGAGCAAGTTCAATTAATATTAATAAAGCTTCCTATGCCAAATTAGTTGAATCGTTTACACGAGGAATTCCCAGAGACATAAATGGAATATTAGTTTTTTCCTCTTATTGTCACAGGGGGTGTTTTCAACAGTTGATTCACGATGTACATACAGAAGTAGTTGACGTCACAACATCTTTGATTTTAAATCAATATGATAATGGTAAGTATTATCGCTACACCGGAATTGAAGATATAAGTGTAGGAGTTTCCAACACGCTGGCTGTTGATGCAATTGTTACATTTAGGCAGGTAAATAAGGGGGTAATTTCATTAGTGCCTGTTGATGCCGAGATTCTAAATGGAGAGGCGTCAACCTCAGGCAAAAATAGCACTATAAAAATCATTAAGGTTTCTGATAATCTCTTTGATATAATTGAGATAACTCCATCTTCGGCCAGCAATGTTGATGATGCCTCCAAGTGGGGCGTCGACACCTCTAAAGCTATGGAAGCTGTGCTAGTC
>JAFGAC010000005.1 GCA_016933835.1 Clostridiales bacterium
AAAACCGTAGGTAGAAACTTGAATGATAAATAATTATCTTTGAATTGATAGAAACAAAAAACCCGGCTTCTTCACCAGCATAAGGACTGGGAGAGGAATCACCGGGACTTCAATACAAAGATACAAATAATGGATAGAAAAGCAATAGAAAAAATAATATCTATTGAGAGATTAGCACCTTATCTGACAAGACAAGAGAATGACTTTGATAAAGCAATACTTCATTATAAAGCAAACATTAAAATATCCGAAGCATTTTATCCATTGATTTCAATTTTCGAAATTGGCTTAAGAAATAATATTAACGAACAACTAATTAGACAGTTTGATAGCAATGATTGGTTTGAAAACCATGAGTTTGTAAAAATATCATCATCTTTTCAAATTACAAGAATAACGGAAGCAAGAAGTTTGATTTTACGTGAGAAGAAAGAAATAACGTCAGGTAGAATTGTCTCTGAATTAGCTTTTGGGTTCTGGACTTCACTTTTCGATTTGAAATTTGAAAAGTCATTATGGAAAAATTTAAGACATGCTTTCCCAAACTGCCCTAAAAATCAACGACAGAGAAAGAATATAAGTTCAAAATTAAATGGGATAAGGAAGCTAAGAAATAGAATATTTCATCATGAATCAATTGCCTGGAATCTTGAAGCAATTGAAAACTATCGCGATGAAATCGTTGAAGGAGTAAATTGGCTAAACAAAGATCTGGAAAATTGGACTGTAGACTTATTTAGAATCAATGATGTTATTGAAAAAGAAAGATATATAATTGAAAATAATTAACTACTGTCCATAACACTTAGCCTCCAATCAAGCGTTGCTTGCATACGCTTTACATTGGAGAATATGTTGAACTAAACATACCTCAATAAGTCCCGCAATAAAAGACTTTAAAACAATTATTTACCTATAGTGATTTCAAACGGTTTTTGGGAGGCGTAAAAAAGGGTAGGGTGATAGAGCCCTTGAACGAAGAAAGTGTATTTTACCGGACCAATGTGAAATAATTATCAAAAAACTTTTACTTATTTTATGGAATAACGGTTTTACCGGCATCTTACCTGTAAATAATCATTCACAACTAA
>JAFGAC010000099.1 GCA_016933835.1 Clostridiales bacterium
GAAGAAAGAACCTTCGGAATAACCGTTAATGATGGACAACTTAACATCAAACTCCACGATGATGGAGGAGCTGACATAAACTGGGTAATCAATGCTTTAACCATAGAAGGTTCAACGTAATTAGTGACTCAAGGTAGTTAAAAACTACCTTCATTATTTTTTTTATTTAATTACAGATCTTTTTTTTAATATCTGGGTAAATTATTATTTTCATTTCGTTTGGTATACAAAACGGCATTCTTCCCCATCGCGTGTAAATAAAATTCCATTTGATTGATTTAACGTCGTGTTGAATTTTTTTCAATAACTGATGAAAATACATTGGTGTTAGAACATTTTCATGACAATGAATTGGAAAAATTTTTTGCAGAAACAGTTGAGTATAATGTGGACACGTTATCGTAATCTTTTTGGTAGTACAACGAATCAGTTCCTCAATTGCAGTGTTAGGTTTGACGCCTTTGTGTTCTAAAACGTGATTGCATACTGACTCTGTAAATGTTTTATCTCTGAAAGGTAAATGATTTATGTCACCTAAAATAAAATTTTTGATTTCATGGGTGTTAATTGTCTTATTTTGTCTATGAGGGCTATTTTTGACTAGGAAATCGAGATTTACGTCTCCTTTTGGATTAGTGCCACAACCAGCATCAAGTTTAAAATAATTTTCAATTGGAGTCTCCGTAGGTTTTATTCTTTTAGTTAACTTTTTATCCTCCAAGATGTTCTAAAAATCAAAATTAAACAGCTTTTTATTTTATATGATGTACTGATTTATATGTTTATTTATGTTTATAATGAATGATTTTAAATAAATAAAACTTAATATAATTGTATATAATAAAGCATTCTTTAATTTTGTTTTAATTGGCTAAAGATAGAAAGGATTTAGTTGATTGGTGATAGTATGCTGTTAAATGAACTTTGATCATGTTTAATTGATTTATTTTTGTATTTTGACTAAATAATATGAATAAAGAAAATCATTAAATAGTTTAAAGTTAAAATTTTCTGAAATTCTTGTTAACTGTTGAAATATTTCTCTATTCAAAATTATGTTAGGAATGAAATATAAGATAAATGAAACGTTATTTCGTATAACTATCTGCTTATGTTTTTTAAACATTCTTTGCAATGATTTTTTGGTGATAAATTTTGTTAACACTTGTTTTCTAGCTCGAAATATTTTTGAATATGCTGAGAAAGGACCCGTTAAATTAGGGAAATCAAATAAAACGAATCCACTTTTTCTACTTACTCGCATCGCATCTGCGAAGGCTACAGGAAAATCGGGGATGTGCCAAAAAACTCTGGATCCGATAACATCATCAAAACATTCACTACGAAAGGGCAAATGAGATGCATCACACATAATATACGCGACTTTTTCTGCAAAGGCACCATTGAGTGTGGTTTTTTTATTAATTTTAATCATTTCAATTGATCCATCTACTGCTATCGTAAAATGTTTATTTTTTACAAGTTGTTTTGTGATTCTGCCTGTTCCGCAGCCAACTTCAAGGCATAAAGGGCCTGAGCTTAAATTCTTAATAAACCAACCAATCTGAAAGTTGCTCACAATCTTATTTTTAACATTATTATATCGAAGGTTGTTGTAATTTTTGCTCAGTTTAGAATAATATTTTGTTACATCCTTTTTTCCCTGCAGAATTTCAACTCCATACTTTGTTGTACAGATTAGAGAGTTGTGATCCTATCTTTGCATAAGAATATTTGTTGACAATTGTATTTCTAGAGTTTACGGAAAACTTTTTCAAAACATCCTCTGAATCTGCCAAGAAATTCAATTTATTTTTAATTTCAGTGAAATCATTTTTTTTAATAATATAGCCATTATTTCCATCATTAATAATTTCTGATGTTGCATTAACATCAAAAGCGATTGATGGAGTGCCCGAAGATAAAGCTTCCAATAAGCTCAATGGGGTTTCGATAACGTGATTTGAATTTGCAGTTAACACATAAATGTCTGCTGCATTATAATACAAATTTATTTTATCAGTTGGTGGTATTATAGTTATTCTTGGATTATTTTGGGCTATCAAAAAAATCTTTTTGACATATTCTCTGTCTCCCTGTCCTGTCCAACCAATTATTAAATGAATATTTTTTCGTTCGTGATTTAACTCACGAATTATTTTGATTAATGAAGTTATTTGTCTTCCAGGTTTGAAGTGACCAGCCGTAAAAACTATTAATTTTTCCTGGGGCAATCCCAAAGTTTCCCGTATTTTAGATTTATTTCTTGGAGAAAAATGTTTTTCATCTACACACGGAGGAATAATCCACTTTTCTTTAGGTAAACCTATCTTTTCTGAAAATACCTTTAGCATTCTTTCTGAAGGAACTGTTATTGCATCAAATAATAATGGTCTGAACAAGAAATTAGATCGTGGCAAGAAATTTGAATGGTATGAATTTATTAATTTGTATCGTTGCATTTTGAACTTTGTTAACATTGGGACTGCTGATACACCGTCCATTCCATAAACAAAATGTACGATGTCAAAATCGAGCCTCCTTGGAGCAGATTGACATAACTTAACGTTTGTAACATCTAATCCAAAACGAATTGCCGCTTTTGACCAATTGTATACTGTGTTTGCCTCTCCTGATAATGGAATGTTTGAAACAGGAAAAGCAAACAATATCTTCAAACAACACACTCTCTTTTGGTTTAATAATCTAAATATTAATTTTTTGTAAATAAACCATTAAATAAAAAACAGATATAAGTATCAATAATGGAAAATACTGAATTAATACACCAATTTCATTATATTTATACTTAACAAAACTGCCTTCAAATATTCCCTCATGGTTGAAATCATTTGCTACGGTGAATCTATCTCCATAATTTACTTCTAAACTCAACTCCCCTTGGAAATTTGTATCATACCCCAGAATTCCAGGATTTATTGCTAATGCTGCATAGGTAAATAATTGATCAAATTCAACTTCTCCTTCAAAATAAATTTTGGGTTGCCTAAGGGTAACGTATGAATTTCCTGAAATTTGGATTTCCTTTGATAAAATATTAAATATTTTCTTTGTACCGTTGGAATATTCAACTATCACTTTGTTCAGGTTACCATAATCAACGTAAATTAGTGTTTGGTTTGTTGAAAAAGTAGAATAGAATCCGCTTCCGTCATTAAGCTTGCAATCATGCATATTTAGCGTTACCGTGGGTGGAAAAATAATTCTTAAAATTTTTGACATCGAATTATTGTTAAAATTTAAAGTAATCAATTCGTTATCAGCTGTAATTGAAACCGAACTTTTAGAAGATGTTATTGTGGTGTTCCCTACAAAACTAGCTTCTTTGAATGCAATTAAATTTCCCTCTACTGGGTTTTCAAACTTTGAGTTGCTTCTTGGTAAAATAGTGTCGATACTTGAAAGTTTTACAACATAGCTAAAATTTTGTAATTTTTCGTTTTTTTGTGCATTAATAATTAAGGGGTATAAATTAATGTAGAAATATTCAACCCCACTCTTGTTATCTGCTATGGTAAACGGTAGAATATTTTTTTCACCATAGGAATACCATGAGATAACATCATTGTTTGTAATTAACGGGATTACCGATAGAGTTGTATTGAGTGAAATTAAATTATCTTTGCCTCTTATAGAATTGATTGTAACATTATCGTAATCACTCCTTTCGGAAATAAACCTCAGTTTTATTGAGTTGCTCTCTGCATCACCGAGGTAAGGCGGTAAATTCACACATATCTTGACAGTCGACTCTGTTTCTCCAAATAATGACGTATTAATAATTCCATTTTCTCCCATAATCATTGTAGAATTTATTCCATCCATAAAAATAAATTCAGAAGAAAATGTTGGTCGATTAACATCCACTTTTCCCAAACTTAGGAATTTTCCATTCTGGTAGTTAAATAACTCAAACCAATTTAATGTTTGAGCACTGATTGTCATGTTTATTTGAATTGTTGATTCAAAACCAAATCTACTGAGCATAAAATTCCCAGACAAATCAGGGTTTGATCCTTCATTTCTAATGCGAACTTTTGTAATGTTATTCCAAACTGGTAGGCCAGTAGTTACTTTGACAAAACTAATTTCATTTAACCTGTATTTGCCATCTGGAATCTGCATGGGAATAATAACTTTTTTCCACCCCTCCCAGTTGTCAGTAAAATAATACCAATATTTACCTGCAGAACCAGATTGATATTCCAGAACGTAGTTTTTTTCATTACTTTTTCCATACCAATAAAACGATATAAAATCAGAATCACTAAAATCGACTTGTGCCGTCAAGGTTTTTTCAATTTGCCAATAAGCAAAAACACCGCTCTCAACCTTAACTTCTAGAGATGAATTTGTATCATCGTTAAAATCATTGTTAACCCGCAATTCTGGGAGACTGATATTTCCATTACCACTACCGCTTGAACTCCAATTATCAAGATTATTATCTAATAATGATGTGAATTTTCCCCTCTCTGATTCTGATTGTAATTGAAAATCTTGAGCATCGACAATTGTACTTATGTTGTTTGTTCTTTCATTATCCAAAATTAGTTCAGCTTTTCCTAATGAATCCTCATCAATATTTAGAGTTATTGCTGAATTAGGAAATAATTTTGAGGCCCAGTAATCATATCCATTCAGATTTAAAATTATTAGTTTTTCAAAACTTAAATTGAATTCATTTTTGTATTGAACTAGTTGTGTTGCAATTTCTTCTGTTGGCGCGATAAGTATCTTTCCTTCAGCAATTGTACTTAAATCATCAATTAAAACTGTTGTATAATTTATGTTTGCTTCCGATAGAATATCGTATGCATACCATATAATTGAGTTTGAAACAGATGGTAAGATTAGCATTGCATTACTATAATCAGATGGAGGACTCATTTGCGGGAATGAAATGATTGAGCTGTCATTATCTGGATTCCCGGAACTATTTGTAGCAACTATATGTTTACCTAGATAACTTGAATCGTAATTTTGGTTAATTTTTTCAAAATCACTATCTCTTACAAGTGTACACACTTGTTTTCCTGAAGAATAAAGAACATTCAAGGGTAATTCTGGAGATTGTGCAGACCAAATAGGTATGCGGTAATTGTTTATTCGCCAACTAGCAGGAGCAAATTCTAATAAACTGAATGATTCATCTGTAACCGTCAAAGAAACCTTATCGCTATTTAATTCATTCAGTTTATTGACTATTTGTAATTCATTATTGTTTAATTCATTATTCGTTAAAGTGTTAGTTGTTTCCACTGATAACCAGGTGGATGTCACTCCGCTAAAAACAATGCATCCAATTATTAATGCTGGAAAAAAAGTTGGTTTTTTCTTAATGATTTTACGTAAGAACTTTAGGAGTGTTAATGATCCAATAATCGATGCGGCTGCGTAAGATATTGGAACTATTCTTCGTTCCCAATAACCAGTACCAAATAAATTAATGTTGATATATGTTAGAATTCTTCCAAATACTATTGCAAAAATCAATAAGAAAACAAAAATTACAACTGGATGATCAAAATGTTTTCTTGTAACACTTATTGATGCTGGTATTGCAAATAAACCACACACACCTAATAGCATCGGATAGAATTGCCAGGGCACCCCCCACACTTGGGCCACGCTACTTATTGAGAAATTTTCGGCACTGATAACCCAAATTAATAATAACCAAATGAAAACCATTCCTAATAGACCGATCAAAAATTCTGGTTTTCGTTTGTATTGGGACATAAATTGCAATCTATTTTTCATTCTAATCCTAGCAAAAAAGTAAGAGAAAATTCCAATTAATCCAAGTCCTATTGTGTACAATAGGTTTGGAGCTGTGACAGTCATGCCGACAAAATTATTAAAGAACCATAGAAAAGGAATGGTTAGTGCCATGCTCAAAGCTATTGACAATCCAGCATCGGCTAATCGGAGCTTTTTTGTTGGATATATTATACTTAGAAGAAACAGAAATGCCACGAAAAAAGCCGATTCTGGAAAATGAACAAAATTAAGAGCTAGAATTAGTGAAGAAGAGATTAATATGAAGCTTTTTTTACTAATTTTATTTTGTTTCAACATGAAAAATATTGCAAAAAGAATAGTTAGGCCTAATGTCAAAGCCCTAAACCAAAACCACATCCACCCTTGTCCATAACCTGTGTCAAAATAACTAGCTGAACTTGAATTATACAGGAGAGAATTGTAAGAAAGTTGGGTTGTGTTATTAAAAGATGCACCCATGAAGTATAACCAACCAAAACCAGAAAAAAATCCCCAGCAAGTTGTGGCTAGAGCTGGTAACCGCTCATCAAGATCTTTCAAATACGTTTTACTCAATATGTAGAATGAAAAAATTAAAATTATGCTCAAAAAAGCGGTTAGTGTTTGAAAAACTTCAATTGAAGGTTTTGTTAACAAATAAGCCGAAGCTTCAGTGATGCTGAACCAGAGTTCGTTTCCATTATATGCACTAGGTATTTCCGATAATTGTTTTGCCCATGAGAAATTTCTCACTATGTCTAATTGTGGTACTAAGCTCATGGTTGGATAAAATGTTAGAATTACACAACTAAAAAATACAACAAGCAATAGAATGATTAACGTTGAACCAATTGATACTGTAAACATAATTGGTGAAACATCATTTCGTTCTTTTGTCCCTCTTGTTTTTATGTTGAGTATAATGCTAATTCCAATGAGAACTGTTAGAAAAATATAGTTGTTGGCATTTGGAAATAATAAAACAAAAGAAAATATTGTAGCAGTTATTGGAATACTTAGAACAACTGATAATACAAAAGTTTCAACTATTTCTAGTTGAGAAAAAATTTTCGTGATTCTTATTAAAGCCCAACCCGGAAAATAAAACGATGCAATAATGCCTAGAGCAACTCCAAAATAATTATTTGTTGACTTAAAAATATTCAACAATAAAAGAATCAATAAACAAATTGTTAGAACATAATCAACAAATTTTAATAATTTTGAAGTTAAATTATTATTACAAATTATTTTAATTTTTGAATTTTTGTTTATAAACCAAAATATTGTTGAAGTTAATGCTATTTGAAATATAAATAATAAATACTTTAAATTTGACTCAATAACTAATAACGTAATAGAACAAACAGCAATGATGCTTAAAAGAGAAAAAACTTTTCTATTTAAAATAAAAAACACCTATTCATTTCTTCTCATGAATGATTTATTATTAGGCTTTTCCTTTTTCTGATTTGAAATTACTTTTTCAAAGACATGCATATACATTTTTGCTATTTGTTTGATGTCATGTTCCTTTTCAACGTAACTTCTTGCATTTTCCCCCATTGTTCTTCTGAGTTTTTCATTTTCTATCAGTGCAGTTACGTCTGAAACTAATTTTTTAAATGTACCTGATTTATACCCTAATTTTTTATTTTGAATGACTTTGTCAGGATCTATGTTGAGACTTACAATAGGAATTTTATGTCCCCATGCTTCAATGAATGTGTTGGGAAATCCTTCTGTAGTTGAAGTGTTCACAAATATTGAGGCATCTCTAAAATAATTGTTAACCATAGTATGTGGTATGAAACCATGAAATTTTAGATTTGCTACTTTTTTTGCCTCGATTTCTATTTTATCAAAAAGATATGGAGGGTATCCTCTACCCCCGATCATTTCAAATTTTGCTTGTGGTATGGCCTTAGCAAGTTCTAAGAAAATTATAGGATTTTTAATTAATGATAAACTACCTATCCATAAAATCTTTGAGGGAACATGTTCATTTGATATGACTTTTGGTAACAATAGACCATTTTTGATTAAAATGCTTTGAATTTTAAATCTTTCAAATAAGATTTTTTGTTGAAATTTGCTTTGTGAAATAACTGCATCAGCAGATTTCATCTCAATTATATCAAACAAGTTGTTTTTAAAACTGTAATTCCCTGCAAGTGATTTGCTTAAAACAGTTGCATCTGAAGCGATACGATGGATAAACTTTTTTTTATGCAAAGAACAAAACAATGGAAGTATTCCCGTTGAACCCGCTTCATGAAAATACAAATCTGCTCCAGTTCTTTTTAGAGCAGAAAATATTAATTTATATTTTTGAATAAAATCAATTTCCTGAGCTTTTTCTCTTGAGTAGGTGCTTATTATTTGAATTCCATCTTTATTTTCAATTTTATTTTTTGAATGTTTGTATGTAATGAAAGATACTTTATGTCCTAGTTTATTCAATTGTTTTCCTAAAATTACTTGTTCAACTTCTGCTCCTCCTGCATATCCTAAATTAGAGTTTGTTAGTAATGGATAGGAGTTCAATGAAAGAAAACATATATTCATACGTATATCGACTCATAGTTAAAAATATTATTTTGAAATTAGAACATTGTATTCGGAAATCAATTTATTTGCGATATTTGTCAAATTATAATGAGCTTCAACTTGTTTTCGGTTATTTTTTCCTATCTCTTGTGCTGTTGACGGATTGTTAATTAAAAACTCAATTTTGTTAGCTAGAGCTTCAGGCTGCCTTGGATATACCAGAATACCTCTTTCAGATGCAGGTAATGCCTCAGGGATTCCTCCGACATTAGTTGCTACTATTGGCTTCTCCGCAGCCATAGCTTCAATAATTGCAAAAGGAAATAATTCTGCCAATGATGGAAAGACAAAGATGTCGCATCTTTTTAATATGGAATATAGATCCTCGTACTTAGAAATTCTTCCTAAAAGGAAAATGCTGTTGTTTAGACCTAATTTATCGCATTGCGTTAATAATGTATTCTTTTCTGGTCCATCTCCGATTACAAAAAGCTTAACATTGATTTTTTTTCTTAATAATTTCTTTATTGCATCAAATAAATACATATGACCTTTTCGTGGAATTAGACCACCAACAGTAACAAGAACAACATCTTCAGGTGATACCGTCGGAAGCAGGGGGTAATGAAATGATGAATGGGTATCAAAAAAAAATAAATCTATTCCGTTTGGAATACTGGTTATTTTGTTTGGTTTAGCACCAAATGAAAGTAACTTCTGTTTTGTTTCTTTTGAAACGGTAAATGTTTTGTCAATAATCTTATTGATGAAAAAAGTTTCCAAGGCAAGGGAAAAAAATTGATTTTTTGTTCCATGATTAGTAGTATGAATTGTTGTAACCAATTTTGGTTTTATTGTCGAAAGAGCTGTTGCAGCATAAAAAAGCAAAAGATGATGGAAAGAATTTGAATGTATGATATCAAATTTTTTTTCATGAATCATTTTTTTAAATTCAAGTACTGATTGATTAAAATTAATAATGCTAAATTTATCTGCTCTGGGAATTTCGAACCATTCTATGTCTGATTTTTCTAATTCATAAATTAGACCTTTTTGTTCTTCGTTACGAGTTGAACATATTGAAATATCAAGACCAGCTTTTTTCAATGCAAGTGCCAAACGAGTGAAATTAAATGTAAGATGCCCCGTTGAACCCGTCATAAGTACTTTAATAATAATCACACTCTTCGAATGATATTTGTTGATGATAAATCAATATTGTCTTTTTGTGATTTCCACAATAAAATGTGTAACTTTGAATTATAATATCTCATAAATATCCCATAAAAAGATTATAAGTTACTTCAAGAGATTTTCATAAGTTTTTAGATATTCAAAATACATTTTTTTTTCATTAAAGCAGTTAATAACATGTTTTCTACAATTTTTTCTGTTAATATTTAATGCAAGAATACATTTTTTTGCTATGTCAGAAAAACTGTTACCTAAATATCCATTATAGCCTGTTATAACCACTTCGCTCGCACAGCCCTTTTCAAATCCAACAACTGGAGTACCCATGGCCAATGCTTCTATTTGTGAAATCATTAATCCGATTTCATAAGACGGGTTGATAAAAACATCACAATTTGATAAAATTTCTTGTATTACTCCATTACTAGCATTTGGAATTATTGTGACATAATTTCTTTTTTCTGCTATTAAAAATAATTTTTTGGCATATTTTGACAAAGGCAAATTAATTTTACCAATAATAAATAAATGAATATTATAATCCATTTTATGAAGAATATCTGCTATTTTAATTGCTAAGTGTGCATTTTTTTCAAAAATTATTTTTCCCACGAAACCAATTACAATGTCATGTTGCTTATTCGGTTTCGAATTAAAGGGAATGTTTCTCACATCAACTCCATTGTGGATGTAGGATAACAAATTTTTATTGTAGAATGGTTTGTATGCGTAATATGACCTTTTACTAATACTTACAAATTTTGTATTCATAGGTAATGAAGAAAAAAGAGCAGTGCTTGCAAATGTAGTAGTTTTCTCAAGAGACATTGGGCAATGCAGTGTTGTTAAAACAGGGCTCTTCGATAAAATTGTAAAAAATAAAGCCTCTTCAGAAATATGGTTATGAATAATATCATATCTAGAATTACGACTTTTGAGGAATGCTTTCAACGAAAAACCTGAAAAAAATCTTTTCAACAAAAACTTTCGTTCATCATAAACTCCGCCATTTGAAAAGGAAATATCTTCAACACCAGGAATAGTTGATGGTTTACCTGCAAGCAAAGAAACTTCATGACCATATTCAACCTGTTTTTTAACTAAAGAATGAATTACTCTTTCAGTACCCCCATACCCCTTAGTTGGAATTTGAATTGGATTAGATATGTGTAAAATTTTTAATTTAATTACAACTCGTCGGGTTACAACTCGTAATGAAAACAAAATTCACAAACTAACACTTGAAAATTAAACGGTAAAGTTATGCAGTTAAGTATAGATTTTTTCATTGAATTTTTTTGAATAATTGCACGTCTTTGCCAAATTTGCTTAAAATTTAAAATAGACCATGAAATTGCCTTAAAAACAGAAAGAGAATGAACTTTATCAATATTCAAAAGACGAATTCCTTTCAAAGTTTCAAGACCAACGAAAAAAGACATATTCAATATAAATTCTTTTATTGTTGATGCAGAAGTCAATACAATGAATTTATTTCTAGTGTTCAGATATACAAGATTGGCTGGTGATTTTTTGAGTTGTTTTGTTCGCCCTCTTTTGTGAAATGCAAAGGCTGAAAATACACAAACTACTTTGTACTCTTTAAGCCAACATCTTATAGAAAGATCTACATCCTCATAATTAAAATAAAGTTCGTTATCGAAAGGATGAAAAAGAGGATCGTTTGAGAAAATTTCACGCCTCATCATTAGGCAGGCACTTGCCGAATATGAAATATTAATAAATTTTTTAGTTCCAACAATTGAAGAAAAAGGTTCCCCCTTCAAATAAATACGGGTGTATCCAAATTTATCAATAAATGCCCCAGCACAATCAATTGTTTTATTGTTTCTTAGTAAAACAGGCTGAGCAATGCCTACGTTCTTATTGTATTCTAAAAATTCAATTAGAGATTTAACTGTATATTTTGATAACAAAACGTCATCATCAACAAACAAAACATATTTGGAAGTAACATCAACTTGTTTATATCCTAAATTTCGTTGGGCTGAAACTCCTAAATCTTTTTTCATGATTATTAGTTTGTTGACAAATCTAGCGTTAGATAACTCATTAATTTTTGTTTCAGATAACCCATAAGAAACGACAATCACCTCTTTATTACGATAACACACATCTTTTATCGATTCTAAACAAGAGCTTAATAATGATAAATTTTTAAAAGAATTAATTATTATCGAAATTTTTGGTGCAACTTCATCATTCATTATTTTCAACTCGATTACATTTGCTTTTTTAAGGAATTGAAAAGACACTCGTATTGTTGAGATACTTTTTCTGAAGAAAAATTCTCTAATGCATATAATCGTCCCTTATGACCGTATTGAAGGATTTTTTCAATCTTCAAATTTGAGAAGTTAAAAATAACATTTGCAAGCAATTCGGGATTTTCTGACTCGACCATTACTCCACATTTTGCTTTATTAATAAAATTTTTAACGTCCCCTTCATATGGAACGTTTGCAATTACTGGTTTTCCTGCGGCCATGATATCTCCCAATTTTCTTGGAACAACGGGAGTTTTTACTGTAGATTTTTTCAAAGATACCATGCAAACATCACTTGCAGATAAGAGCTTCCAATAATCGTCACCTGATTGAAACGGTAAAAATCTAACATTATTCAGACCTAATTTTCCAGTTAGACTTTCAAGGGGCTTTCGTAAGGGTCCATTTCCTGCTAAACAAAACAATATTTTTTTAGTATTAGCTAAAATTTTAGCTGCCAAAATTATTGTCTTTAAGTCTTGAGAATAAGACATTATTCCTGCGTAAGTAACCACGAAAAGGGTGTTGTCAATTTTTTTTCCTTTTCTAAATTGGTTCCCACTGCTTAATACTTCATCAGAAGGAATCTCACTGATGTTATGAATTATTAAAACTTTATTGGGATTAGCACCATGTTTAATAACTAATTTCTTATTACCGTCAGAATGGACAACGATACTTGTTGAATTATGATAAATTTGTCGTTCAATACATTCTAACATGAAAAGCATTAGAGGATTTCTTATTAATCCTAAATCGGCAACAGCTTGTGGGTGAATATCCTGAATATTAACTATGGTTGGTATCCTTAATACTTTTCCAACTAAAGAACCAACATAACCAAGCATTAGAGGGGGAGAATAAATTAAAATTAAATCAGAAAAAAAGATCTTTGGAATCATCAATAAGAAAAATAAAGGTTGAAAAATATGCTCCATTTTTTTTACAAAAGAATTGTGCGCAAACAATGAAAAAAAATTGGAGAAAAGTTTCATACGATAAATGTGAAGTTTGGTAGATTTGATTTCAGTTTTCCACAGTTTAAATTTTTCAGTTGAATAATCGAACGTGAGGTTTGATGTAGGTATTTTTACAGTGTTTTCTTTTCTAGGGAAAACTGTGAATACTTTTACAAAATGACCCCTTTTGTTAAATGCAAGTGCTAACTGATAGAACAGATCAGAAGCACTGCCAATTTCAGGGGGGAAATAATTTACTAGTAAAGAAATTTTCATTTTTTAAAATCAGTTGAAACTTTTATTTGCTCCCAATTTTCTAAAAACCATTTATGCACTATATTCAAACCGTCTAAAAATTTCATTTGTGGTGAATATTGCAAAATTTTTTTAGATTTTTCAATTGACGCCAGTAGCTTAGTTTTTTTATCCCAATTTCTTCTTTCTTTGTAGATTACACCTGCAGTATTTTGAGTTATTTTATTTATCCAATTTGCTAGGTCGATTATTTTAATTTCTCGACCCGTTGCAACATTAAATGCTTTTCCTACTGCTTCTTCATAATGAACCATTGCCATTAGTGCGTTAATAATGTCCCCAACATACGTAAAGTCTCTAGTTTCTTCACCTGTTCCCGTTATTGGTAAAGGTTTTTTATTTATAGCTAAATAGAAAAAATTTGGAATAACATTCCTGTATTTTCCTGGAACCTCTCCAGGTCCAAATGAATTAAAAAATCTTGCATTAACAATAGGAAGACCGTAAAGATTGTAAAAATAATTTGTATAGAGTTCCCCAAGCATTTTTGTCAACTGGTATGGTGTGTAAAGATTTAGAGAAACGTCATCTTCCTTAAATGGTACCTGTGAGTTTGGTCCATAAATTCCACACCCCGAAGATGCATATACAAAGCGTTCAACATCAACCATTTGAGAGTATTCAAGAACCTTAAGGATTCCTAATCCATTTACCATCAAATCAGTTTCTGGATTGTCTACTGAATTCTGATTAGCAAAATGAGCCGCTAAGTGATACACTATTTCAGGTTTTTCTTTGAAAACACATTTTAATTTCTCATCATTAAGAATGCTACCTTTAACAAAATCGATTTTTTCATTTTCTGGAACATTCCATTTATATCCAGAGGATAAATCATCTAAAATGATTATTTTCTTAATATCTAACTCGCACAGATTCTGTATTAAATTCGAACCTATTGCACCTGCTCCTCCAGTTACTAATATGGTCTTTCCAGTAAAAGAACTGAAAATTTGTTTTTCCATCTTTTTAATCTCCATAAAATTCAAACTTGTACTTACATCTTAGAAATTTTCAAATTGAATAATAATTTAATATGTAGATAATCTAATTAATTATTGAAATTTTGATATCAGGATTTCCATTATGCGATTGCCTGATTGACCATCACCAAAAGGGTTAGTCCAGTCAGGAGTGACTTTTATCATCTTGCTTGTCATTTCGAGAATATTTTCCGGTAAAGTCCCAGCTAGGACGTTAGATCCAACCTTTATTGTTTCAGGTCGTTCCGTATTTTCACGAAGAGTAACGCAAGGGACTTTTAAAATACAAGCTTCTTCTTGCACACTACCCGAATCAGTAAGAATTAATCGGGCTTGACTTTGCAAAAATAAGAAACTAAGATAATCAAGGGGTTCAATACACTTAGTTCCATCTAGACAAATTCCATGTTTCTCCAAACATTTTCTAGTTCTAGGATGAATTGGAAAAATTAAATCAAAACCAAAAGAATTATTGATTTTTGACAGACTATTTGAAATTGATTTTAATCTCTTAGGACAATCGACATTCTCTTGCCTGTGAAGAGTCACCAAAAAATATTCTTTTTTATTTAAACCAAATTTTTCAAGAATCTCAGCCTTATCCTGAGAAAGCTTGAGATTTTGAAAAAGTGCATCCACAACTGTGTTGCCTGTAATGAAGATTTTATCTTCAGGTATTCCCTCATGAACCAACAAATCTTTAGAGATATTAGTTGGAGCAAAAAGAAACTCAGAAAGATGATCGGCTACAACCCGATTTATTTCTTCAGGCATACCTCTATCAAAACTTCTTAAACCTGCTTCAACATGTCCGACAGGAATTTTTAATTTTGAAGCTGTCAGTGTCCCTGCAAGTACAGTGTTAGTATCTCCTTGAACCAAAACAACATCCGGTTCTTCTTTAATCAAAACTTTTTCAATTCTTGAAAGTAAAGTTCCTGTTTGTTCACCATGAGAACCTGAACCCACATCCAGATTATATTTAAAATTAGGCAATTTCAATTGGTCAAAAAATACTTTATCCATTTGATACGAATAATGCTGTCCCGAATGTAAAATAAAGTAATCCAAATTTAGTCGTTCACACTCCCGAATAATTGGTGACATCTTAATTATTTCTGGACGAGTGCCTAAAACAATTGCAATCTTCAACTAAAATTGGTCCTTGTTTATTTTTTGAATTTTAGAAATTACAGTTCCATAATCAGTGTAGGGGTTGGCCAGGATTGACATACTACACCTAAGAATATTTGTTATCATTAGTTTTTTTACAGTCCTAATTTAACTGGTTTAGCTCCCGCTTTGAGAATTAAAACATAATGCAAAATTGTCGAAAGAGTATGAGTGCATAATGCATCTGTTTTATTCAACATAATTTTTGGGTCATCAACAATAATTTTGTCTCCAACCTTATAGACTGGACATTTACCACATATCTCGTGAAATGTAATTTCCAACATCCAGTCTAAAGCCTTTTTAATACCCATTCTTTTCGCTGTGTCGTACAATTGCGTATAGCGTAATTGCAGTGAATAACATAAACATACCAATCATAACAAAACCTATAGCTGCTAAAGCTACGTTTGTAACAATTCTTTGTTCTTCGATGAATAATTGTAACATCCAAATTCCAAAACCAGTTCCCATAAGAAGTGAAATCAATCCAGGAAAACCAAGCATTGTCAAGGGTTTCTCTTCAACAATCAACCTAACAATAGACATTAATACACTAATTCCCTGGGTTATTGGATTTTGAGTAGAAGTGCGCTCTAAGCCATCATATTTACATTCTGCTGAAACTTCAACAATTTCTAACCCTTTCTTTTTTGCTTTCATCAACAACTCTGCACTTGCACCCATGCCATTCTCACAAAGTGTTAACTCAGAAATTGCCTTACTATTGAAAGCTCTGAAGCCACACTGACCATCTCCAAGTTCTTGATCAGAAGCTACACCTGTTAAACGTGTAAGCATCTTAATTCCCCAGCATCTATACCTTGAGGCACCATTGTTTTTTGGATCAATGAATCGGGAACCCAAAACAACATCAGCTTTATCATTTAACAAGGGTTCAATAAGATTTGGAATCTCATCAGGATTATGCTGACCATCTCCATCAAAAGTAACTAACACATCTGCATTAATTTCTCTAGCAAAACTAAGAAGACTCTTCGTGGCTGCACCATATCCCATATTCTTTTTATGTCTAATAACATCTGCTCCCATTCGCTCTGCAATCTCTGCGGTACAATCTGTGGATCCATCATCACAGACCAATACAACATCAACATACTTTTGGGCACACAAGACAAGCTTTGCTATAGTATGCTCTTCATTGTAGGCCGGAATGCCTGCAACCACCAAATGTTTCTGTTTTTCACAAACAAATTCATTAGAACTTTGCTTAATCAAAGTCAACTAATCAAATCTCTCCATTAAATAATTTGATACACTGAAATTCTTCCCGAATCGTACACTGAAACCCAATCTTCGTCTACTCTTAGGTTGTACCATTCAATGTCTTGGTTCCACCAAACAAAATAGTTTGAACTGTAGCCTTCATCTAATGCATAGTCTGCAGCATTTTTTAGGTCATGATCAAACAAAAAGGCCTGATAATTATTATCCAAATAAAGCATGGTCCACATGTCAAAAACATCATGAACAAGCAACGAAGAGTCTTCATTCATGTTGGCATTTAACCACTCATAAGAATCAATTACCCCTTGGGTATCTTGCAAAGGAACTGAACTGCTTTGCATAGTTGAGGGAACGTACTTGAAAGTTCCACCCCAACCGATAGCTCCATACTTTCCATCAACTAAGGGAAAAACCATAAACAAACCACCAACAAGCACAGAAACTAAAGCCAAACCAACACCAACTGTTTTGTTGATCTTAAACCAACCAAAAAACCTAGAAACTGAAATCCAACTAAGACTCTTCGTGACTTTTTCTAATCCATTAACTGCAAAAAACGAAAACGGATAAATTAATAACAACATCCATCTTGCCCACAAGAACAGGGCAAAAAAGGGCACTACCAAACACCCTAATCCCCCAATTAACAAAATCAAACTCCAAAAATTAAGCACCTTATCTTTGAAATATCCAACTCCAACCAAAGGTAAAAGCAAAGCATATAGTAAAACAAACAAAGAGCCTACATCAAACGCCAAATCAAAATATGAACCATAAGATTCGATGGTAGTGTTCACACTCAAATAATCCGTGATAAAAAACAAACCTCCAGGATGAGCCCAAACACTGTCATCTATTCTAACCAAATTAGCATTAATGGGAACTGCAAAAGGAGAAATCAAAAAGAAATTTCCCATAAACAACAAAACAGCAGGCAATATAGCCACGAAGAGTCTGTAGGGAAACTTTTGTTTTCTAAAAACGCTGGAAATTGATATTCCAAAAATTACAAAAAATAATGAAACCATAGCCAACTCGTGACCCCAAACAGTAAACAAACCTAAAACACACAACGCAGCAGCTCCTTTCCAACTGATATCATTTTTAATGAAAGGAAGAGCAAACAACAAAACCATAACACCAAAAACGTTACGATAAAATTGCCAACTAACAGCCAAAGCAGCTAACTGAAACGCAAAAAGCACAGAAACCAGAAGACTCTTCGTAGAACTCCAATCAAAACGTTTCCAGGCTACAAAATACATTCCCGCACAAGTACCCCCATAAAGCAGGGGAGCAAAAACCTTCAAAATCATGAAGGGATCAGCTTGAGTAAGATTACCCAAAGTAACTAAAATTCCATAAACCATCCAAGAATTAAAAAGATCACTGCCAACACTAAAAACTACGCCTTGCTCTATTCGGGAAGCGTAATAGATTGTGTCCCATCCAATCGGATTTGGAAAACTCAAAATTTCTGGAATTAATCTTACAATAAAACCTACCAAAAAAGCAATCAAAATCACTTTTTTGTGGCCTAACTGATCTAACTTTTCTTCGATATTCACGCTAATACCATTTCGGTTTGTTTTCCTGTCTTTGTTGTTCTTATCCAATTTCTTGGTCTGCGAAAAACCAACTGAAACAGGGCATATGCTGCAATGAAAGTCTGTAACATCCAATACAAGTAAATGAACGGAACCCATAATATGCTCTTAAAATTGTGAGGCTTACTTACACAAATCATGCCTACACCTACTAAAACTAAAGTTGCAGTAATCAAAAACGAAGAAACCGCAGTTGCAAAAACAGAATCCAAAGCCAAAGGAACAAAACTGCTAATCAAAGCCAAAAAATAACCCATTAAACCTGAGGCTATGATAAATGAGCCCATTAAAGTAACTTCAGCATCTAGTTTCATCCAACTGGGCTTTTTCATCAATTTACCATACTGCACAGCAACTTCCATACAACCCCTAAACCAGCGAACCCTTTGATTAAAAAAGCCCTTAACACTAGCAGGGTTTTCTTGCCAACTACAAACCTCATGAGCATACCTAACCTTGTAACCATGATTAGTCAAATTAGCTGCTAATTCCATGTCTTCACTTAGACTGGAACCATCCCAACCCCCAACTTCTAACAAAACATCTTTGCGAACAAAATAGCAACTACCCGTAATTGCAACAAACAAACCTAAGGCATCTTTGCCCCGTAGATAACTTTCATACCAAAGAGCATTTTCATAACTTACAAACTTGGTTAACATGTTCTCTTCTTTATTCAAACAACACTGCCTGCCCTGAACTGCCCCTACGGACTCTTCGTCAAAATGCTTAACGGCTTTAACCAAACAATCCGAAGCAGGAACATTATCAGCATCAAAAACACCAACAACTTCTCCTTTCACAAAATTTAGAGCATAATTAAGAGCAGAAGGCTTACCATTACTAACAGGATTTTTAATCACCCTAACCAAACTTGGATAATTTTTTTCAAACTCTTCACAAATCAAAACAGTATCATCAATGGATCCATCCTCAACAACTACTACCTCAAATTTGTTTTTGGGATAATCTGTTTTCATTAAACTTTCTAAACATCTCCCGATTACTGATCCTTCATTTTTGGCAGGAACAATAACCGAAACAAAAGGCAAACTCCCCCTATGAGCCTCTTCGTGAAAAACTTTAGCTTTCTTTTTTGCCCTGCGAAGCCCAGTGGCCACTATTGGCAAATTATAAAAGGTCCACCCATACAATACTGCCATAAAAACTGCAGCAAAATATTGAATCAAATTTAACCTTACCCTTGCTTTACTGAAAACAATATAGAAACGCTAAAATAAAAACCTTGCAACTACCGGTTCAACTCTCCAAGATTATTTACAACCAAAAACTGCATAAACCCAACATCTTTGCTCCAAGTCTTTGCAGCCTCATAACCCCAATTTTGGGCAACCTCACAAATACGTTGAGCCATTTGTTGCCCTTTAGTTTTAACTAGACGATAAATGGGGCTCTCTAAAGCCTCAAACAAAACATCTACTAGTCGAGAAACAACTTTAGCTAACAAAAAACTGCGAACCCGTTGAACAACACTGATGGTCAAATTTAGAAGCATGCGCTCTTTTTGCTTCAGCACCTTATACCAGCAACCTTTACGAACTGCTTTCAGCTTTAACTTAGCCAAATTTTCCCTAGTGAGAGAAAAAAATTTAGTTGAAACAATATTTTTACTTGACACACTCAACCAACCTTTTTTTCCTTGACTAGCAATACTCACTAAACTTCAGAACAATAACAGAAACGTCATCTGGCATATATATTGGTTTTCAACACAAAATAATTAAACAATTCAAAATCGGAACATGAATAGAATTGAAAAAATATGAAGATATATCCCAGAATATTATAAACAAAAATAACCCCAAAACAAAAAATATACAAATTTTCTAGATTAAAAATCTATTTCAGATTCTAATAAAACCAAAAACAAACCCCTAAAAAACATCTTAACCAAAGAATCTATAAACAAATCAACCACTAAAAGTCTAAAATGAGGATATGTTATTGCCTTCAAAAAAACTCATAATTGTGTTACTAATCGCAATAATGGGCTTTGGCAACATAATCGTTGGAGCCTGGTCATTTATTACCCTTGACTCCCTTGATGTGCCCTCCAAAATTTCTACATTAACTTCACAACTAGAATCCTTTGACACCTCATTAATTAAAACAGCAGGCCTTGAAGAACCTATATCAAATCTAAAACAATCAGCCCTTGAACAACTAAACCTCTTTGAAAATTACAGTGAAATGCTCAACACAATCCCAATATATTTCCTGATCACTGGAGCACTGTTCTTAACAATATCCCTGATCACGTACATTATTATTCCTGACACAGGAAAAGCTGAAGAAAAATAATTCCCAGCAACCAAAAACATTCAAACATCTCCCCAAAGCTAAGACAATAATCTAACAACAAAAAAGACAACCTAATCCAACAAAATCAACAACTTGAAAAACAAAATCAATAAAAAAACTGCTTAAGCCCTTTCAGTTCTATTCGATTATATTTCCTTGTCCAGACTCTACAATTTCTAAAAGCTCTTGATAGGTAGCATTAAGCTGATCAAAAGAAGACTGAAGAGTGTTTAGATCTGACTCTATTTGATCCCATTCATTTTGAAGAATGGTATAGCTAGACTGAAGATTTTGATAATTTGATACGATATTATCATAATCTGCTTGAAGATTCTCATAATCATTTTGCAATTGAACATTTGCAGCCTGACTGTTTGGAGATTGAACAAATGCAACAAATCCAAAAACAGCACAAACAACAATTAAGGCACCAACACAAATAGCAAAAACAGTGTTACTTACAGCCTTCTTATTTTTAGCAATACGAATCATCAAACACCACTTAAATCAGATGATAAAATGCTAATGGTATAGCTTTTATGAACTTAAAATCATTTTTTAAAAAACACCAATGTTTCATTGTCATTTTTGCCTGTAAGATGGCATTTTAAGCCCTATCATACATATGAATCTATAATATAAAATCATCACAAAATATGAATTGAAAACATTGTAACCAGCAGAATATTATCCATTTTAATTTTGTTAACTCAAATTAACTAAATAGCAAACAGACTTTTTCAAGAAAACTTAAATCAACTCCCTCTTATTTGCATGGAAACCTCCAAAAAGGATGAACACCATGCAAAAAAAATTGAAAAAAAATTACTTCACAAAATTTGCTCTAATGATAACAGCTCTATGCTTAATTTCAACTAACATACCACTACCTCATGTCCAGGCAGCTTCAGAGATTATTGTTGACAACTCTGAGGCAGACTTTGTGGGCTATTGGCCTGATTCTACTGCGGTTTCTGGTTATTATGGTTCTAATTATCAACATAATGTTGCTGGTTCAGGTGGGGATACAGCTTCTTGGTCATTTAGTATTCCTTCAGCTGGTGTTTGGGAAGTTTTTGCTCGGTGGACTAGTCATGAAAATAGGGCTTCTAACGCTCGTTACACTGTGAATCATGCTGAAGGTTCTACTGTTGTTGTTCGCAATCAAGAACTTAATGGCGGAACTTGGGTGAGTTTGGGAGATTTCTCTTTTAATTCTGGATCTTATAGTGTCGTTTTGTCTGATTAC
>JAFGAC010000100.1 GCA_016933835.1 Clostridiales bacterium
CACTAATGTCCCGTTAAAAGTTGAATAATAACAATTGTTTAGTATTAACCTCGGTAATATTTTTGTAATCATTTCCTGTAAGTAACTGATATATAGGGATTTTTTCAAAGAGTGAAACGCTCAAAATCTGTAGAATTGTGTAGAGACTCATCTCTATTTTCAGCTGCTTTTTCAGGATTGCAACTGCAAGATAAGTGCAGATTGCAATCCAAACTTGAGTCTTTACTGCATTTTGAGATGTTCCGTAAAAAGCTTTAATCCTGAGATGTTGTTTTATCCATTTGAAGAACAACTCCACCTTCCAGCGATTGCGATACAGTTCTGCGATTATCATTGGTGATAGTTTGAAATTGTTAGTTAAAAAGACCAAATCCTTATTCTGTTCAGCATCAAAATATTTAATCCTGCGAAAATGAACAGGATAATGTTGGTGGGAATAATATCCTGTTAAACGAACCGTTTGATCACAGCGAAGTCCGCTGGGTTTGTCAACTTTATGAGAATAAACACGGATGAATTTCAAATTGTCTTTGGCTCTTGTGATGAAATAGGAACCGGCCTGATGAAGAATGAACAGGCGCTCAAAATCCAGATAACCTCGATCCATAATGTAAAAGGCCCCATTTTCCGGTATCAGCAAATCCAGAATATTCACATCGTGAATGAGTGCCTTTGTGATTTCAATAAATGTCGGAATGGAACCCTGCAGATCAAGCAAAGTATGGAGTTTGATTCCCCCCTTCCTTTTTCTGAATTCAGCCCAGGGGAAAATGCTAAGACAAAGGTCGATAGTTGTGGAATCCAAAGCATAAACAGTACCATCAATGGCTGCAATAAATTCAGAATCGTCAATGTATAATGGACGGGCTTGGGCAATTAGAGTTTGTGCAAATTCAGCAAATATACGCCAGTCTCGTCGCTCATTAGCGCGCGCCAAGTTCATTCTGGCAACTTTTCCTTTGATACCCATGTGATAAAGTTTCCCACTTTGGGACTTGAGACAAGATTCGATGTCTCTTAAACTCTCCCGATAAGATAATTGCGCAAATATCATACAGAGAAATTGATCCCAAGTGCTAAATGTTCTACGACGATAATTCCCATCATATTTTTTAACAAATTTATCAAATTCATACCTTGGCATAAAATCGATTATTTGAGAAAATACTGTGTGTCCTTGATTCATGTGTTATTACCTTTCCGGATTGATAACACGTAAAATCAAATCGACTATAAAAGTTCAAATCGAAAAATCGATCAACACACCGTATATTGCAAATTATCAATTATATAACGCGCTTTTCATTTTTCTTAACGGGACAGTAGTG
>JAFGAC010000101.1 GCA_016933835.1 Clostridiales bacterium
ACAACGCGCCTCGGTGGCTCAGCCCGGTAGAGCGGCAGCCTTGTAAGCTGTTGGTCGCGGGATCAAATCCCGCCCGAGGCTCCATTTGCCTATCACTTAATTCTTCCTTTCTGCAGTAATTAACATCGTTTTCTTTTTTTAAATCGATTTGCTGAATAACAACAGTCGTGTTGCTGTTTTTCTTTGATCTGAATTGAGCTACAATAACGCCTTTGTGTATATACAATGCCTCTTATTTTTTGCTTTTTTATTAACTGTTAATATTTTTGATTTGTATTTTTGATTCATAATCTATATTGTCAGAACAGATGTTTTTCTTTCAATAGCTCTGTTTTCAACCTAATTCTAGTATATAATGCATTATTAATAAAAATACAATTATTTGTACAATTCTAACTTTTATATTGATTTGTATATACACTTAATTATTGATTAATAGATTTTCATCACTATATTTATATAATTGATTCAACAAGTTTATTATTGGGAGATAAGATAGTTAAAATCATTTGCATTCTAGAAACGTCTTTTCGAAGAATGTTGTTTTTAAACTTACTTCCAAACTGAAGCCGAAGCTAAATGCCTCGGAGGTGTGTCACCACCTAGTCCTAATTGAAGGGCCGAAAGAGAACACAAAATGGGATAAAAACGAGGTTAAATAAAATGCAAAAAACTAAACTCAACATTTCTTTATTAATTTCAGTAGTTTTTTTGGGAATGTTATCTGTGACATTAATGCTTCCAATTGCGCAAGCTATCGAAACACATGGACACTATACTATTCAACCAATTGCCAATGACGAAGGTGTATTTGCTTCTCGTTGTGACCATACTATGGATCCACCAGGAGCTGACCCCAGTAACAGATTTACTGGTTGCGGTATCTTAGCTCTTTTTGCTGATTATGTTGGCTACGAACATGCTACTTATTATTACATGAGAGGTTATGGCGGGCCAAATTCAACGGATTACGATTGGGTAACTGATGGTTCTATGACTTGCCGTTATCAAATTGATGCAAACTACTATTATCAATACGATTCTCGTCCTCCAGTTTTTTCCACTGATTGGTGGTGGGATGGGTATTATCAGCCAGATAAAACAATTTCACAATCAATCCAAGCTGGAACAGTAGGAGCTAAGACATCAACTTGGTTCAAAACAGTGTCTCAGCCAACGCAGTATGTTTTCATTTCTTCAACAATAAGTGCAGACGACATGTACTGGGATGATCCCAATTGGAAGGATGAAGAATTCTGACCCTCAAACCTGTTTGTATAAAGGAATGATAAATATGAACAAAAAAAATAATTTTCACAGAACATGGAAAAACGCCTCTATCGCTGGAAAACACATCAATCGCGTTTTAGTGAGCATTTCTTTGATAACAGTTATTGTTGTTGTTTTGTTGTCTCAATCTTCAATGGGTTCCCCTTCATCTAGCGCTCCTCAAATAGCTCTAAGTGCAGACCCTCTTTTCGCTTTAGATGCGACGTATGCTTATGTTGGCGAAGGTCTTCGAAATGATACTTCTGAAGAAACAGGGCGTTCGTTGGCTCCTATAAGTCAATATCCATCTGCAGTATACTTCAACATTACACGACCTGCAATTGAAAATCTTGAATGTGATGCTGTTCTAGAAGTATTCAATGTAACTTTGAAATCAGACAAAGGATCGATTGAAACTTTTGTTTTCTTCACAGGAACAAACTATAATCCTTCTTTTTCTGATTCAAATTTAAACACCTTAACTGATGGTATATACGATTTGTTTGATTTGAATGCCGTTGACGGAATCACTGGTAATTTCTGCTTCAATTGGACTGTTAATGAAGAAATCTTAAGTCCAAAAATTGGTTCTTTTGGAACTTACACCAACTACAAAAATGGACTTGGACTTTGGAGTGCTGGTGAACCAAACAAAATTTCAATTACACTTCACAGAATCGGGTGTGTAACAATAACAAATGGAGCAGTTTCTGTTCAAGCAGACTCTAACGGTATAAACAACAAAAAACAAGTTCAACTTCAGCATTACAGCGATGGTTTTCTCAAGAATGAGTTAGTATCAATGAATCAAATCACAGAAACAAATCGATTTAAGCCATGGGACTAATAAGTCCTCATTCCTCTTTTTTTCAAAGAATTTAATATCAAACCTGCTTTTTTAGGGGTTCAATTTGTGTTTATTCAATTACTCATAAATGGTTCAACCATTGAATAAAAGTATCAAGTTTTCTTGACCAAAAAATATTGCATTTTAGTCAAGGTTTCTTGACAAAAAAACTCTTATTTATTGGATACAAAATCATAAATAGAAAAAAATGATTCTAAAAAACATGCATTTGAGTTCAATGCTCCTGATTTCTCTTATGTTCTATTTTTCTTTAGTTAGTTCTGTGCAAGCTTCCTACGTTGGTTGGAGCCAAATATTTGGAACCGAGGATGCAGCAATGCCTTACTCGTTGGTTGAAACAATTGATGGTGGATATGCTATAGCTGGTGGTCAGCAGGCTCTGGGTGTAAGTTATGATTTTAAGTTAGTTAAAACTGATGTCAATGGGGGTATGCAGTGGAGTCGATCCTATGGTGGCAGCAGTTATGATATGGCTTACTCGGTGATTGAAACATCTGATGGTGGATACGTTTTAGGCGGATACACTGAATCTTTTGGAGCTGGAGACTCTGATTTGTGGTTAGTTAAAACTGATGCATATGGAAATATGCTTTGGAATCAAACTTATGGGGGCTCTGAATGGGATATGGCATATTCTTTGGTTGAAACATCTGATGGCGGAATTATGATAACTGGTTATACCAAATCTTTTGGAGCTGGAGATTCTGATTTGTGGTTACTTAAAACTGATGCAAATGGACTTTTGGAGTGGAACTGGACGTATGGCGAATTAGGAAATGACGTTGGTTATTCTATTATTAACACTTCTGATGGAGGTTATGCAGTAGCTGGTAGCACTCAGTCTTTTGGAGCAGAAACTTTTGATTGTTTGCTGATAAAATTTAACTCGACTGGCAACATGCAGTGGAATCAAACATATGGTGGATCAGTAGACGATAATGCATTTTCTTTGGTTGAAACATCTGATGGTGGCTATGCTTTAGCTGGCATGACAGAATCTTTTGGTTCTGGAAAGGCTGATGTTTGGTTAATAAAAACCGATATTCAAGGAAATATCCAATGGAATCAAACATATGGAGATACAGAACCTGACGAAGCAAATTCTTTGATTCAAACCTCTGATAATGGATATGTTCTTGCGGGATACACTACAATTGGAGACGTTTCAGCTGATCCTTTTCATGTTGAAGATTTTTGGCTGATAAAAACTGATGACTCAGGAAAATTAGAGTGGAATCAAACATATGGCGATGAATGGGATGAACGGGCACAATCCCTTGTTGAAACATCTGATGGCGGATTAATTATGGCCGGATACTCCTTATCTGGTCCCCCCGGCGGTGACATGAACTTCTTAGTGATAAAAACAAACAATCATGGAGTAATTCCAGAATTTGTTCCATGGGACGTTTTACCTTTGTTAATTGTTGGGGTTATTGTATTTGTAATCTTCAAGAAAAGACTCTAAAGTTGTTTTTTTATCTTGTCTAATAGTGTTATAAAGCAGTAAAATATCAAAAAAACACCTTTTCAATTTCAATATTGAAATGGATCGTTCACTCTTTTTTGTTGGTGTTTGTTTCTTTTAGTTTTTGTAGTGCGTATTCTATGCCGTGGCTGCGGTTGTGGAAGCGCATGGTTTGTACTTGTTTGTCGAGCCATTGTATTAGGTCGTCTCGTATTGTTACTGCGACTCGTTTTTTGACCATTGGTGTTCATGTTTTTTTCTTGTTTACTGCTATAGAACTTTATGTCCATTCATGTCCAATCATACACAAACATTTTATACTATACTAAAGTAAAATACACTCATAAAACATGCAAAACTGAGGATAAAAAAGAAAAAAAGGAGACAAAAAAGGTGCCTGTTGTGGGTTATGATTCTGTGCGTTTTCCTTCGGGGTTGTATTGTAAGGTGAGGGGGTTGGTTAAGCCCAGAACTGATTTGGGTTATAGGCGCGTTACTGAGTTTGTTGCCGAAGCCATCCGGACAGGACTAACCGCCCTTGGAGAAACCACGCCCTAGGAGAAAAACAACATGAAACTTTTTAACAAAAAACAAAAAATCAGTCCCAAAGACACCAAAAAACTATACAACCAACTAATCCAAAACGGCATCCCCCAAAACGCCGCAAAAAATGTAATAAAATTCTACGAGAACTAAACATGCCAAAAAACACAATCACCTGCAAAAACTGTGGATACATCCTCCCCAAAAAAGACGCCAAAATCTCAGGATACAACAGCCAAAACTCCTTGCAACACATCCACTGCCCAAAATGCAAAAAAATAATCGCACAAATTTAGTTATTCACATTTCGATGCATCATATTATTATTCTGACCTTAAATAATTACAAATAGTTTTACTAATGAAAAATCAACCTTTTTCGGTTGATAATTCGTCAATCTCTTTGTTAAGCTTTAAGCTTTTTGATGTCTCTTAATTTGTTCCGGAAAAGTTCACCGGAAATGGCATCATGCCCTGGTGCATCAAAAAGGTCTTCACCTAACAAAATTTTCATTCCTTCTAATACTTTTGATGAAATGACTTTGTTTCCTCTTTAATTTCTCTTCTTTTATTATACAACAAAATCTAAAATACGTTCATAATTTTGTTAATAATGTAACATTTTTCATATTTTTTTATCGTTAGTCAAAATTGTTTTAAATAAAATAAACGTATATACTGGTGGTAATTTAAAAAAAATGAGAAAACCGTTAAAAACTAAAAAAATTGTAGTCTCATTAGTTACACTGTTAACATTATCAATTATTATATCAGCTTTTCCGTCAGTTTCTGCAGCGTCAACTGTTAAAAGCTATCCATACATTGGAGCTGTACCTAATCCCGTAGGTATCAACCAACCAGTGTTGCTTCACGTTGGCATTACAGCATATCTAACAAGCACAGAGATGGGATGGGAAGATCTAACCATTACAGTCGAAAGACCCGATGGAGAAACTGA
>JAFGAC010000102.1 GCA_016933835.1 Clostridiales bacterium
AATTTCTAGCTTGATATATCTACGTTTCAACAGCAATCAAATATACACAATTTATCCTGGACTAATATTTTTATCAATTTTATTTTTAATTGGTCTTGGTTCTAAAAAGATCATCTGGACCAGAGACAAAGAAAATATATTTGAAAAAATAAATTTTAAAGATAAGTTAGGCAACTATCCAAAAATCTTGAAAAAACAAAAATTCAAGAAGGATAAAAAGAAAAGGGAAATGTATGTGATTAAATCTCTTATTCCTTTTTCAGAATGGAACAGTAAAAAAGAAGTTCTGGAACAATTGTTTAACAGCAAAATAGGAATAAGGAAAACAGCAGACAGGCAAATTATTAAATTATTTAAGGTCAGGGGGTAATTGGGTATGAAAAAATGGGAACTTTACAAAGAAGGCAAAATAAAACTTTCAAAAGAAGAAATAGAAAGTTATAAATATTCTGAATACAGGCATAACAGGAATGAAGAATCATTTAATACATTTATAACTATAATCAAATTACCTTACTATATTTTTTGGAAATTTCCTGCATGGACAATAAGAAAAGTAACTTTTAAAGATATGAGGGAAAAACAGCAAAAAGAAATTGAAAGGTTGAAATTGGTTATGGAGAGCAAAGAAAGAGCAAGGAAATCTAATATTTTAGAATTAGAAAAGTATGAAAAAGCATTTGAAGTTATAGGCTTTAAAGATAAATTAGGTAATTATCCATTATTTCATAGCATAGAAAAGGATGAAGATAGGGAAACTATATCTTTTAAAAGTAATCTAACATTAAGTGAATGGATGAATAAGAAAGAATCTTTAGAAACTGTCCTAGATACAAATGTAGTAAGCATAAAACACCAGAAAGAAAGTAAACAGATAGTTTATTTAGATACAACTAAAAAGGGAATGCCTAAATTATTAGAGTGGAAAGATGAATATTTAATCAATGATGGGATACTCCCAATTGGTCAAGATATTTTTGGTAATTTAATTAAATTTGAATTTATATATGTTGCAAATGTTTTAATCGGAGGTGCTCCAAGGGGAGGAAAAACAAAATTATTTCAACTATTAGCATATCAAATACTTAGAGCAGGCGGACATTTAATAATTGCTGAATTTAAAGAATTGGATTATCAAAAGTTTGAAAATAAGTGCCAGGTGATTAATGATCATGGAGAACTGAAAGCAGCATTAATAAAATTGGGAAAAGAAAGAGATAAAAGAAAAAAGCTTTTTAGAAAAGTAGATGCTGAAAATATAGATGATTATAACAAAAAAACAGGAAGCAATCTAAAAAGATATTATCTTATGATTGATGAACTGGGAGAAGCAATGGAAATTGCAAATCCAAA
>JAFGAC010000103.1 GCA_016933835.1 Clostridiales bacterium
ACTTTATACTTTAATGTTGTAGTGGCTTTAATAACAGGATTTATTTTAATAGGCTTTAAAAAGGGTTGTTCTATAACCCATTCTTTGGCAGGGATCTTTTTTATACCAGAATGCTCTTTGGCATTAGCAGTCCTATTGAGCCATGCTATTGCCGATTGATTTAATTTATCAGTATTCTGATAAATCCTGCCTCGTATAAAACCATATTTTACATACCTTACAACATTCTCTATCTTGCCTTTACTTTCAGGATCTGATTTACGGCAAAAAACAGGTTTAAAGTCCATTTGATTGCAATACGTATTAAACTCTTGTGTCAGCAGAAAATCACCCAGGTTCTCATCGGTAATCATAACCCGGTCCTGGTCATAAATAATCTCTCTGGTTTGTCCTTTAAAAAACTCAAAAGCCCTATTATGCGCATCAATAGTACTTGCAGAAGTAAATGGGGTGGTCTGGAAATAGACAAACTTTTGTCGGGAGCGGCATAATATCATTACAAAGAAGTATACTTTTACTCGGCTTCCACTTTGAGTGGGCATGGAATATTGTCCAAAATCAACTTGTGACTGATGTCCATAATCTGTTTCTGGTATTTTCAGGTATTGGCGAGGTTGCTTAACGTCTTGCTTTTTTATGCCGTTGGCATTCCTAATTGATTGAACAAAATTATAGACTGTCTTACTGTGAACAACCGGTAACTCCATAAAATCTTCCTTTAAACGATCTTCTACCTGGGCTGAGGACAGATAGGGATGTGCCTCCAGTAACTTTTTGACATACTCATAATAATCGTTTAATTTCTTTGGCTGATTCTTTGGCTGTTCTATCCACTTGTAAAACTCATTTTCATTCATGGCCAGATACTTCCGCACCGTCTTACGATGGACACCGACCTCTAAAGATATTTGTGTTTTGTTGAGCCCTTTTGAAAATAATTCTCTTACTTTGTACCACATAAATGCCTTTTTAAGGTGTTTATTTTTAGAAGCTTTCATATTCATTTGGGTTTCGTCACCTCGAATATGAAAGCTTTTTTTTTATTTTCTATACTGGCACTTTTTGATTGCGAAAAATTGGCACTTCAAAGTTGCTAATTACA
>JAFGAC010000104.1 GCA_016933835.1 Clostridiales bacterium
CACAATTTTGGAGGTTCGTTCTTGTTCCAGTTCTACTTTTCTAAAAAGCACCATGCTGGTTTGGCCTATCTCTGAAATGTTGTATTTTCCTCGGCTGGATTGCTCAACTAAAAGATTCAACTTTTTTAGATGATAACTAAGGAAACCAGTATCGTTTACGTTCACTGCATTTTGAATGTCAGTAAATGAAGCCTCCCCAGTTTGTTCAAGAAAAACCAAAATCAAATTGATATATTTAGTTAATTACGAATGAAAAAACCTTACAAGTAATCTATAATGAAAAATTAGTGAAAAATCATACCTGTTATAAAAACTAGATTTTTATTGTTTTCGAGGATTTTTTGTTATTCGTCGTCGCCAAGCATCTGGACTATTATATTTAACTTTAGGATAATCTTGATCAAGCATAGCTTTCAAATACGCTTCAAAATCTTCTCGAGAACGCTTCTTTTCAGGCATGACAACAAGTACTACTTCAAGTAACAAATAATATTCATATTCCGAAAATCAAAATATTTCAAGCATGGACAGAAAATTAATTCAGATTTAGAATTGATAATTGTTTTCTATAAGATTTCAAATAATTTTTGGCATATGTTACCATCTGTATTATGTGTCTAAATCAGTAATAACAATATAAATAATTATGTCGTAATATTTAATACAATAATTGATTTTAAAAACGTTATTTGGTGACTATTTATGAAACGTTTCACAACAAACATGGCACTTAGAGATTGTTTTAAAAAAACAAAAAAACGTGAAGAATTAGAGTCTAATGAATTGTCAAAAAGTGTTCAACATAAACTTCATCTGATAGAAAAGGCATTTCGGTAAGAATGCTAAATGTATTTATGTAGAACAATAATACAAATAAAAATTTTAAATTAGCAATTGTTTTTAATTATGTTGCTCAATAAAATATCGAGTTCAGATGGATTCTTTTGAAAACTTTAAAAAATTAATGACAAATAGCGGTTTTTCAGAAAAAGCCATTGAAGAAATGTGGAAATGGTATGATTACTCAGAAAAGAAAGGAGTAGCCAGTTTTTAACTACGATATTTAAAATTACACGTAGTCTCTGGTATGTTGTGATTTTTTTTAATATTGTATAATTGAAAATATAGTTTTAATTTTTTAATGTATGCGCTAAGAAATCAAATATTGAATTTCCATTCCATTGGCGGTAGGAACCTCTTACCTCATACTTTCTTACAATTGCTTTAGTTTGAATATGTTTTTAATTATTATAAACTAAAAATTTGAAATAAACATCGGACATATGATTAAGTATGAGGCAAAGGTGAAACAGTATAAACTCCAAAAGGAGAACAATTTCCTTGCCCCATACAATAACTGTATCGTTACGAAAAGTTATATCTATTAGTGTAGGTTTGGAATCCAATTCAGATTCTGAATTAAAATAATTTTTTGGATTGTATCAAAGGGTGGAAAATAAGATAAGTTAACTTGTGGGAATGATGATGGAAGCACATGACCTTATGCTCATGTTTTTTGTTCATTTAATTTTTGATTTAATTGTATTTGCATGGCTTTTTTCAACCGATTATGGGTAATTGAGTCAATTTTTTCGTTTCTTAGCATTTCCTCAAGTTTTGTTTCTTGTTCAGAAGAAAGGTTTTGGATTTTTAGTCTATTTTTTAGAGAGAAAAAGGTTTTTCTGTCGATTTGACCTGATACTTGAAATTTCCTTAGAAATTTCATTTCTTTCTCATAATTGCTTTCAATTTTTTTCTTTGAAAAATGAATTAGCATTCCTAAACTAATTGCAATTAAAAGAAAGGAGAAGAGAAAGTATGGAAGAAAACTAAGTTGCATGATATTTCAGTATGTAAAAAAGAAAAATATAGCTTATGACAGGTTACTCATTATTCGGAATCTGAACCAGAATATCATCTCATATCTCAAATTTGTTTTTACTCCTGAATTTTAAACTCTTTCATATATTTTAAATCTTCAATACTTTTACTGATTGAAACAACGTCAGAAATTGCTGTTATCAAAGTCACAGGGATGCAAACTGAAATTGACCCAAAAAGGGGTTTTTTATAATTGAATTTTTCGATGTTTTGTTTTAATAAACTAATTTGAATGTGAGTGACAGACCAATCAGAAGTATTTATTTCAACACCTTCAACTTCTCCCAAAACTTCAGCCTTGGAAGTGATAACTTGTTTTCCGTTTAATTTTGCAGCATTCATAAAAAATCCCCTAAATACCTTTGCGCTTTAACTTGTATTTTAATTTTTAATTTTCAAATTTTATAAAAAAGAGAATATTAACGTGGCTATTGAAAAGCATGGTGACATGACAATAGATTAAATGGGTTGTAACAAAACAGTTTTTTTATTCTAATTCACTTTCTAAATATGTTGTTAAAATTCATAATTGATTTTTAAAATTAATTGTAATTTTATTGTAACTGTGCAAAATGATCTTTCTTACAGATAAAAGAGGCTTAAGTCCCGTTATTTCAGGCATTATTCTAATTGCCGTCACCGTAGCTGTAGCAATAGCAGCAACATCTTGGTTAGGTTCAATTAGTTTAAGCTTCATGTCAACTGAAGAAATTCAAGTATCTAATTGTCAATGGGCTGAAGATTCCTCATACGCAGACTTAACGGTTAAAAATTTTGGAACAAGCCGAGTTGTATTAAATTCAGCACAAGTAAACAATAATCAACCTTCTTCTGTTAGCTTTGTTTCAGGGGATTCTGCTCTTGAAGCCGGAGAAGAAACAATAATGCGACTGTTTTTTGGTTATTCAACTACAACAAAATATCAGTTTTCTGTTAGCACTTCAAAAGGAAACAATTTTTTCTATATCTCAACTTCCCCGCAAGATAGTTCAATAACTTTCAAGATGGAATGGGGAACGACAACTATTGCGGATACTTTCACTCAAGTAAATCTGCAGAAAAATTATGTTAGTCCTATTATTGTTTGCACTCCAAAATATAATTCTGGAGTTCCAAGAACAATTCGGGTAACAGATGTTACTAGTCAAAGTTTTAAAGCGAGAATACAAAACCCATCTGGAACATCTTGTCCGGATACACAAATTAGTTATTTAGTTGTTGAAGAAGGAGTTTGGAATTCACCTATAAAATTGGAGGCAGGAAAGTATTCCACGAATACCGTTGCAAGAAAAAGCAATTGGAATTATGATCTCCAAAATTATCAACAAACATACTCAGGCAACATCATAGTCTTGCATCAGGTAATGAGTTATAATGATACTGATTGGATAACCACATATGTTTCTAGACGTTCATCCACATCAAGTCCACCTTTATCGGGAGATAGCGGTTTTAGAATAGCTTTGAATGGGGCAGAAGCATCAACCACTCATTCTAATGAACTAGTAAGTTACATAATTTTTGAGGAGAGTTTTGGCGAGCTTTCTGGATTAAAATTTGATTGTAAACGAACAGGTGATTCTGTTCAAGGTTTTTCAAACTCACCACCTTATAACACAGCATTTTCTCAAAACTTTCATAGCCCTCCATTGGTTGTTTTGGCCGTTCATTTAGAAGCTGATGGGGGCGATGGAGGCTGGTGTGTTGTTCATACAATATCTTCTACACAGACAGGATTGATGGTTGATGAAGACCAAGAAAGTGATAGTGAAAGAAACCACACATCTGAAACATGTGGATTTGTTGCCTTCCAATCAGAAGGATCATTCCCATAAATTGAAATGAATGTTTTTAGTTATTTTGTATAAAGACACCTAATTAATAATTTTAAAATACCCAGACTTCCCTTTGGCTAATTATTGGTATGCGGCAAGGTGGGTCCCACACTCCAATCCCATTTTCATACACCCCTTGTTGGTTCCTTGCCTCATACCACAAAAAAATTCTGCTTCCGAATCTAAGCGAACTTCTGAATCAGATTATTTTTTTTTTAAAAAAAAGGAACAAACTTTATTGATGGTTATAACACTGTTATCGATTTTACAAAATTGTAAATCGAAAATGGGTCTGATAACGCTCGAACAAAAGAAAGTGTAATTACAAATTTTTTCAGTATTTTCTTTTTTCACCTTCACAACTATAAGGGCTTCCACAAACCCATTTCTTTTTGTTTTTCCAAACTAAATTAAAATTCTAATTTCCATTTCCGACAAATTTGAAATAATTTCATAATTCAAGCAATCAGAACAAACTACTAAATTGCAAAGTAAACTTAAAAAATAGCAATTTTGCAGGCGGGTGGCGATGTCTCCTACTAACTTTATTTTTTTGATGTTTTGGGGGTTGATTGATGGAAAACATGTGAATATAATTGTCAAGCTAAGTCAATCCTTTTAATTTTTGTGAAATAATTAAAAAGAGATTGTAAAGAAGTGAGTTTGCTGAAAATTGTATAACAACAATATAAGACATTATGAAAAAAAGGAAAAAATAAAATCGGTTATCCTTGTGTTTCGGTTACGCCTCGGACCCAAACTTCCCAACCGTTAACATACTGCTTTACAAAAGTTTCCATTTTACTGACAATAGACCCGATTTCAATTGCATTTAATTCTTCATCGTCAGATACCGTAGTGTGAACTCCGAAAAAGCCATAACCATGGTTTCCCAAAGGCCACCCATTTCCATATACCACACTTTCCATTTTGCCTGTGTCTTCATTAAGAACTGATGCTGTCCACTCACCCGTTTTTATAACACTTAGAAAACCTTTGATTTCTGGGTCGCCACCCATATGATAAATATAGCCTTCATAAATTGGATAATAACTTGGATTACAATATGATTTACCCTGGTCGCGGTAGTCACATGACCAGCCATATTCTTCTGGCAAGTTACCATTAAAAACCCATTTTAATTCATAATACTGAACATATGAAACAGGTTTCCAATATGCACATACACCAACAGAATACATATCATCATCGTCTTTTTCAAGCAATCTAGGAGTTTTTATTGTGTAATAGTTCAAGTCTGCTTTAAACCAATATTGAGCTGACCCATCTTCTTCATCCTCTGACTCTTCATTATTAGTTGGTGCTTCAGGGGTTGGATTGGCTGGTGGCGAAGCTCCACATCCCATTTTTGAAAAATGTGAAACCGAAGCAACTGCATAATCCATTTTTTCATTTGCAAAGCTACCTGCAATCGGTTCCCAGATGCCATTACTTAACAAATAAATTTTAACATCTGACTCTTCAATCCCCTCGGGAATTTGATCAGGATTATACTTGATAATTAAATCAATTGGTTTTTCAAAAATAAAGCCATCTGGCCCAAATTCTAAGCATGAAAACATATGTAATGTAGTATCGTCAGTTGGATTCACAATTGATTCAACAGTAATGTTAATCTGTTCTGATACTGACCCAGCTTGAACATCTATTTCAACAGCATCATCCCATGCGGTATGATGTCCACCATTGACGCCAATAGAAAATGTTTCTTTTGAGCCAATTTCTATTTGATTGGGAGTCTGATTTGAATTATTTTGTAGCAAACCAATGCTAATAGAAACAATAACAATCAAGGCAATTATTGTAATTACAATTATTGAAAGATATTTTCTATTCATTACAAAATCCCACATTTGTTGTTTGATGTAGTTTGTATTTAAATATTAATGAAAGATTGGTTTAATTGTTTTAGATTTTCTGAAAATAGGCTTTTTTTCTTTTTTCACTCCAAATTTTTGACTTGTAGAAAGCTTTCATATCTACAAACGATTAGGCAGTCATTGGGTCTAGACCGCGAAGAGGTAAAAAGTTAGGCAAGCCCAAGCTTTTCATGTAATTCAGTTTATAGTTAGAAATGATGTTTTTGTGTTTTTAAAATTAAATTAAAAAAAGGAGGTGGGTTTTTTTATTAATTTGTTGGTTCATTTAGCATTTTCCAAGCAAACAAAGCAATTACAATTCCAGCGATGAAATGAACAAGCCCAGCTAAGAGCCATAGTGCTTCAAAGTATAGTATATCAGATAAGCCCCAGAAGATGAATTGTCCAGACCATAGCAACAAGAAGTAAGCAAATATTTTTTCAATTGGAATTTCTTTTAAAAATTCTGTATTCATTAGTTTTAGACCAAATAATGCAAGCAAGGCTCCAGAAACTAAGTCGAAAAGATTTCCAATTATCCAAAATACATCATAGGCATCTTCGATACCAAATCCCCACGTGGCAAGGTTAGCTACTGCATAAAGAAACATTGAACCACCCCAGAGGATAATGAAATAAATCAAAAGATTGTGTTTTTTTAGTTCATCAACAATTGTTTCGAAAAAATCCATAGAGTACCCCTTGTTTTATGGTGTTAAATTTTATTTATAACATTAACTCACAACAATTGTGGTCGTGGAAAACCTAATTAATAATTAAATAGAACTCGTAACAACACAACTCAACATCAGAAAGGTAGAAGGTAGAGAAATGAAGAAAACGTTAACATTTTTGTTTTTCATTTTTCTATTTTTGGCTTTAACTACAACAGGATTTAAGACAAAAGTAGTTGAGGGTGACCTGTCTGGAGATTGGTGGCCAATGTTTGGCCACGACCTCACAAACGCAAGACATTCAACTTCACCTGCTCCACGTACAAATATGGTTGCTTGGACCTATACGGCAACGTCAGCTATTCGTTCCGCTGCGATAGTGCAGGACGGTGTAGTCTATGTGGGCGCATTTAGCGGGGATTTTTACGCTCTAAACGCGACCACAGGCGATTTGATTTGGACGTATGAAACAGATGGTGGCATTTGGTCATCTGCAGCGGTAGCTAATGGCATGGTTTACTTTACGTGCAAGAACTTTAACATCTACGCTTTGAATGCCACTACAGGCATACTGGTTTGGAGTTTCACGACTGGTGACGAAACATGGTCCAGCCCTGTGGTCTATGCCAGTGTTGTTTACTTTGGCGCAAATGATAACATCTTTTATGCCTTAAACGCAACAACTGGAGAACAAGTGTGGAGCTTTACAACTGGAGGACATATTCGTTCTTCTCCTGCTATCGTTGATGGCGTTGTCTATATAAGCTCACAAGACGGCTATCTCTACGCATTAAATGCAGATTCTGGAACCCAAATTTGGAGGTCTCTCACAAGAGACGGCGACATATACACAAATTCTTCCCCAGCCGTTGCTGGAGGCTTAGTATATATCGGATCAACAGATGGACATATTTACGCATTCAGCACTGCCAATGGGGCACAAATGTGGAACTACACAACGGGCGACAAAGTCTCCTCATCTCCAGCCGTTTTAAATGGCATCGTCTATGTGGGTTCAGAAGACGAGAGAGTGTACGCTTTGAATGCAAACACAGGAACTTTTATTTGGTCTCGTGCAACAGGCAGCTCAGTTTTTTCCTCACCTGCCATTGCTGACGGTGTAGTCTACATTGGATCATACCCAAACGGCATAGTCTATGCTCTGGATGCTTCCACGGGTGATAATATCTGGCAATTCACAACTGGTGGTGGAGTATTTTCATCTCCATCCGTCGTTAACGGAATTATGTATGTAGGTTCATACGACAACATCCTTTATGCTTTTGGAAGCCATATTGATCCCAACGGCTCGTCGACTCCGATTCCTGAAGTGTGGGTGCCTCCTCCGTCTGATGCTGCAGTCGCGACTGTGATAACGGTCGCTGTCACGGGGGTGGTTTCAGTAGCTGTTGCGGTAGCTAACTCTGCAGTCGGGGCGCCTACCAGTAAAGTGGCTAAAGAAGTGGGTGGTCTTCTTCCTTCAGCTATTAAGAAGTGGTTAGCGAGCTTTCTGGCGTCAAAACGGAAACTTATAGTGGATGAAAAGAGGGGCTACATTTTTTTGCCAACCAAGCCTGAGCTTCTTGCCTATGCCATCTCAATTGTACTTTTGGCATTTTCTTTCTCCTATGTCAAAGTCAGCAGTTTGGGGGATGTTTTGACAGTTTTACCCACAATTTTTGCCACAAGTATCCTTGTAGGATTCGCGAAATCTTTCGTCACAATAACCTATGCTAGGCATCGTGGGGTATGGACTGAGTTCAAGCTCTGGTATTTTGGTCTTGCTATATTCATTATCACAACTTTTGCGTTCAAGGTCCCCTTTTCTTCTCCCACTCGAAACGTTAACTACGCGCCAAAAATGACCAAGCAACTGAGCGCTAAGCTTTCAATTTTCTCGATATTGATAACCTTGGTGTTTGCAGGTCTGTTTTTCGTCCTGCTACTAACCGGCAACAAAATTATAGGTGGAACAGGATTGGCAATGTGCCTGATAGGCGCTTTCTTTGACACTTTCCCGATAGCTCCATTGTATGGCAAAAAAATCTTCGACTATAGCAAACCCGTTTGGACAGCACTCTTTGTCTCGACTTTGGCTTTTTACATTGCTTGGTTATTTCTCATATAAAAAGGGGCGACAGTCTAGGGGTTATATGCCCTTAAACATAAAATAACAAATCTTAAAAGTAGCACTTACTCCATTTATTAGTGGTATGTCCATTAAAATTAAACAAAATTTTAATTATGGTTATTAACCTTTTTCAGAAAATCTATACTGAGCAACAAACTGGACAAGATTCAACCTTTGAGAGCGTCACCAGATTCATTTCTAGGCCGTTTAAC
>JAFGAC010000105.1 GCA_016933835.1 Clostridiales bacterium
GTAATTTGTTTTTTTATCCAAATTACTACTTTGAAAAGTGTAAACTATGTCACTTTAACTTTGTAAATGATGTCCCTTGAACATACCTGGTTGCCACTAACGTTTACGCGTATGAAACGTTGCGCAATTAAGATTAAATCTGAATTAATAAAAATCTTATCTTTTAAGTTTTAATGCGCTGGAATGTAATAATTTGTGCGCAATGTTTTATACGCGGTGTTAGCCAACGTACTTTTTTACTTTTTTAAGTCCAAAATCATTGTCGTGCAATTCCATTTTGAAAAAATCTACCTTATATGACAATTGCATAAATAATTTAACGATTTTATCAATTTTTTTTGGTTTGGTTTTATAACCAAATATTACCTCTTTTACAATATCCTTATTAAAATTTATTTCACCTCGAATCTTATCGTGTTGCCCAATGTCCTTTACAATCCTTAATTCATTCTCATAACTCCAATCTTTGGATTTTGTTGCAAAATGAAATTGTACAATTGGAGTTGCTTTATTTAAATAATTCTCAAAATAATTAACAATGGGATATGTTTCTGGATATTTTACAATCAGAGGTATTTCGAAAAACTTATCCTTCAAATCAGCATCAAAACCTAAACAGATACCTTCATGCTTGTCTGCATAATGGGACCACATTAATAGATTGTCATAATTTTCACTAAAACAACATACACCATAATTATTTTGAATCAAGCCTTTAACATATTTTTTTATTGCACTAATGAATTTAATTGGGTCATTTTTAAAATCAGAAATTCGTTTCTCAAAATCAAAATCCAACAATGAATTATCTCCTCTTTTACTGTAGATAGCTTTCATTTTTAAGAAATATTTCCTAAGAGTATCTTCATTGCAGCTATAGTCAAAAGATAAATTGAAATCATACGGATCATTGAATGTTGTGGGATTTGAGAACCAAAGATAATTTCTCAAGATACAGCTATAAAAGTTTTTATTAATGCAGAAGTATTTATACCACATATTATGTTTTTGATATATCTCAGTCTCGTTGTCTCACTCAAGTATGTTGGCTAACGGTCCTCGTGTATGGTGTCGTTTGGCGCTTAAAAGCTCAAAAGTATCAAACCGGCACAAAGTCTAGTAAATGAAACCAGGCCAAAACCTTGTACGCCTTGCCAAATGCACTATACACGATGTTAGCAGCAGGCAACTATTTTTTCCCGTAATTATCAATTAATCTATCTAGAAGATTATCAGATATTCTGAATCCTCTATTTACTAGTTTTAAAATAATACCAAGAACATCTTTAATTAAACCTTTATTATTTGCTAACAGAAGCACTCCAATTGTACCGATAATGTCAATTTTAAATGATTTCGCTATTTTTCTACCTTTTATCTCATCAATTATTAACGTTGAATTTTTTATCTCTAAGGCAAGGGCAATTGAACTTGCTTCACCTTTATCCAAGTTTTTCTCAATCTCAAATTGCTTCTGTTTATCTTTGACTTCTAAAACAATAATCCAATTAGGTAGCTTTTTGCCAAATTCTTCATGAACCTCTTTGGTTATTATGATTTCCTGATACATATTCTTAAGAATATAAAGCAGATTTATATTGCTTAATGCAATTAAACAACTTGTATCAGAAATTATTATTTTATGCATTTATTATATTCTCAATATCCTCAATACTCTCTCCAAATATTGAAATTCCATATTTTCCTATGTTCTCAAGAAATTCTCTTTTTGTAATACCAACTAAATCAGCTGCTTGTCCAGATGATAATACACCTTTTTCAAACAATTGTCCGGCCAAC
>JAFGAC010000006.1 GCA_016933835.1 Clostridiales bacterium
AAACTAGCACTTATAGTATGATCAGAAACAACATTCGTAAAACGATAAGACGAAACAGCACCAACAGAAACCCCATCAACCAAAACATTTGAAACAAAAAAACCTGATTCAGGAGTAATTGCAATATTTTGACTATCACCATCATTCACTGTTATTGTTCCTGAAGGATATACACTGCCTCCGTCACCAGCAGAAGCAATAATTGTGTGACTGGTTGAAATCAAACTAAATCTAGCTTCGATTGTATGATCAGTCATAACATTTGTAAACTTGTAAGTTGAAACAGCCCCAAGGGAGACCCCATCAACCAAAACACTTGAAATCTTGTAACCACTAGCAGGAATTATACTAAACAACTGATCTTCACCCTCAATCACACTAACAGAACCAGACGGAGAAATAGAACCACCACTTGAAGCAGACCCCAAAATTGAATGAGTGGTCTGTTGGGGGTATTCACATTGAATTAAGGCCACAGCATATCCATCTAGTGTCAAATAACTTCCAAGTTGTCCAGTTTGCACTCTTGGATTTGTCCAATATATGTTTTCATCAACTTTTTGGTATGTTGCTGTTCCTTCAATACCCTGGAAATACACATTAAAGTCTTGATGAGATTTGTTTATTATAAGAACATTTAATTTTCCATTATTTTCCCAGGCCAAAGTCCTAAAATTAACTGAGTCAGTCACAGAACTTTGTAAAATATTGTCATCCGAATCAAGATTTTCTCCAATCATTTTTAGAACATAATAAGGATACCAAGGTTCATTGTCATCACGATTAATCATTCCAAATCCACCTCCTCCAGTAGGATACTGGCTTTCATAGGAATAACTACTCGTAAAACAATGATAGGCCATGAAATCAATTCCCTCCAGAACACACATTCTTGCAAGAAGTGCTGTGCGAACTGCACCCGCCATCTGCTGAATTCGCGGATCTGAACCAATATCGCCGTTGTTTCCTATCGCAACGGCATTGAAGTTTGTTTCACTAAGTATGACCTGAAGCATTTTCCCATGTTTGTTATACCACATTTGTTGAGCATCAGACACACTGTAACAAACGTAATCAGTGTTAAAATAAACAGTTTCAGCTCTAGTAAACATTTCAGCATCTGTAAATTGTGGGTACTTCCAAGCATCATACTTGTGAAAGTCTAAATAATCTATGCCAACGCCATTGTTTATAAAAAATGAAAAAAAGTGTTTTTCCAAAGAACAATCTGTGGAGACCATGACCCTAGAATCTGTTTGATGCATCTTTGTGTATGCAGCATTAAATAATTCCACAAAGTTTGCTATCCGTTGCTGATCGGCAACAGTTGGATTCCACCCAATATAGTGTTGAATTTCATTAAAGATTTCATAGTATCGAACAGGAAGGCCTATTGATTTAAAATGTTGGACCCATGCTGCAGCAAAGGCAGCATAACTTTCAGGATAAGGCAAAGAAGTGCTGGGATCGATTGCCATTCCATTGGGGACAGTGATCCTTGTGTCTTTCCAAGCAGATAAACAAATCAGAGGTTCACATCCAACACTATAAACTTCTCTGATTATTTTGTCTGTTTCAGTCCAATCAAAAGTTCCTGTCTGGGTATTTTCGTTCCAATAAATACATGGTCCACCAATATCATATCCATTAGGACCTAAATGTCGATCAAAAAGTCGTACAATTTTAAAGTCTGCATTTTTTACCAAGTTTTGTTGTGTTTCGCGGGTCATGAATTTTTCAATTTCATCGGTAGAAGAATGTAAAGTAAATCCAAGGGACAAATCGTTATTTAATACAACATCATCCAAATCCACACTCACAGTTACATTTGTTGCAGCTGCAACAGGCACACTAATAAGAATTAATGAACCGCACAAGAGAAAAAGTGTAATTAGAACTGAAGTGATTTTTGTTGATAAATCTTTTTTGTTTTTCATTTAGGCCACCAGGATTTTTACGGCTAATACTCAACAGTCTTTAAAAGTTTACTTGCAAAAACAACTTACTTTTTTTGCAAAGAAGAATTAACAAAGAAAAAAATTGAAATAAAAATAAAATAAAAAAATTTTAGTAAATAACATTAAATTATATTTCAATTTTTGTAATTAATAAAAACATCAAGAATTAAGAAAATATATTGTGCCAATTTAAAAAAACTTTGAATAACCACCTTAATTTTTTCATTAAAGATCTGAATTAATAATCACAATAATTTATTACGAAAAATTATATTAACCACATTCTCTAATGTATATGATATATAGAGATATAATATAGAAGATCGTTCTAAAAACTCTAAGAAGAGATAGGAATGCAAAAAACCTTCCAAATAGCACTCATAATAATCATATTCACAGCTTCATTTACAGGATTATCTAACGTAACAATAGCTGCACAAACTAATCAAGTTCTCCTCCAAACAAATGGCCAAATAATAGAATCAACTCAGACAGAAAATATCTTGGCCCTACAATGGTTTAGAACAGACACATACCTAAACTCTGATGCAGATCTTTCTCTAGAACAAAACCTAGAAAAGATTCCACATAGTAACTATGCATATGTGGACGTTAGAGTTTCTGTTTCAGGATCAACAGCATCACCATATCCATCTCTTCTAAACGAGTATCAAGGAGCAGTAACTAAACTAAAAAACGCGGGCTTAAAGGTCATAATACGGGTAAGGATTCCAAACCAACTAGAATATAGCCCCTCAGATCCAAACGAATTTTGGAGTACTTATGGAGATTCATTAGTTTACTATGCACAATTCTGTACTGAAAACAATGTTGAAGCATTCTGCATCGCAACAGAAATGACGCGTCTTGAAATTTCAGAATACAATTCCCAATGGGAAAATGTAATTTCCAGAGTTCGAAATTCCTATTCAGGCATTGTCTTTTACGAAACAAACTTTTGGTATCAAAGAACTGGAACTTATGACAGCACAGAACAAAAACTTCAACAAAATTGGTTTGCAAGTCTTGACTACATAGCAGTATCAGCTTATTGGGATATTGCACCTTCCGAAGATGCAACAATCGAACAAATGATTGCTAAATGGTATGATTGGAGCTGGTATCACACAAACGTAGTAGAAGATGAGTTAGAGGCTTTAAGTTCAACATTTAACAAAAAAATAATATTAGTAACGGGATGCGCAAGTGTAGACGGAGCAGCAATGCACCCATGGAAATACTCCTTTGATAACCCAGTAGTGGATCTTGAAGAACAAAGAAGATGGTTTGAATCATTCTTCCAAGTATTCCACGACGAATCATTTGTAGCAGGATACATGATCGATGGAGGATTCTACACCACAGCAAACAAAGACCCAAACAACACCGAATTTACAATACAAAACAAACCAGCAGAAACCACTCTAGAATCATGGTTCTCCCAATTGAACCCATAAAAAATAAATTTTTTTAAAAAAAAACAAGGTATGGCTAGTCTTAAAATAACTCTTTAACCAGAAATGGGTTCACAGACCCAAAAGTGTGGAAGTTTAATCACACTATAATTTAATTGTTTAAAGAAGTTATCAAGTTCAACAAATTTAAACTCCCCATATCTAACTTCATGAGGCTCCAAATGAATTATAGGGTGATGATTTTCAATTGTATTTTTCGCACCCATCAAAACCTCCATTTCATGACCTTCAACATCAATTTTAATGTAATGGGGGGGTTGGATTACATTCATCTCCAACAAATCATCTATCGATTCAACATTAATGGACTTAATACAAGCAATTTTATTATTTCCATAAGTTGCGTTAAAACAATGAAATGAACTGCGAGCAGGCTCTGATGATACGAAAAAATCTAACACATCTTTACTGTTTGATAGACCAATATTAAAGGCATTAACATTCTTCAGGTTATTTGCATTAATATTACAATAAAGCTTCTCAAACGAAAAGGGATTTGGTTCAAAAGCAAAGACTTTACAGTTTTTTTTGGCTATAGGTAGCGTGAATTTTCCATAATTTGCCCCAACATCATAAAATATTTCATTCTTTTCGATTTGATTCACTAATAGAGCCAAAGAATGATTTGACGAGATAAAAAGATTATAACTCTTATAGGCTACTCCATAATTTTTGCGCTTAAAAGCAACAATTTTGTATTTATAATTTAGATTTTGTAAAGAAGTAACTAGAGTTTTTAAAGTTTTTTTCAAACTTTAACCCTCAATAAACCATCACCTAAGAATTAAATAAACCTTACTTCACACTCTAAGGAAATTTGGAATTTTTCATAAACGCGTTCTTTGATATAGGAAATTAATCGTTTAACATCACGTGCTGTGGCATTTCCCTTGTTTACTATAAAATTACATCGTTTTTCAGAAACTTGAGCATCACCAATCATGTAACCCTTCAAACCTGCTTCATCTATTAGTTTTCCTGCAACCTTACCAGTAGGATTAACAAAAATGCTACCAACATTTGGCAAATCTAATGGTTGATTCTCTTTGCGCCACTTCAAATTCACATCCATTTTTTTAGAAATAACATGGATATCATCAACCTTCAAAGTCAACCTAGCAGACAAAACAATCAATTCATCCCCTTGAAATATACTCTGACGATATCCAAAACCTAACTCATCAAGACTAAAATCATTTCTAACACCTGAAAAACTAATTGTCCTTACTGAGGCGATAACATCACTAAATGAAAAGCCATGAGCACCAGCATTCATCACAACTCCACCTCCAATAGTACCAGGAATACCAACAGCAAACTCCAAACCACTTAACCCAATTTTTCCAACATACCGCGATAATTTACCTAAATTATAACCAGCACCAACATCCACTTCACATCCAGAAATTGTTAAACCCGAAAGACAATTACTTATTTTAATCACGATTCCCCGAACACCGTCATCACTAACCAACAATTTAGTTCCCGCCCCAATAATTGTGGTTTTAATAGACTCATTACTTGCAAAAAGGAGCAAATTTACTAAATCCGTTTCATCCTTAGGAACTACTAAGACTTCAGCAGGTCCTCCAATACGAAGCGAAGTATGATTTTTCATTGATTCATTAAAAAGCAATCTACCCTGAACAATCTTTTTCAAAGATTCTTTAACTTCTTGTGATAACAAAATAACTAATCTCCCATGCATTCTCACGCAAACCAAAGGGTTACAATATTAGCAAAGAGAAATCTGAGCTCCAACATTTTTTAATTTTTCAACAGGATTTTCATATCCCCGCAAAATTTGATTTACTCCAGTTATAGTAGTTTTTCCCTTAGCACAAAGTCCAGCCAAAATAAGTGCACCTCCACATCGTATATCACTGGCTTCAATCTCTGCACCATTAAGTTCATCAATTCCGGATATATACAAAAAGTCGCTATTAATTCTCATTTTAGCCCCCATTTTACAGAGTTCGGGAACATGATTGAATCGACTGTCATAAATTTTCTCTTGAACTATACTCTCTCCATTAGCCCTAGCCAACAAAGTAGTAATTATTGGTTGCATATCTGTAGGAAAACCTGGATAAGTTTCAGTAATCACATTTACGGGATTAATTTGATCAGAAGCTCTAACATGCAAATTGTTACCTTCCTGATCAATTACCATTCCAGTTTGTACAAATTTCTCTAAAACCGCTTCTAAGTGATTTGGATTTGTTTTTTCTAGAATTAAATCCCCATTTGTTACTCCAGCTGCAGCAATGTAAGTTCCGGTCTCAATCCTATCGGGAATTATACTATATTCAGTTCCACTTAACTCTGATACCCCTTTTATTTGAATGACACTTTCACCAGCACCGGTAATTTTCGCACCCATAGAATTAAGAAAATTCGCCAAATCCACTATTTCGGGCTCTTGGGCAACATTTTTAATCGTAGAATTACCATTCGCAGTGGAAGCAGCTATCAATAAATTTTCAGTAGCGCCCACACTAGGAAATTCTAATCGAACGTCACACCCATGAAGTTCTTCGGCAGACACACGAAGCATGTCATCATTAATAGATACCTTTGCACCCATGTTCTTAAATCCTAACAAATGTGAATCTAATCGGCGTGTCCCAATAACACACCCTCCAGGCAAAGGAAGAGAAATTTCTTTAAACTGTTGAAGCAGGGCTCCAATTAGATGTGTAGAATATCTAATACACTTTAAAAGTGGATTATTTACAAAATCGTTGATTTTTGAAATGTCAGCCACAATCTTAATTGTATTATCAACAAAATTCAATTCAACTCCCAATTCTTGCAAAAGTTTGGACATAATGTCGACATCTCCCAACTTCGGAATGTTGTGAAGGATAACAGATTCTTTTGTAAGCAATGAAGCAGCCATTATTGGGAGAGCTGAATTTTTTGCTCCACTGATTCTTATTCTACCATTTAATTTTTTGTTACCCTTTATTACAATTTTTTGCATTATGTTTCATACCGTTTTTTCAATAGTTGCCACTTAGTCTACAAGGGTTATTTCTAATTTAGAAGGAGTGTAATATATCATGCTTCCACCGCTACAATATATCAGATTCGCATTTTCAGATAATGTATCAATCAATTGTGTTCCATTAAACAACTGAGTAACACCTTTCTCATCCCTGCCAGTTTCAAATACACCATCAAAAATGTTCAACCGTCTCAAAAAGACAAGTGAAGACGAATCAATTATTTTTGTTGAGGAATAAAGTATGTTAACGTCACCCGCCCTAGATAGCATACCGAAGGCATTCAGTGCATTATTCCTAGAACGATAATCAGAATATATTTGCAATGAAGTGTTACAATTTTTAATCCATAACGCAGCAAGCATTTCATCTTTAGGAACAAATGAATTGTACAAAGACACTTTATCTTTTAAGGAACCTTCAGACAAGGCCCAAGTAGGATTAAGTATTGAGGACCTTGAATTTGTAACATGATACATAAACCCAGTATTAAATAACAAAAAAACACACAAAAACACAGAGATAAATTTTATAGATAGACTCTTTGAAAAAGAAAAAGAAATTTTCCTCGATAACAATCTAAAAACCACATTAAAACATAATATCACACCAAAAACGAAAAACGGAGCTAAAATCAGCAAAGAAATATGATACAAACGAGAAGTATTCAAAGAACTAGCAACAAATGGAACTACTAAAGAGAAACCACACAATAAAAAGTTGGCCAATGCAAAATACTTGTATTCATTACTAAGTTTTTTTCCAATTCTACCAGATAATGCGCCTAAAACACCTAATGTTATCACACCCACCATAACAAGGTTCAATATTCGGGTTATCTCATGCAACAAAGAGGCTTTACTAGTCAAGAGTATATTTAGTGGTTGCACAAAATCAGGATTGGAAAAATTGTTGACTACTCCGCCAAAAACATCAAATAATAAATTTATGAACCTTTCAAATACCACACCCTGAGCTATAAGAACATACCAACAAATAATTAGCACACCTAAATAGCTGGCAAATACAATATGAGTTTTCATTACCTTCTTTTTAAATAATGAAAGCACCAAGACAAAAATTGTGATACCGACAAAAAGATAAGCCAAAGTGTAATGAGATAGGACAAATCCAAGACCAAAAATAGCGAGAAATAGATAATCTTTAGGTGAATAATTTCGTTCTCTTTTCTTAAAAAGTAAATAAAGTATTAAAACAAGGAAAACTTCAGCGATCATTTGTCTGGCTAAACCAAGCATTTCAGTATAGAAGGTAGACAAAGAGATAATGAAAAAAACAGCTAAAAATGAACTCTTATCATCAATTTGTGCTCTAAAAATAGAAAACAATACAAGTGAAATAATTGAAAAAATGAGAGGATAAATGATTTTGAAAACCCACAACAATGACATTCCTGAAAAAGTAGACAATACTGGACCCAAAATAGTAACACTAACCATTGCATTGTAGCTATTAGAAATTGTAGAATTCCAAAAACCAGATGTTTCTACTAAATTTGCAAAATAATATTCTCCATGATTATCTGCACCCCATAATGAGCCTGTTTCCAAAGGTATACATAACAACAAAGATAAGCCAATTACAAATAATAGAAATGGATAAATTTTTGAAGGAATCTTGTCAAATGCTACTAATATTGGAACTAATGCAATTAAAACAACCATTATTGACAATAAAAAACTATCACTATAAAATCTTACAAGAAGGCTTCCAATTATACTATATCCAAGGATAAAAATGGAAAAAAAAATCCAAAACTTTGGATGTGACGAATCAGATAATGAAGATTTGTCTTTTAGTCCAAAATTTTGAGCGAGCATAATCTTAACATACCTATTACTAAAATATTTACCCGTATTATCGCCCTACTTTCTTTACAAAGAAACTTTGTAAAAACCCATAAATAAAAAATATTGATCGAAAAAGGTCAAAGAAAAGAAAATCAAAGAAGAAAAACGAGTTAGACCTAAGGCAAATTATCAAATTTCGGGCTACAACTAATGCAAACAATGGAACCATAACATATACTGCAGGCCACCAAACTAGAGATAAGACTAATGAAACTAAAAAGACAAAAGGCATGACCATACTTCCAATCCTTAAAAGTGCATCAAAGCCATGATATTTCGCATAATATTCACGACTACTTCGACCATACCAAATATTTTGAGATTTTACTTCAGAAATAGTGTGCGGAAGGTCAACCAAAACTTTAGCCCCCTCAGACCTAACAATTTTATGAGTTTTACTAAATTTCTTTAGAAGTCTTCTCCTAAAGTCCGAATCGTCACCAAAACCTATTCGAGGATCAAACCTGATTTCTTCATAAATTTCTTTACGTATAAACTGTATAGAAGAACCTGTACCATATGGCGTTCTAAAACGACTCCGAGTACCATAATACCAAAGCTTTTGAATCTTCTCAAAACGAGTGTGAATACGAATCTCAAGATTAGGAACGACCACAATAACTTTTGGATCTTCAAAGTGACACAAAACATTTTCAATACAATACTTATCAAGCTCGGCGTCAGCACCCATAACTAAAACTATCTCACCCGTTGCATTTTCAACTCCCAAGTTTCTCGCATTAGAAGGGGATAAAACCCCAGTTTCCTCAACAATTCTAACAGGATATTTTTTTGCAATTTCAACAGTGTTATCTGTGGAATGCCCATCAACAACTATAACTTCAAAGGGTTTAACTGATTGATTAAACAATGATTGAAGGCATTGAGCAATTACTTCTTCTTCATTTTTTGTAATTATAATTATTGAAACTTTCAACTTATTGTTGGACTCATTATTTTTCGTTTTTAACTCCTTATTCATTAAAATCAATCACCATTATTTTTTGATAATTCCGAAATAACCATCATTAGTTTTCCCGTATTTCTCAAAGGAATTTCATCCACAAATTCAATCTCGAATGTTACAAGATTATTACTTAAATTAAGCGTACGATTTAGGTATTCAACAAATTTTCTCGACAAAAATTGTTTCTTAACAGGAACATCTTTTAGTTTCACAAAAATATGAAACAGGTCAATTTTCTTTTGAATAATCTGAAATTGATCAAACACATTATAATCACTAAACATGTTAATTGCCACAGTTAAAGCTCTAGGAGATATTGTTCTACCATCAGGAAATACCAAACTTGAATCAGAACGCCCTTCTATAACTTTCATCAAGGGAAGTTTTCTTCCACAAGAACATTCTTCATAGGATTCAACACCCATATCACCTACGGCATAACGAATAAGCGGCATTGCATTGTTAAAGAGGCTTGTGCAAACGATTTCCCCCTTTTCACCTTTAGCAACCTCATTTCCTTCAGCGTCCACAAACTGTACAATTAATGAGTCTGAATCGATATGATAGCCCACTTTTTCAGTACATTGCCAAGAAATTCTGTCAAATTCTACACAAGCATATTGATCAAAAAATGGCACATTAAAAACATCCTCAATAACACGTTTTGAAGATTCGTCGACCAGTTCAGCACCGCCAATCACAAACTTGGGTCTAATTGTATTCAAATCATTTTCTTGAACATATTTCGCTAATAAAACCAAGGAACTTGAATATCCATCTAGGACATCGGGATTTAACCGTTCAATCTTCGAAGCCTGCTCATCAACACTAGAAAAAACTGAAACAGGAATAGGAACATAAAATCTTAAAATCCTTTGGAGTTTAGTGCTAGTACCAAAATGATTCGGAGAAGTTATTAAAACCCAACGATCTAGCAATTTTTGTCCACAACTCGTATTAGCTCTAAGATGTCTTGCTTTTCTTAGAAGGTCTTCTTTTGAGTTAATGTAAATCAACATAGGTTTTCCAGTTGAACCACTCGTGGAAAGGCATCTTAGGTTATTAGAATCAAACTGACGTGACAAGAAAGCTTCAGGTTCAGCTCTAATTATATCCTTTCGGAGTATAGGTATTTTGTTAATATCTTGCGTATCGCGTATGTCGTAAGGATTTAAGCCGTTTTGTCTAAAAATTTTATGATAATAAGGCACATTATCATATGCATATTTCACAATAGACCTAAGTTGTTTGTTCTGAAAATTGATTAATTTATCTTTATTCCAATAGGCAATATTGTTAAACTTATGAAGATAATAGAAAGCTTGAAGACTATTAGTTATCATAAAAACATATCACCTAAAATGCCTAAAGAAAAGGAATTATTGCTTTCCTAATCGCCTGTCTAATATCATTTTGTAAGTGGGGTATCTGTCTTTTTAGGGAGAGACTCAACTCTTTTTTGTTATACCACACATAATCTATCTTTTGGGATAATTTTTCATATGAAACCATTCTAACATCCAAAGTGCAGTTAATCATTCCAAGTCGTTGAAAGAAACCAGTTTGTTTGTGATCATAAATTATACAAACGACTGGAATGAAACTAGAGGAAGCCAAGATTGCAGGATGTAACTTGGAAGAGATTAACACATCCATCTTCTGTAATATTACTTTGTATTTTTCCACATTAGGTTCATAAATTATTTCTGCATTTTCTTTGTTAATCATTTGAGAGTATATACTTTTACTCATTTGCAAATCATCATTAGAAAACCCATTCACAAAATGTGGCAAAAAGAAAATCTTTGTGTTATATTTCTTGATACAATCATCTAAAGCTTGTGCATGACTGAAGATGAACTGGTGCACCTCGTCTTTAGATAAACTTTTACCGTAAATACCTGGAGCAACACCTATGTTTAATTCTGAGAAATCATCTTCGGGAAAAGGTGCTGAAGATTTAAAAAGTAATGCGGTATCAGCAGTCAAGATGATGTTTGAATTTATTTGTAAGGACTTAGCTATCTCATATGAAATGGATTCTCTAGCCAAAACAAAATCACAACTGTTCAAAGCTAATTTAGTCAAGGATTCACCAACATAAGTTCGAAAAGGCCCAATCGAGTTTGGAAACATTACTACAGGTTTACTAAGAGATTTTGCAATCAAAATTTCCCAAGTTCGTGAAATTAACATAGACCACCAGCTTATAACCCAAAAAACATTCAAAGGAAGTGATGAAGCAGTCTCTTTGAAATTTTCATCACTATAAGATACAACCAATTTACATTCCTTCAAATTTTTTAAATTTTCATAACGGTAAAATGGTCTAACTCCCAATTTTAACAAGATCACCGAAAAAATTGATGATAAGCACTGAATCCCCATAAAAAACAGGAACCCTAAAGCAAACATCTTATACTTTAGACTCGTTCTTTGAAAATTATATTTTTTCCCGAGTGCATCAACTTTTTGAAATGGAATATCAACAAATGGAGACACTACTGATTTTAAATCAGCATTTAATTTTTTTACACCCTCAACGTCGTTAGTCGATACAGAAAGATCAACATCGCCACCTGTAATCTCCCTTATAATGGATATGTCACTTAGAATTAGTGCCTGACTTCCTCTATTATCCATAGTTCCAACATGAATTACATGTACTTTAGGATTCAAATTCAATATTCTCCTTCGATTGTTCGTAATGATGAAATTTTAAATAATCCAAAATAGATCCTAAAAAGAGAAAGTGGAATGTACTGCATAAAATATAGTAAAAACTTGTTGGAGGAAGACCAGACACTAAAATATGTTAGAAAAGCATTAAAAAGTGTTGAACGCTTACGGAAAAAAAATGGATTAACATAAGGAACCTTCATTCCAAATAACCTTGATAGATAAAAACGTCCTGAAATTTTTTTCTTTTTAAAATCTATACTAAAATTTTGCGATTCAAGAACTTTGTTGGGCGATATCGATTTAAAAGATAATGAACCGACTGAATTTAATTTATCAAGCAATATTTCACTTTCTTTTGATCGTGTAATAATTACCGATTCTCCTAAATTTGGTTGTTTAAATTCAGGCAACCAAGCATCACCCAAGGAAATGTCTGAAAACTCGTTGGATTGGTCGGGACATAAAATACAACGATGGGGCGTGAAGAAAAAACAAGAAAATACATTCCAATAGGCATTCCAACTTCTAACAAATTCTTTTCTCAATTTTTTTCCATTTTTTAGTTCTATTAACATAGAACCAGGCCAACCTTTGTCCCGGTATTTTATTGATTTAACGTCAACAGGATCTATACCAAATTTACGAAGAAGAAAAACAGTTCCAGAAAAGCTTACAGTGTGAGAGCAAAGCAAACCAATATGGAAAACAATTTTTTCCTTCAAACCATTAATTGCTAATTCAGCCAACCTAATTCCATGAATGTGGCAGGGCAAACCAACAACTGCAATCTTACCTTTTTGTTTAATTATTTCGCATAGAGCAACATTTAGAGGCACTGGACAATATTTTGATTGGGAAGCGGAAAGAATCTCCTCTTTAGTTCGTGCAATAAATGGCTCAGGTTCCAAAGGACTGTCTTTTTTCATACGTACAACAAGGGCACCATCAATGACCCCATTTTCCAAAGCAAAAAGCAATAATTGAGTTATTAAACCACCAGATGAAGAATTTAAACGAATGAAATTATCATTTGAATGCCCAACATATGAATACAAAAAATTACCAAGCAGATTATTTTTGGGCTGCTCATTAAAAACAAAAGAATTTAGCTTTTTCATATCAACTGCCACACCAGGGCAACATCTAAAACAAAGACCACAATGTGTGCATTCATCTTCATTAATTTCTGGGGAATAAAGACCAAATTTGGCATTATTTTTCATGTAGATTGCATCCGTAGGGCAGACTCCAGCACACGTTCCACAACCCGTACATAGATTGTTTTTAACCACATAACTTATGGTCTTCATATTAATCACAATTAAAATAGGAGCAAATATAAATCAAAACTTCAACGCATTTCGTCAATTTTTTTCCAAGATGTAGAACGTTTTCCTCGAACAATTCTAGTAATTCCAATTAGCAAAGCCATATTACTTGTTAAATAGAGGGATAGTGCTAATCGAATTTTTTTAAAAACCAAAAGTAAACCAAGTAATAACAGAAACCATATACTAGAAAAATGAATGATAAAAGCACCAATTGTCACAAGACCAGTAAACAGAAGTATTATTGGAGAAATTACATGTAAATAAAAATTAAAAAAGACAATTCTCCAAGGAACCTCAAACTTTCCTGCAAATTTCAAACGTAGAGCTTTTGTAACACCCGCTATCAGATGTTCAGACCTTCTTGATTTTAACGCTAATCGACCACTTAACGAAATTGCCGCAGTATCACAAAAAACGGCATCTGGAGTGAAAATACAACGATAACCATTTTGGATCATATTCATTATTGTACCAACATCATCAGAACAACCTGCTTTATCCTCAAATTTCTTAAAAGCATTCCGTCGGTATAAAGAAAGCTCCCCTTGAAAAATTAGTGTAGAAAAAATTTTGCTTTCCCCAAGTCTCAAAGTGTAATAAAATTTTCTGTACATACCTTCTGACAAGGTATGGATGCTCTTTTTGACATTACTTAAGGTCTCTTTTCCAGTTACAGCACCAACACACGGGTTTGAAAAAAAAACCACAGCATTTACCAAGGCATTTGACTCCCAAAAAGAATCGGCATCTGATGTTGCAATAATTTCTCCTGTTGCCTTATCCAAGGCTGTATTTAAAGCATGAGACTTACCTAATCGCTCCTTTTCAGAAAGTAAACATGTTGGATATTTATTCTTGTTCGAACTCAAGAAGCCCTTACAGATTTCTAAAGTACCGTCATTTGAATTACTATCGACAACTAT